>JANQFX010000015.1 GCA_028277725.1 Thiohalocapsa sp.
ATGCCAGTCAATCAAGTGAAAAACAGTCGCTTCGCAGCCTCCTATCGCTGAAGTTTCAAATTATAGAGAAATCTCAGATCTTGAATGAGTAGAGTATACGCCATCCGCGCGATACGTCTTCTGCTCTAGTTCCTCACGCAGTGCCGCCACTGCTTGGCCTTGACATAGAGCTTCCGCTGCAGCGTCCTGATCGTTTCCGGAGTGGTTAGCGACATGGTCGCAATCTCCTGATCCTCCGCGCATTGGTTGCGTGCACAAAGTAGGGTCCCTTTCCTCGGGCTGGGTTATGTTGTCCCACGCCCTCAAGCGGTCTTATGGACCCCTCCGACTCCCGTGATGGCCCGCATCGACTTCGGACTCGCCTTATACGCTGCAGTTGGCCGTTCTGGGCGGCCACCATCACGGGTCTCCCGCACTGGGGCTGATTGACTTCCACCACATGCCACCCCTGCTACCCCAGAAGATTCGATGGGACGCTCTCGTTGTCTCTTCCCATCGGCGGCGGCCTCCCCTTCTGACCACAGGGTCGGCATCTTCAGCTAAGTGACGAGGCTACCTCTAGGTTCGCTTGCGCTGCGGCCTGCGGTCTTGCACCCTCGAAATTCACGACCCCTGGTTACCCAGACGCCGCTCCGGGGCACTACGATGGTGTACGAGCAACTCCATCGGCTGGACTTCAACCAGCAAGTTAATCAGCCTGTTACGGCATACGGTCAGGTTAATTGTTGCTGCGAATCAACCTTCGCCCTCGCTTCTATCCGTTCGGGCCACCATCCGGGGTCCTTGGCGTTCCATAGGAGGTCGGCGGCGAGAGCCGGTCTTGCCAAGCGACCGCGGCCGGCATGGCTCCTAACGATCATGGGGCGAGCCGAGCCACCCCAGGCCATGATAATGTCGCCTCGCCCCTGATTGTTCACTCACCCCAACCCTCTCCTAGAGGGCAAGGCAGCGAACGTTGCTGCGCGGATTTCATCGTTAAGTCCCGGTCTCTGCCGCTCTGCAGGTTTCGAGGTCAGCACGGCTCAGTGCTCCTCAAAGACGGCGGTCAAGCTCGGCGCGTCGAGGATACGATCCGTCCAGCGTTCCAGCTGCTCCAGGCCTGCGCCGCGGATACGGCTGCGCGTAGCCTCCTCCAGCGGGCCGAAACGTCTGGTCAGGAGCCGCTCCAGAACGGCGGCTTCGCCTTCCAGCTTGCCTTCCAGCTTGCCTTCCAGCTTGCCTTCCAGCTTGCCTTCTTCTAACCCCTCGCGCCGCGCTGCATTGCGGTCGGTGACGGCGTCACTGAGGGCACGCTCCCGCGCGAATGCTCGGTAGCGCTCTTCTTCATCGGCGCTGATGCGCTTGAGCTCGTTCAGAGCATCTTCAACAGCGGGATAATTCAACCTGCTCATGCGATCCTCCTCGTGCCAGTGCTTCAGGAAGCTGACCCAGGCGGCCAGATCAGCCTCTTGGCGGGCTGGCAGGCCTAGCCGGTCGGCCTTGGGCAACTCGATAAGGTGTAATTGTAGCTGATCGCCCAAGCGGACCGCCGGCTGGCGGCGATCGCGAAACTCGAGGTGCCAGTGCGCCTGAGCGCGTTGCGCCTCGTCCGCATCGAAGAGCTCGAAGTCGATCAGGTGGATCGCGATCACCGGTTTCGCTTCGCTGTAGTCCTGACCGGCCTTGAGCTCCTGGCTCAATAGCTTTGCCAGGTAGTAGAGGCTACGCGCGCTCCAGGCGGGCAGTTGGCGAATCTGCATCTCGACGTTGTAGAGACGGCCGCGCTCATCGGCGGCGAGGATGTCGAGCACCACCGCCTTGTCACCGCGCTCCTCACCATCGATGCCGCTGTTGCGGATGTGAACGGCACGGATCGGCGCCTCGGCGTGCCGCACCGCATTGATCAACGCGACCAGGAGGCGCGGCGCACGCACGAACAGGCGCTTGAATACGTAGTCGTTCTTGGGGTCGAGCAGAGCCCGCGCTGGCTCAGCGGCGTCGGTTTGTCGATCTGTCATTGCCCGTCATCGCGCGCCATGAGGCTCATGTCGTGTTCGGGCCGCGTGTCCGGTGTCACAGGTTCGGCCTCGAAATGATGTGTTCAATGCTGGACGCACTGCTTGAAAGGATTGTGTCGTCTGCGTGACATGGCGCTTTCTGATTTACATTATTCCGAAGCCGCATCCTTCCTGACGGCCTTTCGCTTCACCTTATCGCCACCAATTCCTTGTAGGCTCGGGTCTCTTCCAAGGGGATCAGCTCACCTAACATCTTCAGGATCTACTCTAGGCTCAGGGCCTTGAAGCGCGCCATCAGCCAGGATTGAAAGACGTCCAGACAGTAGTGCCGGGCCCGGGTAGGGATGGCTGCGGTGCGTAGCTGACTGTAGACGGCCGGGGCGCACTGGCGCAAGCGCTCAAGGTCGTCCTCTAGGTAGGGCAGAAAGACGCCCAGCAGGGGGTGGTCCGGCGCCTCTTGGGCTAGGCGGCGCAGTACATCGGGCAGATAGGCCCGCCGCAGTGGGGCGTCGGCATCACGCGCCATGAGGCTGTGCCAGGGCTCCGTGGCGGGGTCGTCGGCCGCTTGGGTAAAAAGGACGAAGCCGCGCACCGCACGGTTCGGATGGCACTCGCCGACCAGGCCGATCTCTTGTACAAGGCGGTGGCTGGGCGGCGAACACCCGGCTCATTAGGGCTTCAGATCAGCGCGTTGGCCGACGCTGGCCCAGTCGCGCTGCCAGTCCCCGATCTGCACCGCATGGCGGACAGTGGCCGATAACATCTCAGACAGGACATGGCTGAACGCTGCGGAGCTGTCGCCGCCGAACATGTGCCCCAACTCGTGCAGGTAGGTGCTGACGGCGTCGCCGAAGTCGTCTTGGTGGAGCAGGGTCGATTTCAGCGCCACGTACGGAAGCCGGTAGCGCACGTGCAGACCGCGCCATCGGGCGGTAGCATCGGTGCGGATACAGGTGGTCATCCCCTTCCAGGCGGCGCTGGGGTTTGCAATGACCTGGCATGGCGGCAGCTCGATCTGCTCCAGCAAGTCGGGAAACAGGGTCTTGGCGACGGATTCTAGGACGGCGATGCGTCGGGTCTCGCCCGGGTCGGGATCGCGGGTGATGGTGAAGCCGTTGGCCACGGCGCAGGCGTCTTCAAGGTCCGGATAGCCGAGTGCCCGGAACGCCTCTTGGACTAGGCGGTAACGCCGCCCGCTGCCCCTGATCCAGGCCAGCGCTTGACGGCGTCGGTTGTAGCGCGGCAGGTCGCTGCGCTTGACCTGGACGGCGACCAGCAGGTGCGGGTTGTCGTGGCGAAAACCTTCGGTTTGCTCCGGGGAGGTGGCGAGTCGGTGCACCAGCTTGTCGATGATTGGGTACCAGGAGTCGAAGTCGTAGCGTTTGCGCGGTCGTTCGTACCAGCGCCCCGCGAAGATGCGCAGGACCGCGTCGGCCGCATCCGGCGGCAGGCGCGCGGCGACCTTGCCAATCATTTTGACGACGTCCATGCGATATAGATTGTTGCGCTCGCGATCGTTGCCTCGATGGTCGTGCAGGCAGACGACCAGTGGATGGGCGAAGGAGCCGAGGGCCTGGAGGCCGGCGAAGACGATGCCGGGGCCGCGGTCGTCGTAGGTCGCTGGATAGTCGGGCGGCTTGGGCTGCCGCGAGCGGTGGTACACAGCGGCAGTCGGTGAGCTCCAGATGACCTCCCCGAGCAGCGGGTTGTCGGGATAGAAGAAGCTGAGCAGCGCGGTCTCCAAGGTGTCCGTATCGTGGAATGGCGTGATGGTCAGCTCGGTATCGGCGGCCTGTCTCAGGCCGGTCCGGACCTTGTAGGCCAGGGTCTTCAGGCGGCGTCCATCCACGTCAAGCGTGTCGGTGACGACGCCCAGGTGCCAGTCGCGGGAACGCACCTCTATGGTCCAGCCGAAGTCGCGCAGGGCGCAGAGTGCGGCAATCTTGAAGCCTTCGCCGAAGTAGCCGGCGTAGTCGCCGTCGCCATCGCGCTTGGTCGAGGCGCCGATCGGGACCAGCCAGTCGTAGCTGAAGTCCACGCCCTTGGAGACCAGGGTAAGGCGCCCATGCTCGATCCGGTGGCTGAACCGCTCGGTCCATGCATGTCGTGGGATGCTGTCGTAGAAGTTCTGGATCAGGTCGCGCAGGACCTTGTAGCGCGACCAGTGCACCGGGTAGTCGAAGATCAGATTGAGCGGGATGCAGCGCGGCTCGCCGCTCGAAGGCTTGAGAGTCGCTGGGTCTTGCATTCCAGCATCACCGTGCGGAATAGGAATAAAGGGGTCAAAGCCTGAGGCATCCCCACTAAAAAGTTATCTTGTACAGATGCTTAGATTAGAGTTCTAATAGAGAATTGAACATGCATGGGGTTTGGTGGTCCACAAAGGGCGACCAAACCTGCGGAGGACCCCCCATGCATGCCCTGACGATTCTACACCGCTGTGTCGGCCCGCTGCTTGTCGGTATCCACCGCCGTCGCCTGGCGGTGCTGTTCGACGCGGTGGCAGCGACGGTGAGCGGATCGCGGCTGACGTTGACTGAGTATTCCGACCGAATCCGGACACCCATTCCGATCCAAACCGGACACCAATCCGAGGTCAAACCGGACAGCGTTCCGAGGTGAAAGCGGACACTGATTCCGGTCGAATCCGGACAGCGTTCCGATGAATTCGGACAGTTGTTCGCACACGGATCGCGCTGCGGGATAACCCAAGTAAGCTGCCTTCCTTTTTGCTGATGCAACGAGGAAGACTCATGCCACGAGAACGGTTATCCATGCGAAAGATCCATGAAATCCTGCGCCTGAGCTGGGGCGCGCAGTTGTCGTTACGGGCGGTGTCGAAGACGCTCGGAATCGGCAAATCGACGGTGTCAGACTGCTTGAAGCGTGCGCAGGCGGCGCGACTCTCCTGGCCGCTGCCGGCGGGCCTCGATGAGGGGCGTCTGCAGCAGCGGGTTTCGGGATCGGCTCCGGGGTCTTGAAAAACGACATCGCCCCAACCTGACCTCGGTGTTCATGCGCTGTCTTCTTCCCACACGTCCTCCAACGCCGTCGCCGTCAGCACCCGCGCCGACCAGCGCAGCAGGGTCTCCGGATCGGCCGCTTGCACGCGCGTGCGCACGGCTTCGCTGGGGAGGCCGAATTTGAGGGTCAGGAGATGCAGGAGGATCTTTGCTTCACCTTCCTGGAGTCCTTCTTCACGGCCTTTTTCGTGCCCGAACCGCTCGATACTCGTGACATAGGGCATTTTGGTTTGCTCCTCGAATACAATCAGTTCGTTCATGAATTCG
>JANQFX010000017.1 GCA_028277725.1 Thiohalocapsa sp.
CCAGGGGTGATCGGTGTGGTTTGGTCACCGTTCACCGTACCACCCCTGCCAGCCAACTCCAATATTTTCAGGGACTTGCGATGCGGGCGCCGTTTAAGCTAGTGCCATTCGGGCCAGGCTCAATTGATCCAAGCAATTGCTCAACAATATGAGAAAAATCGGGTCGCCGGGGGCTTTTCTCACCCGGCTCCCACAACACCCTGCAGGGGAAGGGTAGAGTAGAGAGCAGGCATCCCGGCAACCTTAGACTCCTACAGGAGACTATCACCCCATCAGTTCACGCCCATGCCGGCCGTACCAAAAGAGCCTGCAGCCGACGCCAGAAGTGCCGCTCGCTACGCAAGCGCCACTTTGGGCGTCGCCTGGGGCTAGCGTTGGGCCACAACGAACGAAACACCTGACTTTCCATGGACTTCGAGATCGTTGGAAGCATCTCGACTAGCATGAACACACCCCACACAGAAGGTTCGTCGTTCGCTGTCTGCATCAATAATGACGGATATCCAGCCTCACTCGAAGTCGGAAAGATCTACGAGATTCTGGTTGATGAAGGCGCAGACTCGCTCGGGTACTTCCGAGTCGTAGACGAAAGCGGCAAGGATTACGCTTATGCAAAGGAGCGCTTCTACCCGTTGAGCATTCCTGAAGCCCTGGAACGGGCACTTTTCCGTGCGGCATGAGCGGGGCACATCAACCTTCAGCCCGACTAGCCGCTCGGCCCGCCGTGCCCTGACACCCAACACCCTCTCCAGCCCCCTCTCGCCTTGTCCAGCGCCGCTCTGAGCGCCGCCGCTTGGGATCGGGCCCGCGCACCAACAGCACCGCGCTGAACAACCCCAGATAAAACAGCATCCCGGTGCGCGGGGCATCGACGACGCTGCCGACCATGCCGGCGCTGAAGAGCCCGACCAGGGCCGCCGCGAAGGCCACGGCCTCCACCCGCCCTGCCCTGATCCCCGGCCACAGCACCAACACCGCCGCGACGAGCAAGCAGGCGAGCGCCACCAGCCCGAGCAGACCCTGCGCCACATAGGTCTCGACCAGCAGCTGATCGATGTGCCAGGCCTGCGCCTGATCTGTGACGAAGAGCCAGCGCGCCGCCCCCGACTCGAAGCCGCCGTTGTCCACCAGCTCGCGTCCATCGGCGCTTCGGAGGCTCAGATCGTCCACGTCGACGGTCCCCTGGCCCGCGTTATGGATCGACAGCTTGACCTGCCCGCCGATCCAGCCACTGCCCCAGTCGCCGGTGGCCAGCTGCACGTCCATCGGCTGCCAGACATCGGGTGCGCTCGGCGACAATCCGGCGCTCACACACTGGAAGGAATACAGCAGCGCTTTGTCACAGAGGAACAGCACGACCTTCGCATCCGAGGATGCGCCGCGCACCCGCGCGGACAGCCGATAGGGGGTCCCGGGTTGCACCGAGACGGGTTGATCCAAATAGACCGGCTGTCCTTGGCCGAGGCGCAGATAGGCGTTACCGCCCTCATCCAACACCTCGAAGGTCCCTGGTCGCGTCGCTGAGTTGCTCGCGAACAGCGCCAGCGTCGGATAGCGGCCGAAACCGGCGCCGAACAGGATCGCTCCGACTTCGCCCCCGGGCAGAGCAACGGCCCGCTCCCAGTGCCCCAGGCGCGATTCCAGGTCGACATCGATCTGCGCCAAGCGGTCTTCCGCGAATCCGCCGACGATCAAGGGCAACAACGCCAGGCCAGCCAGCACCGGCAGCGCGATGGCCAAGAGCCAATGCCACCATCGCCGCAGCAGTCCACTGACCATCAGACCACCCACGAGCACTGCCACACCCACGCCGGCCCCCAGATATGCCCCTCGGGCGAAGGTGACGACCAGCACATAGCCCGTCAGTGCCGCGAGTGCCGCACCGAGCGCCTTGGCCCACAACCGTTTGGCGGACAACTTCCAGCCGAGCAGCAGTGGCAGCGCAAAGGCGAGATAGGCGCCGATGTAGCCGCCACCGTCGTGCATGCTCGCGAACGGACCAGTGGTCCGGAACTGGTTGCTCAGGTCGAAAAGCCCGATTCGGAGCAGCCGCTCCCAGAGCACTGCGACCGCGCTGGCCATCAGGCCGACAACAGCCCCGGCCAGCACCAACCGCGCCGCCGCGCTAGACCCCAGTCGACGACGGAAGCGCCGCAACAGCGGCACCGCCAACAGGGCCCACAGCAGCCCCTTGCCCTCGTGCCAGGGCGCGAGAATGGGATGGGACGAGGCCAGCGGCTGCTCACCGCCGGCGGACGGCGCAAGGCCGAGCGCCGTGGAGAGCACCCAGCTCAGCGCCAGCAGCACAAGCCCCGCGGCCACCCAGGCGTTCGGCAGCCGCGCCGGCCTGATCCCCGACAAACGCAGCCCGACCACCGCGAGACCGGTCAGCATGAACAGATCGAAGGCGCTGAGCAGCACTCGACCGCTCCAGGGGGTCAGATCCAGCACCGGCAAGGCGACCGGCACCAACAGAAGCCAGAGCCAGGGCCAGCGCCACAGCACGACGGCGAACGCGGCGAGGGACAACCCGAGCCAGACCTGCCACACCGGATACAGCACCAGCCCCGTCAACGCGAGGCCACCGGCGCCCAGCGCATACAGGTAGCCGAGCGGCGTCGGCTCCGGTAGGGGGGCGTCCTCCGGCTGATCCAACCGATATCGGCGTCCGCGCGCTGGTCTCGGTGCACTTTCGTCGGCGTGCGCCAGCGGCGGCGGTGGATTCGAGGGGTGGCCCGGTATCGCGCGCGTTTCGATCCTTGTTCCAAACTCCTGCGCCGTCGCTCGCACTCGCTGTGGCCGCCGCAAGGGATCCGGGGCCGGTTCCGGAGCTGGACCGCGCATTGGACCAGCAAGCCCTAGGTGCTCAGGAACGCGCTCAAGCGGCGCTTGGGGCTGCTGTTCCAGCCGAGGACGCAACCCTCGGCCGAACCCGGCAAGCGGCGATTGGACCGCAGGCCCGGGCACCCAGGTCTCGGCGGCCGCCTGACGCAATGCCCGAGAGAACCACAGGGCCGCAGCGAAGGCGAACCAGGCACCCACCGGAGCGATGAGCAGATTGGTCGGGTCCGGTCGCGCGCCGGGGGCGAAGAGCTTTCCGCACTCGATCACCAACGCCAGCAGCAGCGCCGCCCCGATCACCAGCATCGCCCCGGTACGACGATGGGGCAATGCGAGCGCCCGCGCCCAGAAGGCAATACCCACCGGCACGTATAGGGCGAGCTGCGACAGCAGGCTCATCATAGCCACCGGTTCGGACGTCCAATAATGGTAGTAGAAGGGAATCCAGCCCAGTTCGCCGAGCCTCGACAAGGCCGCCCCCAGCTCCCGCCAAGGCCAGGACCACCACCCCGATAGGACGGTCAGGCCTGCGAGGTAGGGCAACAGCAGCCAGGGCACCGCACGCCAGACAAGATCGGCGAGCAACTGCACGGGCAAGCGCGTCATCAACAGCCGCGCCGTAGCGCCGCCGAGCAGAACGCCACCGCCTCGCAGCAGCACGGACAGCCCCTGGCTCTTGCCGGACACCAGGAGCAGTTGCAGCGGCTCCAGGATCAGGCCGACCGACAGACCCATCAACAAGAGCTGCCACAGCGGCCAACGGGGATAGAGCAGCGCCAGCAGCAGGCCGAGCGGTGCGATGACCAGCACCTCCGCCAGCCAGAAGGCCGCACAGCGAAGCCAGCTCGCACAGCCGCCGGCCAACCAGGCATTCGAGACATTTGCCAGTTGCGCCTGCAGTTCCGCGCCGGACACGACGAAGTCGTAGGGAAAGAGCGACAAGAGCAGGTAACCGGCGAAAAACAGTATCAACGCCGCAACCATGGACGCCCGTCCACCCTGAGCGAAGGCCCGGCCGAGTTCCACGACACGCCAGCGCCCGAGCAACCAGACGAGTACCCCGATGGCGGAACCGATGCCTTCCGCCAGGAGGTCATTCAACGACACCGTCCGCGGCGCGAAGAAGATCTGCGTGAACTCGACCGCGACGGCGATACCCAGGCAAAGGGCAAAGACCAGGACAGCACCGAGGACGGCCCAATGGGTCCGAATACGCAGCCCTAGCAGGGTGGCGCATCCGAGGAAGGCCAGCGGCACATAGAGCACGATGTTGGCGACCCAGTCCGCACGGGAGCCCGCGTCGAGATCCAGGAAGTCGATGTTGGAGAAGCGCGCGACGGCCGCGTCCCAAGGCACAGGTCGCCACTCGAGCGGGACCAGGCTGCCGTAGACAACGAACAGCAGATAGACGAGAAAGAGCAGCCACCAGCGAGGCATGCTTTCGGTCGAGGCCGACGGCGGCACGGGTGTGGTCGGCATGCGGCTGCGGTCACGCCGAGTGCGGCGGTGGATACCAGAGGAAGATCGGGTGAAACGCCCGGCGGCCAGGAATCGTCTTTGCCCAGCCGACCATGGCCGTCAGGCCTGCATCCTACCCGACAGCAGAGTCGGTGGCGGAATCGATTGCTCTGCGTGCGAATCGCCGCGTTGCGTAGCCGATCCAGACGGGGTAGACCGCGAACACCAGCAGCAACAGCACCGCCCCGTAGGCCAGTGCGTATCGGCCGAACAGCGCCAGACCGCTGGATTCAAGATAGGCCGTGCGGGTAACGCTGAGCAGAAAGCCCAGCGCGGACAGGTTCGACTCCGGCCCAAGAACGCGCGGCTCCAGCGCCAGAAAGAGCACGCCGAAACTCAACGGCAGCAGCAGAATGACACCGAAGGACACGGCCAGGGTACCCGTGAAGACCCCGGAAAGCCGCTCGGCGATCATCGACGCCGCGAAGGCCAGGAGCAGCATCCAAAAACTCAGGCCGATCCAGGCCAACGGATACGCGTCTGTACGCAGCAACTCGGTGACGTTCTCGGTCGCCGCCATGCCCACGACCACCCAGTAACCAAACGCGAGAAAGAGCACCGCGAACAGCAGCCACCAAAGGAAACGCTGCGGCTCGAACGAGCGCGTAATGGCGTACAAGAGTGCGGTACCGCCGGACACGGGCACCGACACAGCCATGAAGACACCGATGAACCGCACCAGCCGCTCCAGCTCGGGCGCCATCCCCCAGACCGGCAGGCCGACCAGATCGTGCACGCTCGCGATGGGCGTGGCGAACCGGAACAGCAGGAACACCAGGACGGCATGCAGCAGGATGCCGATTGGATACAGCCAGGCCCAGGGGCTCGGGTCGCGCACCAGCTGCAGCCCGAGAAGGGCCGGCGGCGCCAGGGCCAGAAGAACGAGCACCGCGAACAGGAACGCCTGCGGTAGGCTCGGCGAGGCGCCGAAGAGCTCCCGGATATGGTACGGCGCACCCGGCGCCAGGGCGACGCCATACAGGAGCACGGTGGCCACCACCAGCACCACGGCCGTCCGCAACGACCAGAAGGCGATGGCCTCACGCCTGCCTGATTCGCCGAAGGAACGGTGCGGGTTCATGCCTGCGGCGACCTCCTGCTACGGGTGCGACTCGATCAGGGTCATCAGCCGAAAAAGGCCCTTTCACAGAGCCCGAGCAGCGCCGCCGGGAACATGCCCAACGCCAACATCGAGAGGCCGTTCAAACTCACCGCGATGCGGGCGTCGCGACTGCCATCGATGGGCGCCTCCAGGACCGGCTTGTCGAAGTAGATCATCTTGACGACGCGCAGGTAGTAGAAGGCGCCGACAATGGAGAGCGCGACCGCGATCAAGGCCAGCCACACCATACCCACATCGATCACGGCCTCCAGCACCAGCAGCTTGGCCATGAACCCGACCAGCGGCGGGACGCCGGCCATGGAGAACATCACCAGAGTCATCATCGCCGCAAGCCAGGGGTCGCGGTCACTGAGCCCCTTGAGGTCCTCCAATTGCTCGGCCTCGAAGCCCTTGTGCGACATCATCACGAGCACACCAAAGGCGCCCGCGGCCATCAGCGCATAGACGACCGCATAGAACATGGCCGCCGCGTAGCCGCCCTGGGTCCCCGCCAGGAGCCCGAGGAAGATGAAGCCGACGTGCGAGATGGTCGAGTAGCCGAGCATCCGCTTGATGTTGCTCTGGGCGATGGCGACGACGTTGCCGATGGTCATGGACAGCACCGACAGGATGATCAGGATCTCGGACGACTGCTGTGCCAGCGCCGGGAGTGCATCGAGCAGGACACGCGCCGCCATGGCGAATGCCGCGACCTTGGGGGCGCTGGAGAGGAACAGCGCCACCGGCGCCGGTGCGCCCTGGTAGACATCCGGTATCCACATGTGGAATGGCACGGCGCCGAACTTGAACCCGATGCCGATGATGACGAACACCAGCCCGAAGATCAGGATGCGATCGTCCGACGCCTCGGCACCGATGGCCTCGGCGATGGCCGGGAAGTCCAAGTGCCCGGTGGCGCCGTAGAGCATGGAGATGCCGTACAGCAGCATGCCGGACCCCAGCGCGCCGAGCACGAAGTACTTCATCGCCGCCTCGGCGCCGCTGGAGGAGTCCCGATTGAAGGCGACCAGTGCATACAGGCAGAGCGCGAGCAGTTCCAGGCCCAGATAGAGCGACAGGAAACCGTTCGCCGAGATCATGATCAGGATGCCGAGCAGCGAGAACAGCACCAGCACGTGGAACTCGCCTACCCACATATCGCGATCGCGGAGGTAACGCGCCGAGTAGGCGAAGGCGAGTAGCGTCACCACCAGCACCACGACCTTGAGTAGATCGCTCATGGGGTCGCGGACGAAGGCCGAGCCGAAGGCCAGGGTCGACTCGGCACCATAGCTGCTACCCACCAGGCCGACCGCGCCGATGGCGAGCACCAGGCCGACGAAGCTGATCAGCTGGTTGAGGTCCTTCCTGTCCGCGGGGAGGTAGAGGTCAGCCACCAGCACCGTACAGGCGGTGATGAGGATGACCAACTCCGGCAGGAGCGTGAACAGATCGATTGTTTGAAAACTCATGCGCCGATTCCAGTGATCCGATGCGTCATTCGGCGGCCGCGGCCGTCGGTAAGGCGACCTGGGTGACGGTGGCGGAACCGTCCGCCAGCGGCGGCAGCTTGCTCACCTGCACCTGTTGCACCAGGTGCTCGATGGACGGCGCCATCACGTCCACCAGCGGTTTCGGCCAAAGACCGATGGCCAGGGTCGCCGCGGCCAGCACGCCGAGGTTCAGGGTCTCGCGCCGGTCGAGGTCCTTGAGGGCCGCCACCTGATCATTGCCCACCGGGCCGAAGATGACCCGCTTGACCATCCACAGCGTGAAGGCCGCCGCCAGGATCAGGGTCGTCGCCGCCAGCAATGCGTACCAGAAGTCCGCACGGAAGGCCGCGAGCACCACCATGAACTCGCCGACGAAGCCGGAGGTGCCCGGCAGGCCCGCATTGGCCATCGCGAAGAAGACGACGAAGGCACCGAACCAGGGCATGGTGTTGATCACACCACCGTAGTCGGCGATCTGGCGGGAGTGCATGCGGTCGTAGAGCACGCCGACGCAGAGGAACAGCGCCCCGGAGATGAACCCGTGCGAGATCATCTGAACCATGCCGCCCTCGATGCCCATCACCGCCCCTTCGGCACTGCCCGTATGCCGCACGATGGCGAAGACCACGAAGAACCCGAGGGTCACGAAGCCCATGTGGGCGATGGACGAATAGGCGATGAGCTTCTTCATGTCCTGCTGCACCAGCGCCACCAGGCCGATGTAGATCACCGCGATCAGCGACAGGGTAATGATCAGCCAGTCCAGCTCCGCGCTCGCGTCGGGCGTGATGGGCAGGCTGAAGCGCAGGAAGCCATAGCCGCCGATCTTCAGCATGATGGCCGCCAGGATGACCGAACCGCCGGTGGGCGCCTCCACGTGCGCGTCCGGAAGCCAGGTATGCACCGGAAACATGGGCACCTTGACCGCGAAGGCGAGCAGGAAGGCGATGAAGATCAGCACCTGCGCCGACATGCCCAGCTGCAGCCCGTGGAAGTCCAGGATGCTGAAGCTGTCGGCCTGGAAGAACATGTAGATCAGCGCGATCAACATGAACACCGAGCCGAAGAAGGTGTAGAGGAAGAACTTGATGGTCGCGTAGACCCGATTCGGCCCACCCCAGACCCCGATGATGATGAACATCGGGATCAGCATCGCCTCCCAGAAGAAGTAGAACAGGATGGCATCCAGCGCCGAGAAGACGCCGACCATGATGCCCTCCATGATCAGGAAGGCGCCCATGTAGTAGGAAGGCCGGTAGGTGATCACCTCCCAGCCGGCGATGATCACGAAAATGGTGATGAAGGTCGTCAGCAGGATCAACGGCATCGAGATGCCATCGACGCCGAGGAAGTACTCCACCTTGATGGCCGGAATCCAGCTCGCCCGCTCGACGAACTGCATGTCCGCCGTGCTCGAGTCGAACAGGAACCACAACGGCAGGCTCACGACGAATGCGAGCACGGCGACGACCAGCGCGAGGCGTTTGGTGAATTCGGCGGCCTTGTCGCCGTTCGCAATGACGGCGAAGCCGCCGATTATGGGCAGCCAGATGACCAGGCTCAGCCAGGGGAACTGGGGCAGCATGTCTTAGGTGTCTCCTCGACCGGTTACAGCGCGACGAACAGCGTCAGGAGCACCACCAGCCCGATGATCATCGCGATCGCATAGTGGTACAGGAAGCCTGTTTGCAGGTGCCGCATCACGCCGGCCAGCTGGCCGACGGCCCGCGCCGAACCGTTGACGATGGCGCCATCGATGAGCGTCCGGTCGCCGGCGCTCCACAGGAAGCGACCCAGGCCCTGACCGCCGCCGGCGAAGACCTTCTGGTTGAAGTCGTCGAAGCCATACTTGTCCTGCAGCACCTTGGTGACGATACCGCCCTTCTGCTGGAGTTGATCGTCGATGGCGGGATTGCGCCTGTGCAGCACCCACCAGACGACGGTGGCGAGCACCAATCCGCCCATGGACAACCAGAAGGGCAGCGCCGTCATGCCATGCTGGATGAAGGCCACCTGGCCGTGCCAGTGCTCGGCGAGGTGGTGCAGCGAGTCATGCTCGGGCAGCACATAGATCGCCTCCCCCAGCCAGCCGTTCACCAGCAGGGGCTCGACGGTGTACCAACCCAGGGCCACGGAGGGCACGGCCAGCGCGATCAGCGGGACGGTCACCACCCAGGGCGTCTCGTGCAGATGCGAGCGGGTGTGCTCGTCCATCCGCGGCTTACCGTGGAACACCAGGTAATACATGCGGAAGCTGTACAGCGCGGTGACGAAGGCGCCGACGGTCAGCAGCACCCAGGCGATGCCTGCGCCGAACACATGGGCGTCGCCCACCGCCTCGATGATCGCGTCCTTGGAAAAGAAGCCGGAGAAACCCGGGAAGGCGATCAGCGCCAGTGAGCCGATCAGAGCCGTCAGCCAGGTGATTGGCATGTACCTGCGCAGCCCACCCATGTTCCGTATGTCCTGATCGTGATGCATGGCGATGATCACGGAGCCTGCGGCAAGGAACAGCAGCGCCTTGAAGAAGGCATGGGTCATCAGGTGGAAGATGCCCGCCGCGTAGGCCGATGCACCGAGTGCAGCCACCATGTAGCCGAGCTGCGACAGCGTGGAATAGGCCACCACGCGCTTGATGTCGTTCTGCACCAGACCGATGAGCCCCATGAAGAAGGCCGTCACGGCGCCCACCAGGAGCACGAAGGACAGCGCCGTGGCCGAGAGCTCGAACAGCGGCGACATCCGCGCCACCATGAACACACCCGCCGTAACCATGGTCGCGGCATGGATCAGCGCGGAGATGGGCGTCGGGCCCTCCATGCTATCCGGCAGCCACACGTGCAGGGGGACCTGCGCGGATTTGCCCATGGCGCCGATGAACAGCAGGATGCAGACCAGCGTCATCAGCGACACACCGCCGAACACGGCGATCTGGGTGTCGGCCAGCTCCGGCGCCTTCGCGAACACCTCCGCGTAGTCCATGGAACCGAAGTACATGCCGATGGCCGCGATGCCCAGTAGGAAGCCGAAGTCACCGACCCGGTTGACCAGGAAGGCCTTCAGGTTGGCGAAGATGGCCGTTTCCCGTACCGACCAGAAGCCGATCAGCAGATAGGACACCAGGCCCACCGCCTCCCAGCCGAAGAACAACTGCATGAAGTTGTTCGACATCACCAGCATCAACATCGAGAACGTGAACAGCGAGATGTAGCTGAAGAACCGCTGGTAGCTGTTTCGCCCGGTCAGCGCCCCCTCCGGCCAATTGTGCTCGTCATCGGCCATGTAGCCGATGGTGTAGACGTGCACCATGAGCGAGACGAAGGTGACGGTCGCCATCATCAGCGCCGTGAGCCGGTCCACCAGGAAACCGACCTCGAAGTGCATGCCGTCGGCCACCATCCAGGTGTAGACGGCGCCGTTGAAGGCCGGCTCGTCCTGCCAGATGAAGCGGTACAACACCCACAGCGACAGGGCGGCGGAGACTCCGACGCCGGCGATGGTCGCACGGTGCGACCAGGTGCGACCGATGCGCCCACCGAAGAAGCCCGCAACGATGGCGCCCAACAAGGGCGCGAGAACGATCAGCAGATAAATCGACTTCATCGCCATCAGCCCTTCAGCATATCCAGGTCATCCACATTGATGCTGCCGCGCGTGCGGAACAGCACCACCAAGATCGCTAGCCCGATGGCCGCCTCCGCCGCTGCGACGGTCAGGATGAAGAACACGAAGATCTGCCCCGCCCCGTCCTGCAGGAAGTGCGAGAAGGCGACGAAGTTCATGTTCACCGACAGCAGCATCAGTTCGATGCACATCAGCAGCACGATGACGTTCTTGCGATTCAGGAAGATCCCGCCCACCGCGATGGAGAACAGAACGCCGCCGAGCAGCAGGTAGTCGGACAGGGCGATCATGATGCGGCCTCCTCGTCGGCACCTGCGGCGCCTGATGGGTTCGTCGCCGGCCGTGGCGTTGTCTCCGCCGGCATGGAGACGACGCGTATGCGGTCGGCTCCCTTCTTGATCTTCACCTGGACGCCGGGGTCCAGGTACTTGGTGTCCGGACGGCGGCGCAGGGTCAGCCGTATGGCCGCGATGATGGCCACCAGCAAAATGACCGCCGCGATCTCGAACTGGTAGACGTAGACCGTGTAGAGGTCCATCCCGAGCACGCTGGTGTTGCTGTAGCCCGCGGGTAGCGGCTCCGGCTTGGCGACGGCGTCGAGCCCGAAATTCCAGGGGCCGAGGATCAGAAGCAGGTTGAACACCATGAGCGCCGCGATGAGCAGCCCGAGCGGGAGGTGACGAATGAAGTTCGCGCGCATCGCGGCGATATCGATATCGAGCATCATCACGACGAACAGGAACAACACCATGACCGCGCCGACATAAACCAGCACGAGCACGATGCCGAGGAATTCCGCCTCGATCAGCAGCCAGAGCGCCGCGCTGCCGACGAAGGCCAGCACCAGGTAAAGAACCGCGTGGACCGGATTGCGCCGGGTCACGACCATCCCTGCGGCGAATACGGTTATCGCCGCGAACACGTAGAAAAGGAACTTCTCGAAGCCCATGGGATTTCCAATGCTGGGTCCGGCACGCCACTCGGGCGGCGCGGACGACGATGACTCCTCGACTGCGGGGCAGGACCGGGCCCTGGGGATCGGACCGCGGGCGCCTGCCGCGCTATGTTTTCGTTGTTCGGCCGCGCCTGGTGCCGACGTCGATCGGCAACCGCGACGGCGTTGGACCGCGAGCGGTCTGGGTCAGCGGTAAGGCGCGTCGGCCGCCCTCGCCTGCGCAATGCTCGCCTCGTAGGTATCCCCGATGGCAAGCAACTTGTCCTTGGTCATGATGTTCTCGCCGCGATGCTCGAAGTGGTACTCGTACACCCCGGTCTCGACGATGGAGTCCACCGGGCACGACTCCTCACAGAAGCCGCAGTAGATGCACTTGAACAGGTCGATATCGTAGCGCGTCGTCCGGCGCGAGCCGTCGTCCCGTGGCTCGGCCTCGATGGTGATGGCCAAGGCCGGGCAGGTCGCCTCACAGAGCTTACAGGCGATGCAGCGCTCCTCCCCGTTCGGATAGCGGCGCAGCGCGTGCAGACCGCGGAACCGCGGCGAAATGGGCGCCTTTTCTTCCGGGTACTGGACGGTGAATTTGCGCCTGAACAGGTAGCGACCCGTCAGACCCATGCCCCGGAATAGCTCCGTGAGCAGGAGGCTATCAACGTATTTTCGAGCGGTGTCCAGCATGAATCAGCTCCAACCAATCAATTCCACCAGGGCGGCAGATCGATGAGCACTGCCAATGCGACCACCAGGATCCAGGCGATCGTGATCGGGATGAACACCTTCCAGCCGAGCCGCATGATCTGGTCGTAGCGGTAGCGCGGGAAGGTCGCGCGCAACCACAGGAACATGAACATGAAGAAGAAGGTCTTCAGCAACAGCCAAACGGTGCCGGGGATGAACGCGGTTGCCTGGTCGAGGAGCGGAATACCCTGAAAGGGCGATAGCCAGCCGCCGAAGAACAGCAGCGTCGTCAACATGGCGATCAGGACCATGTTCGCGTATTCCGCCAGGAAGAAGATCGCGAAGGCCATACCGGAGTATTCGACATGGAAGCCGGCGACGATCTCGGACTCGCCCTCGGCCACGTCGAAGGGCGCGCGGTTGGTTTCCGCGACCCCGGAGATGTAGTAGACGCCGAACAGCGGCAACAGCGGCAGCCAGAACCAGGTCAGGAAACTGCCGGACTGCGCCTCGACGATGGCGCTCAGGTTCAGGCTACCGGCCGCCACCAGGACGCCCACCAGCGCGAAGCCCATGGCGATCTCGTAGGCGACGATCTGGGCCGCGGCACGCATGGCGCCGAGCAGCGCGTACTTGGAATTGGACGCCCAGCCGGCGATGATCACGCCGTACACGCCGAGCGAGGTCAGCGCCAGCACATAGAGCAGGCCGGCGTTGATGTCTGCCAGGACCAGGCCCGCGTCGAAGGGCACCACGGCCCAGGCCGCCAGCGCGGGTGCGATGGAGATGAGCGGGGCGAGCAGGAACAGGCCCCGGTTGGCCTTGCTCGGGACGACGATCTCCTTGACCATCAGCTTGAGCGCATCGGCGATGGGCTGCAGCAGCCCGCGCCAGCCGACGCGATTCGGCCCGATCCGGACCTGCATATAGCCGATGACCTTGCGCTCGGCATAGGTGTAGTAGGCCACGACACCGAGCAGCGGCAAGACGATGGCGAGTGTCGCAATAATGCTCTGCAGGGGCAGCGGCAGGGCGTTCCACAAGTCCATCATGACGAGCGCACCTCATTGGATGTCTTCACCTCGACCGGCCCGATGGCCGGACCGAGCGACTCTGCACCGGGCACCGCCGCGGGCAGGCGTGCCGCGCCCTGCGCCAAAGCATCGTCGATGACCACGGGCACCGAGACCACGGCGGCGCCCTGGGAGACCGTCGCCAGATCGCCCTCGGCGAGGCCGAGCCGCGCCGCGTCGTCCGGATGCAGCCCGAGTTCGAAGCCCACCGCCAACGGCGTGCGTTGCAGAGCATCGGCGGCCCGGGTGGTTTGATCCAGCGCATAGATCGGCACATGCCCGACCCTTACCAGGCCATCGGCCGGCGGCGGCGACTGCCGCAGGCTGTAGTCGCCGCGACGGGTGTTGTCGAGCACCGGACCGGCGCCGTCGTTCGCCGCACAAAGCGCGGCGAGTTCGTCATGCACCTGCTTACCGCTGGCGTACTCGAAGCCGTCCAGTTCCAGCATGGTGCCCAGCACGCGCAGCAGCTTCCAGCCCGGCCGTGCATCCCCCGGCGGCGCAACCGCCCCCTGGAAGCGCTGCCAGCGGCCCTCCGCATTGACGAAGGTGCCCGAGGTCTCGGCGAAGCCGGAGATCGGCAGCAGCACATCGGCCACCGCATCGAGGTCCGGCGTCAGGAAGGCGGAGCAGGCGATGACATGGCTCGCCGCATCCAGGGCGGCATGTGCGCGTGCCGGGTCGATGAGGTCCGCTCCCGGAGAGAGACCCCAGAGCACGTAGGTCTCCCGCGGCTCCGTGATCATGGCCATCGCGTCCAGCCCGGACTCGGCGACCGCCTGGGCGCCGGGGCCGAGGTGGGGCGCGGCTCCGGCGAGCAGGGCACCGACGCTGTTGGCGGCCGGGGGCAGGAAGCCGAGGCGACAACCCGCGGCATCGGCGATCAGGTACGCAAGCTCCTTGATCAGGGTGTAGTCCGGGTCGGCCTCGGCGAGGGCCCCGAGCAGGACCAGACCGAGTCGTGCCTCGCCCGCCGCCCGCAGTTCAGCGGCGACGGCCTCCTGGACCTCGCCCGGCTGAGCCTGGCCGATCAGTTCTCGGGCGGCACCGTCGCCGCTCGCGCCGAGGGCGCGAGCGATGCCGGCGAGCTCAAGGGTCAGGCACCCGGGTGGCGCGGCGAACTGCCGCGCCCGATGGGTCAGGTCGAGCGCATAGGGATTGACCACGGTGACTGCGGCACCGTCCAGCGCAGCCTTGCGGATACGATGCGCCAGCAGCGGCTGCTCCTGGCGGATATCACTGCCGACGAGCAGAACGGCACGCTGTCGTTCCAGCTCCGCGATCGGCACCCCCAGCCACGGGACGGCCGGATCGGCACCATCTCCGCGGAAGTCCTGTCGCCGCAGACGCGTGTCGATATGGCGCCCGCCGAGCGCCCGCAGCAGGCGTTGCGCGAGATAGGTCTCCTCCAGGGTCGCACCCGGCGACATGAGCCAGCCGATCTGCTCGGCGTCGGCGATGCGCAGCCGCTCGGCGACCGCGTGCAGTGCCTCTTGCCAGTCGACGACCTCCCAGGCGCCATCACGCTTGAGCATGGGCTGGGTGAGCCTGGTATCGCTGTCCAGACCCTGGTAGCTGAACCGATCGCGGTCGGAGATCCAGGTCTCGTTGACGGCTTCGTTGTCGCGCGGGTGCACGCGCATGACGCGGCCGCCGCGCAGGTGCAGGTGCAGGTTTGCACCGACGGCGTCGTGCGCAGCGATACCCTCCGCAGAGGTGAGTTCCCAGGCGCGCGCCGTGAAGCGATAGGGCTTCGAGGTCAGGGCGCCGACCGGGCAGAGGTCGATGACGTTGCCGGACAGCTCATGTGCGACGGTGTGCGCGACGAAGGTACCGATGCGCATGTCCTCGCCGCGCCCGGTCGCACCCAGTTCGCGGACCCCGGCGATCTCGGCGCCGAATCGAACGCAACGGGTGCAGTGGATACAGCGGGTCATCTCGGTGGCGATGAGCGGCCCCAGGTCCTCGTCCTGGACCACGCGTTTGCGCTCGGCGAAGCGCGAGACGTCGTCGCCATAGCCCATGGAGACGTCCTGCAACTCGCACTCGCCACCCTGGTCACAGATCGGACAGTCCAGCGGGTGGTTGATGAGCAGGAACTCCATGGTGCCGCGCTGGGCATCGAGGGCCTTCGGTGAACGGGTCTGCACCTTCATGCCCTCGGCCACCGGCGTGGCGCAGGCCGGAACCGGCTTGGGGAAGGCACGACCGCCCTGCTCCGCCTCCACCAGGCACATCCGGCAATTGGCCGCGATGGAGAGCTTCTCGTGATAACAGAAGCGCGGGATCGCGATGCCCTCACGATCCGCCACCGCGATGATCATCTCGCCGGCGGTCGCCTCACAGGTACGACCGTCGATCTCGATGCTGATCTTCTCCGCCATGTGTTCCGCTTCCACTCCCGCGCCCGTCGGGCGGGCTCAAGTTGTTCGCGCGCCGACACCCCGACCCGATCGGGCGCGGTGGGCGGTAGTTCATAGGGCGCCGGCTGCATCGCCGGCGCTGTCCGGGAATCCGCGGCCCTGCGTGGGCTCGCGGCAGTCCTCGTCTTGTTGCCTGTCTTGTACTTGTTCTAGGCCGCTTCTACGAGCGGTTTGCCGTGTTCGATCAGGTACTCGAACTCGTGCCGATAGTGCTTCAGGAAGCTCTGTACCGGCATCGCGGCCGCGTCACCGAGGGCGCAAATGGTTCGCCCGCCGATTCGGCCCGCGACATTATCCAGCAAATCGAGGTCGGAGGGGCGCCCTTCGCCGTGCAGGACGCGATGCAGCACCCTCGAGAGCCAACCCGTACCCTCTCGGCAGGGCGTACACTGCCCACAGGACTCGTGCGCATAGAAGTGCGCCAGGTTGGCGAGCACCTTGACCATGCAGGTCCCCTCGGCGATGACGATGACCGCGCCGGAGCCGAGCATGGAGCCCGCCTTGGCGATGGAGTCGTAGTCCATGTCGGTCTCGAGCATGACCTCTCCCGGCACCACCGGTACCGACGAACCGCCCGGAATGACCGCCTTGAGCTTGCGCCCGCCGCTGACGCCGCCCGACATGTCCAGCAGGTCCCGAAACGGCGTCCCTAGCGGCACCTCGAAATTGTCCGGCCGTGTCACGTGCCCTGTCATGGAAAAGAGCTTGGGGCCGCCGTTGTTGGGCCGCCCCTGATCCAGGAACCACTGACCGCCCTTCTCCAGGATCACCGGCACCGAGGCCAGCGACTCGGTGTTGTTGATGGTCGTCGGCCGGCCGTAGAGGCCCGACTGCGCCGGGAACGGCGGCTTGTAGCGCGGCTGGCCCTTCTTCCCCTCGATGGACTCCAGCAGGGCGGTCTCCTCGCCGCAGATGTAGGCGCCGGCGCCGAGGTGGGTGTAGAGATCGAAGTCGATCCCCGAGCCGCGCAGGTCTTTTCCGAGCAATCCCGCCTGGTAGGCCTCGATCAGCGCCTCTTCGAAGCGATCGATGGGTTCATAGAACTCCCCGCGAATGTAGTTGTAACCCGCCGTCGCGCCGATGCAGTAACCGGCGATGGCCATACCCTCGATGAGCTGATGCGGGTTGTAGCGCAGGATGTCCCGATCCTTACAGGTGCCGGGCTCGCCCTCGTCGGAATTGCAGACGATGTACTTCTGCCCCGGCGCGTTGCGCGGCATGAAGCTCCATTTGAGGCCGGTCGGGAAACCGGCGCCGCCGCGGCCACGCAGGGCAGAGAGCTTGAGCTCGTCGATGATCGACTCGGGCGAGGGCTTTTCCTTGAGGATGCGCTGCCACTGCACGTAGCCGCCGACGCTCCGATAGCCCTTCAGCGTGTGCCGCTGCTTCGGCTTCAGGTGCATGGTGCGGAAGCACACGGTGTTCTGATTGTCGACCATGGCGAATCTCTTACCTTGCTGGGCCCGTCTGCGGGACCCGATGGAACCCGAACGGTGCCTTGCCGGCGGCCCCGATCGGACGTGGCCGGGGGGTTGTCGGGCGCCCCAATGGGCGCGCTCGGGCGTAGGAAGGGCCGCTCCCCCCAGCGCCCACTCGACGCTGCATCAGTCGAGCTTCGAGATGATCTTGTCGATTCCGTCAGGCGTTACGCACTCGTGGTATTCCTTGTCCACCATCACGGCCGGGGCGTGACGGCATGCACCGAGGCACTCGAACTCCTTGAGAGTGAACTTGCCGTCCTTCGAGGTCTCGCCGGGCTTCACGCTGTGGCGCTTCTCGATGTGCTCCAGCAAGTGCTCGGCACCACCAAGCATGCAGGAGATGCTATTGCAGACACAAACCTTGTGTCGTCCGACGGGCTCTAGATCGTACATGCCGTAGAAGCTCGCTACCTCGTAGACCGAGACCTCGGGCATGTCGAGGTAGGCAGCGACCTGATCCAGCAGTTCGCGCGTCAGCCAACCGCCATTGGCGTCCTGCACCAGCGTCAGTGCCGGCATGACGGCGGATTGCTTCCACTCGGGCGGATACTTGGCGACATGGCGATCGATCTCGGTACGCAGCTCCGGTGTGAGCAACGCGCTCTTGTCCACGTCGTGGATGACGGCCAGCGGTGTGTTGCGGAAGCTCATCAGCGATCGATCTCCCCGAAGACGATGTCCATGGTGCCGATGATGGCAACGACGTCGGCGAGCATATGCCCCTTCGACATCTCATCCATGGCGGCGAGGTGCGCGAAGCCCGGCGCGCGCACCTTCAAGCGATAGGGTTTGTTGGCGCCGTCGGAGACGATGTAGCAACCGAACTCGCCCTTCGGCGCCTCCACCGCGGCGTAGGCCTCGCCTGGCGGCGGGCAGTAGCCCTCGGTGAAGAGTTTGAAGTGGTGGATCAGGGCTTCCATGTCGTCCTTCATGTCGACGCGTCGCGGCGGCGTCACCTTGTGATCTTCGAGCATCACCGGACCGGGGTTGGCGCGCAGCCAATCGATACACTGCTTGATGATGCGGTTCGACTGGCGCATCTCCTCGACGCGCACCAGATAGCGGTCGTAGCAGTCGCCGTTCTGGCCCACCGGGATATCGAAGTCGACGTCGGCGTAGGCGGCATAGGGCTGCTTCTTGCGCAGATCCCAGGCGATGCCCGAGCCACGGATCATCGGTCCGGTGAAACCCAGATTCTTGGCCCGCTCCGGGCTGACCACGCCGATGCCGACGGTGCGCTGCTTCCAGATTCGGTTGTCGGTGAGCAGGGTCTCGTACTCGTCGACCAAACCCGGAAAACGCTCGGTGAAGGCCTCGAGAAAGTCCAGCAGCGAACCCCGACGCGTCTCGTTCAGGTTGCGAACGGCACCCTTGCCGTGCCACTTGGTGCTGGCATCCGGGAAGCTCGGCATGCGCTCGGGCAGATCGCGGTAGACACCGCCCGGCCGATAGTAGGTGGCGTGCAGGCGCGCACCCGAGACCGCCTCGTAGCAGTCCATCAGGTCCTCGCGCTCGCGGAAGCAGTACAGGAACACACTCATGGCGCCGACATCGAGGGCATGCGCGCCGAGCCACATGAGATGGTTCAGGATGCGCGTGATCTCGTCGAACATGGTCCGGATGTACTGGGCACGCGCCGGCGCCTCGATGCCGAGCAGCTTCTCGACGGCGCGCACATAGCCGTGCTCATTGCACATCATGGACACGTAGTCCAGCCGGTCCATGTAGCCGATGCTCTGATTGAACGGCTTGGACTCTGCGAGCTTCTCGGTACCGCGGTGCAGAAGACCGACGTGGGGATCGGCGCGATCGATGACCTCGCCGTCCATCTCCAGCACCAGGCGCAGCACACCATGGGCGGCCGGGTGCTGCGGGCCGAAGTTGAGGGTGTAGTTCCGGATCTCAGGCATTGGCTGCGCCCCCCAACTGTGCCTGGGCAGCCCTGGCGGCACGGGCCTGCTCCTCGGTGATGTAGCGGCTGTCGTTGCGGATCACCTTGGGTACCAGCACGCGGGGTTCGATCTCCACCGGCTCATAGACGACGCGCGCCTGCTCCGCGTCGTAGCGCATGGCCACGTGACCGATGAGCGGAAAGTCCTTGCGGAACGGATGTCCGACGAAACCGTAGTCCGTCAGGATGCGGCGGAGGTCCGGGTGGCCGCGGAACAGGATGCCGAAGAGGTCGAAGGCCTCTCGCTCGAACCAATTGGCCGTGCTCCAGATGTCGACAACGGAGTCGACCATGGGCTGCGCGCCACCCACATAGATCTTGAGGCGAAGACGCCGGTTGTAGTCCAGCGATAGCAGATGATAGACCACCGCGAAGCGCTTGGGGTCGTCGTCGTCGAGCTCCAGGTCTCGATCGACCCCGCGGCCGAAGCCGGTGGTGGAGGCCTCGGTGGTTTCCCATTCCGCCTTCCCATAGGCGGCATAGTCCACGCCACAGAGGTCGGTGAGTTGCTCGAAGGCGAACGCGGCGTCGTCGCGCAGCGTCGCGCAAACGGACTTCACCTCCGCCGCCGGCACCGTGAACGTCAGCTCGCCGTGCGCGGACTCGAGCCCGAACTCCGGCCCACTCCAACGCGTGAGGAGCACATTGGCGAGCGTATCGAGCCGGGCGTCGCCGGTGGAAGCGATGGTCTCGGACATGGTTCTTGGATGGCCTGGCTGGCTTGCGCGTCAGCGCGCGATGGTGTTGGTGCGGCGAATCTTGTTCTGCAGCTGCAGGATGCCATAGAGCAGCGCCTCGGCGGTTGGCGGGCACCCGGGCACATAGACGTCGACCGGCACGATACGGTCGCAGCCGCGGACCACGGAATAGGAGTAGTGGTAGTAGCCGCCGCCGTTGGCACAGGAGCCCATGGAAATGACCCAGCGCGGCTCCGCCATCTGGTCGTATACGCGCCGCAGCGCCGGGGCCATTTTGTTGACCAGCGTGCCGGCGACGACCATCACGTCGGACTGGCGCGGGCTCGGGCGGAAGATGATCCCAAAGCGGTCGAGATCGTAACGCGCGGCGCCGGCGTGCATCATCTCCACGGCACAGCACGCGAGACCGAAGGACATCGGCCAGAGGGAGCCGGTGCGCGCCCAGTTGATGAGCTTGTCGGCGGTGGTCGTGACGATGCCCTCTTCGAGGACGCCTTCAATACCCATGAGAAGTCTCCATCAAACCCGCGCATGTGCCCCGGTGCAGGCGTCGCGTCGGGTGGGAACTATGACCGGCCATAAGGCCCGCGGTTCGCGTACCGGGCGTCACTCCCATTCGAGTGCGCCCTTACGCCACTCGTAGAGAAATCCAACCACGAGGATGCCGAGGAAGACGAACATGGCGATGAAGCCGGCCATGCCGAGTTCTTCTAGCACGACGGCCCAGGGAAACAGGAATGCGATCTCGAGATCGAAAATGATGAACAGGATCGCGACGAGGTAGTAGCGCACGTCGAACTTCATCCGCGCGTGCTCGAAGGCCTCGAAGCCGCATTCGTAGGGGGAATCCTTCGCCGCGTCCGGCCGGCGCGGACCGAGCACCATGCCGATCACACGGGGCACGAAGCCGATCAGCAGCGCGACGACCAGAAAGATCAGGATATGGAGATAGTCTTCCAGCACGCGTCGCTCACTCGGTTGATGCCGCCGGGGCGGCCGACAGGAGAGCGCAGCAGTCTAGTGCAGCCAACACCGGAGTGTCAAGCCGACAGGACAGGAAGAAATCTTTGACAATCAGCAACTTGAATTGCTGACCTTGGGGTACTCTGAAGACCGAATAACGCGTGAGATCCCAGACGGGAGGCCCCGCCTGGGATATCGAAGGTGGTGCCGACGGCCGGACTCGAACCGGCACGGCTTGCGCCACTGCCCCCTCAAGACAGCGTGTCTACCAATTCCACCACGTCGGCAAAAAAACGTTGCATTTGAAACCGCTACGGTTCAACTCACTGCTCGCGGCCACCGTCCGACCCAGCATCGTCGCCCATCGACGACGGCTCGGCACCGGACCCGTTAGCCTCTTGCCCAGCGACCTGCGAGGCTGAGGGCACGTCCTCTTCGGTCGGCCGCGGCATATCGGTGCTCGGTGACGCATCATCCACCGCACCGGGCAGATCGGCCGCGTCTACCGGCGGCAAGTCGCTGCCGGTCGTGTCCATCATCGGACCATCATCCTCGAGCGCGGCTGGAGGCAGATCGTTGTCGGCCTCCGGCGCGGCGGGCACCACCGAGGGGATGGCGATTGGCGCCTCTTCGTCGATGCCATCCATCAGCCCCGCAGGCTCACCGAGCCGAGCCGCATAGTAGGCTAGCGCGATGCTGGTGCAGAAAAACAGTGTCGCAATGATCGCTGTCGTGCGCGACAGGAACGAGCCCGAACCCTGCGCACCAAACACCGTCGCCGAGGCACCACTACCGAAGGCCGCACCCGCATCGGCGCCCTTTCCGTGCTGGATCAGGATCAGCCCGATGAGCCCGAGCGCGAGCACCAGGTGCAGAACTGTCAGAATGAGTTGCATAAGTCTTGACTGCGTGGCGTCCTCGGCCTGGCCGCATCGAGCACCTTTTCAGGCTGTTGGTGCTGGAACCGGATCGTCGGCTCCGTGATCGCTTGACGTCGGCTGACCTCGTTCTCCGCTTGAATCTTGTACTGTCGTAATCCTGGGATAAACGGACGGCGGCCTTGTCGGGGGCCCTCGACCAGTTAATCGCTATTGCGTTCCAGCGTTAGCCTGCTCAGACACTGCTCTGGGCGGCCTGGCAAATGGAGACGAAGTCCGCCGCCTTGAGTGCCGCGCCGCCGATGAGCCCACCGTCGATGTCCGACTGCGCGAGCAAATCCACGGCATTGCCGGGCTTCATGCTGCCGCCGTATAGGATGCGCAACTGATCGGCGACCTCACGGCTCTTTGCGGCGACCCGCGCGCGCAGGAAGGCATGGACCTCCTGCGCCTGATCCGGCGTGGCCGTCACGCCGGTCCCGATGGCCCAGACCGGCTCGTAGGCCACGACCCCATGGGCCAGCGCCTCGACACCGGACAGGTTGATCACGGCGTCGATGTGGTTCCCGACCACCTCTTCGGTCTTGCCGCTTTCGCGCTCTTCCAAGGTCTCGCCCACGCAGAGGATCGGGATGATGCCCTCGGCGACGGCCCGTGCATACTTGCGCCCGACGATCGAGTCGGTCTCGCCGTTGAACTGGCGCCGCTCCGAGTGCCCGACGATCGCGTAGCGACAACCGAAGTCCGTCAGCATCGCCGCCGATGTCTGACCGGTGAAGGCACCACCCTCCTCGCGAGAGACATCCTGCGAGCCCCAGCCGACAGCCGTCTCCGCAAGCATCTGCTCCGCGACATAGAGATACGGGAAGGGCGGGCAAACTGCGACATCGACCTTGTTCATGTCTGCAACACCCGCGATGACGCCCCGCAGAAGCTCTTCTGCGTCGATCTTGGAGCCGTTCATCTTCCAGTTGCCGGCAATGAGAGGACGCCGCATAGAGAATCTCCCGCTGAAAAGCCGCCTAGTGTAGCTTCGAGCCGGGGCAAGGGCAACCGCAAGTTATCGAGGACGCTTCCGCCCCGGCCGCGCGTAGCTTACACTTTGTCGGATGGCCAAGGCTAAAAAGAAAAAGCCCGCCGACGGCGGCAGCACCATCGCCCTCAACAAGAAGGCCGGGCACGAGTACCACATCGAGCAGAGGCTGGAGGCCGGCATCGCGCTCGAGGGCTGGGAGGTCAAGGGCATGCGCGCCGGCCGCGTCCAGCTCAAGGAAAGCTACGTCAAAATCCTGCGGGGCGAGGCGTACCTCATCGGTGCCCACATCTCCGCCCTGCCCTCGGCCTCGACGCACGTGAACCCGGAGCCCACACGCACGCGCAAGCTCCTGCTCAAGCGCGGCGAGTTGAACCGACTCATCGGCCAGACCGAGCGCGCCGGCTACACCCTGGTGCCGACAGCCCTGTACTGGAAGCGTGGCCGCGCCAAACTCGAGGTCGGACTCGCCAAGGGCAAGAAGCTCCACGACAAACGCGCTACCGAGAAGGACCGCGACTGGGCGCGCGAGAAGGAGCGGTTGTTCAAGCAACATTAGGGAAACGCCGACTTTTAGCCGTTGCCCGTACGGGGCAGGATGCCCCGCCACACCCAACGACATTCGGCGTCGCCCGACTCCGCGGTCGGGGCTCATCCCGGCGTGTCGCCGCGGCGGGCAGCCGTCGTCAGCCGCCCCGCCCGGCCCGCTTGCGCTCGTGCTCCTTCAGGAAGCGCTTGCGGATGCGGATCCCGCTGGGTGTGACCTCGACGAGTTCGTCGTCCTCGATGAACTCCAGCGCCTGCTCCAAGCTGAACTTGATGGGCGGTGTCAGCAGGATGTTCTCGTCTGAGCCGGCGGCGCGGATGTTGGTCAGCTGCTTGGCCTTGAGCGGATTGACGACCAGGTCGTTGTCGCGGGAGTGGATACCGACCACCTGGCCCTCATAGACCTCGTCTCCCGGCGAGACCAGCATGCGACCGCGGTCCTGCAGGTTGAACAGCGCATAGCCGAGCACCTTGCCCTGGGCGTTGGAGATCATGGCGCCGTTGTGCCTCGGCGCGATGCCGCCGGGGTTGGCCGGGCCGTAGTGGTCGAAGACGTGATGCTTGAGGCCGGTGCCGGAGGTGAGCGTCATGAACTCGGTCTGGAAGCCGATGAGTCCCCGCGAGGGGATCTGGTAGTCCAGCCGCACCCGACCCTTGCCGTCCGGGACCATGTCCTTGAGCTCGCCCTTGCGCTCACCGAGGGCCTGCATGATGGCGCCCTGGCTCTCTTCCTCCACATCGACGGTGAGTTGCTCGTAGGGCTCGCAGACCTGGCCGTCGACCTCGCGAAAAATGACCTCCGGCCGGGAGACGGCCAGCTCGTAGCCCTCGCGGCGCATGTTCTCGATGAGGATGGACAGGTGCAGCTCGCCGCGACCGGAGACACGGAACTTCTCCGGGTCCGTGCCCTCCTCCACGCGCAGCGCGACATTGTGGATCAACTCCCGCTCCAGGCGGTCCTTGAGCTGGCGGCTGGTGAGGTACTTGCCGTCCTTACCGGCGAAGGGCGAGGTATTCACCTGGAAGGTCATGCTCACCGTCGGCTCGTCCACAGATAGGGCCGGCAGACCCTCGACGGCATCCGGATGGCAGAGCGTGTCGGAGACGTTCGGCGCCTCGATGCCGGTGATGGCGACGATGTCGCCGGCCTTGGCCTCGGGCACCTCGAAGCGGTCGAGACCGAGGTAGCCATAGACGAGGCCGATCTTGGCCTTATGCTCGACGCCGTCGCGCTTGACCACCACCACCTGCTGGTTCGGCTTGACGCTGCCCCGTTGGATGCGGCCCAGGGCGATGGCGCCGACGAAGGAGCTGTAGTCCAGTGTCGAGACCTGCATCCGGAACGGCCCCTCTAGGTCCACGTCCGGCGGCGGGCAGTGCTCGACGATGGCCTCGAACAGCGGCGTCATATCGCCCTCGGTCACCGTCTCATCTAGGCCCGCGTACCCGTTGACCGCGGAGGCGTAGACGATCGGAAAGTCGAGCTGCTCGTCGCTGGCGCCGAGCCGGTCGAAGAGGTCGAACACCTGGTCGATGACCCAGTCGGGTCGCGCGCCGGGCTTGTCGATCTTGTTGATGACAACGATGGGCCTGAGCCCGTGCTGGAAGGCCTTGCCGGTGACGAAGCGGGTCTGCGGCATCGGCCCCTCCTGGGCGTCCACCAGTAGCAGCACCGAGTCCACCATGGACAGCACCCGCTCCACCTCGCCACCGAAGTCGGCGTGCCCGGGGGTGTCGACGATGTTGATGCGGTAGTGCTTGTCGCCGAGGTCCACCTTCAGCGCGGTGTTCTTCGACAGGATGGTGATGCCCCGCTCCTTCTCGAGGTCGTTCGAGTCCATGACCCGCTCCACCGGGCCGAAGCGCTCGCCGAGGGTTCCGGACTGCTGGAGCAGCTTGTCCACCAGGGTGGTCTTGCCATGGTCCACGTGGGCAATGATGGCGATGTTGCGCAGGGTCTCGATCACTGGGGTCCGCCTCCGGGGCGGTATTGGGGGGTGTTACACGGGGCAGCCGAGTCCTGACCGCGGGCCGAACACACGACCATCGCCGCAGGGCGATGTCGTCTTGCGGAGACTGCATGCTTACGGTTTGCGCGGGGGGGACATTCGCCGACGCCCGAACTGGGCATCTCGGGATGCTGCACATCTGACCCAGTATAGCCTGAACAGCCCATCGACAGGGTTGGCAGCGGAAGTGGCCAGCAGGAACAGCGTGTTAGGTCTTCCAGTATTGAAAAACCGGCACTTGCAGCTACAAGCTCGTGTCAGTTCGTCGTTGTAACAGGCAAGGCATTTTTTTGTCACAGCTTCTTAGCACCTACCAACAGCGCCTGTGGATAACCCTGTGGATACAATCTTAGGAACCCCCCTAAGGCCCGGTTTTCCCAGTGGCTGCTCTAGATTGGCCACTGCCTGGCCAAGGCTCCAAGTGATTGTTTTCACATCGACTGCGCGGCGCCGCCCGAATTCGTGTCCAAACGGGACTCACTCCCAACTGCCGGTTCAAACGCTGTGCACAACTCCGGCTCGTTCATGGGTGCAGGCGCACCTTGTCAACACCGAGCCTGTCCAATCCGATGAACGGTAGCCTCCGAGCCGGTTGGGCACTCACCCGGGTTCACGAGCGGCAACCGCGCCGTGCGGTCGGCAACAGCAACGCAAGCACACCGAGCACCAGCGTCGTGCCGAGCAGGAACAGGTGTAGGTTCACGGCGCCTGCCAAGGCGGCCTGCATGCCGATGCCCAGAGGCACTAGCACGGCCATGCCGGCGAGCTCGTAGGAGCCGGCCCCGGCGACGCCGTGGAACGGCAGCACGCTGGAGAGTTCCGCGCCGAGTACCCCGGCGAGTACCTGCCAAAGGGGCGCATCGACGAAGTGGCCGAGTACCAGCGCGAAGCCCAGCAGCTTCGCGGCCCAGGAGAGCAGCGTCCAGAGGTAGAGCCGGGCCAGCAGCGGCGCATCCGATGGCCCCGCATCGAGGGCAAACAGCAGCAGCCGTCGCAGCCGACCCGGCCTCGACGCCCGGATCCATGCGGCCCGACGCAGCACCAGTCCCGCGGGCACCGCCGTCAGCCACAAGAGCCCGACCAGGTGCCACCACCACGCCGGGCGGAATAGCCACAGCACCACCAGACCGCCGAGGACGAGGCTGTGGAGGTCGAGCAACCGAATCCACAGCAGAGAGACACCTGAGGTGAGAAAGCCATGGCCGAAATAGCGCCGCATGAGCCAGGGAAAGACCAGCTCTCCGGCGCGCATGGGGAGCAGATTGTTCGCGGTCGTGTGCAGTACCGACAACCTCAGCACGGTCGGGAAGCGCCCGCCGACCACGTCTCGGAAGTAGTCTCGAACCCGCACCGCCCGCAACAGATAGCTCAGCGCCGTGAGCAGGAAGGCGCCGACCAGCAGAGCACTGGGCATGCTGCGCCAAGGGACGAGCAGATCGCGCCAGCCCACCAGCCACTCCACGGCGACGAGCAGTGCGAGCAGCAGCGCGACGCCGTATAGCCAGTCCCGCAGGGAACCGAACCGAGGCGCGGGAGCCGGCTCCGGTTCCGACCCCGACCCTGTACTCAGTTCCGACGCCGATTCCGCCTCCAAACCCACCTTGGGCTCTGGCCCGATACCGGACCTGCCACCGTCACGGCTCACGAACCACCCGCCTTCGCCACGGCCTTGGCCCGGCGCCGCCGTCGGCGGCGCGACTCGGGATAGAGCGGGGGCTCGCCCTCGGGCCGCGTCTTGAAACGCCGATGCACCCAGAAATACTGCGCCGGCATCTGCCGTAGCCGCTCCTCGATGACCTGGTTCATGCGTCCGGCATCCGCTTCCTCGTCGCCGCTCGGGAAGTCCGCCAGCGGCGCCCCGAAGCGGAGCTCCAATCCTGTGCCGCGCGGCAGGTAGCGGGCAAAGGTCGGGATCACCAGGGCACCGGACAAGCGCGCAATGCGCCCCAGGGTCGGCACCGTCGCCGCCGGGACGCCACAGAAGGGCGCGAAGACCCCGCGCCGTCGGCCGGGGTCCTGGTCGGGAAGATAAAAGAAGGGCATCCCGTTCTTGACCCGGCGAATGAGCCCACGCAGGTCGTCATGCCGTTCCACCGGCAAACTGCCGAAGCGCGAGCGCCCTTTCTTCATGGTCAGGTCGATGACGGGATTGCGGATACGCTGATACATGTACGTCCCCGGGTTCAGTAACGCGGCGAAGGCGGTCCCGCAGAGCTCCAGCGCAATGAAATGGGGCACCAGGAACACCACTGCCCGTCCCTCGGCCAGGCATTGCTCGACGAACTCGACTTGCTCGAATCTCACGAGGCGCCGCAACCGAGAGGGCGAGGCACGCCAGCCGATGCCCTGGCAGACGACGGCGACACCGAGCCAGCCGAAGTGCTCGCGCACCACCGCCTCGCGCTCCGACCGACTCAACTCCGGTAGGCAGATCTCGAGATTGGTGCGGGCGACGGCGCGTCGGCCGGGCAGGACCAGGTAACTCGCCCGACCGAGACCCTGCCCCAGCGCCCAGAGGATACGAAAGGGCAATCTTGACAGCAGGGAGAAGAAGCCCACCACGAGCCACGCAGGCCAGTACCGGGGGAGCCAGAGCCGCGGCCCCGACGCGGCGCTATTCGAAGTGCGCTTGCTCGATGCGCTCGACATAAGGCAGCTCGGCGAGTCGTTGCAGGACGAAGGCGAAATCCGGCCGGTGCGTGTCGCCCAGCACCAGCACTTGATCGGCACCGCAGCCGATGCGGCCCGGAGCCTCGGCATGGAAGCGGAGGCTGGGGTCGATCTCGCGTACCTCTTCGGCGAAACCCTCGCCGGCCGGGATGCAGAACTCGTAGTCGAGTGCGCGCTTGCCGTCGGCGGGACCGATCAGGCCTTCGGCATCCAGGTCGCAGAGGTCGAACCCAATCACGGTGAGGGCCGCAGCCGGCTCGCTCGGACTTGCGTTCGGGGAGTCGTCGAGCACCTTGTATGACGGCTCGGCGAGCGCTGGGGGGGCGACAAGCAAGACCGCGACCGCGCCCCAGACACGGAAGCGATCAACCACGAAGATGACTAAGCGCACGAAGCGGCCCTCTCGATCCAAGGATGTCCGGCTCAGTTCTCGAACTTGAAGAAGATGTCGGCGCCCTGGGAGTCGCCGGTCTCGGTCTGGATCTCGATCCATTTGTTGAGGTCATAGCGCATCTTGACGGCGTCCTGGGCATCGGCGGTGCCACTCTCGTACTCCACGTAGAGCTTGGGCGCGACATAGGTCCCCACGGCCAGTGCGCGCTGTCCGGCGTCTCCATCCCGCCCCGGCGGGATGCCGGTGACCAGGTAGCGGGTGATCTCAGCCTGGGTCAGATTGGGATCGGACTCCGAGAAGAAGGCCAGCTTCGGATTGCGCAGCGTGCCCAGCACGCGCACACCGGCGGTCACGTCGCCCCCCTCGCGTTGGGCGTTCAGGATGAGTCCGGGGTTGCCGATGGGTGTCTTGGCGAAGGTGACGATACCCTGCTCCACGGTCAGCGGCTTGCCAATGGCTGTCATGACGCCCAGGGTGGGAAGCGTGACCCGGTAGGTGCCGTCGACGATCTGCAGCTTGCCATCGCCCAGGATCTCCCCCTGGGGTGACTTCAGCACGCGCAGTTGGCCGCGTAGCAAACCGCGCAGGCCAAAGGCGTCGATCGAGACCTCATCACCCAGCTTCACCAGCAGATCGATGCTGAGCGGCGCGCCCTCGTCGTCGTCGCCCGGTTCCTCCACCACCACGTCCGACGACGGCTGCACCGCCCCGGTCGGCACCGTGCGCGGCTTGATTCGCGCCTGCGGCAGGTCGATCTCGCCCTGCACGGCCGTGCCCGCCGGACCCGCGCCAACCTGCATGTCCAGGGACACCAGCGCGAAATACTCGCTGCTGTCGGCCACCTTGAGATCGCGCCCGCTAATCTGGACCGTCGCGACCGGCGCATCACCGCCCAGATCCAGGTCGCCGCCGATCTCGAAGTCCCCGCCGCCGATGTTGCCGCCGCCGTCGATGCGCAGCGCGACCGGCCCGGTGCTCTCGGCGGTCAGGTTGGCGCCCGTCAACTCGAAACCGTATAGCGGTACATTGAGGCCCAGGTCCTGCACCCGCACCCGTGCGCGGATGTCCGGTTCTCCCAGGGTGCCGGATAGGGCCAGATCGGCGTCGGCGTTGCCGCGGACCTCGTCGATGTCGGGCACGAGATTGGAGATACGCGACAGACCGTCGAGCTGGACGCGCACCGCACCGCGCAACGCCTGCGCCGGCCCCCTGTCGAGCAGGAAGCCGGGCAACGTCAGTTCCGCATCGATGCCGCCCAGGCCGGGTACGGGCATCGACAGGTCCGCATCCAGGCTGTCAGGGCCGGCGCGAACATCCACACGGGTGTCGGAGAAGACGAGCTTGTCGCCGCTCTCGTCCAGAGACATCTCGATGACGCCCATCGGGATCTCGACCGTGGCCTTGCCGGCGAGGCGGTTTCCCTCGCCGCGAAAACCACCCTGGGCGCGCAGATAGCCCTCCATGACCATCAACTCCGGCAACAACGGGTTCAGTATGTCGAAGCCGACACGATCCACGTCGAGGGACACCTCGAAGCGTCCCGGGCCGGGTTGATCGTAGGACACGCAGCCGCCGGACTCATTCCCGTTCCCGAGGCACAGGGGGCCGAGCTTCACGGCCCCCTGAACGAGGCCGATATCCGCCGGGCGCTGCAGCGACCAGGTGCCGAACTCCGCTGTCGGCAGGCTGAGCTGCGCGAGCCGGCCGGCGTAATCGCCATCGGCCGACAATCCGCCCTCGAGGCGTAGGTCCAGGCCCAGGGTCTGCCCGGCGAGGTTCGCCTCCAGTCGATGACTCGGCATGCTGCCGGTCCCACGCACGGCGAGGGTCTCGAAGCGCATGCCGCCGGCGATGAGATTGGCACCGTCGATGTCGATGTCGAAGGCACCGGGCTGGCCCAAGGCAATATCCAGGCTGCCGGTGAGCCGTTCGATGCCCTGCGCATCCACGGCCGCGTCGCGAGCCAGCAGATCGGCCCGGATGCGCGGGGACTCGAGCGTGCCGGAGACGGTGCCCTCGGCGGACAGTGAGCCGCGCCCGTCGGGCACCAGCGCGGCCAGGTCTGGGGCGTCGACGTCGAAGCGGAAGCTCAGGGCATCGCCCCGCAGCTCGCCGTCGGCCTTCGCCTCGCTGGTGCCGGAACCGGCGATCAGGCGGCGCAACCGCACCCGATCCCCGATCATGTCGACCTCGGCGTCGAGGCGCACCGGGTAGCCGCGCAGCTCGCCGCGTATCTGGTCGATGAGGGCATCGAACTGCGGCCCGGCGTCGGTGAGCCGACCGCTGCTCTGCACCCGCCCGCCGATGCGACCCGGCCAGTCGGCGGTCAGGGTGCCGGGATCGAGGTCCGCCAGATCGAGCGTAGCGTTCCAGCCGACCTCCGGTGCCCAGGCGACGCGGCCATCGCCTTGGATGCGACCGTCCAGCACCTGGATGTCCAGACGCTTGATCTGCGCCGACGCCAGGTCGCCACTAGCGGCGAAATCGATGCGCGTCGGCGGGTAATCGGCGATGGCGGCGCTACCCTGGAGCTGGACGTCATAGCCCTCGTCCAGCCCACCGGCGCTGGTCAGCTCGAAGCCGACGCGCCCGTCGAGGCCGTCCTGCACCTTCCCCGGGTCCAGGTCGTCCGCGCGCAGATCGAGGTCCCAGGTCACCGCCGGTGTCCAGGCGACCTGGCCGCCACCTTCCACCCGGCCCTCTAGTGCGTCGATGGTCAGGGTGTCGAGCGTCGCACGGGACAGGTCGCCGGCGCCGCCGATGACGAGATCCGCCGGGGGATACGCGGTCAGGGCCGCGTTCACCTCGGCGTCGAACCGATAGCCATCGTCGAGGCCGCCGCTGGAGCCCGCCTGCATGGAAACCTTGCCGTCGAGCCCTGACCACTGCAGACCGGGGTCGATGTCGGCGGCGGTCAGCGCGACGTCCCAGGTGACCGCCGGCGCCCAGGCCGCCGTGCCGCTCGCCTCGATTCGGCCGCCGAGGGCCTCGACCAACAACGATTCGATCCTGATCTGCTCGCTGCTGCCCGTCCCCTTTAGACTCAGGCTGGTCTCCGGGATCTGCTCGCCGAAGACATCCGCGTTCAGGCTGTAGTCGAAGGCGTCGAGCCCACCGGTGACGTCGAGCTGACCCAGCGGCGACTCCGCCAAGGCATCGCCCGACAGCGGCCAGCGCAACCGCTCCCAGGCACCGCGAATCTCGACCACCGGAGTGTCGCCCGCTAGGTCCACATGGCCATCCAGGTCGACAGCGGCACCCGAGGCGGCCTCGGTCAGCCGCACCCGGGTCAGAGTCAGGCGCCGATCGTCCCAAAGCAGATCCAGCTCTGCGTCGAGCTGGGCCGCTTCGGCCAGCGCCGGCGCGGCACCCCGCAGGGAACCTTGGATCTCGGCGCGCTCCAGGTCGCCGATGCTGTGCAAATCGGCGGTCAGGTCCACGGCCGGGGTGTCGGGCATGATGGCGGGAAGATCCACTCGCTCGAGGCGGACGTCGGCGGTCCAGGACGGCGCTTTCAGGGTGTCTCGAACCTCGACCTGCAATTCTGCCTCCGCCACCCCGCTGATCTGGTGCTCAATGGCCAGTTCCGCGAGGCTGCCGCCCACCTGCCCCTTGCCCTCAAGCAGCAGCGATGGCGCCTGCCGGAAGCGCCAGTCCAGGGCCAGATCCAGCGGGTAGTCGCCGCTGAGCCGAGCGTTTCCGATCGCATTGGCCTCTGCCTCGGGTTGGGTCAGGATCACCGCGAGTTGGCGCAGATCGACTCGGTCGGACAGCGCGCTGGCGGAGAGTGCGACTCTGCCGACGATGATTGCGGCCTCCGGCGGTGCGCCCTTCTGAGCAATGCTGAGCCGTTCGACCAGTACCCGGTCGATATCCACCTCGATCGGCAGGTGGATATCGGGCAGTTCGAAGGGCTCATCAGTGGGTTCCTTGTCGCTGGGCTCGGTGACAACATCGATGTCGGATGCGGACAGATCGACGACGCGCAGCCGGCCCTTGAGCAACGCCCCCGGGTGCCAGTCCAGGTGCAACCGCCCGAGGTCCAGTGCCAGCCCGGGAAGGTTTAGGGACAACTCGGCGATGCTGAGTTCACCGAGGACGCGCCCCTCCACCCGACCGACGCTGACCCTATCCGGTGCCAGGTCCTCGGCGACGGCGACGGCGGCGCGTAGACCGGTCTGGGTGCCGAGCACGAAGCCCAACAGGAGCAGCAACAGGAACAGCAGGAGCCCGACCAGGCGTAGGAACACACCCAATGTCCGGAGCAGCAGCGGCTTGCGGCGCCTGCGGTCGCTGGGCAGAAAGGGCGACCGCGCCGGTGTGGTGTGCTGGTCAGCCATGGCTCGGGTGTTGGACGAAGCTCGGCGTCACAGGTCCGGCCCCAGCCCGAAGTGCAACCGAACGCCGGGGTCGTCCTTGGTAATGGCATAGGCGGCGTCGATCCGCACGGGGCCGATGGGGGTCGCGTAGCGTAGGCCTAGGCCCGCGCTTTGCTCCCAGTCGGAGCTGTATTCCGGATCGAAAGCGTTGCCGAAATCGGTGAACAGAGCACCACTCAGGGCCCCACGGATCTCTCGCTCGATCTCGAGGCTGCCGACGCTGAGGTAACGCCCACCAATGACCTTGCCGGTGTCCGGGTCGATGGGGCCGAGCGCATCCAGGCCCCAGCCGCGGATACTGTTGTCGCCGCCGGCGAAGAAGCGCTGACTCGCCGGCACGGCGCTGACGCTGTCGGCCAGCGTGGCGCCGAGCGTCGTGCGGGTGATGAAGCGGTAGCGCTCCCCGAAGCTCTTGATCCACTTCAAGTCGACGCTGCCGGACAGGAAGCTGGTCTCCGACAGGACGTTCTCCACCGTACCCTGGAGCAAATACTTGAGTCGGTAGCCGTTGCGGGTGTTCAGCGGGTCATCGGCGACGATCTTGGACCAGGTAACATTCGGCACCAGGCCATTGAAGGTGTTGGTGCCTTCCTCAGCGTCGACCTCGTAGTCCTCGTAGCGGTAGTCGAGGGCGATGTTGCGCCGCCAGCCCCGAGGTGTGAGCACCGACTGGACGGCACTGAGCTTGAATAGGTCACCCTTTCGGCTCGCCGTATCGAAGGAGTAGAACTCCGGGCGGATCATGTAGTAGTCCGACACCGGATCGCGGAACGGAATCCGGTATTCAGCGATGAAGGACTGGTTCACCGGCGCGATCTGAAGCTCCATTTTGAGCTTGTGCCCATAGCGGCCGATGTAGCGGCGGCGATAATCGAGGCTGAAGCGTGGCCCGATGTCCGTTGCGAAGCCGACACCAACACGGTACTTGTTGGGCTCGTTGCGCGTGGCGACCACCTCGACGGGGACGCGCCGGTCGGGACCTGCCTGGTCCTTCAGCGGCACGATCTCGACGTTGTCGTAGTACTCCATACCGATCAGCTTGCCCTGGAGCCCGAGCAGGATATCGGGGTCGTAGACGTCACCGGGCTCGAAATCGACGAATTCCTCGAGGAATTCGTCGGCCAACAGGTCCTGCTTGAAGGTGACCGAGCCCAGGTACCAGCGCGAGCCGGTCTCGAGATGGAACTCGATGCGCGCATCGTAGGCCACCGGATCAACGATGACGACGTGCCGGGTCAGCTTGGCGTCGAGATAGCCCTCCTGGGAGGTGATGGTGACAATATCCGACTTGGCCCTCTCGTAGTCGGCATGCAGGAGCACGTCGCCGGGCTGCATCGGGAAGCTGCTGGGGAAGGCGGGGTTGTTGCTTCCCGGGCCGCTGATCCGGTAGTCCACCGAGCCGATCTTGACCGGCTCCCCCGGAGTGATCCGATAGGTGGCGATCCACTTCCCGCCCTCGGTCTCCGGCTTCTGCAGATTGCTCTGTACCTCCACCCGATAAAGCCCGAAGGGTGCGAGGGCGTTGCGAATCTGTTCCGGGGCGCGGCGGTGCAGCGCCAGCATGCGCGGCACGGTCAGGTTATCGTCTTCGCGTTCCTGAAAGATACCCAGCAGCACCAGCACGTTCTGTTCCTGTTGTCCCTCGACGCCCTCCACATCGACCTTCAGCGACAGCGCCGCCGCCGGCATCGGAAGCAGGACGATGCAAAAAAACAACAGCCCAACCCGCCGGAGCATCCGGCGAAACAAGCAACACCGGTGCTCGTCGGTGAAGGAATCCATGCCTAGATACTAATAAACTCAGGCAAATATGCAACTGTTGTAAACAAGTATCTTGCTTACTCTACATCAGCCTAGGGTTTTTGCTTTGGGTCGGACCGCCGTCCATCCGCGAGTTCCGAGCGCAGTGCGCAGACCTCCTCGCGCAAACGCCTGACCTCGACCAGCACCCGGTCGGTATCGTCGTGGAGGGATGTCTCCATTTCTCGGCGTTCGTTGGCGTGATCTGCTTCGTGCATGGTCTGCATGGTATCGACGATGATGCCGATGAAGAGATTCAGCATCGAAAACGTCGCGATCAGAATGAAGGGCAAGAAGAAGGTCCAGGCCGCCGGATACTCCGCCATCACCGGACGTACGATGCCCATGGACCAGCTCTCCAGGGTCATCACCTGGAACAGCGTGTACATGGACGCACCGATGCTGCCGAACCACTCCGGGAAGGCCTGCCCGAACAGGCTCGTCGCCATCACCGCGAACACATAGAACAGGAGCAGCATCAATGCGGCGATGGACGCGATGCCGGGCACCGCAGCCAGCAGGGCCTCCACCACGAAGCGCAACCGTGGCACCGTCGACACCAGCCGCAGCACACGCAACACACGCAGGGCGCGCAGCACCGCGAGCGGACCGCTGGCCGGCACCAGGGCAATGGCCACCACGGCGAAGTCGAAGATGTTCCATGCGGTGCGGAAGAAACCGAGCCGAAAGGCGTAGAGCTTGAGACCGATCTCCACCACGAACACGGCCAGCGCGGCCCGGTCCAGCGCGTGCAGAAGCCCGCCCCAGCGCGCCATCAGCGTGTTCGAGGTCTCGAGCCCCAGGGTGATGGCGTTGAGCAAGATCACGGCGATGATGAATCGCTGCATAGGTGCGGACTCGATCCACCGCCCGATGCGCTCGCGGGCCGGCCGGGTCGTCGCCCCGGAAACTGGCTGTGTCATGGGTATTGGATGAGATCGAAGGCAAGCGGGTTGCGGGCCTGGAGCGCCATCTGCTACTCGCCGCCCCCGGCGATCTCCATCACCGGCAGGCAAACCGCGCGGCACCCAACAGCGGCGTCCTCTGGTTCAGTATCACCCTTACCGGCATGCGTTCCATCAGCGGGCGCATGCGACCCTTATCCGCAAAGCCCTTCAGGAAGTCGCCGCGGCGCAGCAGGTCTAGATTCTTCGGCGCGATACCGCCGCCCAGATAGACGCCACCCAGGGCCATGAGTTTGAGCCCCATGTTGCCGGCCTCGCGGCCGTAGAGGCGCGCGAACAGGGCCATGGTCTCCGCGCAGACGGGGCAGCCACCGGCCGCCGCCTCTGCCACCGCTGCCGGTAGATCGCCCTGCTCCGCGATGGCACGGGCCACCGTTGGCGGGTGCTCGGCCTGATGCCACTCGACCAGGAACGCGTAGAGGTTGCCGATGCCCATGCCCGAAACCACCCGCTCCCAACTCACGCGGCCAAAGCGCTGCTGCAGGTGATTCAGGAGCGCGAACTCGCGCTCGTCCGTCGGCGCGAAGTCCGTGTGTCCGCCCTCGGTGGCGAAGGCGTGATGGCGACTACCGTCCCAGTACAGACCCGCCTCACCGAGCCCCGTGCCGGCGGCGACGACGCAGGCATTGCCACCGGAGCCCGATGGCTCGCCCGGTTGGAGCTCAGCCAAGTCATCGGTTCCCAGTGCGGCGACGCCCCAGGCAACGGCCTCCAAATCGTTGAGCAGGTGCACATGCGCGAAGCCCAGGGCGCGCTCCAGCGCGGCGGCGTCCACCGTCCAGGGTAGGTTCGTGGTCTTGCTGCGGCGCTCCACCACAGGCCCGGCAATGGCGAAGCTGCCAGCTCCCACCATCGCGCCCGTCTCGTCCAGGTAGCGTCTGACGATATCGGCCAAGTCCGCGTGCTCGCGGCTCGGATAGCGCGCGGCGCCCGTCAGGTGCACCTGATCCCCGCTCACCTCCGCCAGCGCGAGGCCCGTCTTGGTGCCACCGATATCACCCACCAGAACACGCATAATCACCTCCGCCGGTTGGTGTCTGGGCCGCGATCATAGCAGCCCATTCAGCGGGGCGAAGGCAGCGGCAAGGGTGGCGGGAGCGCGGAGACGAACGGGATGATCCAGCCGCGCGCGCCGGATCAGTCGATAAGGCGTTTCCAGTCGGTTCTGTCGGGTGGAGAACCAGCCGTGCCGCCCGGCGGCTGCCGGGCGGCGGTGGCGATCAGCCTGGGGCGGTCTTACTTGGATGAATCGCTACTGGCGGCCGGGGCGGCCGGCGCGGGCCATGCGGACACTGGGGCATACCCCGGGTAGCCGTAGCCGTAGCCCGGATAGCCGTAGCCATAGCCGCCGTAGCCATAGGGATAGCCACCGTAGTAGCCGGGGTAGCCGCCCCAGTAGCCCGGGTGGCCACCATAGCCGTAGGGACCGCCCCAACCCGGGCCCCAACCGTTGTTACCCCAGTTCCAGGGGTTGAAGGGGCCCCAGAACGCTTGCGCGGAACTGGCGGCAAAGAAGGTGGCACCGGCCAAGCCGGCAGCAAGCAACAGACGTTTCTTGGCGAGCATTGGATTACCTCCGTTCATTGGCGTTGTCGATCGGGGAACCGGCGGGCCCATGGTTGTAGCCGGACCAGCTCGGCACAACCGGTCGTGTCGTCCAACGGCTGGGCGAAGTCCGCCGCAGACGGCACGGGAAAGCGCCTCGACGGCCTCCCTCCCACTGATGCCCTCGGCGGGCGTGCCGGGGTTTCAGGTCGTCACGGATCACCAGGCATTGTGCCCAGGCCCGTCATCAGCTTAGGCCGATAGACGCATACGGCGATTGACGCATGTCAAATACCGAATATTCCGAAATACTGAATCTTCGACTCATCCCGCCCAGCGTAGTCTACAAAACTGCGTCATCGGGGCTGGCCGGCAGTCTCGAACCGGAACGGCGCCGAGCGGATGCCGTCCGGACCGTACAGCAGGACACGGGCCTCCCAAGCCATGCGGTCGCGCACGCAGATGGGCAACATGCCACGGCCCTGGTACAGACCCACGCGATCGGCTACCGGCTCGAGGGCAACACGGTTGTAACCCATGTCCATATCCACCCCCGCGAAATCCAACTCAGCCCGCTCGGGCGTCGGAAGATCGGCGAGTTCGACCTGGATCTGCAAGGGCTGTACGACGGGAATCCCGCGCGGACGGATGTCGAGCCTCACGCGCCCGCCGTCGATGAAGCCCACGACACAAGCATCGCTCGCGACATCACAGGTCGGGTTCTGCGCCGCTCGCTCGGCGATCTGCGGGAACAGCAGGGGCCAGGCCTTGTAGGCGGCGACTCCGGTGACGGCGACGACCAGCATGACAACCGCCAGCCAAGTCATCGCGACACGGGGGTCCGCACGGCGCGGAGTCGCCTTGGGCTGCATGTCCATCGTCCTCGTCATCGGCCGGCCCGCGCCTTGTGCCTGCGCCAGGCTCTCGCGCGAGCGCCTCGCGCAGCGGTCACGCGCCGGGAGTCTCAGCCGGAATTGTTGTCCCAGGTCTGGCGTTTGCGGTAGATCGTGGAGGGGCTGACGCCGAGGGCGGCGGCCGCCTGCGGGATATTGTCCTTGAAGTACGCAATAGCATATTCGATGGCTTCCCGCTCGAGGTCCTTCAGGGGGCGGATGGGGTTGCCGCCGGGGTCCCCACCGACCGCGTTTTCAGCCGGACGCGATGGGACATCGGCCGTCCGCGCCCGACCGCCCGGGTCGATGCTATCGAGCGGCGGCGGCAACATGTCGCGAGTGACGCGCTCGCCGTCGTAGAGCACCATGACATTCTGCACCACGTTTTGCAGCTGGCGCACATTGCCGGGCCAGGCATAGGCAAGAAAAACGGCCTCGACCTCGGGTTCGAAGGCCTTGAACTGCTTGCCTTCCTCCGCCGCGAAGCGCAGAAGGAAGCTGTTGGCCAGTTCCAGGATGTCCCCCTCGCGCTCGCGCAGGGCCGGCAGTTGAATCGGGATCACGTGCAGCCGGTAGAAGAGATCCTCTCGGAATCGCCCCGCCGCGACCTCGGCGAGCGGGTCGCGATTGGTGGCGCAGATGAAGCGCACATCGACCTGTTCCAGCGCACTAGCCCCAACGGGCTGGAAGGCACCGGTCTGCACGAAGCGCAGCAGCTTGGTTTGCAGGTCGAGGCTCATCTCGCCGATCTCGTCTAAGAACAGCGTACCGCCATCGGCCTGCTTGGCGGCACCGAAACGGTCCCGCAACGCACCGGTGAAGGCCCCCTTGACGTGACCGAAGATCTCGCTCTCCATCAGGTCGCGCGGGATAGCGGCGCAGTTGATGGGGATGAAGGGCTTGTCGCATCGGTCACTGCGGTGGTGTATGGCCTCGGCGCAGACCTCCTTGCCGCTGCCACTCTCGCCGGTGATGAATACCGTCGCGCGACTCGGCGCGGCGCTATCGATCATTCGATACACCGCCTGCATCCGCAGCGAGCTGCCGATGAAGCCCTGGTAATGCTCGCGCCGGAAGTCGTCGGTCAGCTGGTCGACGAAGTGGCGCATGCGGATCTTCTCCACCGCATTGCGCAGCGTGACGATCAGCCGCTTCTGTGACAGGGGCTTCTCCGCGAAGTCGAAGGCGCCATAACGCATCGCGTCCACGGCCTTATCCACCGAGCCATGGCCGGTGATGACGACCACGGCGATGGGCATGCGGTGCTCGTGCACGTGGCGCAGGATGTCCATGCCGTCCATGTCCGGCAATTGCAGGTCGAGCAGCAATGCATCGGGCGGATCATGGGCGATGCGGGTCATCGCGCTGACACCGTCGAGCACGTGGCTGACGGCATAGGGCTCGCCACGCAAATAGCCGCGATAGACGGTGCCGAGGCTCATGCTGTCCTCGACGATCAGGACAGCAGCGGGTTCGCTTGTCATGTGGCTAGAACTCTATGGACCGCGGGAGTAGCCGGCTGCCGAGTGGGGATCTCGCACGCCGAGGGTCATGTGGTGCCGACACACCATCATAACCCCGAGCGGTGATCCTTCCGCAGAGTATGTTGCGTGCGCCCCACCGCGCAGGCCATGCCCTTTCAGCTCCCCGCGGGCGGTGCCTCAGCCGCGGGATAGCGCAGTTGGAGAACCGCCAAGGTGGCGTCGGCGCTGCCGCGCAACGGCGCGACGCGCTCGCGCAGGGCGTCGAGCTTCCCGCCCTTGCCCGCCAATTCCATGGCCATCGCCAGATCGCGCAGTTGTCGAGCGCCGAAGGTCGCCGCGCTGCCCTTGAGGGCATGGGCAGCAGCTGCCGCCGCCGCGCAGTCGGCGTCGGCGACGGCCGCCTCGATGCTGGCGACCCGAGCGTACGCCTCATCGATGAAGGCGCCGATCACGTCCGGCATCAGCTCCTCGGACAGCTCGGCGGACAGGGACGCGAGTACGACCTCGTCGATTGGCTGGTCCTCCAAGTCGGGATCGACGGCCGTCGGGCAGACCGTCGCGCTGAACCGCAGGCTGTCCTTCTGCGCCGCGGGCCGGGCGACGCCCTCCGCCAGCTGAGGGGATCGAGGCTCTGGGGATCGAGGCTCTGGGGATCGGGGCTCTGGGGATCGGGGCTCTGGGCTGATCTTCGGGCGGGCGTCGATGCCCAGGTCCGAGCTCGAGTCGGACAGACTATCCGGCCCGGACCGGGCCGTGTGTTCGAGCAGCGCCTGGAATAGCGAACGACGCTCGACGGGCTTGCTCAAATAGCCGTCCATGCCCGCCTGGAAACAGCGCTGGCGGTCCTCGTCGAAGGCGTTCGCGGTCAGCGCGACAATCGGCACCCGGCCGGGTTCGCCGGGGAGTGCGCGGATGCACCCGGTCGCCTCGATGCCGTCCATATGCGGCATGGCGAGGTCCATCAGCACCAGGCCATAGCACTTGCGCTTAGCGGCGGCCACCGCCTGCAGGCCATTCTCTACCACATCCACCTGGAAACCGACCTTGCGCAACAAGGCGGTCGCGACGCGCTGATTCGCCACGCTATCCTCGGCGAGGAGCAGTGGCGGGGACTCGGCGGCTCGACGTTCGACCGCCTCGACGAGGCGATCTCGCGTTGGTGCACTCGGGGCCGGCGCGTCCTGCTCCAGGACCTGGAACAGGACGCCCAGGAGCGCCGACAGGGTCGCCGGCATCCTCAAGGTGGCCACACCATGGCCCTGAGCCGCCATGGGCTGGGATCGACTGCCGACTCGGTACAGCACGACGACCCGCGGCGGCGCGGCCGACTCCGTCGGCAACAAGCGGAGCTCACCACAACAACTGTCGTTGCGCCCTGGCAACGGCGGACGCAGCAATGCGACTGCGATACGCAAGGCGCGGAGTTGTCGCGCCAGCGCGTTGGCGAGCAGCGGGTTGTCGGCCCAAAGCGCGACCCGCCACCCACGGAGCGTAGACGCCGCAAGGGTTCGATCCCCCTCCGGCAGACCGTCAGGGAAGCCCAGACTGAGGGTGAAACAGCTCCCCTCCCCCGGTGCACTCGAGACCGTGATATCCCCGCCCAGCATGCGGGCGAAGCGACGGCTGATGGCCAGCCCCAAACCGCTGCCACCCAGCGGGCGACCAGCCGGCCCCCCGGCACGCTTGAACTCCGAGAATAGATCGGCCTGCGCCTCCGGCGCGATACCCACGCCGGTATCAGAGACGGCGAAGCTCAGGGTCCGCTCCGCCGAGTCGGCGAACAGGCTGAGGCGCACCTCGCCCTCGTCGGTGAAGCGGATCGCGTTGCCGATCAGATTCAACAAAATCTGCCTCACCAGACCCGGGTCTGTGAGCACGCCGGGGGGAACCTGTGGGTCGCAGAACAGTGTCAGCTCGAGCTCGCGGGCGTAGGCACGTGCGGCCAGCAAGTCGATGGCGCTCTTGGCAATAGCCTCCGGGTCGGTCCGGCGCACCGCCGGCTTGATGCGGTCGTGCTCGATCTTGGAGAAGTCCAGAATACTGTTGACGATGGACAGCAATGCCCGGGCCGACTCACTGGCGGTTGCTGCGTAGGTCTCCTGCTCCTGGTCCAGATCGGACTCCAGCAGCAGCTCGTTCATGTTCAGGATGGCATTCAGCGGCGTGCGAATCTCATGGCTCATGGACGCCAGAAAACGAGTCTTGGCCTCGTTGGCGACACTCGCCCGCTGCGCGCTACGTTCCAGTAGTTCCTGCACCTTTCGACGCTCACTGAGGTCGCGCAGGAACAGTGTCCGGAACCGGCCCTGAGGCGTTTCCCAAGCGATTGCCGTGACCTCCGCCGGGATCCGTCGCCCGGCCCTGGTCACGAGGTCGAGTTCCCGGCGCTCGGGACCGGCGCTCGCATGCTCACCGGAGACCAGCAGCGCCCTGCCGGCTTCGCACAGCTTGTGGATCGACAAGAAGGCGTCGAGACCGCGCCCGCAGGCCTCATCGACGGAGACCCCAAACAGCACCTCGGCGGAGGGATTCAGTTCCAGCACCCGGTCGTCGGCGTCCAGGGTTAGGATCGCGTCGAGGGCGGCGTCCAGCCGACGGCGCATCCGCGCCTCGCGTTCCTCCAGCTCCGCGATGAGGCCGTCGGCGCGGGATTCGGCCTGTTGCAACGCGGCTTCGCTGCTGGCGAGTCGATGCGAGAGCAGATCGAAGGCGACGACCAGACGCTCCACCAGGGGATCGGTGGTGAAGGCCAGTTGTTGTGCCGGATCATCCTGGATCACGGCCTCCGCGCCGCGCTCCAGGCGCGCCACCACCCGGCGCAGCCGGTGCCGCGGCAGCAGAATGCCGAAGACGACGGACACCAGCAGGAGCCCAGCCGCGATGAGCAGCAGCGGATCGGGGAAGATTGCGCGCCCGCGGGCGAGCCAGGCACCGAGCATTGCGACGGCGAGCAGTGGAGGCAGGATGAGGATGGACCAGGCCAGGGTCCGTTGCAGAGGTCGCATCGAGAATCGCCGCGCCACCCGATCTATGTCGAGGAAGCTCCGAGGGTAGCACGTGGGTACAGGATCGAGGATCCGTACCGAGTGCGTTTGCCAGTGCCTTGAATGTCGGCGGCGCGAGGGATGCGGCAATGTAGCAGGCGCGCGTTCACCAGCCGTGACAGGACGAAACTGCCGGCGTGTTAACGTTCTCGGCCCAACCGAGCCGCCACAGGGAACATCGGCCCTCCCATCGACCCAATCAGACAACAGGATCAGAACAGACGATCATGAAATATCGGGATCTTCGTGACTTCATCGATCAGCTCGAGCAACGCGGAGAGCTCAAGCGCATCCGTGTCCCGGTCGATCCCTACCTCGAGGTCACGGAGATCTGCGACCGCACCTTGCGCGCGGGCGGCCCGGCGCTGTTGTTCGAGCAGCCCAAGGGCTCGTCAATCCCGCTGCTGGGCAATCTTTTCGGCACGCCGAAGCGCGTGGCGCTCGGCATGGGGGAGGAGTCGGTCGAAGCATTGCGCGAGGTGGGCCGGCTGCTCGCCTTCCTGAAACAGCCGGAGCCACCGAAGGGCATGACGGAGGCCTGGCGCACCCTGCCGGTGTTCCGCAAGGTGCTCGATATGGCGCCGAAGACGAAGCGCAACCCGCCTTGCCAGGAGGTGGTGCTGGAGGGCGCGGACGTCGATCTTGGCCAGCTGCCGGTTCAGCACTGCTGGCCGGGCGACGCGGCACCCTTGATCACCTGGGGGCTCGTGGTCACACGCGGTCCCGAGAAGTCGAGGCAGAACCTTGGCATCTATCGGATGCAGGTGCTCGAGCGCAATCGGGTCATCATGCGCTGGCTCGCTCACCGCGGCGGCGCACTGGACTTTCGCGACTGGCAGCGGCAGCGCCCCGGCGAACCCTTCCCGATCGCGGTTGCGCTGGGAGCCGATCCGGCGACCATCCTCGGGGCTGTCACACCGGTGCCCGATACGCTCTCGGAGTACGCCTTCGCGGGCCTACTGCGCGGTAGCCGCACCGAGCTGGCCAAATGTATCGGTAGCGACCTGCAGGTGCCGGCCAGCGCGGAGATCGTCCTGGAGGGACACCTGCACCCCGACGACATCGCACCCGAGGGCCCCTATGGCGACCACACCGGATACTACAACGAGGTCGACGACTTCCCGGTGTTCACGATCGACCGCCTGACCCAGCGCCGCTCACCCATCTACCACAGCACCTATACCGGGCGCCCGCCGGACGAGCCCGCAATCCTGGGCGTGGCGCTCAACGAGGTCTTCGTGCCCATCCTGCAGAAGCAGTTCCCGGAGATCGTCGACTTCTACCTTCCGCCCGAGGGCTGTTCCTATCGCCTCGCCGTCGTCTCCATGGACAAGCAGTACCCGGGCCATGCCAAGCGCGTCATGATGGGCGTCTGGTCCTTCCTGCGCCAATTCATGTACACGAAGTTCGTCATCGTCGTGGACGATGACGTGAATACCCGCGACTGGAAGGACGTCATCTGGGCCATGACCACGCGCATGGACCCGGCGCGGGACACGCTGTTGATCGAGAACACGCCCATCGATTACCTGGATTTCGCCTCGCCCGTGTCCGGACTCGGCTCCAAGGTGGGCTTCGACGCCACCAACAAATGGCCTGGGGAAACGACCCGGGAGTGGGGTCAGCCCATCACCATGGACCCCCAGGTCAAAGCGCGCATCGATGAACTTTGGCCAGAGCTCGGCATCTGAGCCAGATTCCCTGTAGGGGAAGAAGCTCCGGCGGCAAAGGACCCTTAGTGATGTCGCGGTGGTCGCTCGGTGCGCGGCCGCGCTTCGTTGACGGTCAGCTTGCGCCCGTCCTGCATGGCGTCGTTCAGCGCCTGGATGGCGTCGTTCGCTTCCGATGCATTGGGCATGTCGACGAAGCCGAAGCCCTTCGACTGACCGGAGAACTTATCCTTGATGACATCCGCGCTCGCAACGTCGCCAAACTCGGCGAACATGTCGCGCAACTGGTCGTCCGTCACCGCATACTTCAGGTTGCCTACGTATATCCGCATCACTCTCACTCGAAGCGCTCGTGCATTGATGACACGATGCGAGGACGCCGACCAACGCACAAATCGGCGCCCAAACCACGGGAAGGCCGCGCTCTGTCTTGGAATCTAGTCCAAGCCTGGGGAGGCGTCAACGCGGTCGGAGCTTTGTTCCACGTCCCGGACGGAGAAGCCCGCTTGCTCGATGGCCTGCACCAGCGCAGGCACCGTGAACCCCTGGCCGGTCACCAGCACCCGTCCGCTGGCCAGATCGGGCGCGGCCACCTCGACGCTGTCCATCGCCTCAAGGGCGCGCTTGATGCTGCCGACACAGTGCTGGCAGCTCATGCCCTCGACGTCGATCACCAGCGACTTCGGGGCATCAGCCCCGACGAGCGTCGCGACGCGAGCATCCCGCCAGCGCCGCCAGGCCAGTAGAGCGAGTAGGCCGAGCAGCAGCAGAGCCGATGCGACACCCAGCAAACCGGTCTCGTGGTGATGCTCTGCAGACAGCACGGGCGCCGCCTGCAGTAGGGAGTCGAACAGAAGGCCGAAGCCAAGGCTCATGACGACGACGGTGCCGAGGTAGAAGCCGAGCACGGCCCCACCGAGGGTCCGGTAGACGGCGCCGATGGTGACGACGTTGGTGGCCGGGCCGGCCATCAGGAACACCAGCGCCGAGCCGGCGGGCATACCCGCGGCGATCAGCGATGCTGCGATGGGCACCGATGCCGTCGTGCAGACATAGAGTGGGAGGGAAATGGCGAGCACCACCAGCATGCCGAGCAGGCCACGCGACCACGCCTGGTCGGCGAAGAAATCCGACGGGACGAGGGTGGTGATCAGCGCGGCGGCAATGATGCCGCCGATCAGCCACAGATCGATGGCGGCCAGCAGGTCGAAGATCGCGTAGCGGACGGCGCCGATCAGGCCTCGATCCGCCCCGGCTCCGCCCAGCGACGCCCGCGCGCCCGGTTCGGTCTCCGCCGATGGCGACGGCGTGAACCGGTTGACCAACAGTCCCCCGATCACACCGGTGACGAAGGCGGCGATCAGTTTGAAGATGGCGAATGGCCAACCGAGGAAGGCGGCGCTGACCAGCACCGAGTCGACCCCCGTCTGCGGGGTGCTGATCATGAAGGCAGTGGCCGCACCCGGCGAAGCTCCGGCCTTGCGCAGTCCCAGCGCGGTCGGGATGACACCGCAGGAACACAGCGGCAGGGGTACACCCAACACGGAGGCGCGCACCGTGCTACCGAGGCTAGGTCGGCTGAGCCGCTTATGGATGGCCGCCGGCGGCACGTAGACGTGGATCAGGCCCGCGATCAGTAACCCGAGCAGCAGCGATGGCGAGAGTTCCAGCAGAACCAGCCAGAGGTTGTGGAGGAACAGGGCCGGCATCGCTGTGTCGGGTTGCAAGGCAAACTCCAAGCGGACGGAACCGTTAAGGTGCGTTACAACGGATGCGGACCTCTACTTGTAGCGATTCTGCTGGCGCTCCTTTTCCTTCTCGTGCTGATCATAGGCGTAACCGCCCAGGGCGCCCACGCCCGCGCCGATCAGGGCACCCTTGCCGGCATTGGCGCTGGCGGAACCGATGGCCGCGCCCGCCGCAGCACCCGCTGCGGCGCCGGTGGTGGTGCGCGACGCGGTGGTGGTGCCGCAACCCGCCAGGGCCGCGGCGGAAAGGAGAATGGATGCGATGATGACTCGCTCCATGATCGATTACCTCGTGTGATGGCGGCGCCCGGCCCGACTCTTCCTCCGTTCCGGTCCAGGCGGGCGGCCGATGTTGCGTCGCCACCACGCGGATGCGGGGCGGCGACCGGGGTCTGACGGACCGATTGGATCAGTCGATGTTGCCCTTGGCGTGCTGGTCCACCAGATAGCCACCGAGGGCGCCGACGCCGGCACCGATGAGGGCGCCCGCACCGGCATCTGCGCTGAGGGAACCGATCAATGCGCCTCCCGCCGCGCCCATGAGGGCACCAGACCCGGCGCGCTCGGTCGTGGTCGTGCCGCAACCGGCCGTCGTGGCCAGTGCCAGCGCACAGATCAGGAAGGTCGTTCGTTTCGTCATTTGGGCTTCGCTCCGGGTAGGGTCCAGGGGGTTCGATGCCAGGCAATCGCTCCCGGCGCTGCCGGGCACGCCATCGCCGGACTCGCACACAAGCTCAGGGAAGGGCTCGCTCGGGAGCTCAGCGGCAGGGGTACTTGTCCGCCAACGCTCGCACCAGGCCGACCACGGGCAGTTCGCCCATCAGCTCGGCGTCGTCCTTGTTGGCCTCGGCCCATGCCAGGAAGGCACGGCGGCCATCGCCGACGGTCGCTGTCTGCGGGTAGCAGATCAAGCGCTTCAGCCTCTTACGGTCGCTGACCGCGTCGTGGTACTGGACGGTCGCCTCGATGAATGCGCGGCAGGCGAAGCTGGTCGCCACGTACTCGGGCGCGTCAGAAGTCGTGACGCAGACCGCGTAGAGGTCCTCGGTGGTGTCGAAGTTCATGTCCTCGTCCTCGACGGCGCCGATGGGGCCGGAGACGAGGAGCGCGGCGAGGGCCGCCGCGGCGAAGGTGGAACGGGCCTGCATCTGGTGACTCCTGGGTCGATTCTTTGCTGCGGTTGATCCGGGCGCGGGGCATTGCCGCGGAAACGGCGATTTCCCCCGTGTCGACTGGCTGGCACCTGCGGCGACGTTGCAACGCGGCGGGAATCGCTCGATTGCAACATGGACAGCTCGTCGAGGGCGACAGCGTCGGCATCGCCGATTCTAGCAGCCTTCGACTGACGCACCAGCGGCCGATGATGGGAGGTCCGCGGCGCGGACGCGGCCCGCGGGTGCGCACCGCTCAGGCCTGCCTGGAGTCGTCCCCGAAACAGCCGCGCAGGCCATCGGCCAGGGTCGGGTAGCGCAGTTGCACACCCAGTTCATCGATCAGTTTTCGGTTGCTCAGCCGGCGGGACTCGCGCAGGTAGGACAGCATACCCGCCGACACCTGGCCCGGCGCCCGTGCCAGCGGAATCTGCGGCGGCGGCGCGAGTCCGGCAGCCTCGGCGATGCGCAGGAAGTAATCGGTCATGGTGCTCGGGTGCCCGTCGCAGACGTTATACACGCTTCCGGACGGCGCCCGGCCCATGGCGGCGAGGCAGACCTCCACGAGGTCCTCGGCGTGTATCCGATTCGACCAGGGCGCCTCGTCCAGGCTCACCACGGGCTGGCCACTGCGGATACGCGCGAGCGGCAATCGGTCGCAGGCGTAGATGCCCGCAACCCGCAGGATCACCAACTCGCCGCCCGTCTCGCGACTCCAGGTCCGCAGACGCTCCTCGGCGTCCCAGCGGCGCAGCGAACGCTCGGCGACCGGTTCTGGTGCCCTGGACTCGTCCACCCAGGCGCCGGCGCAGTCACCGTAGACGCCGGTGGTCCCGACGTAGACCACCCGGCGCGGCTGACCATGCTCGCCGAACGTCTCCACCAGTCGGGCCGTCACCGGGTCTGTGCTCCCCTCCGCCGGGGGTGGTGCAAGGTGGAAGACGTCCGCGCCTGCGGTCTCAAGCGCATCGGGGACGTCCGTCGGCAGATCGACTCGCCTTGCCTGAATGCCGAGTGGCGCGAGCAATACGGCGCTCGCCTCGCTCCGCACGACGCCGATGACGGGCTCGCCGCGAGACGCCAGCCGCGCCCCCAATTGCCGGCCGATATAGCCGCAGCCGATGATGATCAACCTCACCTCCGCTCCTCGAATGAACCATGCCTTCGGTGCGCTCGTCGCCATGTTAATGTTTCCTGCGCAACTCACAACACCGGTCGCGACACGCGGCTAGACGACTTGGAAAGCGCGAGCCAATGAGCTTCACCATCGACACCTTACCCGACGGTCATCGGTTCACCGTGGAATCAGGCCAGACGCTCCTGGAGGCGGCAATCGCACAACGCGTCGGCCTCCCCTACGGCTGCCGAGACGGCAAATGCGGTAGTTGCAGTGCGCAGCTGGTCTCAGGTCGGGTCGTTTACCCCAGCGGAAAGACCGCTGCCTTGGAGGGCCAGCCGGAGGACACTTGCCTCACGTGCCAGGCGGTGCCGGAGACGGACTGCACGCTGCGGGTCGCCGAGCTCGAGACCGTCGCCGACATCGAGGTGCGCACCCTACCCTGCCGCGTGGCGGAGAAGACCCGCCTCAATCACGATGTGATGCGGCTGCGTCTGAAGCTTCCGCAAGGGCAACGCCTGCAGTTCCTGGCCGGACAATACCTGGAGTTCATCCTCGCGGACGGACGCCGGCGCGCCTTCTCCATCGCCAGCGCCCCGCACGACGACGCGCTGATCGAGTTGCATATACGGCAGGTGCCCGGGGGTGAGTTCACCGACTACATCTTCGACGAGCTGCAGGAGAAGACCATTCTGCGCCTCCAGGGCCCGCTGGGTAGCTTCGTGCTGCGCGAGGGCTCCGCCCGCCCGATGATCTTCATCGGCGGCGGCACCGGCTTTGCCCCGATCAAGGGGCTGTTGGAACACGCCTTCCACCTCGGCATCCAGCGCCCCATGAACCTGTACTGGGGCGTGCGTTCCGAGCGCGACATCTATCTGCCGGAGCTACCGCGGGATTGGGCCGGCGAGCACCCGAGCTTCAGCTACGTCCCCGTCCTCTCCGAAGCGGACACCGACTGGACCGGACGACGCGGCTACGTGCACGAGGCGGTGCTGGAGGATCACCCGGACATCGCGAACTACGACGTCTACGTGAGCGGGCCGCCGGTGATGGTCGAGGCCGCGCGAGCCGCCTTCGAGGCCCGCGGCCTGAGCATGGACCACATCTTCTCGGACGCCTTCGAGTGGGCTGCGGACAGCCCCAGCTATAAGGGCTGATCAACCGCAGCATCGCGATGCCGGCGACCGGCTTCACACCTGAGCTCGTCCCTGGCACGACGGCGATTGACGCCCTGCATGCAAGGCGACGGCGCGCACGAGCTCGGGCATCAACCCGCGATGGCCTCCGGATACCGGGGACATGCGGTTATGGAACAACCCGCGTCTGGTGTCGGCTCCTTGGTTTCGCTATGGTCGTGCCTCGCTCGCAAGGCGCCTGCAACCTCGGAGACCCTGATGGACGTCGAACTGATCGAGATAAGAGATTTCCTGGCGAGCCACGCCCCGTTCGACCGACTCCCCGAGGCGACGCTGGACGGCCTGCCGAAACGGCTGTCGGTGCGTTATGTGCGACGCGGCTCGGCCTTTCCGCCACAGGACGACCCGGAGCCCTGCCTGTACATCCTGCGCCGCGGTGCCGCCGAGATGCGCGACGAGGACGGCAACCTCGCCAGCAAGCTCGCAGAGGGCGACCTCTGCCCTTCCCCCTGCGGCAACCAGGGACCGGGCACCGCCCTGCGAGGGCAAACCTCCGAGGACACCCTCGCCTACCTGCTACCGTGCGAGGAGCTGACCCGTCTGCGCGAGGCCAACCCGGAGTTCGCAGAGCACTTCGACGAATCCATGTCGCAGCGCCTGCGCAAGGCCCTGGACTCGATCCGCGAGCACGGCGCCGGCACCGAGCTCATGACCGTACAGGTGGGTCAGCTGCTGCGCCACGATCTGGTCTACGCGCATCCCGACACCAACATTCATGAGGCGGCACGCGCCATGAGCGAAGGCAAGTGCTCGTCGCTGGTCATCCTTGCCGAGAACGGCGATCTGGCCGGCATCGTCACCGACCGCGACCTGCGCAACCGCTGCCTCGCCGCCGGACTCCCGCCGGACCGCCCGGTGAGCGATATCATGACGGAGCGGCTGTATACGGTTACGGCCGACACCCTCGGCTTCGAGGCGCTCATCACCATGTCCCGGCTCAACGTGCACCACCTCCCGGTGGTGGACGAGCGGCGCGTGCGTGGCGTGCTGTCAACGTCCGACCTGGTTCGGGTACAGAGCGCCAACGCCGTGTATCTGGTTGGCGACGTGCGCAAGGCAGATTCCGTCGAGACCCTCGCGTCCATCAGCAGCAAGCTGCCGGAGTTGCAGATCCAGCTGGTGACTTCCGGCGCGACGGCCAACCAGATCGGACAGGCCGTCTCCGCCGTCACCGACGCGATTACCCTGCGCCTGTTGGAGCTCGCCGAGGCGGAGCTGGGCGCGCCGCCCGTGCCGTACTGTTGGATGGCCGGCGGCTCGCAGGCCCGGCGCGAGCAGTCCTCCCATTCCGACCAGGACAACGCCCTGCTCATTGCCGATCACATGAGGCCCGAGGACGACGCCTACTTCGCCATGCTGGCCAAGCGGGTCAACGACGGCCTCAACGCCTGCGGCTACATCTACTGCCCCGGCGAGGTCATGGCCAGCAACAGCAAGTGGCGCCAGCCGCTCAAGATCTGGACCAAATACTTCAACACCTGGGTCAAGCGCCCGGACCCGATGGCGCTGATGCTCTCCAGCGTCTTCTTCGATCTGCGTGCCATCTACGATCCGGAACACCTGTTCGGCGAACTCGCCGAACGCGTGCGGAACCTGTCCCAGGCGGAGACCATCTACATCGCCTACATGGCCTCCAACGCGCTCAAGCACCGGCCACCGCTGGGTTTCTTCCGCAAGTTCGTCCTCATCCACGGCGGTGACCACGACCACACCTTCGACATCAAGCACCGCGGTATCGTCCCCATTGTCGATCTGGCGCGGGTCTACGGGCTATCGGCGGGCCTCGAGGAGACCAATACCATCGAGCGCCTGCAGGCCGCCGGCGGCGCCAAGGCGCTCAGCACCGACGGCGCCGTCAACCTCATCGATGCCTACGAGCTCATCGGTACCCTGCGCATGCGCCACCAGGCGGAGCAGCTCAAGCGCGGCGCCAAGGCGGACAACTTCGTCGCCCCGGACCAGCTCTCGCCGCTGGAGCGCGCCCACCTGAAGGACGCCTTCTCGCTCATAAACACGATGCAGGAGTCCCTCGGCCAGCGCTACCAGACCGGCCGCTTCGCCTGAGCGCGCGACGCGCCCCGGCGAACACGATCAGGCGCTCCCAAGAGCGGACCCACTCCGTGGACCTGTCCAGATGACCGGGATGATCCTCGAATGGCGCCGACGCTGGCGACTCAAGCGGCTCGAGCCCTGCCCCCTAGCGGACTACCTGCGCACGCCGCTGCCGAGCCCCGAGCGCGACTATCGCGACCTGGAATACGTCGCCGTGGACCTGGAGACGACAGGGCTGGACCACCGCAAGGACCAAATCTTGAGCATCGGATGGGTGCTGCTCACGGGGCACCACATCCGGCTCGAGACCGCCAGCCATCGTCTGCTGCGGGTCACCGGCGATATCCCCGCGGACAGCGCCGTCATTCACCAGATCACCGACGATCAGTCCGCCGCCGGGCTGGAGCTGCGCGATGCCCTGCCGGAGTTGCTGCAGGACCTCAGCGGCCGCGTCATGATCGCCCACCACGCGCGCGTCGAGCTCGGCTTCATCGGCACCGCCTGCCGCCGCCTCTGGGGCAAGGGCTTCATGGTGCGCACCGTCGACACCCAGACCGTCGCCCGCCGTCAGTTCGAACGGCGTCAGATCGCCTTCAAGGGCTCCGACCTGCGCCTGCATGCGCTGGGCGCCCGCTACAATCTGCCCCGCTACGGCGCCCACAACGCGCTCAGCGACGCACTCGCGGCCGCCGAGCTGTTCCTGGCGCAGGCGGCCCACCGCGACAATGGGCGCGGCATGCCCCTGAGGCAGTTTCTCTGACCTCGCGTTCCCGCAGCAAAGGACATCGGCCATGTCGACGGCTTGGTCCGTTGAACCTAGATGGAGTAGTTGGACGGTGGTCAGGGTGCGTCCCGCGGGCCGTCCAGCGAGGCACAACGACGCGGAATAGTCTCTCTATTCCAAGGAGTTGTAACAAAGCTGGGCGGCCCGCGGGGCGTGCCATGGCGACCGTAGCGCC
>JANQFX010000019.1 GCA_028277725.1 Thiohalocapsa sp.
CCTCGCGGAGGCCCGCGTCGACGAGCCCTATCAAGTACAACTGACTGCCATGGGCGGCGACGGCAGTTTCAGCTGGCAGGCAATGAAGGCCCTGCCCGACGGGCTGTCGCTCCCTCAAAACCTGTCCACGTCACCATGAACGAGGCGCACATAGCTATCGGTAGACACGACACCACAGCCGTCCGCTGTCGGCCGCACTGCATCGTGCACGACCCGCCCCGACTAATGGCGCAGCTGGTCGCAACGGACGATGACGGACGAGAACCGCAAGCCCGGCAAGAGCCTGATCACAAACCCAGGTGCACAACAGGCGGCTGCCGTCCGTCGATTGCAAGGCAGGGCATCGGTACCCGGGCGCATCAGCGGGCTGACTGAACCTCCGCGCAAGCATTTGATGAGGGGGCACGCTGGAGTGAGGCCGGACAAGGTTGGTACGGCGTAGGTAGAGGCCCGTTGCGACCGAGCGGTGCGAGGGGGCGCGTCGCCCTATTCGTGCTGCGGCGACAGATTCGCCAAGACTTGTCCATCGTCGATACCGGCAATCGCGAGCAACTGCGCTTGAGCTCCCCCGCACTGACCCATGAGACCGTCGTCTACGAATCTGGCGGCCTTCAAGGCCATCGACCGGGCCATTCAGAACAGTCAACCGGTGTTCATGCTGGCATGGCTCGGCTCCGCCGTCGCACTCCTCGCCGCAACTGTGCTCGGGTTCCTGGTGTTGTCGGGGTTGGATCGCGCGCTGCTGATCGGCGCGCTGCTCACCTACATCATCGGCGTCCAGGTCGTCACGGCCATGATCAATGTGCCGCTCAACAATCGTCTCCAGGCGACGGACATCGTATCGCTGAGTGAGGAGGGAGTGGAAGAGGTCCGCGAGGCCTTCGAACCGCGCTGGCTGCGTTGGAACGCCATTCGAACCCGGTCTGCGATCATCAGCGTCTCCTTGCAGTTGGTGGTTCTGATGCGCATCTGATCCCGCATACGGACTGACGCAACGCGCCGTCCCGTTTGCGATCTCTGCCGATTGCTCGGTGCCCAGCATCGCTGTAGACGCGATCGTTCGCCTTGATCTCCTTTCTGGCCAGACTCCCGCGACTGCTTCAGGACCGAAGTCCGTATTCTCCTTCGCCGGCGGAAGCGGGCGTCCTCGTTGCGGGCGACGGCGCTTGGAATGCTGCGCCGGGCTAGTCGGATGCCGGCTCCGGACCCCGGAGGACACGCGGTTCACCGCGGTAGGTGCAGGTGACATAATCGCTGCCGATAGTCGGCTGCGTCATGTCACAGACCGCCGCGGCAATCAGGTCGCGGACGTCGATCAAGTCGCCTTTGCGGCAGGTCTCGGCAATTCCGGCAACATCGCTCCAGTAGCTCTTGTCCCAGTCCTTCTGCACTTCTTCGGCTGAGCTGTGCACGCAAAACACCGTCGGGTCGTCGGCGTAGACTTCGGCGACGTTAATGGCGGCGAGCAGTCCGATGGCGGCGAGTAGACCCGTCGAGTGCGGGCGTCTGGCGATTTCGCTCATGGCTGGCCTCGGTGGTCGGCGGCTGGGAATTGAACATAAGTCCAATCCAGTCCCCTTCACAGGCCCTGATGTCCGCGCGGTGGCCTCTACGCCCACGATTGTAAGGACAGAGGTCGCCGCGCCCGGTATGGCCTCACGCGCCCTGGTCTCGAGGCGGCATCTTGGACGCTGGGCCGTCCGCCTTAGGGGTCGGCCGCAGAGCGCGTAGCCGAGCATAGCCTGGCTCGGCACCCGGGTCGAGATCCGGTCGCGCGGGCTCCGGCAACGTCCGCACACGATGCGGCGATGACCTCGGCCTGGGCCGCAAGCTCGCCATCCTTCCCCAGGGATGGGGTTTTGTAGACACCCCGTTAGCGGCGCAGCGTCTTCGGCGTGGTGCCGAGCCTCTAGTGAGATCCTCGCAGCTGAACCCGACAGCCAGGTGAGGCACAGACGTCGCGAAGACGGGCAAGGAGCGGAGCCATGAACTCTGGCCCGAAACATGCTTTGCAGGACCTGGGGGCGGGAGCAGTATCCCGATCCGGCACACGGCGCCCTATACCCCACTGAACCATCTGCCAGCGACCGTGCGCGGCCGAATCGCTCGTGCCGACGCCGTCGTCAGCCCGTTTCGGAGCCCCACCCCGATGTCCGTGCGTGTGATGCTCGTCGATCCCCGGCCCAGCCGTCGGGAGGTACTCGGGCCGACGCTTATGGCCGAAGGTTTCGACATCGTCGCCTGCGTCTCGCCGGAGGACGACCTGCTCGGTGCCGTCGCCCGGCATGCGCCGGACCTGGTACTGATCGACATCGACTCGCCGAGCCGAGACACGCTGGAGGCGCTGCGCACGGTCCAGGCCGAGCAGCCGAGGCCCATGGTGATGTTCATCCAGGACGACGCCGGCGAGAGCATCCGCCGGGCCGTGGATGCCGGCGTCACCGCCTATGTCGTGGACGGGCTGGAGAACCGCCGGGTGCGGCCGATCATCGACGCCGCCATGGCCAGGTTCACACAGTACCGGGCGCTGGAGCAGGAACTGGCCGAGACCCGCAACAAGCTCAACGACCGCAAGCTCATCGAGCGCGCCAAGGGCCTGATCATGAAGCAGCAGGGCGTGGACGAGGCGGCGGCCTACCAGGCCATGCGCAAGCTCGCGATGCGCAAGAACAAGAAGCTCGCGGAGATCGCCGACGGTGTGATTTCCGCGGCGGAGCTGATGCAGGGCTGACCCCGGGTGCGTAAACCCTTCATTAATTAGGTAAATTAGTGAACGCTAATGGTGCGTCCGGTCACATCGGCGCACCGGCTTGGCGCGGCGCGCGCTGTGCCGACGTGCTGCTGCCCGCCGCCGGCTGGGGCGAGAAGGACGGCACCGTCACCAACTCGGAGCGGCGCATCTCCCGGCAGCGTGCCTTCATGCCCGCCCCCGGCGAGGCACGGCCCGACTGGTGGATGGTGACGCAGGTGGCGCAACGGCTCGGCTTTGCTGAGGCCTTTGCCTTTGATCACGCCGCCGAGGTGTTCCGTGAGCATGCGCGCCTGTCGGCGTTCGAGAACGATGGTGCCAGGGACTTCGACATCGGTGCGCTGGCGGGCCTGACCGATGCGGCGTACGACCAACTCGGCCCCACCCAATGGCCCTGCGTTCGGCCCGAGCCGGATGCCGCACCGGCGACCGAGCCTCAGGGCGCGCGGCTCTTCTCGGACGGGCACTTCTACACCGACTCCGGCAAGGCCCGCCTGATCCCCATCCAGGTTCAGCCGCCGGCGACGACGCCGGACGACGACTATCCGCTGGCGCTCAACACGGGCCGTATCCGCGACCAGTGGCACACCATGACCCGCAGCGGGCTCGCACCGCGGCTCGCGAGCCACATCGCCGAGCCCTTCGTACAGATCCACCCGGTGGACGCAGCAGCCCAGGGGCTCAGCCCGGGCGAGCTGGCGGAACTCAGCAGCCGCTGGGGGCGCATGCTGGCGCGGGTGCAGGTTGACCGGGACCAGCGCCCGGGCGCGGTCTTCGTGCCGATGCACTGGAGCGATGCGCTGGCCCGCGTCGCCCGCGCAGACGCGCTGGTGAACCCGGCGCTGGACCCGGTCTCCGGCCAGCCGGAGTTCAAACACACGCCGGTGCGGGTGCGCCCGTTCCGCGCCGCTTGGTACGGTTTCGCGCTGAGCCGCGAGCGCATCGACCCGGCGAAGCCCGAATGGTGCGTCGCCGTGCGCGGCGACGGCCACTGGCGGCACGAGATCGCCGGCACCGAGCCCATGCCGGACTGGGCCGACTGGGCGCGCGGGCATTTGGGTGCCGACGGCGACTGGCTCGACTTTGCCGACCGGACCCACGGTCGGTACCGCGGCGCCCGCATCAGCAACGGGCGGCTCGCGGCGTGCCTGTTCATCTCACCGGCCCCCGACCTCCCGCGCAGTAGCTGGCTCGCCGAGCTGTTCCAGCACCCGAAACTCGACGCCGCCGCCCGCACCAGCCTCCTCGCCGGTCGCCCGCCCCGCGGCCGGGCCGACGCCGGCGAAACCGTCTGCGCCTGCTTCAACGTCGGCCTCAACACCATCGTCACCGCCATCCGCGACGCGGAGCTCACCAGCGCCGGGGCCATCGGTGCCGCACTCCAGGCGGGCACCAACTGCGGGTCCTGCATCCCGGAGCTGAACCGCATCCTCGCCGCCGAGAGCCAGGCGGATGCCTAACGGCACGACGGGCAAGGGAATCTGTAGCGCCGACCTTCAGACGCATGAATTCCAGGCGGCACAGGCATTTGCGCGAGGCGCCGAGCGGCCAACTGCTCCATCTAGGTTCAAGCAGAGTTATACAGCTCCAGCACGGTCTCATCGCGTCGCGAGTGCTGCTTTGCGCCGTCGTTGCGCATCCGCTCCAAGGCGTCGAGGTAGTCCGGGGTCACATCGTTGGTCACGTAGACCGCATCGAACACGGAGGTGTCGAAGCGGTCCACGTGGCTCTTGCCCTTCTTCTGTACAGCATCGATCAGGTCGCCGAGGTCCTGGAAGATGAGCCGGTCGCAGCCGAGGGCGGTCTCGACCTGGGCCTCGGTTCGGTTGTGGGCGATGAGCTCACTCGCCGCCGGCATGTCGATGCCATAGACGTTCGGGTAACGCACCGGTGGTGCCGCGGAGGCGAAGTACACCCGCTTGGCGCCGGCGTCCCGCGCCATCTGGATGATCTGCTGGGAGGTGGTGCCACGGACGATGGAATCGTCCACCAGCAGCACGTGCTTCTTGCGGAACTCCAGATCGATGGCATTCAGCTTGCGACGCACGGATTTCTTGCGCTTCTGCTGACCAGGCATGATGAAGGTACGGCCGATATAGCGGTTCTTGATGAAACCCTCGGCATAGGGCACGCCGAGGTGATTCGCCAACTGCAATGCCGCGGTGCGGCTGGTGTCGGGTACCGGGATGACGACGTCGATGTCGTGATCCGGCCAGACACGTTTGATCTTCGCGGCCAGCTTCTTGCCCATCCGCGACCGGGCCTTGTGCACCGAGATGTTGTCGATGATCGAATCGGGCCGCGCGAAGTAGACGAACTCGAACAGGCAGGGCGACAGCACCGGCTGCTGCGCGCATTGATGCCGGTAGAGGTTGCCGCGGACGTCGACCAGCACGCACTCACCCGGCGCGATGTCCGCGATCAGCTCGAAGCCGTTGATGTCCAGCGCGACACTCTCCGAGGCGATCATGTACTCGGTGCCACGGTCGGTCTCCCGCTTGCCGTAGACCGCGGGCCTGATGCCGTAGGGATCGCGGAAACCGAACAGGCCGAAGCCCGGGATCATCGCGACGGCCGCATAGCCGCCACGACAGCGCCGATGCACGCCCTCGACGGCGCGAAAGATGTCGTTCTCGTCGATTCGCAACCGGTTCTGTGCCTGTAGCTCATGGGCGAACACATTGAGCAGGATCTCGGAGTCCGACTCCGTGTTGATGTGGCGCAGATCCTGGACGAAGACGTCCTGCTTCAGCTCCTCGACGTTGGTCAGATTGCCGTTGTGGGCCAGCACGATGCCGTACGGAGAGTTGACATAGAACGGCTGCGCCTCGGCGGAGCTCGACACACCGGCGGTCGGGTAGCGCACATGCCCCACGCCCATGCTCCCGCGCAGGTGCATCATGTGCTTGTTGCCGAAGACGTCCCGCGTCAGACCCGCGTCCTTGCGCATGAACAGCCGGTCGCCATCGCTGGTGACGATACCCGCGGCATCCTGCCCGCGATGTTGCAACACCAGCAAGGCATCGTAGAGCGACTGGTTGACGGGCCGTTGGGCGACGATGCCGACGATGCCGCACATGATTCACCTCGAGAGACGTCGAAAGCGGGCCCTGGCCGGACCCGCAAGCGAATGGCGGGCGGGTCGGTGCAGACAGGACACCCGGCGGATAGCTGACAGACTAGCTCAGCCCTGAGAACTTGCCCAACTGCAAGGCCTTGTCCGAGAGGCGCAGCGTCAGATCGATTTGATCCTCTGCGTGACCTCGGGCGGAATCAGATCCAGCATTGCATCGGCGAGCAGTTGGAACTTGGGCAGCAGCTCGGATTGAGACCACCAGGGGTCTTCTATCAGCGGCGTCAGCGACGCCAGGAAGACCAACAGCGCCACCACCACAGCACCGCGCCCGGCGCCGAAGACCAGGCCGAGCAGCCGGTCGGTGCCGGTCAGGCCGGTCTTCTCCACCAGGGTGGACAGGATCCAGCCCAGGATGGCGCCGGCGATCAAGACGCCGAGAACGATGATCACGACCGCCGCCCCCATCTGCAGTGAGGGCGTGGCAAACCAGGGCTCCAACTGAACGGCGACCGGCCGATAGAAGAACCATGCAGCAAGCAGCGCAGCGACCCAGACACCGAGGGCGAGCACCTCGCGGATCAGTCCCCGCGCGAGTCCGATGATGGCCGACAACGCAACGATGCCGATGATGACGTAGTCGACCCAGATCATGTCCTGCCTCTGCCTGAATTGCTGCGCGTAGCGATGGAAATAGGGTTGGGCCGATGCCCAGCGTGCCACTGCCCAGGCCGGCTTCCGCCTGGGCTGCTCTACCGCGGGAACGCGCCCTGGCACGTCCATCGGCTGGGAGCTGGGGTGTCTGCGTGACGAGCGCTTGGGCGATCTGTCGGCCTTGCGCGGTGACTCGGGACGCAGCTAGGGATAGCGCTGCACGAGCGGCTTATTCCCGGTGATGACCTGCAACTGATCGGCCAGCCGGTCCGCCTGCGCCCGCTCGACCTCCGGGCCGACACGTACTCGGTAATACTGCTTGCCATTGACCGTCGCGCGCTCGACGAAGGCCGTGTAGCCCTGCCCGCGGAGACTGTCCTGGAGTTCGCGGGCCGCGTTGGGAGAGCCCAGGCTCGCCACTTGGATGACCCAGGACGATGTACCCGCGGGTACCGGTCTCGGGCCCGGCGGGGCACGCTCGGGGTCGGCGCCGGGTGCCTCCTCCCGTGGCGCCGCGACCTCGGGTGGCGTGCGGGGTGTGTCGATTGCCGGTGCCGGAGCCGCATTGCCGCCTGGCGGTTCCGGGGCCGGCAGGGGCGGGGCGAAGTCCTCCGCCGTCAATGGCTCGAGCTCATCGGCGCCCGAATCGTCAACTTCGGCATCGAACCTCGGCTCGTCCGGAATCACGATGGGCTCGCCGAGGCCATCGGGATCGGACTCATCGAGCAGCATCGGCACGAAGATGATGATCAGCGCGACGACGACGGCGGCACCGACTAGCCGCCTTTTCGCACCCTCGTCCATTCACCAAGCCCCAATTGCAAGCGACCCCGAATGGGTCGATGGATACAGCCGGGCCACGCCCGTCTCAAGCCGGGGATTATACAGGACCCATCCTGGGGTTGCGCAGCGCTGCTTCGACCACCGTAAAGGAGCCGAAGACGAGCGTGCAGCCGTCGTCTCCCGATGCGGAAAGCACCCCCGCGATCGCCTCGTCCAGCCCCTCCCAGAGCCGGATATCCGCGCCCGGCGCACCGCGCCGCACCCCCTCGGCCAGGGTCTCGACCGGCATGCCGCGAGCACCGGGAGCCGTCACCAGATGCCAGGTAGCCACCTGATCCTGCAACGCCGCCGCCACGGCGACCGCGTCCTTGTCCGCCGACAATCCGCAGATCGCCTGCCGCCCCGCCGGGCAAGGCAGGGCGGCGAGCGTCCGCGCCAGCTGCGCCGCCGCCTCCGCGTTGTGCGCGACATCGAGGACACGGGTCGGCCGTCCCGGCAGCACCGTGAAGCGCCCCGGCAAGCGCACCCGATGCAGACCCTGGCGCAGGGCTGCATGACCGACCGGTAATCGATCGTCCAGGCACTCCACCACCGCGATGGCGGCAGCCGCATTCGCAATCTGTATGGGACCGCGTAGCGCCGGCACCGGCAACGACGCACGCGCCGCCTGGCCCCACCCGCGCCAGTGCCATTGCCCGCTCTCCGTGCGCCAGCTGTATTCGCGCCCGGCCTGAATCGGTACCGCATCGAGCTCGAGGGCCCGCTCACGCAACCGCGGCGGTGCGTCCGCCTGAGCGATGACGGCCGGGCGCGCCGGGCGAAAGATGCCGGCCTTCTCGAAGGCGATCTGCTCCGGCGTATCGCCGAGCCAAGCCATGTGGTCCCGACCGATACTCATGACCACGGCCACGTCGGAATCGATGATGTTCACCGCGTCCAGGCGTCCGCCCAAACCGACTTCCAGCAGGATCAAGTCCGGATCGGCCTCCGCGAACAGGGTCAGCGCGGCGAGGGTGCCGAACTCGAAATAGGTCAGTTCGGCATCGCCGCGGACCGCGTCGATGCGTGCAAAGGCGTCGCAGATGGCGGCATCGCCCGCATCAGTGCCGTCGATGCGGATACGCTCGTTGTAGCGCAGCAGATGCGGCGAGGTGTAGGCGCAGGTGCGATAGCCAGCGGCGCGATACATGCTGTCCAGCATCGCAACGCAGGAGCCCTTGCCGTTGGTGCCTCCCACCGTGACCACGGGGCAGGACAACAGGACCCCGAGCCGATCCCAGACCGCACGCACCCGCTCCAGCCGGAGGTCGATGCGTTGCGGGCTCAGGGTCTCCTGCCAGGTCAGCCAGTCGGTCAGCGTGCGGAATCGCATCGAGTGCTCGGGAGTGGCCGACCGCCCCGCGCACGGCAGGCAGCGGGACGGCCTCGGCCGGTGCGAGTGGCGAGGATGCTCAAGCGCCCTTGGGACGCCGCATCAACATGGAGACGAGGTCGTAGATCCGATCGCGCAGCTCGCGACGATCGCAGATCCGGTCCAAGGCGCCATGCTCGAGCAGGAACTCGCTGCGCTGGAACCCATCGGGCAGCGTCTCGCGCACCGTCTGCTCGATGACCCGAGGGCCGGCGAAGCCGATCAACGCACCCGGCTCGGCAACGTTGATATCACCCAGCATGGCCAGACTCGCCGAGACGCCGCCCATGGTCGGGTCGGTCATCACGGAAACGAACGGCAGCCCCTTCTCGCGCAGCCGGCCCAAGGCCGCACTGGTCTTGGCCATCTGCAGCAGCGAGAACAGGGACTCCTGCATGCGTGCGCCACCGCTGGCAGAGAAACAGACCAGCCCCAGATTATCGCGCAGGGCCACCTCGACCCCGCGCACGAATCGCTCGCCGACCACCGAGCCCATGGACCCGCCCATGAAGTCGAACTCGAACGCCGCGGCGACGATGCCCATGCCCTTCAGCTGCCCCCGCTGGACGACCAAGGCCTCGGTCTCGGAGGTCTTCTTCTGTGCCTGGGCGAGCCGCTCGCGGTACTTCTTGAGGTCCTTGAACTTGAGCGGATCGATGGACTCGAGCTCGGCGCCGATCTCCTCCACCGGCCCCTCGTCGAGGAACAGCGCCAAGCGCCGGCGGGCACCGACGCGATTGTGGTAGTTGCACTTGGGGCAGACGTCGAGGTTGCGCTCCAGCTCTGCGCGATAGAGCACGGCCCCGCAGCCCGGACACTTGTCCCAAAGGCCCTCGGGAACGGCGCGCTTGTTGTTGGCCTCGGTCCGGATGCGGCTCGGGATCAGCTTCTCGAACCAGCTCACGCCGTCTCGCTTCACCGGGCTCATGATGCGTCCGCCCCGTCGATGGCGCCGCGCAGCTCCGCCAGGAAGCCGCCCACCGCATCCGGGATGCCATTGGGCGTCTCGACCAGGGCCTCGATGCGGCCGACGATGGCACTGCCGACGATAACCGCGTCCGCGACCCGCGCCACGCTGGCGGCACTGATCCCGTCCTTGATACCGAAGCCGACACCGACCGGCAGAACGATGCGCTCGCGGATCTCGGCGAGCTTGGCTCCCACCCCGTCGATGTCGAGGTTGCCGGCGCCGGTGACGCCCTTTACGGCCACGTAGTAGACGAAGCCGGAGGCGACCTCGGCGATGCGCTCGATGCGCTCGGCATCGGAGGTCGGCGCCAGGAGGTAGACCAGGTCGAGACCCTGCGCGCGCAGAGGGTCGGCGATGAACGCGGCCTCCTCCGGCGGTACATCGACGATCAGTACCCCGTCGACACCGGCGGATGCGGCCTCGGCGGCGAAGACGTCGGGTTGCATGATCTCGATCGGATTCAGATAGCCCATGAGCACCACGGGCGTCTGGCTATCCTCGGCGCGGAAGGCGCGAACCATGTCCAATACGTCCCGCAGCCGCACGCCGGCCTCCAGTGCGCGCTCGGTGGCGCGCTGGATGACCGGACCGTCGGCAATGGGGTCCGAGAAGGGCACGCCGAGTTCGATCAGGTCCGCCCCTGCGGCGACCATGCGATGCATCAGCGGCACGGTCACGCCCGGGGTCGGATCGCCGGCGGTGACGAAAGGGATCAAGGCCGTGCGCCGTTCGGCACGCAACCGCTCGAACATGCCGCCGATGCGGCCCTGGGTCGTGACGCTCACAGGTGGATTCCGTCGAGTTTGGCGACCGTGTGCATATCCTTGTCGCCGCGGCCGGAGAGGTTGATGACGATGGTCTGATCGCGGCGCATGGTCGGCGCAAGCTTGGCGGCGTAGGCCAGCGCATGGCTGGTCTCGAGCGCCGGGATGATGCCCTCGATGCGGGTCAGGGCATGGAAGGCCGCAAGCGCCTCGTCGTCGGTCACGGACACGTACTCCGCCCGGCCGGAGTCCTTCAGCCACGCGTGCTCCGGGCCGACGCCGGGGTAGTCCAAACCGGCGGAGATCGAATGGGTCTCGCGGATCTGCCCGTTGTCGTCTTCCATCAGATAGGTGCGGTTGCCGTGCAGCACGCCCGGCTTGCCGGCGCAGAGCGGCGCCGCGTGGCGCCCGGTTTCGATCCCGTCCCCGCCGGCCTCGACGCCGATCATGCGCACGTCGGCATCGTCGATGAAGGGGTAGAACAGACCGATGGCATTGGAGCCGCCGCCGACACAGGCGACCACCGCATCCGGCAGCTTGCCACTGCGCGCGAGCATCTGCTCACGCGTCTCGCGGCCGATCACGGCCTGGAAGTCCCGGACCATGGCCGGATAGGGGTGCGGACCAGCGACGGTACCGATGATGTAGAAGGTATTGTCGATATTCGTGACCCAGTCGCGCATGGCCTCGTTGAGCGCGTCCTTCAGCGTCCGCGAGCCCGACTTGACCGCGACCACCTCGGCACCGAGCAGCTTCATGCGGTAGACATTGGCCTCCTGGCGCGCCACGTCGACCTCACCCATGTAGACGATGCACTCGAGCCCCATGCGCGCGGCGACGGTCGCCGAGGCGACGCCGTGCTGGCCGGCGCCGGTCTCGGCGATGATGCGGGTCTTGCCCATGCGGCGGGCGAGCAGCGCCTGGCCGACGGTGTTGTTCACCTTGTGGGCACCGGTGTGGTTCAGGTCCTCGCGCTTGAGCAGGATCTGTGCACCGCCCAGCTCACGGCTCCAGCGCTCGGCGTGGTAGAGCGGCGACGGACGGCCGACATAGTCGCGCAGGTCGTTGTCCAACTCGGCGAGGAATGCCGGGTCTTTGAGAAATCGCTCGTACGCCGCGGTGAGCTCCGCGAGCGGATGCATCAGCGTCTCCGGCACGAAGCGACCTCCGAATCGGCCGAAATGGCCGCCGGCGTCGGGATACTGATAGCCGCTCGGGGCGGCGGCATTGCCGGTCAGCAGACCGTTGGTGTCATCGGCGACGATCGCCATCGCGTACCCCCTGCATGAAATCGTTGATCTTCTGCCGGTCCTTGCGGCCCTTCGCCTGCTCCACCCCCCCGCTGACGTCGACGGCGTGGGGTCGGACGCGGCCGATGGCCTCGGCGACGTTGCCGGCATCGAGCCCGCCCGCCAGGATCACCCGCGGGGCCAGATCCGGCGGTATCAAATCCCAATTGAAGCGTCGGCCGGTCCCGCCCGCCAGCGCTGGATCATAGGTGTCGAGTAGCAAAGAGCAGGCTCCCGCGTACCGCCGGGCCGCGTCGTTCGCATCCAGGCCCTCACGCATCGCGACCGCCTTGATCCAAGGTCGCCCGAAGGACGCGCAAAGCTCCGGCGCTTCCGAGCCATGGAACTGGATCAGCCCGAGCGGTACCCGGCGCGCGGCCTCGGCAATGAACTCCGGCTGGGCGTCGACGAACAGCCCGACGACGCTGACAAAAGCCGGCACGCGTGCCGCGAGCGCCGCGGCCGCGTCGATGTCCACCGAGCGAGGACTGCGGTCGTACAATACGAACCCCAGCGCATCGGCGCCCGCGGCCACCGCGGCGGCCACGTCCTCGTCTCGCGTGAGACCGCAGATTTTGACCCGTGTGCGCATCTCTACCCTTTCGACTCCAACCTACCATTACATCACAGGCCGACGCCGGACGTGGACACGACATCGGCGCCGCCGGACGACGGCAATCCAAACTCGTGCGCATAGTCCACGCCAGTAAGATAGAGCCCATGCGGCGGCGCGGTCACCCCGCCGCGGGTTCGATCGCGCTCGGCTAGGAGTCGACCCGTCCAGTCCACGTCGGCGTCTCCCCTACCGATGGCCATCAATACCCCCGCGATGTTGCGGACCATGTGGTGCAGGAAGCCGTCCGCGCCGACCCTAAGGCTAATCAGGTCGCCGTCGCAGGCCAAATCGAGATAGCGCACCGTGCGCACCGGGCTCTTGGCCTGGCAGCCGATGGCGCGGAAGCTGGTGAAATCATGGCGACCGACCAGCGACGTCGCGGCGGAGCGCATGCGCTCCAGGTCGAGCGGTCTATGGGTCCAGACGGCACGATGGCGCCAGAGCGCGGAGCGCGTGGGTCGGCGCAGGATCAGGTAGCGATAGTGGCGACCTGTGGCACCGAAACGCGCATGGAACGCCTCGGGGACGGGCACCGCCCAACGCACGGCGACGTCATCGGGCAAGCGGCTATTGCTACCGAGGACCCAACCTCTCGGGGTGCGCCGCGCGTGGCTGTCGAAATGAATGACCTGGCCGGTGGCGTGCACGCCGGTATCCGTCCGCCCGGCGCAATGCACCCGAATGGACTCGTCGGCCACGCTGGAGACGGCGGCCTCGACGCGCGCCTGCACCGTATCGGCATGGTGCTGAATCTGCCAGCCGCAATAGCCGGTGCCGTCGTACTCGATGCCCATGGCGATGCGCGATGGGGCCGTCGCACCAGACATCATCGGCACGAGCCTCTATGGATCCGATCAGTGCCCGGGCGGGCCGGCCGGGATGAGAGCACAAGGACGGCATCCTGCCATCTACCGAAGAGGCGTTCGGGACCGCTCATTCAGTCGAGCTGTTCCAACAACGCCCGGGCATCGGCACGCTGGGCGTCGGTCCCCTGCTGCACGATTTCCTCTAGGATGGTGCGCGCCGCGTCCGGGTCGGCCATTTCGATGTAAGCACGAGCGAGATCCATCTTGGTGGACACCTCGTCCCATAGATCCGAATCCGTATGCCATTGCGATGCGTTCCAATCGCCGGCGCTCCTCTCCGCCATGGAGTCAGGGCCATCGACGTCCGCCTTGGCATGTCCGGCAGTGGCATCAGACAGGTGCGAATCGTCGAGTGACTCCAACGCGTCTAGCATGTCCTGCAACTCCGCACCCTGCATCACCTCGGGCAAATCGGGCTCGGATTCGCGCCCGGGCAAGGTCAGGCCCGGACGATCGGATTCCTCGGCAGGCGCTGCGGATTCGGCAGTATCCGGCATTTCGGCGGCGAGGCGATTCAACTCATCCAGGTCGAGGTCGAGGTCGAGATCGAGATCGAGCGCTCGGCTGGGATTCTCGCCCGGCATGTCGGGCAACCCGAGACTCAAGTCGGTCGGCGCCGAATCCAGATCTTCCAGCGCAGGTCCATCGGACAACCTCTCGAGCCCGGACGGGAGCTCCGTGTACCGTTCCGAGTACCGTTCCGAGTTCTGGCCGGATTCTTTGTCTTGCAGCGATTCGAGCTGACTATCCAAATCGTCCATGTCCTGGAGATCGAGATCGAGGTCGGCCATCCGATCACGCAACGGTTCCGCGCTCGTCGGCATGACGTCGGCCGCGCCAGCATCGGGTGTCCGCGTCGCACCCGCATCCGCCACCGGGTCGATGCTGTCCGGCAACTCGTCCTCCAAGGCGTCGACGGAGCCTAGATGCGTCGAGTCCTCGACCTGCGATCGAATGTCGAGCGGGGGCTGGGTCGTTTGGTCCGTCACGCCAGGTTCTTGGCCACCCACGGGCCCAAGGGCGGCGAGCCCATGCTCCAGGGTTGCCCATTTGGCCGGGTCTCGGCGGTCGTCACCGGATGCCCGCATCTGGCTCGTCAGGTCGGCCAGCGCCTCCGCACTGCCGCTGCCGAGCAATGCCTCGCCGAGTTTGTAGCGCAGATCGCTCCGCCCCGGCGCTTGGGCCAGCTCCTCTCGCAGCAGGGCCTCGGCCTCACGGTAGCGTCCGTAGAGGATATAGATATCGGCCTCGGCGAGGGCATCATCGACCGGAGTTTCTGTCTGACTGTCCGGGAGGTTCGAGACGACGCTGAGCGGCAATCCGGTATCGGTATCGAACGCCGGTCGTTGTTTCGGTTTGGCCTCAGGTTTGCCCTCGGACCGGGCCGGAGGCAAGGGCGGCTCCGCAGCCTGGACGACGCCCGCGTCGGCAGTCCCGCCAGGGCTCTCGGCCTCGGCCCCCGCTCCCTGTGCCGACTGAGGCTGACCTTCGACAGAAGGACTCGAGCCAAGGTCGACCTCGGGCAACTCCTCGAAGTCGACGTCCAAGTCCAGGGTCGCATCCTGTCGCCGCCGCCGATAAGCAATCAGGCCCAGTCCGCCGAGTAACACGACCCCGGCCGTCAGCGCCCAGGCCGGTACGGCGCCAACGACACCCGTGACCGAGGCGAGCGGAGCAGCCCAAAACGGCCGGTCGGGTGCGGGCTCGTCTGCAACCTTGGGCGCGACCTCCGTCGCGGGCTCTGCCACCGCAGGATCGGCTTCGGACCCGGCAGCCACCGGAGCGGCGGGCGGCTGCTCCTCGAGACGAGCGCCCGAGCGGACGTCCCCCACGTCTTGCTCAACGGCGGACTCGGCCCCCATCGGATCGGCGGACTCCTGTGCCAGCTCGGCGATGGCGGGATCTATGGACTCCACAATGTCGACCGCAACGGCCTCTGGAACCGGTTCGGACTCCGGCGCGGAAGCGGATGCCCCCGTCGGCGACCGGGTCTCGGCCTGCAACGCACCCGACGTCGGTGGAGATGGCCCTTCGGTCACCGCCGGGTCGAAAGGAAGCAACACCTCCGGGGTGGGTTGCGCCGGAGGCATGGGCGGCGATGCTGCCTCGGTTGCAGACTCCGGGGTCGAGACCGGCTGCGCAGCCGGTGAGGCCGTCTCGGTCCGTGCGATCCCTTGCAGCTGCGCGAGCTGCTCGTGGCGCAGCTCCAACAGCCGCTGGACATCCGCCAACTGGCTCTCCAGTTCGCTGATCCGGTTGCGCAGGTCGGTGGTCTCCGAGACCATCGAACCGTCGCCGACCGCAGACGGCGGTTGACCCGGCGCGCGGGCCTGCGATTGGCGGAGGTTGTCGACGATCGCCCCTGCCGATGCCTGAGACGCCACCGAGTCCACGGCCCCGGCCGCCTCCCTAGCCGGCGTCGGCAGCCGGGTGTCGTCCGTCGCGGCGATACGCAGCCGGACATCGGAAGGCACGTCAGTGATGGGCCGCGTATTGACGCTCCGACCGGCAAGGGCATTCTCGAACTCCCGCCGGGCGGCAGCCGGGTCGAGCGCAAACAGCTCCTCGGCCGTCGGCACCACCAGATCGACGCCGGCCTGCAGCATGTTGATATTGCCGCGCAGGAAGGCGCTCTGATTGTTGCGGTAGAGCGCCATGACCACCTGATCCAGGGTGGCGGCGGGCGGTGTCATCTCCCGGGCGATCGCCAGCAGTGACGCCCCTCGCGGTACCGGGCCATAGTACAGGGGGAATCGGACATCGCGCGCCTGTGCAGGCACGGGTGCGGGTCGCGGCGGCGCTTGCATCGCTCGGCGGGACTGGGTGTCGGCCACCGACCGATCGGGTCGCGCCGGCGCCGGCACGGGGGTTGGAGGCGGCTCCGGGGCGGGCGCACGCCGCGCCATGGGCGCCCGTGTCGACTCTGGTGGCGCCCGGCGGGCGGGCAAAGAGGCACGTGGCGCAACCACCCTGGGCGCCGCCGCCTGACCGCGAGCGGCGGGATCGAGCAACACCGTGTATTCCTTGACCAGCCGCCCCCTGGGCCAAATCACCTCGACCAGGAAGTCGATGTAGGGCTCTCGAATCGGCTCGCGACTGGCGACCTGGATGTAGGGACGACCGTCGGTACCGATGGCGGGCGTGAAGCTGAGACGTGTCAGGAAGTGCGGCCGATCGGCGCCGGCCTTTTCGAACTCCTCACGTGACGCGAGCCGAGCCTTGACCGCATCGATCTCGTCCACATCGACGTCGCTGACCTCGATTTCGGCGTAGAAGGGCTGATTGAGGGCGGACTGGGTCCGCATGCCGCCGAGCCCGAGGGCCAACGCTTGGTCTGACGCCAGAGTGATCAGCAGGCACGAGACGATGAGCAAGGTCGGTTTCGGCAACATCCTTCGTCCTCTGCGGGGCGAATACAGGATTGCTCGACGAGGCGCCGTCGCGGCGCCGTCCCGGCTCACCCGGCAGGCGATGGTGGATCTTATCAAGGCATTCGGAAGGAGTGGGGCCGTCCGAACGGGACAGGATGCCCCGCCGATCTGTTGTTTCCTGCACCTTCGACGCACAAAGCCAAGCCGCGAGCGCGTGCTCGCTTCGTGCCTCGACCAATGCCATGCCAGACGTGGTCTCGAGATCCTCGTCGGTCGCCGCGACTATAGCGGAAAGGCGGGAATACGACCAACCAACCTCAAGGGAATCACCGCTCCAACAGCAAACGCAGCATCCTGCGCAGCGGCTCGGCGGCTCCCCAGAGCAACTGATCGCCGACGGTGAACGCGGACAGGTACTCCGGCCCGAGGTTCATCTTGCGCAGCCGGCCGACCGGAATGTCCAGCGTACCGGTAACCGCCGTCGGCGAGAGCTCGGCAATCGTCCTCTCGCGTTCGTTCGGCACCACCCGCGCCCACTGGTTGGCGGCGCCGAGCATGTCCGTGATCTCGTCGATGGGTAGCTCACGCTTGAGCTTGATGGTCAGCCCCTGGCTATGGCAGCGCATGGAACCGATGCGCACGCAGGTGCCGTCGATGGGAATGGGGTTCGACTCGCGGCCGAGGATCTTGTTGCTCTCGACGCTGCCCTTCCACTCCTCGCGGCTCTGTCCGTTGTCGAGCTGCTTGTCGATCCACGGGATCAGGCTTCCGGCCAGGGGCACCGTGAACAACTCATCCGGGAAGCCATCGCTGCGCATGGTCTCGATGACGGTGCGATCGATGTCCAGGATCGCACTCTTCGGGTCGGCGAGTTCGTCCGCGACGGCATCGCGCAACGCGCCCATCTGCGCCAGCAGCTCGCGCATATTGCGGGCACCCGCACCGGAGGCGGCCTGATAGGTCATGGCGCTGACCCACTCGACCAGGTCGCGGCGCAACAGCTCGCCGACGGCCATGAGCATCAGGCTCACGGTGCAGTTACCGCCGATGAAGTCGCGCTTGCCGTCGGCCAGTGCCTGTTCGATCACGTCCAGGTTGACCGGTTCCAGCACGACGGTGCTGTCCGGCTGCATGCGCAGCGTCGAGGCCGCGTCGATCCAGTAGCCCTGCCAGCCGCGGGCGCGCAACGGACCGAAGACCTCGCTGGTGTAGCCGCCGCCCTGGCAAGTGAGGATGGCGTCCATCTCCGCCAGCGCATCCAGATCGCGGGCGTCGGACAGCGGCTGGGGCCCTCGCCCCACGTCTGGCCCGGGCTCGCCATGCTGCGAGGTGCTGAAGAAGACGGGCTCGGCGATCTGCGCGAAGTCGTTCTCCTCGCGCATGCGGTGCATGAGCACGGAGCCCACCATGCCGCGCCAGCCGACAAAGCCAATTCGATTCATATGCAGCAGCTCTTGATGGGGTCAGTGTCTAACGAAAATAGAGGGCCGAGGCCGAAGTTGGAAGGGGAGATGACCGAAAGCGGAAGCGACCGCAAGGCGACTAGCTGCGCCCGTCAGAATTCACCCTTCAAACTTCACACTTCTCTGAGCGCGGCAACCACCGCATCACCCATGGCCGCCGTGCCCACGGTGGTGGTGCCCTCGGAGGCGATGTCCGCCGTGCGCAGCCCCTGGTCGAGCACGGCCGAGACGGCTTGCTCGATGCGGTCCGCGTGCCCGGCCTCGTTCAGCGAATAGCGCAGCATCATGGCCACGGAGAGGATGGTCGCGAGCGGGTTGGCGACCCCCTTGCCGGCGATGTCCGGTGCCGAGCCGTGGATAGGCTCGTACATGCCCTGGCCATCGGCGTTGAGCGACGCGGACGGCAGCATGCCGATGGAGCCGGTGAGTTGCGCGGCACAGTCCGAGAGGATGTCGCCGAACATATTGGTCGTGACCATGACGTCGAACTGCTTCGGTGCACGCACCAGCTGCATGGCGGCATTGTCCACGTACATGTGCGACAGCTCGCAGTCCGGGTAGTCCGCGCCGACACGGATGGCGACCTCGCGCCACAGCTCGGTGCACTCGAGCACATTCGCCTTGTCGACGGAGCAGACCCGCTTGCCGCGCTTGCCGGCCAGGTCGAAGGCGACGCGACAGATGCGCTCGATCTCGGACTCGGTGTAGGTCAGCGTATTGATGCCCTTGCGTTCCCCCGACTCCAGGGTCTCGACGCCCCGCGGCTGACCGAAGTAGATGCCCCCGGTGAGCTCACGCACGATGAGGATATCGAGTCCGGAGACCACCTCGGGCTTGAGGGTCGAGGCGTCGGCGAGCTGCGGATACAGGATGGCCGGGCGCAGATTCGCGAACAGACCCAGCCCGGCGCGCAGGCCAAGCAGGCCCTTCTCTGGCCGCACCGAGATGTCCAGCGGCTCCCACTTGGCCCCCCCGACCGCACCCAGCAGCACCGCGTCGGCGGCCTTGGCGGCGTCCAGGGTCGACTCCGGCAGGGGGTGGCCCTCGGCGTCGTAGGCCGCACCGCCGACCAGGGCCTCCTGCATGTCGATGGCCAGCCCGAAGTCGTCGCGAAGGCAGTTCAGCACCTTGATCGCCTCAGCGACGATCTCGGGGCCGATGCCGTCACCGGCCAGGATCAGAATCTTCTTGCTCACGCTGTGCTCCTAAAAGACTACTGCTCGGCCGCGAACAGCCAGGGCGCCTCGCCGCGGCGACGCTCCTCGTAGGCCGCGATCTCGTCGGCGTGCTGCAGCGTCAGCCCGATATCGTCCAGGCCATGGATCAGGCAGTGGTGATGGAAGGGGTCGATGTCGATCTCGATGACCCCGTGCCCCTCGGCATCGAGCTTGAGGTTGTGCAGGTCGACGTCGATGGTCAGCGGATCGTCGCCGTCGAGTGCGAGCGCGAACAGCGCATCGACGATCTCGTCGTCCAGAACAATGGGCAGCAGCCCATTCTTGATGGAGTTCTGGTGGAAGATGTCCGCGAAGCTCGGCGCGATGAGCACCCGAATGCCATGGTCGGCCAGCGCCCAGGGCGCATGCTCACGGGACGACCCACAGCCGAAGTTGTGTCGGGCGAGCAGGATCTCGGCGCCTTGGTACTTCGGATGATTGAGTACGAAGTCCGGATCGATGGGTCGGCCGGTGCAGTCCTGCCCCGGTTCACCCCGATCCAGATAGCGCCACTCGTCGAACAGGTTCGGCCCGAATCCGGTGCGCTGGATGGACTTCAGGAACTGCTTGGGGATGATCGCGTCGGTGTCGACGTTGGCACGGTCCAGCGGCAGCACGACACCGCGGAAGTTCTCGAAGGGCTTCATGGGCATGGCTCAGACCTCCCGAACGTCGACGAAGTGACCGTGAATCGCGGCTGCCGCGGCCATGGCCGGGCTCACCAAGTGCGTGCGACCGCCCTGCCCCTGCCGCCCCTCGAAGTTGCGGTTGCTGGTGGCCGCGCAGCGCTCACCGGGTTCCAGCCGGTCGGCGTTCATGGCCAGGCACATGGAACAGCCCGGCTCGCGCCACTCGAAACCGGCGGCCTCGAACACCTTGTCCAGGCCCTCGGCCTCCGCCTGTTCCTTCACCAGGCCTGAGCCGGGCACGACCATGGCGAGCTTGATCGACGGGGACACCTTGCCCCGCTTCGCCACCTCGGCGGCGGCGCGCAGGTCTTCGATGCGGCCGTTGGTGCAGGAGCCGATGAAGACCTTGTCGACCTCGATCTGCGCCAGCGGCGTTCCCGGTTCGAGGCCCATGTAATCCAGCGCATGGCGATAGCTTCCGGCCTTGACCGGGTCCTCGATCTCGTCCGGGTTCGGCACCTCGCCATCGACCGGCAGCACCATTTCGGGCGACGTGCCCCAGGTGACCTGCGGGCGGATGCTCGGCGCGTCCAGATGCACGACCCGGTCGTACGCGGCGCCGGGGTCGGAGTTGAGGCCGCGCCAGTACTCCGCCGCTTGCTCGAACAGCTCACCCCGGGGCGCCATGGGCCGGCCGCGGACGTACTCGATGGTCTTCTCGTCGATACCGATGACGCCGGCCCGCGCACCGGCCTCGATGGCCATGTTGCAGACGGTCATGCGCCCTTCCATGCTCAGGGCACGGATCGCGTCACCCGCGTACTCGATGACGTGTCCGGTGCCGCCGGCGGTGCCGATTTCGCCGATGACGGCGAGCACGATGTCCTTGGCCGTGACGCCATGGCCGAGCTCACCGTCGACGCTCACCAGCATGGACTTGGACTTCTTCTGCAACAGGCACCGGGTGGCCAGCACGTGCTCCACCTCGGAGGTGCCGACACCGAAGGCCAGGGCACCGAAGGCCCCGTGGGTGGAGGTGTGACTGTCGCCGCAGACGATGGTCATGCCGGGCTGGGTGAAGCCCTCCTCCGGCCCAATCACATGCACGATGCCCTGGCGCTTGTCCGCCATATCGAAGATCTGGATACCGAACTCACGGCAGTTGGCCTCCAGCGTCTCCACCTGCAGCCGCGAGACCGGGTCGGTGATGCCCAAGTGCCGGTCCGTGGTCGGCACATTGTGGTCCGGCACGGCCAGGTTCGCCTCCGGCCGGCGCGGCGTTCGTCCAGCGAGTCGCAGCCCCTCGAACGCCTGCGGCGAGGTCACCTCGTGCACGAGCTGCCGGTCGATGTACAACAGCGACGTGCCGTGCTCGTCGGTGCGCACCAGGTGCGCATCCCAGATCTTGTCGTAGAGCGTGCGTGGCATGGCCATGACGAGAATCCCGAATCAAACGCGAAGCCGAGGAGCGTAACGCGGCCACCGACCGAACTCAAACTATAAGAAAGTTTGAAGATCGACGTCCCGCGGCACCTCGTCGCCGGCAGCACGACGCGAAGCACATCGAGCAGGGCCATCACGGCCAGCGACCGGCGCCCAGGCCCCGACCCATGAACTTCTGCTTCCCACTTCACCCTCCCCGCTGCAAACTCCACCCTTCGCACCCCACTCTTCCCACTTCAGACGTCTAGCTTCCAAGAAAATGATCCGCATCAAACCCCTCACCCTCGACGACGGCACCCAGATCCTCGTGGAAGTGGAGCAGGCCGACGTCCCCACGGCCGACCTGCCGAAGAACGCCATGGACAGCATGCGCCAAACCATCGGCGGCCTCGCTCACGGCCTGCAAGACAGTTTCGGCGACGCGCCGCCCAAGGAGTGGACCATGGAACTCGGCATCGGCTTCAAGGGCGAGGCCCAGCCGGTGCCGGTGGTGGTCGCCGGCAGCGGCACCGGCTCTATCAAGGTCACGGCGCGTTGGAAGGACGACTGACCCGGGCCTGATTCAGCCGGCCGAGGAGCGAGACCGCGGGCGATGCCGGGACACGCTCCTCGCCCCTCAGTCGCCCCGATTCAGGGCCTCTTCCACGCGTTCCGCAAGCCGCGCGATCTGCGGCCAATCGTGGGTCACGATGTCCTGGGCGTGGGCGAGGTTGTTGCGCAGGCTCTCCAGGTCTCGTATCACCCGCTTCGCGGCGCCCTTGGTGGGCAGGCCCAAGGCGGTGCGCTCGGCCTCGTCCTCCATGACGACCTGCGCCTTGTCAGAGAGCTGTAGACAATCGGCGAGGTCCACGTGCTGGCCGCGGCGGCGACGCTCGCCGAGCAGGGCCTCGGCCTTCTTCAACCGGCCTTCGGACAACAGCAGGGTCCAGCTACCGTCGGGCCACCGGGCGCGGATCCGCTGCACCAGCTCCAGCTCGATGAAGGTGACGATGCCGAATAGCCACATGCGCACGATGGGGCTCTGCATATCGCCGCGGGTGATGACGCCGGCGACATCACCCATGGCCGTCACGAAGCAGAAGTCGTGTCGGGTCAGCACCCGAACCACCTCGGACAAGGCCGCCTCGCTGCGCAGCACCTGGGCTGGGGTGAAGGCGCGCAGCGCATCCTCCGGTGAACGATGCGGCGGCTCATCCGCGCGCAGATAGCCGACACAGACGCCGTGCTGGCGTAGCCCCGCGACCTCCAGTTCCGCCGCTCGCACCTGCTCGAGGATATCGGCCGCCGGTCGCTCGACATCGAAAGACGGCAGCGGCCGGGCGATCTCACGGGCGGTGAAGGAACTGGTGAAGACGCCGAAGACCCGGCGCTGCGACAGTTTGGGATCGTTGAACCGGTCCTGCTCCGGGCGCCAGGGCTCGTCCGCGTCCAGGCTCTGCGGCGGCTCCGGCAGCCCCAGCCGTTTGGCGCAGGTGGCAAGGGCCTTCTGCGCGCGCCGGAAGAGGATCGGGTCGCCCTCGTCGAGCACGTCCAGCAGGGCGGCGGCCTCGCCGAGGTACACCCGCGCGAAACTGGCATCGTGCTCGCAGATGTCGCGGCAGTTGTCGATGATGTCCGCGAGCTTCACGGTCTTGGCCCGGGCGGATGCCTGCGCCGTGTGGTGACGATCGATGGCCTTGCGCACGGCGCGATTGCCGTCGCTGGGCTTGCTGACGTCGGTCAGGTCCGCCACCAGGGCGCGCACCTCGGCGCCGAATTCGCGCTCGATGTCGCCGAAGGTGGCCGGGGTGTCCTCCACCGTATCGTGAAGCCAGGCCGCGGCGACCATTTCCGCGTCGTCCGCGACCTGCGCCACCAGACCGGCGACGGTCTTCAGGTGCTCCTGATAGGGCTGGCTGGTGTACTTGCGGCGCTGATCGATGCGCTCATGGGCCTCGGTGGCGAAGGCACGGGCACGGGCGACGAGGTCGGTCATGGGATTTGGTGGGCCCTTTTTTGGTCATGGAACGGGCGCGAACCCTCACCAGCGTCCCGACAGCTTGCACTCGACGCCGACGCGCTCGTCCTCTGCAGTGCCCCGCGCGCCGCCTCGTCCAGGGCCGCGAACAGCGGCATGGTAAAGAGCGCGTGCATGGCGCCCGCCCGACGGGGTCGCATCGGCGTCCCGCGGCGATCTCCGCAGACTAGCGCCCACTTCGGGCGACCACAAGCTGGCGTCCTGGCTCCACAGGGCAAGAGCCCCTGGACGCATGCCCCTGGATCGCACCGCGGTGTCCGGGCCGCACCGTCTGACGATGCGGCGCATTCGGGGCGCGAGACCGCCAAGGTGCAGCGACGCTTGGTTATACTGCCACGTCTTTGCCGCGGCGACGGAGCCATGGCTCCGCAAACCGCATCCCCTCCGGAATTCTCAGATCCATGCTGGACAAGACCTACGACCCGCACCGCATCGAAGCCCACTGGTATCAGCGTTGGGAAGACGCCGGCTGGTTCGCGCCGCGCATGACGCCCGACGCGGACGCCGCCGACGGTGGCGCCTACTGCATCATGATCCCGCCGCCGAACGTGACCGGCAGCCTGCACATGGGCCACGGCTTCAACAATGCCATCATGGATGCCCTGGTCCGCTATCACCGCATGTGCGGCGACAGGACCCTGTGGCAGCCGGGCACGGACCATGCCGGCATCGCGACGCAAATGGTGGTGGAACGCCAGCTGGAGGCGGAGGGCAAGACCCGCCACGACCTCGGCCGCCATGCCTTCATCGACCGCGTCTGGAACTGGAAGGGGGAGTCCGGCGGCACCATCACCCGCCAGCTGCGCCGGCTGGGCTCGTCCCTCGACTGGCAGCACGAGCGCTTCACCATGGACGAGGGCCTGTCCAACGCGGTCAGGGAGGTCTTCGTGCGGCTCTTCGAAGAGGGCCTGATCTACCGCGGCAAACGGCTGGTGAACTGGGACCCGGTGCTGCACACCGCCGTGTCGGACCTGGAGGTGATCTCCGAGGAAGAGTCCGGCCACATGTGGGACATGCGCTATCCGCTGACCAACGGCACCGGGCACCTCACCGTGTCGACCACCCGCCCGGAGACCATGCTCGGCGACTGCGCCGTCGCCGTGAATCCGGAGGACGAGCGCTACAGGCACCTGATCGGCGAATTGCTGGAGCTGCCGCTCACCGGCCGGCGCATCCCCATCGTCGCCGACGAACACGCGGACCCGGAATTCGGCACCGGCTGCGTCAAGATCACCCCGGCGCACGACTTCAACGACCACGGCGTCTGGACCAACCACCGCGACGAGAAGCAGATCGCCGAGCAACCCCACGGCGGCCTGATCAACATCTTCACCGCCGACGCGGCCATCCGCGCCAACGAGCCGGACGAGGGCGACCTGATCCCCGCCGCCTACATCGGCCTGGACCGCATCGATGCCCGCAAGCGCATCGTCGCGGACCTGGAGGCGCAGGGGCTGCTCGCCGGCGTGCGCGACCACAAGCTGATGGTGCCGCGGGGCGACCGCTCGGGCGCCGTCATCGAGCCCTACCTCACCGACCAGTGGTATGTGAAGATCGGCCCCCTGGCCGAGCCCGCCATCGAGGCGGTGGAAACGGGCCGCATCCGGTTCGTGCCGGACAACTGGAAGAACACCTACTACGAGTGGATGCGCAACATCCAGGACTGGTGCATCAGCCGCCAGATCTGGTGGGGCCACCGCATCCCGGCCTGGTACGACGCCGAGGGCAACGTCTATGTCGGCCGCTCGGAGCAGGAGGTCCGCGACAAGCATGGCCTGTCGGCGGACTTCGCGTTGGAGCAGGACCCGGACGTGCTCGACACCTGGTTCAGCTCCGCGCTCTGGCCCTTCAGCACCCTCGGCTGGCCCGAGGACACCGACCGGCTCAAGGCATTCTATCCGACGTCGGTGCTCATCACCGGCTTCGACATCATCTTCTTCTGGGTCGCCCGGATGATCATGATGGGGCTCAAGTTCATGGACGAGGTGCCCTTCCACGACGTCTATATCCATGGCCTGGTGCGCGACGCCCACGGCGACAAGATGTCCAAGTCCAAGGGCAACGTGCTCGACCCCATCGACCTCATCGACGGCATCGAGCTGAAACCGCTGGTGGAGAAGCGCACCCGCGGCATGATGCAACCGCGCCTGGCCGAGAAGATCGCGAAGCAGACCCGCAGGGAGTTCCCGGACGGCATCCCCGCCTTCGGCACCGACGCGCTCAGGTTCACCTTCGCCGCGCTCGCCACCACCGGCCGCGACATCAAATTCGACCTCGGGCGCATCGAGGGCTATCGCAACTTCTGCAACAAGCTCTGGAACGCGTCGCGCTATGTGCTGATGAACACCGAGGGCGAGGACTGCGGCGGGAGCGGCGGCGAGCTGGAACTCTCCGCCGCCGACCGCTGGATCACCGCCCGGCTCCATACCACCACCGCAAGCGTGCGCGAGGCCATCGACGGCTACCGCTTCGACCTCGCCGCCCAGGCCATTTACGAGTTCACCTGGAGCCAGTTCTGCGACTGGTACCTGGAGCTGGCCAAGCCGGTGCTCACCGGCGAGCAGGCGTCGGAGGCCGCCAAGCGCGGCACCCGCCAGACCCTGGTGCACACGCTCGAGACCCTGCTGCGGCTCGCGCACCCCTTCATGCCCTTCATCACCGAGGAGATCTGGCAGAAGGTCAAGCCGCTGGCCGGCGCGTCCGATGGCGTCGGCGGCGAGACCATCATGCTGGCGCCCTACCCGGTGGCCGACCCGGCCGGCGCGGACCCGGACGCCGTCGCGGAGATCGAGTGGGTGCAGCATTTCATCCTCGGCGTGCGCCGCATCAAGGGCGAGATGAACATCCCGCCCGGCAAGACACTGCCGGTGCTCGTCGCCAACGCAAGCGACCGCGACCGGCGCTGGATCGAGATGGCGCGGCCCTACCTCGACTTCCTCGCCAAGACCGAGTCGGTCACCATCCTGGACGACGAATCGGAGGCCCCCGAGTCCGCCATCGCCCTGGTCGGCGACATGAAGATCCTGATCCCCATGGCCGGTCTCATCGACAAGGACGCCGAGCTCAAGCGCCTGGACAAGGGGATCACGCGGCTGCGCGGCGACATCGAGCGCATCGAGAAGAAGCTCGACAACCCGAGCTTCGTCGACAAGGCGCCGGCGGCGGTCGTGCAGAAGGAGCGCGATCGCCTCACCGAGCAGGGCGCCGCGCTGGCGCAACTGGTCGCACAAAAGACCAAAATCGCCGCCCTTTGAGCCCTGCGGCTCCACCTCGGCACCGACACCCGCATCGGCACAGGACACCGCGCGTATGATCCTAGAAAGAGCAGTTGGACGGTCGTCAGGGTGCGTCCCGCGTGGTGTCCAGCAAGGCACAACGACGCGGAATAGTCACTCTATTCCAAGGAGTTGT
>JANQFX010000059.1 GCA_028277725.1 Thiohalocapsa sp.
CCGGTTCTTGCTTGGCCTTGGCGTAGAGCTTCCGCTGCAACGTCCTGATCGTTTCCGGAGTTGTTAGCGACATGGCCGCAATCTCCTGATCCTCCGCGCGTTGGTTGCGTGCACAAAGTAGGGCTCCTTTCCTCGGGCCGGGTTGTGTTGTCCCAGACCCTCAAACGGTCCGATGAGCCCCTCCGACTCCCGTGACGGCCCGCGTCGACTTCGGGCTCGCCTTATACGCCGCGGTTGACGGTTCTGCGCCGTCACCGCCACGGGTCTCCCGCACTGGGACTGATTGACTTCCACCACATGCCACCCCTGCTACCCCGGAAGAATCGATGGGACGCTATCGTTGTCTCTTCCCACCGGCAGCGGCCTTCCCCTTCTGACCACAGGGTCGGCTTCTTCGACTAAGTGACGAGGCTACCTCTAGGTTCGCTTGCGCTACGTGAAATGGCGAGGCGGAGCGCGGCGGGTGATCAGCCCCGCCCGGCAAGGGTTAGCCACCCGCCGGAAGCGAGTCTTGCGTGGTGTCGGGTAACCGGCACTGCGAAGCGTAGACAGCGAGCGTGCAGGCCGTGTGATTGAGCCCCGAAAGGACCGCTTAGCGGGAGCCGACGTTCTCAAGACGACGGAAGGCCACACCGGAGCACCGTATTGGCCTGGTGCCGAGGTTCCGCCGGGGTCGAAGAGCTGGGCATGCACGCAGTAGGGCTCCCCAGGAACCTGGGAGGTCCGCGTTACTCCACCGAAATCCAGGTAGCGTTTGGGACCGCGCGGAATGTCCCCGGCCCCCGGCGGCGGCACCTGACTGCCGAGGGGAGCGAACCCATCAGGTGCTAGGTGGTACGCACAGCCGAGCAGTCGCGAGGCGTGCGGAGGGTGGCGCGGAAGTCGGAGCTGGCCATCGTACCGTCGAGGCAGGGGAACGCGGCCCGCGTAGACCCTGGGGAGGGAAGGGCCAGCCGAACGGGAACTGAGTACTGCTGGGAGGAAACATGACGGGTGCACAGGAACCCGGGAACGTGTCAACGCTGACCCAGCGGATCGCCACATCGGCACGGGAACATCCGCAACGCGCCGACACCTCGCTTGCCCACCACCTGGATGTGGACTGGCTGCGGGCCGCCTGGGAGCGCACGCGCAAGGACGGCGCGCTCGGCATCGATGGGATGACAGCCGAGCGCTATGCCGAAGACCTGGAAGCGACTCTCGCCGACCTGCTTGAGCGGGCCAAAGCGGGAAGCTACCGGGCGCCGGCGGTGCGGCGCGTACATATCCCCAAAGGCGATGGACGGCGCACGCGCCCCATCGGCATCCCGACCCTGGAGGACAAGGTCCTTCAGCGGGCGATTGCGATGGCGCTGGAGCTGCTCTACGAGCAGGACTTCGTGGCCGGCTCCTTTGGCTTTCGTCCTGGCCGCTCGGCGCATCAGGCGCTGCAAGCGCTGTGGTCATCGGTGATGGCCATGGGCGGCGGCTGGGTGCTTGAGATCGACATTGAGCCCTTCTTCGACACGCTCGATCATGGGCACTTGCGGGCGTTTCTCGACCGACGGGTACGCGATGGGGTGTTGCGACGACTCATCGACAAATGGCTTAAGGCCGGCGTCATGGAAGACGGCGTGCTCACGCGTCAGGCTGAGGGGACGCCGCAGGGCGGGGTCATCTCGCCCTGGCTGGCGAACGTCTACCTGCACTATGTGCTCGACGAGTGGTTCGAGTGCGAGATGCGGGCGCGTCTGCGTGGGCGCGCCGAGCTCATCCGTTATGCGGATGACGCGGTGCTGATCTTTGCCAATGAAGCGGACGCTCGGCGGGTATTAGACGTCCTGCCGAAGCGCTTCGGCCGGTTCGGGCTGCGACTGCACCCGCGCAAGACGCAACTGGTGTACAGCGGTCCACCGCGCGCCGGACTGACCTCGGCGAGCTTTGATCTGCTCGGCTTCACCCATTATTGGGCGACGTCGCGTCGAGGCCGCTGGGTGCTCAAGCGCAAGACGGCCAAGGATCGCCTTGCTCGGGCCTTGCGAGGGATCAAGCAATGGTGCCGGGTGCATCGTCATGAGCCGTTGGAGGAGCAACACCGGGTCCTACGTCGGAAGCTGCGCGGGCACTATGCCTACTACGGCATCTCGGGCAATTACCGAGCGCTGGCCACCTTCCGCTTTTAGGCCGAGCGGACATGGATCAAATGGCTGGGACGCCGCTCACAGCGCGGACGGCTGAACTGGGAACGTGCGGCCCGACTGGCTGCGCGCTTCGCCCTACCGCCCGCGCGCCTTGTCCACCGCCACGTGTAGCGAGTCGTCTCGTTCGAGGAGCCGGATGCGCTCATCGCGCACGTCCGGATCTGTGGGGGACCGGTCCGGGCGACCGGCCGGTCTACCCGACCAATGCAACATTCGCCTGTGAGACTCGCTGCGAACCCTTCCCAGCATTCCACATCTGCCGGGCGCATTTCCTAGACATTCGCCCGTAGGCAATTCGCAAGCCAACGAGTCACATTGCCCGACGCCAAGGTTGCTTCACGCCGTCCCCCGCGCCGCGTGCGCGGGCTGGAATTCGGCGGTGCCGGGGATGCGTGGATTTGCTATAGCCTGGTGGACGCACCGGCCCCGCCCGAGCCGAACGCCCCGGTGGGCACGAACAGGAGCGCGAGCAGGAAGCCGAGTCCGAGCAGCCCGCCGAGGGCGACGCCGCCGCCGGAGGACAGGAAGCCGGCCAGCAACATCCAGGCGAGGACGATGAGCCAGGGTGCCGGTGCGCCCATGTCGCGCAGGCGCTTGGCCATGATGTTGAGCTGGCCCAGCAGCAGCAGCGCAAACATGGCGGCGACGATGGTCAGGCCGACGGGGCCGAGGCTGTCCGCCAGCGACACCTGGTTCGTGAGCGACTCGCTAGCGCCCATGCGCTCGGCGGCGCCGATGACGGCGCCGAGGCCGAAGGCGAGCAAAATCGCGATGGCGGCGATCAGCAGGTAGGAGACGAGGAACTGGAGACGGCTCAGGCGGCCGTCGAGGATCTCGCCCCAGAGGTTCAGCAACATCGGCAGGTTCTCCTCGATGGACCCGTGTTGGTGACCGGAACCGGGTCGGGTGGATGGGTCGACCGGCTATTCTGCCCTCCCCCACACCTGGCCGCGAGCGCAGCGGACACGCGGGTTTGGCAGCTGGCGGATCCAGGCCGCCGGACGGCAGTGCGCCCACCGATCTCGGAGCGGGGCGGTTCGCGTGCTGAACGTGGGCAGGAAGCCCATTGTTCAACTTCTCCCTAACGAGCGCCCGGCCGCTAGAATGCGCAATGCCGCGCCGGACTCCTCCGGCGCGGGAACGGAGGCCCGTCCATGACCAGACTGACCCGACTCCCCGGCTTCCTGCCGTTCGTGCTGGTCGTGTTCCTGAACAGCTTCGTCGATCTGGGCCACAAGATCATCATCCAGAATACGCTGTTCAAGGCCTACGACGGACCGGAACAGATCTGGCTCACGGCGCTGGTCAACGCGCTGATCCTGCTGCCCTTCATCCTGCTGTTCACGCCCTCGGGATGGCTCGCGGACCGCTGGCCCAAGAACCGTGTCATGCGCGTCTCGGCCTGGGTGGCGGTGCTGATCACCCTCGGCATCACAGCCTGCTACTACCTCGGGCTGTTCTGGCCTGCGTTCATCATGACCTTCGTGCTCGCGTTGCAGAGCGCGATCTACTCGCCGTCGAAGTTCGGCTACATCAAAGAGATCTCGGGCACCGAGGCCCTGACCACGGCCAACGCCTGGGTGCAGGCGAGTTCCAGCATCGCCATCCTCGCCGGCATCCTGACCTTCTCGGTGCTGTTCGAGATGATGCTGACCACGCCCGCCGGCGAGATCGGCGGCGTCGGCCTGCCGCCGGACGAGATCATGCGCCAGATCGCACCGGTGGGCTGGTTCCTGGTGCTGGGCTCGCTGGTGGAGGTGGCCATGACCTACCGCCTGCCCGACAAACGCCAGGCGGATTCGGCCATGCACTTCGACTGGCGCGAGTACCTGCACGGTCGCTATCTGCTGCACAACCTGCACGCGGCCTGGGACAACAAGGTCATCTGGCTGTCCATCATCGGACTCGGCGTGTTCTGGGGCATCTCGCAGGTGCTGCTGGCGGCCTTCCCGGCCTTCGTCGAGGACTCCCTGGGCGAGTCCAACACCGTCGTCATCCAGGGCGTCATGGCCTTCGCCGGCATCGGCATCATCCTCGGCGCGGCCATCGCCGGGCGCATCTCCCGCGACCACGTCGAGACCGGGTTGATCCCCTTCAGTGCGCTCGGCATCGCCGCGACCCTGTTCCTGCTGCCGCTGATCGGCAACACCTGGCTGCACGGTGTCAACTTCATGGCGCTGGGCCTCCTGGCCGGCATGTTCATCGTGCCGCTGAACGCGCTGATCCAGTTCAACGCCGGCGAGCGCGAGCTCGGGCGCGTCCTGGCGGCCAAGAATTTCATCCTCAACTGGATCATGCTCGCCGGGCTCATCGTCACGGTGATCTCGGCACTGGCGGACGCGGGCAGCCGCGCTATCATGATCGCCCTGGGGGTGGTGGGCCTCGGCGGCGCCGTCTACACGGTCTGGCAGCTGCCGCAGTCGTTGGTGCGCTTCTTCATCGGCCGACTCATGGCGGTGCGCTATCGGCTGTCGGTGATCGGGCTGGACAACATGCCGGCACAGGGCGGCGTGCTGATGCTAGGCAACCACATCAGCTGGATCGACTGGGCCATGGTACAGATGGCGAGCCCGCGGCCGGTGCGCTTCGTCATGGAGCGGGTGATCTACGAGCAGTGGTGGCTGAAGTGGTTCCTGGACTTCTTCGGGGTCGTGCCGATCTCCCGCTCCGGCAGCCGAAACGCGCTGGGTGTGGTCACGGAACTGATCAACCAGGGCCAGGTGGTGTGCCTGTTCCCGGAGGGTACGCTGAGCAAGAACGCCCAGCTGGCGGAGTTCAGACGCGGGTTCGAGCACGCCGCCGAGGGCGCCGACGGCGTCATCCTGCCGTTCTATCTGCGCGGCCTCTGGGGCAGCCGCTTCTCGCATGCTAGCGAAAAGCTCAAGCGGAGCCGCCGCGACGGCCGCGCGCGGGACGTCATCGTCGCCTTCGGGCCGACACTGCCCATCCACAGCGACGCTCAACGGGTCAAGCAGGCGGTATTCGAGCTCTCGGTGAGTTCCTGGCAGGAACATGTGCAGGGCCTGCCGACCTTGCCGAAGGCCTGGCTAACGCAGGCCAAGCGGCGGCCCTCCGCGGTGACGGTGCTCGACTCCGCCGGCACGGCCCTGACCAACCGCCGGCTCCTCGCCGCGGTGCTGTTGTTCGCGGGCATGGTTCGGCGCCGCTGCCCAGAGCAGAACCTCGGCATCCTGCTGCCGGCCTCGAGCGCGGCCGTGATCGCCAATCTGGCCGGTTGGCTCGCGGGCAAGACCGTCGTCAACCTCAACTACACAGCGAGCCCGGAGGCGCTCCAGGCCTCCATCGAACGCGCCGGCATTCGCAACGTCATCACCGCAGAGCGCTTCCTCCGCAAGCTCTCCCAGCGCGGCATCGACGCGGAGACGCTGCTCGCGGACACCCAGCTGCATCCGATGGAGGGCATGCGTGCCGGCGTCGGCAAGCTGCGCGGGCTCGGCGCCCTGGCGACGGCGGCCCTGCTGCCGGCCTGGCTGCTGAGCTGGCTGGCCGGGGGCTTGCGTGGGGGGCTGCGCGGAGGTCGGCCAGGGCCCGACGACACGGCGGCGATTCTATTCTCTTCCGGCAGCGAGGGCGCACCCAAGGGGGTCGAGCTGACGCACCGCAACATCCTCGCCAACGTCCGCCAGATCGCCGATGTGCTGAACACCGAGCCGGACGACCTGATGCTGTCGAACCTGCCGCTGTTCCATGCCTTCGGCCTCACCGTGACGACGGCATTGCCGCTGTTGGAGGGGATCCCGATGGTCTGCCACCCGGATCCGACGGATGCGGTGGGCAGCGCCAAGGCCATTGCCCGGCACCGCGCCACGGTGCTGTGCAGCACATCCACCTTCCTGCGTCTGTACGTCAAGAACCGCAAGGTGCATCCGCTGATGCTGGAGAGTCTACGGGTGGTGGTCGCCGGGGCCGAGCGGCTGTCGCCCGATGTCCGCGATGCCTTCGCGCTCAAGTTCGGCACCCGCATCTACGAGGGCTACGGCGCCACCGAGACGACACCGGTGGCGAGCGTGAACGTCCCCGACGCCATCGAGCTCGGCAACTGGAAGGTGCAGACCGGCAGCAAGCCCGGCACCGTCGGCATGCCGCTACCGGGTAGCTGCTTCCGCATCGTCGATCCGGTCAGCCTGGCCACCCTGCCGACCGGTGAGGACGGCCTGATCCTGATCGGCGGCGTGCAGGTGATGAAGGGCTACCTCGATGACCCGCAGCGCACCGCCGACGCCGTGGTCGAGCTGGACGGGCAGCGCTGGTACAAGACCGGCGACAAGGGACACCTGGACATGGACGGCTTCCTCACCATCGTCGACCGCTACTCGCGTTTTGCGAAGATCGGCGGCGAGATGGTGAGCCTCGGCGCCGTCGAGGAACGCGTGTGCGGCGCCCTGGATCAACCGGACCTGGATCTGTGCGCGGTGGCTCTGCCGGACCCGAAGAAGGGCGAGCGACTTCTGCTGCTGCTTGCGATGGACGCCGACGCGCCGCCCAAAACCGACGCGCTACGCCAAATCCTGCTGGACGCCGGCACCAACCCGCTCATGATTCCCAGCGACGTGTTGCCGGTGGAGGCGGTGCCCAAACTCGGCAGCGGCAAGACCGATTTCGCCGCGGCGAGGCGCCTGGCGGCCGATCTCGCGGGCTACGCCGCGCCCGCCCCAGCCCAACCGCCAGCGTCGGAACCAGAGCCAGCGTCAGCCACAGATTCAGCCCCGACCGCGACCCCCGCCCCGGCTACCGCACCCGCGGACGCGAACCGGGACTGAGACGCCCTATGCCACGCAACCAACCCCCGACCCGACGAGAACCGATGCGACCACTCCTCCTGAGCTGCGCCCTGCTGGCCACCACCGGACTGCTGTCGAGCTGCGGCGAAGACCCGATGGGGCCGGACAATCGCCTCGCCCTGCTCGCCCTCACCCAGTGCCAGTACGACAAGGCCACTCGGCTCACCGACAACGCCGCCGCCCAGGGCAACGCGGACCACACCTATCGCGCCTGGGTGCTGAAGGCCGCGATCCTGCGCGACCGCGGAGATGCCGCCGGCGCCGAGGCGCTCAACCCAGGCATCGAGGCCGCCTGGGAGGCCGCCAAGGAACGCACCCTGAGCGAGTACCGGCGCGAGCGTGACATCGGCATGATCGAGGACGTGGTCCGCGCCGAACGACTCGCCAGAAACCGACCCGAGGATTGCACGGACCTGCCGCCCATGCCCTCAGTCGAAGGGGCCGCGGAATGACACCGATCGATGCCTATCGGGCCGCCATCGACGCCGGTCGCATCGAAGAGGACCCGGCCCAGCTCGACGCCCTGAATGCCCTGGACGCGCTCTCGACAGCGCTGCATGAGGCACCGCCTAGGCGGGATCGAGGCACGGGCGCCTCGGGCCGGCTCGGCCAGTTCGCCGATCGACTGACCGCGAGGCTCAGAGGCCGGACAGCCCCCATGGCACCTCGCGGCATCTACCTCTGGGGCGGCGTCGGCCGCGGTAAGACCTTCCTGATGGATCTGTTCCATGACGCACTCCCCATCGGAGCGGCGCAGCGGGCGCACTTCCATGAGTTCATGCAGGCGCTGCACCGGGAGCTGCGCCAGCTTGGAGCGCGGACGAACCCGCTGGAGCAACTGGGCGCGGAACTCGCGGCCCGCGCACCGGTGCTATGCCTGGACGAGATGCAGGTCGAGGACATCACCGATGCCATGCTCATGGCGCGCCTGTTGGAGTCCTTGTTCAACAATGGCGTCACCCTGGTGGTGACCTCGAATTCGCCACCCCATGAGCTCTATCGCGCCGGCCTGCAACGCGACCGCTTCCTGCCCGCCATCGGCCTGCTGGAGCGCCATTGCGACGTGATAGAGCTGCAGGGCCCGGTGGACTACCGGCTGCGCGAGTTGGCCCGGGCGCCCGTCTATCTGATACCCACCGGCGCCGATGCGGACGCTGCCATGGTGGAACATTTCCGTCGACTCAGCGGCAGCGATGTCGCGCCGGAGACCGTGGCCATCAACGACCGCAGGATTCCCGCGCAGGCCGCCGCGGGCGGTACGGTCTGGCTCGACTTCGATGTCCTCTGCAACATCCCGCGCTCGAAGAACGACTACGTCGAACTGGCCCGCTGCTTCCATACCGTGCTCTTGTCGAACCTGCGCCGCCTCGACGACGAGGAGGCGGATCGCGTACATCGGCTCATCACCCTGGTCGATGCCCTCTACGACCGTCGCTCCAAGCTCGTCTGCAGCGCCGACGCCGAGCCGACGGAGCTCTACAGGGGACGCGACATGGCGTTTCCTTTCAAGCGCACCGCGAGTCGCCTCATCGAGATGCGTACGCGGGAGTACCTGGCGCGCGCCCATCTCGGCTAATAGTCAATATTGACTTGTCACGTTCGAACGCTTCCTTCACGGGGGCGACGGGTGTATGCTGCGGCTTACTCGTCGGCGACCGCCACGCTGCTTGATCCCATCGGAATCCGTCCGAGAAGCCGCCCTAGCCTCGTATTGCGCGCCAGGACGGCCGAAAGAGTGCCCGAGCGACTTGCCACGACCCGAGCGTGCCGGCCGATGCCGGTAACAACCGCGGACCGATTTGCGCATCGGCCGGACTGCGGTTTCCCTTCTCAACGATGCGTGTCTTCGAACGAGACGATTCTGATGAATATCTACGTGGGCAACCTGCCCTACAGCGTCACGGAAGCCGAGCTGCGTGAGACCTTCGAGGCCTACGGCAAGGTCGATACCGCAAACCTGATCATGGATAAGTTCACCGGTGAGTCGAAGGGCTTCGGCTTTGTCGAAATGCCCGACAACAGCGAAGCCGACGCGGCGATCAAGGCGTTGAACGAGCAGCCCATGAAGGGACGTCCGCTCCGCGTCAACCAGGCCAAGCCGCGCGGCGAACGCAGCGGTGGTGGTGGTGGTGGCGGCGGTCGCGGCCGTTGGTGATGACCTGACACAGCGCTGCCGGCCCCTTCGCTGATCGACGTCGACAACGGACGTCGCCTGGCGCAGGTTGCTCCGGGCGCGACATCGGCGGGGTCCAAGTAAGACACGCTTGCATCCCTACCCTGTCTGCCGAAGAGAGAATGGCCGATGTCCGCGGACATCGGCCATTTTTCCTTATGTCACGCCCCGCGGGGCCGCCCAGCTTCGTTACGACTCCTTGGAATAGCCTGACTATTCCGCGTCGTGGTGCCTCGCTGGCCAATTTGGGATAGGCCCGCGGGAGGCACCCTGACAACCGTCCAACTGCTCCGTTTTGGGGTCACCGACCTGCGGCGATAGGCCGATTGTGTTCGTGTCCTGAGCCAGGGGAGATCCACCCCAGCCGGAGGCCATCCTGCGAGCGTCCCTCGTGCGTCTTTTGGCGGTCTAGCCTGTGCTCGGCCTGCGACTCGCCGGATGACCTCACCTACCCTCGGAGTGTCCTAGTCGGCGCCTTCGGGTCCACCGCGCGAAACGCGAGACGGGTTGCTGAGCCCGTGGCGGATACCGATCAGATCCTCCTGTCATCCGAGTCAGCAGTATCCGTACCACATATGAAAAGACTATAAAAAACAGGATTTTAAAAGAACGCGGAACCACAGGAGCTGCCGATGCTCGCAATCTGCAACGCAATCGGCATCGCAGTTTCATGCATGAAGTGCTGACCTCGGAGCGAAGGTGCCACCCGCCCGTCTTCGTCGCCCCAAGCATCGTCGCGCCGCTCCGCTCTTCTAGGTCGCGGCGTCTATCGCACAACGCCTCGGGCCGACCCTCGAGCGCCTGACTGCTCTACAATCTCGAATACGCACAACGGCGGATCAGGCACCGCGGAGCGCCATCTGCCACAGCCGGAGACAACACGATGCTCAACAAGAAACTGCTGGAGATCCTGGTCTGCCCTGCGACCAAGGGTCCTTTGATCTATGACCGCGAGGCACAGGAACTGATTTCCATTTCCGGGCGCCTCGCCTATCCCATCGTCGACGACATCCCAAGCCTCATCGAGGCCGATGCCCGGACGCTGGACGAGCAAGAAGCCGAACGGCTCCGCAAGGCCCATCCCGCCACCTGACCAATAGGGCGCACTCGGTACCGGACGCGGCGACGAGCGGGCTCGGCGTGATGGGCGGACAGGAGAGAGATGGCTAGCCGCTCAGGGTAGACCGCGCTCCGTCTCGCCGGCGCGCCTGAGTTCACGCTTGAGGATCTTGCCCGCCGCGTTCTTGGGTAGGACCTCGACGACTTCGATACGCCGCGGGATCTCGTGACTCCCGAGCCGCTCGCGGCACCAGGCCTTCAGGTCGCTTGCGTCCGCATCCGTCGTCGCCGTGATGAAGGCGACGGGGATCTCACCATGGGTGCGGTGCGGTTCACCAACGACCGCGACCTCGGACACGGCGGGATGTCGTATCAAGACCTCCTCGATGACACGTGGATAGACGTTGATCCCATTGCTGATGATCAGGTCCTTGATCCGGTCGACGAGATAGAAGTACCCATCCGCATCGCGCCAGCCCAGATCGCCGGTACGGAACCAGTCGCCATAGAAGGCCTCCGCGGTCGCGTCCGGCTGGTTCCAATAACAGCGCATGACGCCCGGGCTGCGCACGCAGACCTCGCCGTGCTCTCCATCGGGCAAGGTCTCGCCGTCCGGGCTTGTGATGCGCATCTCGACGCCCGCGATGGGCGGGCCGATGGACTGGCGCTTGCGCGGCCCGTCGGGTGGATTCACGGCGGTCACCGGACCACACTCGGTCGGCCCGTCACCTTCAAGCACCGGGATGCCGAAACGCGCCTCGAACGACTCCATCAGCGCGGTGGGCATCGCCGCACCACCGGAGATCGCCATCCGCACGGAACGCCAACCGCGAAGCTGCTCCTCGCCGATCCGCATCAGCACTGTATAGAGACTCGGCACACCGAGGAAAACGGTGGCGTGATGCCTGCAAACGGCCTGGGTAATGGCCGCCGGATCGAACCGGGGAACCGGCACGATGGCCGCACCGGCCAACAGGGGCATCACGATGCCGACGGTGGCTGCGAAGGCATGGAACATGGGCAGCACCACCAATACGCGATCCACGCCGGGCGTGATGCCGAGGGCGCTCGCCACGGCGAGCGCATTGGCGGCCAGGTTGCCGTGGGTCAGGACGGCGCCCTTGGGCTGCCCCGTCGTACCGGAGGTGTAGAGGATCACCGCGTCGTTCGCCGCCGAGAGGGCGATGTCGGGCGGGTCGTTGGGCTGCACCAGCTGGTGCAGGTGGCAATCCGGCGCGGCCGGCTCATCCTCGAAACCGATACCGATTCGCAATGGCGGATTCGCGGCGCCGGCGACGGCGTCTGCCGCGGTCTGAGCGACCTGCGCATGGAAGAACAGTGCCTTCGCCCCGGAATCGCGCAGGATGAAGCCGATCTCCGGGGCACTCAGCAGCAGGTTGATGGGCACGATCACGGCCCCAGCCTTGAGGCAGCCCAGGTAGGCGACGACGAAATCTGCCCCGTTCGGGCAGTACAGACCGACCCGGTCACCGGGACCGATACCACGCGCGGCGAGGGACGCGGCAACACCATCGGTGGCGATGTCGAGCGCCCCGTAGGTCCAGATCGGCGCGTCGACAACGATCGCGGCCCGCTCCGGCGCGCGCTTGGCGCCGAGCCGGAACAGGCTGACCAGATCACCAGGAGGCTGGATGCCGCTCCCCGATGGCATCTCTGGCCCCTGATCCGCTGGAAGTCCGGCCATCGACCGCACTTCCTCAGATCACCTTCGAGAAGCCGACCGGGCCGGTCTTGGCCGCGAGGTAGGCGTCGAAGGCCATGCAGATGTTGCGGATCAGGAAGCGCCCCTTGGGACGCACCCGAATACCGTGCGAATCCAGGTCCAGCAGGCCGTCGCTCACCATGCCGTCCAGCTTGGCGAGGCTGTCCCCGAAGTACTCATGGAAGTCGAGCCCCCAAAGCCGCTCGACGTCGGCGAAGTCGAGCCGGAAGTGGCAGATGAGGCGGGTAATGACGTCGCGGCGGATCTCATCGTCACGATTCAGCTCGATGCCGCGGAACACGGGCAGGCGCCCGGCGTCGATGTCCTCATAGTAGGCATCGAGCTCGCGCCGGTTCTGGCCATAGGTGTTGGCGACCTTGCCGATGGAGGTCACGCCGAGGCCAATGAGGTCGCACTCCGCATGGGTCGAGTAGCCCTGGAAGTTGCGATAGAGGGTGCCATCGCGCTGCGCCCGTGCCAACTCGTCGTCGGGGCGCGCGAAGTGGTCCATGCCGATGTAGAGCCAGCCGGCGTCCGTGAGGCGTTTGGTCGTGGCCTCGAGGATCTCGAGCTTGACCTCCGGAGGCGGTAGGTTCTCCTCGTCGATACGCCGCTGCGGCATGAAGCGGGTCGGCAGGTGGGCATAGTTGAACACCGACAGCCGATCCGGGCCGACCGCGATGATCCGCTCCACGGTGTCCATGAAGCTCTCGGCGGTCTGGAACGGCAGGCCGTAGATCAGATCGATGCTGATGGAGCGGAAGCCCGTGTCGCGTGCGGCCTGCAGGACCTCCATGGTCTCGGCCTCGGTCTGGATGCGGTTGACGGCCTTCTGCACCCGCTCGTCGAAGTCCTGCACGCCCAGGCTCATGCGGTTGAAGCCGATGTCGCGCAGCAGTTGGATGGTATCGCCGCGCGCCTCGCGCGGGTCGATCTCGATGGAGAACTCGCCCTGATCGTCGTCGGCCAGGCGGAAGTGCTTGCGGGTCTGGTCCATCAGCTCGCGCATCTGCGCCTGGCTGATGAAGGTGGGCGTGCCGCCGCCCCAGTGCAACTGGTCGACGACACGATCGTCGTCGAACAAGGCGGACTGCAGCTCCATCTCCCGATAGACGCGGTCGAGATAGGGCTGCGCCTTGGATCGATCCTTGGTGGCGATCTTGTTGCAGGCGCAGTAGAAACAGACGGTGTCGCAGAACGGGATGTGGAAGTATAGCGACAGCGGCCGCCCGCTGGCGTTGCTGTCCCGGCAGACCTCGGCGTAGCGCTCGGCGTCGAAGGCGGGATCGAACTCCACCGCGGTCGGATAGGAGGTGTAGCGCGGGCCGCTTTGGTCGTAGCGTTTGATCAGCTCCAGATCGAACACCGTACTCTGGTCGTCGGCGCCGGCCATCTCGGTCGACGCATCGCCGATGCTGCCAGGGGTCGGGGTATCAAGCATAGTCTTCTTTCCACCTCAGAGACCGAGCCGATGGGTCTCGTTGTTCTGTTTGAGTCCGGAGGAACCGCGTTGTCCGGTTCCATTCGATGATCGGCCGGCACGGCCGACGCACCGCTTTCTGCTAGGGTTTTGCGCGGCGCACGTGCGCGGGTGTCGGGCCGACGACGCCCTCCCGCACCGCCGAATGCGCGATCGGCCTCACAGGGCCGCCACCGCCGCAGCGAAGCGGTCGTGATGGGCGGCAAGTTCATCGCGCGTCAGCGCGAACACGCCATCACCGCCCCGCTCGAAGTCCAGCCAGGTCAGGGGCACATCGGGTAGTGCCCGTTCCAAGGCCTCGGCACTGCTGCCGGTCTCCACCAGGAGCAGCCCGTCGTCCGCAAGATAGTCCGGCGCGTCGCGCAGAATGCGCAGGACCAGATCGAGCCCGGACTCCCCCGCGGCCAGCGCCAGGGCCGGCTCGTGTCGATACTCGGCCGGCAGGCATTCCATCTCGATCGCGGAGACATAGGGCGGGTTCGATACGATGACGTCGTATCCGACCTCGTCGTCCGCCGCATCGATGCCCGCGAACAGGTCGGAACGCAGCAGACGGGCACGGTAGGTCAATCCGAGGCGTTGGCGGTTGCGCTCCGCGACCTCCAGCGCCGCAGGAGAGATGTCCGCGAGGTCCACCGCGGCGTCGGGCAGGTGGGCGGCGACCGCCAACCCGATGCATCCGCTGCCGCAGCAGAGGTCGAGCACCCGACGGACCGCGTCGGGCTCCACCCAGGGGGAGAAGCCCTGCTCAACAAGTTCCGCCAGCGGAGAGCGCGGGATCAGTACCGTCTCGTCGACCTCGAACTCCAGACCGGCGAAGTAGGCCCGGCCAATCAGGTAGGCCGCAGGCCGCCGCTCGTGGACACGGCGATCCAACAGGGCGAGCACGGTGGCGCGCTCCGGTGCGGTCACGTGGCAGTGTCCGTAGGCCGATATCTGGCGATAGGACAGGTGCAGCGCGTGCGAGACGAGCCACAATGCCTCGTCGTCGGCGTTGTCTGTACCATGACCGAAATGGAGACCGGCCTGCGCGAAGCGGCTTGCGCCCCAGCGCACGAAGTCATCGATGGTCGTCAGCGCGTCGGTATCGGCGGGCATATCCGGCTGCGATCGGGGCTGGAGTCGGTGGGCGGGGTGTCTGGAGTCGGCTTCGGGGCTCAAGGCCTCGGGCACCTCAGGTGCCACTGGCCGACGTAAGACTCGAAGCATAGCACCAAAATCGACCGCGCCCCGGCGAGTCACCAAGCCTTTGACGGGAGTCATCTTGCGCCGATTGTTCAACAGCTTGCGATTCCAAGTCAGCGCCGCCTTCATTGCGCTGCTGCTGCTCCTCGCCCTGGCCTCCCTGGTGACGCTCTCGGCCTTCCAGCGCCAGCTCGACGCCCAGGCCGTCGTGGACATCGCCGCGCGCCTCGCGCTCGGGTCCAGCCAGATGCACATGCAGGCCATGAACTACGACGCACACGCGCCGCGCGACTATCCAACCTACTACCGCGACGTGAATCTCTACTATCGCGACCTGACGGCGCAGATCGAGCTCTTCGACGCCATCGTCATGGGCTTCATGAGCGGGGACTTCAGCGCGGTGCTGGATCGGCCCGCCGCGTGGATGCAACCCGCCGGCGACCCGCGGCTCGGCGATGCGGTTGCCGCGCTGGAGACGGCCTGGGCCGAGCATCGGAAGGGGTTACTCGCCGCCCTCGGCGACGACACGGACGAGCCCAGGCTGGAGTGGGCGGCGGAGTACAATATCGAGCACATCGAACCGCTGGAACGGGCCAGCGCCGCGCTTGCGGACCGCTTGCGGGAGTGGGCTGAGGTGGAGCACGAACGGCTGCGGCTTCTCGCGTTGCTGCTGATCGGCGCCGCCGCCGTCGTCACCATCGCGCTATTGGCGCTGCTGCAGGCCTACACGCTGCGACCCGTTCAGCAGATGCTCGATGCGGTCCGCCGCTCTACTGACGGCAACTTCGGCGAACAGGTCCCGGAGGCCGGGGCCACCGAGATCCGTGACCTGTCCACGGGCTTCAATGCCCTCTCGGCAAGGCTACACCTGCTGTTCCAACTACTCGACCGGCTTCAGCAGGGCAATGACGTGGACGAGATGGTGGAGTTCTTGAGCCGCGATTTCCGAGGGCTTCTGCGCTTCGATTGGATCGGCGTCGTCCTGGTGACACCGGACAATGCGACCGTCCGCCTGGAGGCGAGCGCCCTTGACGGGGCGCCGGAACTCGGCGGAAAGCCCCTGTTCCGGCTCTCGGGCACCCTACTGGAACGCGCACTGGAACGGGGTCGCCCCATGCTCATCCAGAACATGGCCGAGCAGGCCAAGGCCAATCGGAACTACGAATTCCTGCGCAGTATCGCGCGCAGGGACCTGGCGGATGCGGTCTTCTTGCCCGTTGTGGCGAACGCGTCGGCACCGGCTGTGATTGCGTTCGCCACCCGCGAACCGGGGCGCTACGACGAGCCCCACATGCGCTTTCTGACCAATATCGCGCAACTCATAGCGGCCAGCTTCGCACGCACCGTGCACTTCGCCGAGCGCGGCCGGCTTGCGGCCATCGGCGAATTCGCATCGGGCATCGCGCACGAGCTGCGGTCGCCCCTGGCAACGGTGTCGCTAGCGTTGGATCACTTCGAGAAGCAGGAGCTGCCCGAGGGTAGTCGACGACGACTCGCCTTGAGCCGAGCGGAGTCGCAGCGGATGGGGCGCCTGCTGGACGACATGCTGCTGTACGCCAAACCGCTGAAGCTCGCCGCGACGCCGGTCGACCTGGTGGCGTTGGCCCGGGAGACCCTCGCGCAGGCATCGGATGAAGTGGCCTGCGCCGGTCAGGCCTTGACGGGGAGCGGGCGGCTCGACCGGGCTATGGTACTCGGCGACCAAGACCGGCTTCGCCAGATTCTCCTGAACCTGCTGCGCAACGCTTGCGAGGCCGCGCCGACGGGTGGACGGATCGAGCTCTCCGTGAGGGCCGATGGCGAGCGGTGGGCCGAGATCGAGATCACCAACCCCGGCGAGCCTATCCCCGCCGAGCTGCGCGAGCACCTGTTCAAACCCTTCGTTAGCGGCAAAGGGGCGGGAACCGGACTGGGTCTCGCCATCGTGCAGCGGCTGACTTCGCTGCACGCTGGAGAAGTCTCTCTATCATCCGACGCCGGTCGCACGGTTGCTCGCGTGCGATTACCCCTGATCACTTAGCTGGCGTGACCTTGAACCAGTCCCGGTGGGGATGCCGGCGCCGACCGACGCGGTCGGCTTTCCGACGCTGCGGTCATCCGCCTGATCAGGCGGCGCGCTGCTTGCCGGCGATGCGCTCGGACGGCACTGCCCTTCCGGTCTCTGCATGGCCGCCGTCGACGCCGCTCTGACGCCCCCCCCGTGCGACGAGATCGGCCAGGCTGATGTCGCTGAGGAAAGTGAAGATCTCGTCACTCAGTTGGTCCCAGAGGGAATGGGTCAAACAGCGCTGACCGTCCCGGCAGTTCTCCCGACCTCCGCAGCGGGTGAACTCAACCCACTCGTCGACGGCGCAGATGATGTCGGCGATGGAGATCTCCTCCGCCGGCTTGCCGAGATAGTAGCCGCCGCCTGGGCCGCGAATACCGCGGACCAGTTGCTTGCCGCGCAATGCGGCGAAGAGCTGCTCGAGGTAGGACAAAGAGATGCCCTGATTGACTGAGATGTCCGAGAGCGTGACCGGCCCCTTCCCAGAGTTTAGGGCCAGATCGAGCATCGCGGTCACCGCGTACCTGCCTTTGGTGGAGAGTCTCATGGTGCATTGCCTTGAAAGCGTTGAGGGCCGAACCTGGTCCCGAAGTTGCCTAGTCCCCAATCACGGGTGCTGGGGGTTTCTTGGCGACACCTCAAGGGTTCAGCCTTTACCCGAGCCTAGAGCTTGGTTTTGGCGCTGCAATTGTCAAGTCCGCCCCGTCGATGACCAGACAGGCTTGGGCGCTGCGACGGCCTCAACCCAAGCGCGCGTGCGATTTGGCAGCCGGCGGTCGGGATGGTTCCCAAGCAGGACGACCGTTTGCGGCCGGCACGCAGCGAGGTCGCCTTGCCGCTAGGATGGGGCGGCGACGGGGGCTGGTGCTGGAATTGGGCGCCGGAACCCGATGCCCAAATAGGGGGCCGACGTCAGTCGCCGCAATCAGATGACAGGGTCGGGCGCCAAAGCTCGGCGCCAACGCTAGGCGATCGACGGCACGGGATGGCGGTGCTCTGGCGGGAACTGGGGCGGCGGGGCGATCCGGTGCCCGCCACGCAAGCAGTAGCCGAGCCACTTGGAGACGAAGAGGTTCGCTCGCCATTTGGTGAGCAGGGCTGGAGAGCGGTAGTGGCTGAAGATGGGCAAGGCGGTCTGCCGCAGGTCCAGCACCTCGACTTGGCCGGCATCGTGGTACGCCTTGAGTACGGCGTCCGGCTCAGGCAGCCAGCAGGCCGCACTCTCCGCCGCCGGGAACAGGTGGGTCAGTCGCAGTACCGTGGTGTAGCGCGACTGCTCCAGGACTTCCAGCTGGAGGTGGGCGCAGTCGGACCGACGCGACACCAGCGTGCCCCGCGCACTCGGAAGGTCCGGTGCCAGTCGCAGGAGCACAGAGTAGTTCTCCTCGCATAACGCCATGAGGCCACCGACGGTAGGTTCGGCACCCGTGAGATCGATCTTGGCGAGGAAGCTGCTCGGCGCTTGCATAGGTGTAGCCGCGGGAACGCGCCACGGGGCAGGACGAGCCGCCGGGTAGCGCAGGTCGGTATGGACTTTGCGGGGACTCGATCGGCCCTGAGGACAATCGATCGACCCGGCGCGACCTCAGGCCGCGTTGCCACCCTGCTGCGCGGCAATCTCCGCGTGGACTTTTTCCATGTCCAATGCGCCGGCCTTCGTCAGCAACTCGCGGAAAGAGCTCTCCGGCAGCGCACCGGGCTGCGAGAAGATGATGACCTGATCGCGGAAGATCATCAGCGTCGGGATGGAGCGAATCTGGAACTGGGCCGCGATCTGCTGCTCGTCCTCGGTGTTGACCTTGGCGAAGACGATGTCGGCGTTGTCCTCCGAGACCTTCTCGAAGACCGGTGCGAAGCTCCGGCAAGGGCCGCACCAGGGCGCCCAAAAATCGACGACGATGAAGGGATTGTCGGAGATGGTGGATTCGAAGTTCTGCTGGTTCAGCTCGATGACGGCCATGGGACGGACTCGCAATTCCGATGGTTGAGTTGCGCGGCAGGATAACAGATCGTTTCTGGGCTCGCAGTTGCCGGCGGTGGGCCGGGACGGCCACCCTTGCTCTGTGCACGCCGGCCTCGCGACCATTTGGCGTCAATACTCGAAGGTCCAAGTCAGGCGTCCCTGAGCGTCGACCAGGACCCGCTTCCCGCCTCCAATGGAACCCTTGGCCCCAGCCGTCGCAGCGACGCCGAGCACACACTCGATCGATGTCCTCTGGCGGAGCCAGGCCTCGAGCGCTGCCGGTCCGGCGAGCGGGATTCTCCGTTCGGCCCGTTGCAGCAGGTCCAGCATCGCGAGCCGCTTCTTGGCGTTCGCATCCGCGAGCATGTCGGGTAGCGGTCTCGGCAGCAGAATCAGCAGCCCGGCGTCGAACCGACTGCATGCCAACGCCGCGACGACCCCGGCGAACGCGTCCTCAAGGTTCAGCGCAAGCGTCAGGCCCCGGTCGGGATACCGGGCCGACAGCCGCAGCAGTACCTCCGTGGCGGCGGCTCGCAGCCAGGCGGGCTGGACCTCATCCGCGTCGCCCTCGTCGATCTTCCCGGCTGCTCGCACGGCCACCATGAGCCGGCGAACGACTCCGAGCCCGGACCGGGCCAGCAAGGCCGGTAGCAGGCGTACCGCGAATCGGTCCAGGTCCTTCATCGGGCCAGACAGGTCGTCATAGGGGATGAGCTGTGGATGTCGCTTCTCGGCGTTGTCGCGCACCGCCCCATACCGCCAACCGTCGAGCCAGCGCTCCACGGACCATCGCCGATGTTCGACGATGGCCAGTCGCTCCACCTCGGTGGGCCTGAAGGCAAAGGACTCGACCAGTTCCTCTGGCACCGCGCGGCAGTCCGTCAGGGCAAGCTTCGCGCTGAGGTGGTCGGCCTGATGTCGGTTGGCGTCGCGATACGACGTCGCCAGCTCCGCCCAGGGCTGACCTGAGGGCGCCGCGGCCGGGTCGCGCCCCTGCGCGAAGGAGGTGTCGCGGTAGTGCTCGTGGATGACCTCTGCCAAGCGATCATCACGACCGCCCAGCAGTACCTGGGGCGACAGGGCCAAATCCAGCGGACACAGGGGTACCAACTGGCCATCCCAGGCAGACATCGGTCCCGCCGGGCGCTCGTCGTCCAACGCGAGCAGAATCAACGGCGAGGCACCGGCCTCGGCCGCCTGGGCCCGGAGTCGGCGGGCGCCGGACAGGACCTGTTCGGGCAGCGACTCGCCAACCACCATCAGAGAGACCGGCGGCGTCTCGTCGAACCCAGGGGCCGCTGGAGGGCAGAAGCGGAGTCGCGCACAGACAGGCGCCATGGGATGCCGTGCCTCGATCCACCGCGCCCAACGCCCCGGCTCCGAGTCGATGAGGGTCAACACAGGCGGCTCATCGGCGTACTGACCGATGCGCATGACATGCAGAGCGATGGCCCGGTTCAGGGCACCGAACCCCGCAATCACGAGATGCAGCCTCTGTCCGAACAACGGGTCGAAGCCGACGTGTAGATGCCAGCGGGCGAACAACGTGCGCGCGGCGATGCGATGGGGATAGAGCCAGTCGACGCGTACGCCGGGCACGACATCGGGGAGCGTCGAGGGATCGACAGCCGAGGCGACGGTGGACGACTCGGAAAGGTCGGGGGGATCCGTCTCCGTGCCGCGCATGCTCAGCACGATCAGTCGCAGCCCGCCGCGTCGCTGCGCTGCAACGGCCGCGGCGGCGGACAGCGCCGCGGGCAGTTCGGCGTCGTCCGCCGTGAGCAGGGTCTCTGGTCCCACCGGCAAGCCCCGCGCTGGAAGACGCTCGAAGCGGCGAACCTGCACTCCACCCGCCGTCAACACCCGCGCAGCGCGCTGCGATAGCGGGTGTCCACCGAGGGCGATCACCCGCTCTCGTCGGGGCCGGCGAGCCCTACCCTCAGGGCTCATGATGGCCTGCGGTGAAGCGCCGCCAGTCGCCGTGGGGCAGCCTTGCCTTGCCCTGTCGCGACCCTCGATAGAGATAGACCCAAGCGCGACCGAAGGCAGTACCGATCAGACGACGATCGTAGAGGCGCGGATACTCCTCCAGCCAATCCAAGCGCCGCAGTCCCGCCGTATCGACGGCATAGACCTCCCCCTGGACGGCGATCCCTCCACCCGGGAGCAGACCGGGAAAGGCGCCGAGCACGATCAGGCTGTAACACGGCTCCGTGCGATGCGCCCCGAGGTAGGTCGCATCGGCGAGCAGGTGATGATTCGCCTGCCCGCGAAGCAGGGTCCCATAGACGAAGACCCTAGGATGCACAGCCCCGCCGCTCGGCATCCCGCTCAAGGCTCGATGCGGCTACCGAGCACCGCGAGGAACTGTCGCATCCATTCCGGGTGAGCGGGCCAGGCCGGGGCCGTGACCAGTTCGCCGTGGGTGTGGGCATTGTCGAAGGTGGTCGCGACCTCGTGCCCCACCATGGTGAGGATTTGAAAGGGCACCATGACCTCGTAGTCTTCAACGTAGTCACCGACCGACATCAGAATGCGCTTGGCGGCCATCGCTTCGCTCCTCAACTTGTGTTGTCATGATCGGAGTTGCCATGATCCGGCATATCAGCATGCACCGGTGTCGGCAAGCGTCGCCGACTATAAGCCAACGCCAGGTCTACGCGCACGCCCATGTCCGATGTCGACGGAGGCGTTCCGCGCACCGACGGCAGACCCGCGGCAGCTGTCGTTGTTCGATATCGAGCCACCTATTGCACGCCCCTTCCGTTAGCATATGGCCACTGGTCCGCCTCGAGGACACCGCCGCACGGGCGTGACTTCCGCGCGAATCCAGCACATTCAATCGCTAGGATCGTTGAGCGCTGTGTTCGCTCGCAGCGCCCGGCAGTCGCGAGACAGAAGCCGCCAAGAGACGTCAGATGCGCCAGCTTTCGGCATCAAGAGAGGCTTCGCCGCCGCGCGGCTCGATACGAGCGCGCTCCCCCCGACGCTTACTCGCTGCGGCTGGCGCACGGGTCGCAAGCGGCTTCGGCGCCCCCCGCCTCTCCGTGCTCTTCTTCCACCGCGTTCTGCGGCAACCCGACCCGCTGCGCCCGGACGAGCCCGATGCGGAACAGTTCGCCCGGATCGCCGACTGGTTGGCAACCTACTTCAGGCCGGTCTCACTCTCGGAGGGGCTGGAGCGGCTCGACAATGGCACCCTGCCGAGCGGTGCCGTTTGCGTCACCTTCGACGACGGATACGAGGACAACCTCTCCGTCGCCGCACCCATTTGTCGCGCGCGGGATATCCCGCTGACTCTCTTCGTTGCCAGCGGCTACCTGGACGGCGGCATCATGTGGAACGACCTGGTCATCGAGTCCATCAGGCACCTCACGCCTGGTGTCCTGGACCTCGGTGATCTCGGCTACGGTCGACATCAGGTCGAGGACGACGCGACTCGGCTCGCGGCCATCGGCTCGTTGCTTGGGCAGTGGAAATACCTGCCCATGCAGCGTCGCAGCGAGCTGGCCGAAACGCTGGCTGCTCGCTCCGGACACAGCGTCGCATCCCCCATGCTCGCTCGAAACCAGGTCAGTCAACTGGCCAACGACGGCATCGAAATCGGTGGCCATACCGTCTCGCACCCCATTCTCGCCCAAATGGACGCGGCCACGGCAAGACAGGAAATCGCCGACAATAAGGACGCGTTGGAAGGACTGACCGGGCGCCCACTGAAGTTCTTCGCCTATCCCAACGGTCTGCCCCAGAAGGACTTCAACGAAGAGCACGAGTCCCTGGTCAAGCGTCTCGGTTATCAGGCCGCCCTATCGACCGAATCAGGGGTATCCTCGACCCAGACCAATCGCTACTGCCTACCACGCTTCACCCCCTGGGACAGATCGGAGCACCGTTTCGTCCTGCGGACGCTGTTGAACACGCGCCATGCTCGCTGAAGATCCCTCCCAAGGCCAGAGAGGCGCAGGCGCTGAACCGTTGAGCCCTTCCGAGCAAATCGCACGTCACCCGATCGACCGTCTCGAGCCCCGAGCGCCCTACCGCTCATGACTCAATTGCAGGCAGCACATGTCTTTTCTGCTCCATGAACCCATTCGCCGCGCTGCAAACCTGACACCGGATGCGCCTGCCCTTCTGTGGAAGAAGGAGGTGCTCGACTACCGTCGGTTGGCCGATCTCATCAACCGTGTCGCCGGCGGTCTTCGACACCTAGGGATTCGCAAGGGCGAACGTGTCGCGGTCTACCTGCCGAAGCAATTCGAGACCGTCTGCGCCTTCTTCGGGGCGTCCGCGGCCGGCGGCACGTTCGTGCCCATCAATCCGATCCTCAAGCCGGAGCAGGTCCGTCACATCCTGCACGACTGCAAAGCTCAGGTCCTGGTGACGAGCGCCGATCGAGAAGAACTGCTGCGTGCCGAACTCGCGAACTGCGAGCAGCTCCGCCAGGTCGTCATAACGGGTGCGCGCGAGCCCGAGCCCGAAGTCGATACCCCCTATGAGTGCCTGCCGTGGGCGTATTTGGCGACGAGCGAGCCCGCAGCGGACAACCTGCGCATCGACTACGACGTCGCCGCCATCCTCTATACCTCGGGCAGCACGGGTCGGCCGAAGGGCGTCGTGCTATCGCATCGAAACATGCTGGCCGGCGCGGAAAGCGTCGCCACCTACCTTTGTAACCGGGCCTCGGACCGATTGTTGGCTGTGCTCCCGTTCAGCTTCGACTACGGTCTGAGCCAGCTGACGACGGCCTTTAGCGTCGGCGCATCGGTCGTGCTGATGGACTACCTGCTGCCGGCCGATGTCATCCGCGCCGTTTCGCGTCATGCGGTGACCGGACTCGCCGCGGTGCCGCCGTTGTGGAATCAGCTCGCCGCGCTGGACTGGCCGACGGCGGCCGTCCAAAGCCTCAGGTACATCACCAACTCGGGCGGTGCGATGCCCGTCGAGACAACCCGCCGTCTGCGGTCGCTGCTGCCGACGACGGATATCTATCTGATGTACGGACTGACCGAGGCATTCAGATCGACCTATCTACCTCCTGCGGAGATCGACGCGCGGCCCGACTCCATCGGCAAGGCCATTCCCAACGCCGAGATCATGGTCGTTCGGCCCGATGGGACCGAGTGCGACGCAAACGAGCCCGGGGAGTTGGTCCACCGGGGCGCCCTGGTCGCACTCGGCTACTGGGGTGACCCGGACAAGACTGCGATTCGTTTCCGCCCGGCGCCCGGCCACCCGACCGAGCTTCCCAACCCGGAATTGGCCGTTTGGTCCGGAGACACCGTCCGGCGGGACGACGACGGTTATCTGTATTTCGTCGGGCGCACGGACGATCAAATCAAGACATCCGGATATCGCGTCAGCCCCGGAGAGATCGAGGAGATCGCCCACCAGCTGCCGGATATCGAACAGGCCGTCGCCTTCGGCGTCCCCCATCCGCAGCTCGGTAGCGCCATCGTCCTGCTGTTCCAGGCGCGGAGTGCCAGTATCGACCCAGAGACCGTCCGCAGCCACTGTCGCACCCACTTACCGACCTACATGGTTCCCGGCCTCATCGAACGCGTGGACGAAATGCCCAGAAACCCCAACGGCAAGCTGGACCGGAAATCCCTATCGGTTCGCTACAGCGAGACCTTCACCGATCACTCGCAGGACCCATGAAGCCGAAGCCAAAGCACTGCTCGATCAGCCAGTTTCCGATCGTCGATGACGAACTCGTCGTCGGCGGTGTTCCCATCCGCCGGCTCGCGGGGCGTGTCGGGCAGACCCCCTTCTACGCCTACGATCGGCAAGCCATCGCCGCGCGCATCGCCAAGCTGCGCGACGCGCTGCCGGACGACATCTCTCTGCACTACGCCATCAAGGCCAACCCCATGCCGGCGGTCGTCGACCAGGTTGCATCCCTGGTCGACGGACTGGACGTGGCTTCGGTCGGAGAAATGCGTATTGCGTTGGATGCCGGCATGGATGCCTCGGACGTCAGCTTCGCCGGTCCGGGCAAGACCCCGGCTGAGATCGAGGCGGCGATCCAAGCGGGCATCTGTCTGAACGTGGAGTCCGAGCGGGAGCTGGACAGGGTCGTCGCAGCCGGCGACCGGCTAGGCCTGCTGCCTCGGGTCGCGCTTCGAGTCAACCCGGACTTCGAGCTCAAGTCCTCGGGCATGAAGATGAGCGGCGGTCCGAAGCCTTTCGGCATCGACGCCGAACGCGTACCCGAGGTGTTGCGAGGTCTTGCCGCCGCCCGGGTCGATTTCCGCGGATTCCACATCTTCAGCGGATCTCAGAACCTGAAGCCGGACAGCCTGATCGAAGCCCATGACAGCACCTTTGATCTGGCCTATCGGCTCGCCGAATCCGCTCCAGCCCCGATCAAGACCCTCAACATCGGCGGCGGTTTCGGCATACCCTACTTCCCCGGTGAACAACACCTGGAGCTTGGCTCGATCTGCGGCAACCTCTCCCGACACGTCGAGGAATGCCGCGCGAGACTCGGAGATGTCGAGGTCGTGCTCGAATTGGGGCGCTACCTGGTTGCGGAGGCCGGCGTCTATGTCTGCGAGGTCGTCGACAAGAAGGTCTCGCGCGGAACCACCTATCTGATCACGAACGGCGGGTTGCACCACCACCTCGCGGCGTCCGGCAATTTCGGTCAAGTGATCAGGAAGAACTACCCGGTCGTCGCTGCCGCGCATGTCAATGCGGGACCACGCGAGATCGTGACCATCGTTGGGCCACTGTGCACGCCGCTCGACATCCTCGCCGACGCCGCCGAGGTCGGCGAGACCCAAGTCGGTGATCTGATTGCGGTCTTGCAGTCCGGCGCGTACGGCTTCACCGCAAGCCCGCTACAGTTCCTCGGGCACCCTGCTCCCGTTCAGGTATTGGTTTGAAGCTAGAGGTCGGCGCGGTCACCTGCTCCGTCCAGGTTGAACCCGGGTTCAACGCTCGACGCGCGAATGCGGCAAGGGCGTGGTCGCTAGCGGGGCTTGTCGTCCGGGACTCACCGGCGCAGAACCACTCGGTGTCCGCAGCCCGTGCCCCCGGATCGCGGCCTCCTGGCCGATTGGCCTGAGCAGGCCTCGACGCATGCGCGCCAATTCCTGACCCAACCGCCCCGCCCCGCCATCGGCCATGCGGTACGGCGGACCGCAGAGTCGCTCGGCCGCCGCCAACGATGCCGCGAGCAACGGCACATCCCCCGCCGCGACGGCGGCACCCGCCGTACGCAGCTGGGCGCGCAGCAGTTGTTTGGCTTCAGCGTCCGACGTGGAACTCGCGTTCCGCCCCCCCTGGGGGCCGCCGCCGGGCGACCGACCGGCAATCGCGTCGCATCCCTACCCAAGGCCTGCAGTCGTCGCTCTAGGGCCTCTCGCTCCGGTGGTGGCAGGGTATCGCGCAGCGCCCATCCCTTGTCAGGCTCCAAGACCGGGGGCTCGGGGGAGGAGGACGCCGCCTCCGCACCCTCAGCGGATGAGGTTCGCGTCACCTCCGTCTCGCCGCCCCGCCGCAACGCCTCCGCCTCGCGTAGTCGGTCCATCAAGCGATGCTGCTCCTGCTGTGCACGACTGACTGAGGCGCGCATCTGTTCCACGCTGCGGTTCAGCCCTGCCCAGTAGAGCTGGGCGATAGCGACGACGCCCAGGCTCAAGGCCACCAGCGCAAGTCCGCCCAGCACCAGGGGCCAGCGCCACCCGCGGCGCCGACGGCTGCTCGACGCCGGGTCCGCGGATGGATGGGGCGAGGAATCAGGCACCTGTGCCGACCTGCCGGCCCGCACCCGGCGCCAAGTCCGGGGCCAACCGGCAGAGCGCCGCAAGTGTTGCCTGGTCTCCGGCGCCGGCCGCGACGACCTGCTGAAAACCCAGGCGCGCGGCGGTGGCGGCATTGCGTTCGCTCAGCACCACCAACGGCAGCTGCGTCAGCCAGGCATGGGCGGACTCAGGCACCAAGGCGAGCAAATTGGTGAGCACCTCGTCGCTGGTGGCGGTGAGGATGTGCAACGTCCGGCGCCACTCCGGCAGCAAAGTCGACACATCGGTGTCCGGCAAGGCGCGCCGATAGACCTCCGCGAAGTCGACCTCGGCGCCGCGATCGGTCAGGGTGTCTCCGAGCAAGGCGCGCCCGCCCTCGCCGCGTACGATCAGCACACGCCGACCGCGCACCTGCGCCAGTTCCGGCAGTGCCAGCAGGGCCTCACTGTCGAAGCCCGCCGCGGAGAGCAACGTTGGTCCAATGCCGGCCTCAGTCATGGCCCTGGCGGTGGCCTTGCCGACGGCGGCGCGGTGCTCGGCCTCCCGGAGTTGCTCGGCGCCGACCAGGGACAGTGCCCCGTCGACCGCGTTGCGGCTGATGAAAACCAGCACATGCCAGCGGTCGGACAATCGCCGCTTGGCGGCCTCCGCATCGACCGGTGGCAGGATCTCCACGGTAGGCAAGGGCAGCGGCCGACCACCGGCGGCTTCAATGAGCCCGCACAGGCCCTGCGCCTGGCCCGCCGGGCGGGTGACCAGCACGCCGAGGCCGCGCAGGTCGCCGCAAGCGTGGGCAGCACTTGGATCAGGTCGGACCTCCGTCTCGGTGTTCGCCCCGACGTCGCCAGGGGAACCGGGGGCGGTCATTCCTCGCTCAGGGCGGATAGGATCTCGCCGGCGCCCTGGGACAGCAATGCGTCGGCGATGCGCACACCCAGAGCCTCTGCCTCGATCACCGGGGCACGACCCTCCGCGCGCAGCACGCGGCTGCCGTCCGGCGTGCCGACCAGGCCTCGCATGAAGAGCAGGTCACCCTCGTGCACCGCGTGGCCGGCGATGGGCACCTGACAGCCGCCCTCGAGGCGTGCGTTCATAGCGCGCTCGGCGAGGACACGCTCTGCGGTTGCCTTGTGGTGCAGGGGCTCGATGAGCGCATGCACACGCGGGTCGTCGGTCCGGCATTCGATGCCGATGGCACCCTGACCGATGGCGGGCAGGCTGTCTGCGCTAGAGATGCTGGCGCGGATGCGCTCGCCGAACCCGAGTCGCTTGAGGCCGGCAGCGGCAAGGATGATGGCGTCGTACTCGCCCTCGTCGAGCTTGCGCAGGCGCGTGTTGACGTTGCCGCGCAGGGGCTCGATACGCAGGTCCGGGCGACGGGCGATGAGCTGGCACTGCCGGCGGAGGCTGGAGGTGCCGACGCAAGCGCCCTCTGGCAGCTCATCGAGGCTGGCGTATCGGTTCGAAACGAAGGCGTCGAGCGGGTCCTCGCGGTCCAGGATCACGGCCAGGTGCAGGCCTTCCGGGAAGTCCACTGGCACATCCTTCATCGAGTGCACGGCGATGTCCGCCGTCCCCTCCAGCATGCCTTGTTCCAGCTCCTTGACGAACAGACCCTTGCCGCCAACCTTGGCGAGCGGCGCATCCAGGATCTTGTCGCCGCGCGTGGTCATGCCAACGATCTCGACGACGAGGTCGGGGTGCAGCCGCGCGAGTTCGGCAGCGACGTGTTCCGCCTGCCACATGGCGAGGGGGGATTTGCGGGTTGCGATTTTCAGGACATCGGGCATAGCGGGTTTCCGGGACTCTCGGCAGTGATTCAGAACGGCGGAGCAGCCACGTACGCCGGTCTTGCGCAGCGTGCGCGGCCAGCCTGAGGGCGGCTCAACCGTGGCGTAGGAAACGGCGGATCTCGGGCAGGTGGCGGCGACTGACCGGCAGGCGCTCCTGGCAGCCGGAGAGGACGGCGAGGCTTGCGCCGTCGGCACCTTTCTCCAGCCCGACGAGTTGCCGGGTCGCAACCAACGCATTGCGGTGGATCCGAAGGAATCGGTTGGGAAACTCCTGTTCCAGGGATTTCAGTGATTCGTCGATGAGCATGCGCCCCGCGAAGTGGCGGACGGTCACGTATTTTTGCTCGGCGAGGAGATAGAGCACGTCGTCGATCGGCACGGTCTGCACGCCTCCACGGTAGTGGGCACTGAGGTGCCGGCGACGCTCCCCCGACGCTACGGCGGGGATTGGTGCGCGCTGCGGACGCGTGGTGAGTGGCACCCGCTGCAGCGCCGCGCGCAGGCGTTCCTTGCGCACCGGCTTGACCAAATAATCGGCGACCTTGTGCTCGAAGGCGTCGAGGGCGTATTCCGAATAGGCGCTCACCAGGATTACCGCCGGCGGTGGATCGATCTCGCCTAGGGCGGCGGCGACCTCAAGGCCGTTCTCACCCGGCATCTTGATGTCGAGCAGCACCAGATCGGCATCCAACTCCTCCGCGGCGCTGACCGCGTTCTTGCCATTGGCCGCCTCGCCGACGACCTCGTGGCCGTCCTCCAGTTCTTCGACCAAACGCCGCAGGCGTTCGCGTGCGGGAGCCTCGTCGTCCACGAGCAGGACCTTCATGACTGCCTCCTTGGGTAGGGGAAGACCATCCGCACAAGATAGTCTCCGTCGACCAGCGAGCGCGCGACCCGCGCCGAGCCAGGGAACATCGCTTCCAGACGCTGCGAGACATTCTGGAGCGCCATCTTGTTGCCCTGTTGATGGCCCGGCCCCGACCGCGACGCCGGCAGCGTGTTTCGGATGCTCAGGTTCACCATGCCGCGTCGGTAACGGCCGACGATGCGAATCTGGCCCGGCGTCTCGGACGGCTGGATACCATGGTAGACGGCATTCTCGACCAACGGCTGCAGAATCAGCGGCGGCATCTGGGCGTCGCCCGGCAGCTGCTCGTCCAGGTCCCAGATCACCCGGAGGCGCTCGCGCAGACGCTGAGATTCGATGTGAAGGTAGCGCCGCGCGAGTTCGAGTTCCTCCGCGAGTGTCGTCGTCTCGGCATCGGTGGCCAGCGACGCCCTGAACAAATCCGCGAGGTCCATGACCACCTCTTCTGCGAGGCGCGGTTCCGTCTGCGTCAGGCTGGCAATGGTGTTCATGCTGTTGAACAGGAAATGCGGTCGGATTCTCGCTTGCAGGGTCTTGAAGCGGGCGTTGGCCACAACCTCCACCTGCGCGCGCCACTGCTGATGCAGGTAAAGGTAACGCAACATCAAGGCGCCGACGATGGTCGAAATCAGTCCGGCGCGGATTAGCAGCCCCGGCCCACCATCGTCGGGATACAGGCCCGCCTCTTCGGCCCAGGGCATCAGCCAGGTGCAGGAGTAGGCCACCATCAGGGCGCTGGCGACAATGATCGCCAACGCCAAGGCCACGGCGACCGGACCAGGCAGCGACCGCATGGGTCGCCCGAGCACGCAGAGCAGACTCCCCGCGAGCAGCACGATGCCGAGCACCAGAAGCGACAATGGGCCGAGCCGCTCCCAGAAGCTGGACAACGGACTCGTGGACGCCAACGTGAAGAGAAACGCCAGCAGCTCGCCATAGAGCACCACCCCGAGTGCCATCGGCAGGCCACAGAAGTCGGGCAGCAACGCCGGCGAAGGCGCACTTGCGGGTGCTGCCCCGACCTGCGGCTGTCGCGGTTGCCTGCGCATTCCCATAGGTTCAATGTAAACTCGCGGAGATCGTCCGCCCTGCTGGAGCCTGGCCCCGATGACGGGGTCACGGGCCCGCAACCATCCCCCAATCTATCAGCTCCAACGTCCCGATGACCGACCCTGCACACGTCGCCAAGCCCTGGGCTGGCCGCTTCGAGGAACCCACCGACGCCTTCGTGGAGGCCTTCACGGCCTCGGTCGGCTTCGATCGCCGGCTCTATCGCCAGGACATCGAGGGCTCCATCGCCCACGCCCGCATGCTGGCCCGCCAGGGCATCCTGGGCGATGATGAGTGCGCGGCCATCGTTGCCGGCCTGGGTCGAATCCGCGAGCGCATCGACACCGACGCCTTCGAGTGGTCGGAGTCCCTCGAAGACGTGCACATGAACATCGAGGCGGCACTGACCGCCGACATCGGCAACGCGGGCAAACGGCTCCATACCGGCCGCTCGCGCAACGATCAGGTCGCCACCGATATCCGCCTCTGGCTGCGCGCGGAAATCGATGCCATCCGCGCCGGCATCGCCGGTCTCGTCGGCGCCCTGCTCGACATCGCCGAGCGCGAGGCCGAGACGGTTATGCCTGGCTTCACCCACCTCCAGGTCGCACAGCCCATCACATTCGGTCATCACATGATGGCCTGGGTCGAGATGCTCGACCGTGACAGCGGTCGCTTTCGCGACTGCCGGGCGCGCGCCAACCAGATGCCGCTCGGCGCAGCAGCGCTGGCGGGCACCAGCTACCCCATCGATCGTGAGTTCACCGCAGCCGAACTCGGGTTCGAGCGTCCGGCCGAGAACTCCCTGGACGCGGTCTCCGATCGGGACTTCGCGGTGGAGTTCACCTCCGCCGCGGCCATCTTGATGATGCACCTGTCGCGCTTCTCCGAGGAACTCATCATCTGGTCCTCGGCGCAGTTCCACTTCATCGAGCTGTCCGATGCCTACTGCACCGGCTCCTCCATCATGCCGCAGAAAAAGAACCCGGACGTGCCGGAGCTGGTGCGCGGCAAGACCGGGCGCATCTACGGCCACCTCATGGGACTGCTGACGCTGATGAAGGCCCAGCCGCTGGCCTACAATAAGGACAATCAGGAAGACAAGGAGCCCCTGTTCGACACCGCCGATAACCTGCGCGGTTGCCTGAAGGTGTTCGCAGACATGATGCAACACCTGCGCTGCGACCGCCTGCGCATGCGCGCCGCCGCGAGCCAAGGCTTCGCGACCGCCACCGACCTCGCCGACTATCTGGTACGCCGAGGCGTCGCGTTCCGGGACGCGCACGAGATCGTCGGCAAGGCCGTCGCTTTCGGCGTGTGCCACCAGCGCGACCTGGGGGAACTCAGCTTGGAAGAACTGCGCGGGTTCTCACCGGCGATCGGCGACGACGTCTACGAGGTGCTGACGCTCGACGGGTCCGTGAACGCGCGCAATCACCTGGGCGGAACCGCACCCGAACAGGTGCGTGCGGCCATCGCCCGCAAGCGTGCTGCCCTTTCCATGCCCGGGCCCATGCGGCAGTCTGCAACCGAACCCGAGTCGGCATCGGAGCAGCCCGGCACCGGAACCGCATAGGTCGCCCCTAGCATTCACGCGAGCGACGACGATGCCCGACAGCCTCGACGACCTCAGCGCTCGGCTACTCGCCTTCGCGCGAGCCCGCGACTGGGAACAGTTTCAGTCGCCGAAAAACCTGGCCATGGCGCTGGCAGGCGAAGCCGGTGAGTTGCTGGAACACTTCCAATGGCTGACGGAGGCGCAGAGCGAGGACATCGGGCCGCAGAAGCGCCGTGAGGTCGCATACGAGCTAGCGGATATCCTGAGCTACCTGCTGCGGTTGGCGGAGCGCCTCGACATCGACGTCATCGAAGCGACCCGCGAGAAGATCGCCATCAACGAGGGCCGTTACCCCGTGGAGAAGGTGTCGGGCGACGCTCGTCGCGCCAGCGACTACTGAAGGAACGATGTCTCAGGGAATGATGAGGCGCATGCCGAGGGATAGGTCGTCCGGCCCGTTCAGCACATCCCGGTTGGCGTCGAAGATGCGCCGCCAATCGCTGGCATTGCCGTAGACCTTGGCGGCAATCCTGGACAGGGTGTCGTCGCCTCGCACCTCATAGACCACGGGACCACCCGACGCGCCCGAGGGCACCGCGACGGGGTCCCTCACTGGTGCAACGGAGATCCCATCGTCCCCGATTGCGATGCCGGCACCGGCGCGTGCCGTCGTTGCGGCGAGTTGGCCATCGAGCTCGAGCACCCGCTGCATGGCCTCTGCCTGGCGCTCCTTGGCGGTGGCGAGTTCCAGGCTCAACCGCTCGTTCTCGGTGCTCAGCCGGGCATGGGACTCTTCGAGGCCCGCATGCAGCTTTTCGGCCTTGTCCGCCCGCATCAGGGCCTCTTCCACCGAGAGCTGTTGCTGCTTCAGTCGTGCCTGGAGTTCGGCGACCTTGGCCTCCGCAGCCGCGGCCCGTTGTTCTGCGTCGTGCAAACGCTCGGCAAGCCTGTCGAGCTGCTGATTCAACGAATCGACCCGTGTGGCAGCCGCCTCGCCAGCGGCGACCGTTGCGGACTCTGCCCCGGCGAGACGGGCTTCGAGCCGTTCCGCAAGCCCGGCGAGTCGACTCGCCTGGGCATCGAGCTTGTTGGCAATGGCAAGCTGGGCCTCGAGCGCCTCGACCTGCTGCGACAGGGCAGCGTTGTCCGCACGTAGCTGCGCATAGCCGTCCGGGCCCGGCGAAGCCGCTCGGGCGACGTCTGCCGTCATGAGGTGGCACAGCAGAAGCAGCGTCAGCGTCAAGTAGGGGCGTGCCGCGTCGCCCCTTCCGGGCAGCCGTCCTCCGCATGTGTGGAGACCCGAGCCGCCGAGGCAGGGCCGAGGGTGCGCAGCCAGGCGCATGGGGTAAGGAGGGCGACACATGCGCATCGTTGTGTCGGTCTGTTGCTCAGCTCTCACTCGTGTCTGCCTTTGGGGCGTCGCGGCAGGGCACACTTTAACCTAGATGGAGTAGTTGGACGGTTGTCAGGGTGCGTCCCGCGGGCCGTCCAGCGAGGCACAACGACGCGGAATAGTCACGCTATTCCAAGGAGTTGT
>JANQFX010000067.1 GCA_028277725.1 Thiohalocapsa sp.
ACGTTCCGAGGCCAGGGTGTCCGCAGAGCCGCCGTTGTCCCGATTCACGGCCAGCGATGATCTCGCCCAGCCCTTCGTCGTCGCCACGGGCGACGATCATGCCCTGATGAACCGCCTGCGGCTGTCGGCCTACGGCGGCACCCTGCTCGGCGTTCTGCTGGGTCTGTTCGCGCTCTCCCTCCTGCTGGAACAGCTTCGGGGCTAGTGCCGCACCGCCGAAGTCTTGCGACGCTTCGTTGTCGTTGTCGTAATCGTTCTCGTGTATCGAATCGATTACAACAACCTCGACTTTGGCACTTTTCGCCCCTGTCAGGGCGTCGCGGCAAGCTGATCGAGCAAGCGTTCCAGGTGCTGGGGTGAAATTTGGACGGGGTTGTGCTCGCCCGCTGAGGTGTCGAAATACGTATTGCTCCAAATCCGGCGCCTGACCAAGGCGATACAGTCGGAGAAGGTCGCTTCGGGCTTGGGGTACCACGCACTTGAGCGCGCCAGGTTTGGCCAGTGCTCGCGCCAGCGATGCACCATCAGACAGACCAGCGGGAACAGGATCATGAGCCCTGGGGTGGTGCGGGGGATCGCCAGGTCGCTCCACTGGCGCTGGGTCTGCACACCAAGGTGGCGACGGGTCTCCTCGAAGGTCACCTCCAGCGACCAACGCCAAACGAACAGCTCGACGACCCGTGCCGGGGTCATGCTCAGAGCCGTGGTGAATGAGACATCATGCGACTCGCCTCTCATCGGCGTAAGCTAGCATGCTCTGGATACTCAGATGGTAATCCAAGTCAGGCCATTCGATGCCAGTGCCGCGACAGATGAAGGCGTAGTTGCCGACTTGGTGTAGCGTTGCGGCCTGTAACTCTGGATACCAATGCATGGGTGTGGAAATCACCCTACCGTCTTCGAGTTCGACATGTAGGTGGCGGTCGTCGAAGTGAACTGCCTTACCGCTTGCTGTGCCAGTCATCCCAGCGCTCCTCAAACTCTCGGTTGTGAAGCCGAACGATGGCCAATGCCTTTCTGAGTTCCTTCGGTTTCATGTAGCTTGCTCTTACTGCAAATGTGTTGAGCTCAATTTTCGCGTACTCATCGCCTTTGGCAACATGAACATGTTTCGGCTCGTGTTCGTTCGCGTAGAAGAAGAACTTGAACCCTTCTTGCAGCAGGAGTGTTGGCATCGGACTGTTTTCGAGATCGCGATGGCCCTATTGTTGTCTGGACACCCAACGAACGTACAAGCATGTTAACCGCCGCGCGCCACACGCGGAGCTGGCCCCGTGCGGCGAGCGTGCCAGGCGTGCGTCGGTTAACTGTCGTTGAACTGACCGAGGCCGGAGTCTGGCGCCGGGGTGTTCCGCCTGGGGCGTTGCCCGATGTAGGGGATTGTATTGCGGGTGGGGGTGTGAGCCAAGGCGTGGACGACCAGAGGTTGGTGTCGGCGGGAGGCAGGGTCGCGGGTTTTGGGGTCCGCTGCGGGTGTCATTGGCAGTTGGCGTGGGCGGCAAGGATCGCTCGCGTGCGGTTTTTCGGGCAACTGGGCAAGCGCGGGTGCCGGGCCGTGCACGCAGGTTGGCGCGGCCCGCTGCGTCGAGCTGGCGCTGCAAAGCGGACGGTCAGTCGCGCACATCAGCCGGTTGAGCATCGCATCGACCCACCCCGGCTCGATGCGCTCGAGCCGGCCGGCATCGGCCGCCGCGCGCAGGCGACTGACGAAGCCCCCGCGCACGTGCCGTGAGAGCGCACGCACCGGAAACAGCAGGGTGCTGCGCGCGGCATGCCAGGTGCCGTCGGCGGCGATCGCCCCGCCTGGGATCAGGCAATGCAGATGCACGTGGCGCGTCAGCGTTTGCCCCCAGGTGTGCAGCACCGCCGTCATGCCGAGGCGCCCGCCGAGACGCTTGGGATCGGCGGCGAAGGTGGACAGCGTCGCCCAGGCCGCCTCGAACAGCAGCGCGTAGAGCCGCCTGGGCTGCACCTCGATCCAGGGGTTGAGGTCATGCGGCAGCGTGAAGACCACGTGGTCGTAGGTCACCGGCAGCACCGCCGCGCGCTGGCGTGCGCACCACTGCTCGGAGGCGTTACGCTGACAGCGCGGGCAGTGGCGATCGCGGCAGGCGTGATAGCGGTGTTCGTGATGGCCGCAGGCATCGCACACCCAGTCGAAGCCGCCCAAGGCGGCGGTGCGGCAGTCGCCGATGTGCGCACACACCTGCCATTGGCGCGGCGAGAGCCGATGGCCATCCGCATAGCGATCCAGGCAGCGGTGCATCACCGCCTGCAAAGAAGCGCGCTCAGCCATGGACCGCTCCCAAGCGGTCGATGAGATCCAGCTCGCCACCGCCTTCGCGCGCTTGAACACGCGCTGAATGGCCGTCGGGCTCAGCGGCTGCCCCGCCTGCTGACCGGGAAACAGGTACCCGCGCGGGCGGTACCTGCACCAATATCCGCGCAATTCCCCGAGCAACGTCGGTGAGAGCGGCACCAGGCGGTCCTTCAACCCCTTGCCCCCCGACTTCGACACTTCCAACCCGAGTCCGCCCCGAAGCGGGGTGTTTCCCTTCGGCGAAAGAGTCACTTAGTCGCCGAGGCGGTTTCTCGGTTGTAGTGACACGACTTTACGTCCAGCTCTTTCTCTAGGGGCATTCTCGGTGATACCGTCACGACATGTTCGTGAAGATCACCACGTCCGGTCCACGCAAGTACGTCAAGCTCGTGGAGGCGTTTCGCGACGTGCAAGGGGTCGCCCGCCAGCGCGTCATCGCCACCCTCGGGCGCCTGGAGCAGGTCCAGTCCGGCAAGGGTGACGCCCTGCTCAATGGGCTGTTGCGCGCGGCAGGCAAGCCGACCTTGGAGCAAGGGACCGGTGCGGTGGCGTTCGCCCCGGCGATGTCGGTCGGTGACACCTGGGTGCTGCATGCGTTGTGGAGCGAGTTGGGCTTCGCCGAGGTCTTCGGGCGGCGGCTGCGCCGACGCCGCCGGTTCAACGCCGAGCACCTGCTGCGGGTGATGGTGTTCAACCGGCTGTGCGATCCGGAATCCAAGCTGGGTGTGTTGCGCTGGCTGGAGGGCACGCGGGTGCCGCAGATCGATCCCGAGGCGGTCACGCATCAGCATCTGCTGCGCACCATGGATACGCTCAACGACTGTGCCGAGGCGCTCGAAGCGGTCCTCGCACAGCAGCTGCGCCCGCTGATCGACCAGGACCTCTCGGTGGTCTTCTATGACCTGACGACGATCCGCACCGAGGGTCAGTCCGAGGTCGATGCCGACCTGCGCCGCTACGGCTGCTCCAAGGACGGCGGCATCGCGCGCCAGGTCATGCTCGGGGTGGTACAGACCGCCGACGGCCTGCCGATCCACCATGAGGTCTTCGAGGGCAACGCGGCGGAAACCCGCACCCTGGTGCCCACCCTCGAGCGGGTGCTCAAGCGCTCTCCGATCCAACGTGTCGTGCTGGTGTCCGATCGCGGCCTGCTCTCGCTCGATCACCTCGAGCAGATCAGCGCGATCCAGGTGGGTCAGCAGCCGTTGGAGTTCATCCTGGCCGTGCCTGCACGCCGCTACGGCGACGTCGAGGACCTCCTCGGCGACTTCCACCACGACACCTGCCAAGGCGCCGAACAGGAGGTCGTCGGCGCCTTTTGCTGGCACGGCAAGCGTCTGATCGTCGCCCATCGACCGGACCTGGCACAGGCGCTCGGCGCGCGCCGCGATGCCCAGATCCAGGCCCTGGAGGACGAAGCCCGGCGGCTGACCGGCAAGCTCAATGATCAGGATGCCGGCCAGCGTTTCCGTGGACGCAGGCGCTCGGATGCCGGCGTCACCGCGCGCTTCTACCGAGCCGTCAGCGACGCTCATCTCGCGCAGATCATCAAGGTTGATCTGACCTCGGAGGTGTTCTTCTACCACATCGACGAGGCGGCGCTGGCGCGCGCCCGCCTGCTCGACGGCAAGCTGGTGCTGATCACCAACATGCCCGATCACACCCCAGAGGCGATCGTCCAGCGCTACAAGGCTCTGGCGGATATCGAGCGCGGCTTTCGCGTGCTCAAATCCGAGATCGCAATCGCCCCGGTCTACCACCGCAAGCCCGAGCGCATCCGCGCCCATGCGCTGATCTGCTTCCTCGCGCTCGTGCTCTACCGGGTGCTGCGCATGCGCTTGCAGGCCAACCACAGCCCCTGCAGCCCAGAGCGCGCGCTGGAGCTCGCACGCCGCATCCAGTTCCACCAGATCACCCTGCATCAGAACCAGACCGCCAGCGGGCTGTCCACGCTGAGTCCAGAGCAACTCGATCTGTTCGACGCCATCGACCTGCCGAAACCCTCCGCGGCACGCCTGTAGTGCCAATTTGAAAAACCGATACTCGCCTTTTCAATGACTTAGGCTTATAACTGTCGAACTCGGGGGGCCTGGATGTCGAGCGAGTCATCACGCCCGTGACGGCCGTGCACCAGTAGGGGCGCGGCAGGCTCCAATGGGCCGCTAGCGCTTTGTCCCCCTGCAACCTGTCCTGCCGATGGGCGAGTGCGGGCCGGGTTGACCTAGGCGACCCGTACTTCAGGCCGCGGGTTGCTCGGTGCCAAGGGTCTTGGAGACGACCTCGTAGACATCGTTGGACAGCCCCTCCACCTCCATGATCCGCTCCAGGTGGCCGCGCATCAGGGCCTGGCGGGCGTCGTCGTAGCGGCGCCAGCGGGTCATGGGATAGAGCAGGCGGGAGGCGATCTGCGGATTGAGGGGGTCGAGCTCCAGGATGCGGTCGGCCAGGAAGGCATAGCCGCTGCCATCGGCGGCATGGAACCGCAGCGGATTGCCGACGGCGAAGGCCCCGATGAGGGCGCGCACCCGGTTGGGGTTGGTCAGGGAGAACTTCTCGTGCACCATCAGGCCCCGGACCCGTTGCAGGGTGTCGGCGCGACTGCTCTGGGCCTGGAGCGCGAACCACTTGTCGAGCACCAGGGCATCGTCGGCCCAGCGCGCATAGAAGGCCGCGAGCGCCCGTTCGCCCGCATCGCCGGCCCACTCGGGGTCGGCGTCCACCAGGTAGCGTAGGGCGGCCATGACGTCGGTCATGTTGTGGCCGGCATCGAACTGGGCCTGGCAGCGCGCCAGGGTCTGCTCGTCCGGGCGCCGCATCAGGTAGCCGAGCACACAGTTGCGCAGCGCCCGGCGTCCCATGGCGGATGGGGTCAGGTCGAAGCCGGCGGGCTCCTGGTTGGCCTCGAGCAGTGCGAGCAGATCCTGGCGCAGTTCGATGCCGATGGCGATGGCCAGGGCCTCGCGGGCGCGGTGGATGCCGTCGACGTCGACGAGGGTCATCTGGTCGCCCAGATAGCTCTCGGACGGCAGTGCCAGCACCTCGGCAATCAGGGCCCGATCCGCCTCCGTATCCAGCAGGGCGCGGCGGAAAGCGGCGATGAAGGCAGCGGGCACCAGCTTGTCGGGGTCGTCCACCATGGCCAATAGCAACCGCACGGCCAGGCCCTGGGCGGCATCCCAGCGATTGAAGCCGTCGCTGTCGTGGGCCATCAGGAAGGTGAGCTGGTCCTCGGTGTAGGGATAGCGCACGAGCACGGGCGCCGAGAAGCCGCGCAACAGGGACGGCGCCGGGCGGGCCGCCAGGCCCTTGATGGTGAAGGTCTCCACCGCATCGCGTAGCTCCAGCATGCGGGTGCCGGGTGCGGGCGGCTCGGCCTCGTCGGCGAGTTGGATGGGCAGGTCGCGACCCTCGGCATCCAGCAGCCCGAGCGCGAAGGGGATGTGCAGTGCGCGCTTGTCCGACTGGCCGGGCGTCGAGGGGGTGTGCTGGCGAATCTCCAGGCGATAGGTCCCGCTGTCGGGGTCGAAGTCGTCCTCGCACTCCAGCACCGGGGTACCGGCCTGGGCGTACCAGCGGCGGAACTGGTCGAGGTCCAGCCCGCCGGCCTGCTCCATACAGGCGACGAAGTCGTCGGTGGTCACGGCCTGGCCGTCGAAGCGCTCGAAGTAGAGGTCGGTGCCGGCTCGAAAGCGCTCCGGGCCCAGCAGATTGGCCTGCATGCGCACCACTTCGGCGCCCTTCTCGTAGACCGTGGCCGTGTAGAAATTGTTGATCTCGATGTACTGGTCCGGGCGCACCGGGTGCGCCATGGGGCCGGCGTCCTCGGGGAACTGGCGCGCGCGCAGCATGCGCACGTCCTCGATGCGCTTGACGCCGCGCGAGCCCATGTCGGCGCTGAACTCCTGGTCGCGGTAGACGGTGAAGCCCTCCTTCAGGCTCAGCTGGAACCAGTCGCGACAGGTGATACGGTTGCCGGTCCAATTGTGGAAGTACTCGTGCGCCACCACGCCCTCGATGCCGGCGAAGTCGGTGTCGGTGGCCGTATCCGGGCGGGCCAGGATGTACTTTGCATTGAAGACGTTGAGCCCCTTGTTCTCCATGGCGCCCATGTTGAAGTGGCTGACGGCGACGATGTTGAAGATGTCCAGGTCGTATTCGCGGCCATAGCGTTGCTCGTCCCAGCGCATGGCGGCCTTCAGCGACGCCATGGCGTGGTCGCACTTGTCGAGGTTCTCGGGCTCGACGTAAATATTGAGCGGCACCTCGCGCCCGGACCGGGTCGTGAAGCGGTCCGATACGGGCGCCAGATCACCGGCAACCACGGCGAAGAGGTAGCTCGGCTTGGGAAAGGGGTCGTCCCAGTGGGCGAGCTTGCGACCGTCGTCGAGCGCCTCCTCGCCGGCAGGATTGCCATTGGACAACAGCACCGGGAAGCGCTCGGCGTCCGCGGCAAGGCTGACCTGGAAGCGGGTCATCACGTCCGGGCGGTCCAGGAAATAGGTGATGCGCCGGAAGCCCTCGGCCTCGCATTGGGTACAGAGCATGTCGCCGGAGACGTAGAGCCCCTCCAGCGCCGTGTTGTCGCGCGGGCGGATCAGCACCCTGGTGCCGAGGGTGAAGCGGTCCGGCACCCGGTGCACCACCAGCGCGTCCTCGTACACGGCGTATTCCACCGGCGGCAGTTCGCGGCCGTCAAGCGACACCTCCAGGAGTTCCAGTTGTTCGCCGGCGAGCCGCAAGTCGCCGTCGCCGCGGGTCGCCGCCGGGTTGCGGCGGATGGACAGCTCCGCGTGCACGGCCGTCTCGTCCAAGCCCAAGTCGAAGTGCAACCTGGCCTGATCGATCAGGAACTCCGGCGGGCGGTAGTCCTTTAGGCGAATCACCGGGGGCGTGGGACGGTACATAGGGCGTTCTCTCGGGCGGATCTCGTTTTGGTCGGGGGCCTTGCTCGGGCGCTCCGGCGAGGGGTTCGAGGCTGCACTCCTTGGCCCGGGGCGTCCAGCAACGCTGCCGTTTATGCAAGGCTTGGCGCGACACGGCGGCATGTGTCAGTCTCTTGGCTGATTCCGGCCGGCGCAAGCCTTTTCAACCGCATCACAACGACCACCCGAGGACCGACATGCAGCAGACCTCAGGCAGCGCCGCGGACGACCCGGTTGCCGCGCAGGCCGACACCCCGCGGGTGCTCATGTACGCCACCGCCTTCTGCCCCTATTGCGTCCGCGCCCGGCGCCTGCTGGAGCGCAAGGGCGTGGATTGGGAGGAAATCGGCATCGACGGCGACTCGGAACGCTTCCAGGAGATGGCCGAGCGCTCCAACCGCGTCACCGTGCCGCAGATCTTCATCGGCGAGTTGCACGTCGGCGGCTACGACGACATGGCCGCGCTGGATCGCGACGGCAAGCTCGACCCGCTGTTGGGCATCGACTGACGCCGCCATGTCCCAGGCCACCGATCGACAGCCCAAACCGATGGACGCCGGGGCGTCCCAGCGCCTCGATAAGTGGCTCTGGGCCGCGCGCTTCTTCAAGACGCGCCCGCTCGCCGTGGAGGCCATCAACGGTGGCAAGGTGCAGGTGGACGGGCAGCGCGCCAAGCCCGGGCGCAGCGTGCGTCCGGGCAACAGGCTCACCATCCACAAGGGCGAGTTGGAGTGGTGCATCGAGGTGCAGGGCGTCTCCAAGCAGCGCCGCCCCGCAACCGAGGCCGCCCTGCTCTACACCGAAGACGAGGCGAGCCGCCTGAAGCGCCAGGAGATCGTCCGCGAGCGGCGCGAAGCCGGTCACGCCCCCGGCCCCGAACGCGGCCGGCCCACCAAGCGCGACCGCCGTCGCATCGGCGACTTCACCGGGCGGGGACGGGTTTGAGCCGCCTGTCTACCAGCCAAGCCTTGCATGAGCTGTCAGGGTTCTCTCTGCCATGACGCCAGCGAACAGCAATGCACGCGAGCGTGACGCACCGCGCCGCACCATCGGCAAGCGCCGCACACCGGACCTCGTCCAGCGCGCGGCCCAAGCCCTGCGAGGCCAAGCCGGCCCGACACCGGAGGAGATCGCGTGGATCAGGTCCATGTCCCAGTACCGCACCCGCGTGCCGAAGGGCGTGTTCCGCTACCGCAGCCACGAGGAAGCCAACGCCGACTGGGAGCGCTGGCATGCTGAGCTGGTGGCGGAGACTGTTCGCGCGCGGCGAGACGAGGCAGAAAGCTGAGCCGAGTTCGGGCGTTACTTCGGAAGAACCGAAGGCCGGCTCCGACTGCACCCGTCCCGCCCGCTGGGAGGATGTGCTGACCATCGGTCGCCGGCATCCCGTTCCAAGCGCTGAAGCCCCACGTCGTGCGCTTGGACCTTGCCGGCGAACCGGTGCCGGTGCTGGACCTCGAAGGATTGTTGAAGACCAAGCAAGGCGTCCGGCCCAAGGACCAAGCAGATGCACTGATCCTGCGGCGAGCCATCGAGGCGCAGGATCGACCCGACTAAACGGTGCTTGGGCTGAAATCGCATCCCTCGGCGCCCACGTCTTGCACGGATGGGCAACCACCGGCCCGCGCCACAGAGGCGACGACCGGATGATCCCGCAACACCAGGACCTCGACCTTGGACCAAGACGCCTTCCGCGACACCTACGCCGCCGTCAACGAACGTCGCTGCGCCTATGAGAAGGCCGTCCTGACCGGCAACTGCGGCTGCTCCTTGGCCAGATGCTTCTGCATCGCCGAGCGCGAAGGCGTGCGCTGTGCCACGGATGCGGGGCAGGCGCGCTGCCTGGACTTCCTGGCGCGCCTGCGCGCCCAGGCGCGTTTCGCGCTCAGGACCACCGACGGCCGCTCGGCGCTGCCGCACGCCAAGGCCATGCGCGTGCAGGTGGGCGGGCTGCGGGGCGTGCGTGCGGCCCTGGCGCAGGACGCGGACCTAGCGCAAGGCGCTGGGGCAGACCTAGCGCCAAGCCTGGGGGCCGACAAGCAACAGGCGCCCATCGACGACGTCGACGCCCTGCTCGCCCGGGTCGAGGCGCACTTCGGCGGCCTGGCCGAGCTGCCCTACCAGCGCATCGTGCAGCAGATCGCCGCCTACAGGGGCCGGCCGTCCTTCGGCGAGCGCCGCCGCGCCCGCAAGCGACAGGACGACGACGAGCCGACCTGAGGGCGGGCCTTTGCACGGCGCCAACGTTGCCCGGCGGGCACGCCTGCGGGAGAATCCAGGACGATCGCAAGGCATCCTACCCGACGACCAACCGTGGCCGACATCCCCGCCGAACTGAGCCTGAACGGCGTCCTGCTACCGCCCTGGCTGCTGGCCGCGCTGCTGGGGCTGCTGCTGGCGGTGGTACTCGCGAAGGTCGCCAATTGGACCGGCGCCAGCCGGCTGATCTGGAACTCCCCGCTGTTCTTCGCTGCCCTGGTGGTAGCCTGTACCCTGCTGGTCGGCACGACGCTGGTGCCATCGTTCTTCGGCTGATCGACGCCCTGGCCCACCCACCAGACCGCCCACCAGATCACCCGGCCGCCCCACGAGACCCCGGATGAGCGCCGAGCATTCCAATCCCCGCCTCGCCCGCCTGCGCTTCGTCTTGTTCGACCTGCTGCGGGTGCTCATCACCCTGTCCATGGTCGCCATCGCGGCGGGCGCCGTCTGGTGGGCGCGCGGGCAACAGCAGGCCCACCCCTGGACGCGCGATGGCCAAGTGCTCGCGGACCTGGTGCAGGTGGCGCCCAGGGTCTCGGGCCTCGTAGCACGGGTCCATGTGTCGGACAACCAGGAGGTCGCGGCCGGCGATCCGCTGTTCGACATCGACGCAGAGCTCTTCCAGCAGGCCCTCGACGAGGCCCGGGCAGATCTGGGCCAAGCGCTCGCGGAGGCCGACAACGCCGAGGCCGAGGCGCGTCGCGCGCGGGCGCTGCACGCCAGCGGCGACATCTCGGACGAGGACCTCGACGTTCGGCAGGCACAACGCAAGACCACGTCCGCCGCGGTCGACGCGGCGCGGGCCGCCCTCGCCGAGGCGCGGCTCAAGCTCGGCTATACCAAGGTCACCGCCCCGGTGAACGGCTTCGTCACCAATCTGTCATTGCTGCCCGGCGCCTATGCAAAGGCGGGCGCGGCACAGGTCGCGCTGATCGATGCGGAGAGCTTCTGGGTCGCCGGCTATTTCAAGGAGACCGATCTGCGCGCCATTCGCCGCGGCGACCCGGCCGCGGTGGTGCTGATGAGCCACCCGGACCGGACCCTGCATGGACGCGTCGAGAGCATTGCCTACGGCATCGCCCGGCGCAACGCGGCGCGTGGCTCCGGCGATCTGGCCAGGGTGGCGCCGACCTTCGAGTGGATCAGGCTGGCCCAGCGCATCCCGGTGCGCATCGAACTGACGGACAAGCCCGCCGATGTCCCGCTGCGCATCGGCTACACGGCGAGCGTGTCGGTGAACCCCTCCGGCAGAGGAACCGGCAGCGGGACGGACACCGGTGGTGGTTGACCTACCCAGCGCACGCCCCGCAACGCGGCATCCAAACGACCGATGAGCCTCTGGCAGCCACCGGCGGCGTTGAACGCGCTCAAGACCAGCATCGGCATGGTCATCGCCTGGGGCATCGCGCTCGCGATGGACTGGCCGCAGCCCTTCATGGCGCCCATCGCCGTGCTGGTGCTGCAAACGCCCTACCTCGGGGCCTCCCTGCTCAAGGGCGCGCTGCGCGTGGTCGGGACCCTCGCAGGTGCCCTGCTGGTGCTGGCCCTGCTGTCGGAACTGGCGCAGGAACCCTGGGCGCTGATCGCGAGCCTGTCCCTGATCATCGGTTTCTGCGTCCAGCGCATCCCGAACAGCACCTATGGCTACGCCTGGTTCATGCTGGCCATTACGGTCGCCGTGATCGCCTTCGACGCGGCCTCCTCGCCGGCGCTGGCGTTCCAGCTCGCTGTCTATCGCTCCTCGGAGACCATCGTCGGCGTGCTGGTGGCGCTCGCCGTCAACGGCATCCTCTGGCCGCAGACCGGCGGCCTTGCCTACGCACAGCGCTTCGACACCGCCAAGGGGGAGCTCGCTGCCCACCTGCGGGCCCTCGCGACCGCGCTGCGGCGGGAGCGAGACGCGTCGCTGACACCGCCACCGGAGTCGCTCCGCGCCGCGCCCTTCCAGCTGCGCGCCATCCTCGCCGCCGCGGCACTGGATTCCGGCCGGTTCGGGCGCCTCAAAGACGGGTTCGAGGCCCAGATACAGGACCTCACCAGCGTCATCGGCTCGCTGATGGCCCTAGGCGAGAGCCTGCGGCTGGCCCTGGAGGGCGAACGGCCGCCACTCACCGCGGAGCAACGCGCCCTACTGGGGCCCGCGCTTGACGATCTCGCAGCGACCGTCGAGGCGCTGCCCAGGGTAAATCGACGCGGAGCCAACCACCAGGCCCGTCAGGACGCGCCCCCGGCTCTGCAGCTGGCCACGGCGGCCCATGAGCGCCTGCTGTCGTCGGCGGACGATCCGCCCCAAACCGGCCCTCGGCCGGCGGGCGCGCCGGTATCGGGCCGCGACGTGGCGCTGCGCCATGCGGCCGCCGCCAAGCTGGATGCGCTATTGAGCGAGGTCCGATCCTTGTCCGAGAGCAGCCGGGCCGTCGCCGCCGAACGACCACCGCGTCGCCCGACCCCGCGCCCTGCCGTCATCGCCCGGGTCGGGCTCGGAGGACACGACCCTCGGCACCTGGAGGGGCTTCCACAGGCCCTCACCGCCACCCTCGCGTTCTGGCTGGTGATGCTGCTGTGGACCCAAACGCAATGGCCACCCGTCGGCACGCTCGGGGTGCTGATGGCCGTGGTGCTGGTGGGCATCGAGACCATGATCAACCGCCCCGTGCAGCAGCCGGGACGGCATGTGGCGCTGGGGGCGATGATCGGGTTCATCCTGGTGGCACCGCTGTACACCTCGGTGCTGCCGCGCCTGGACGGCTTCGCAGAGCTGGCGCTGGTGCTATTGCCGCTCTACTTTCCGATTCTGTACCTGCGCAATACCCTGGCGCCGCCACTGGACAGCGTCGCGCTCGGCACCGGGCTGGTGACGGTCATCATGCTCCAGCTCACCCCCACCCAGACCTACGACATCACCGCCTGGCTCGGCGCCGCGCTGAGTATGCTGACCGGGTTCGTCGTCAGCCTCGTGTTGCTCGGCATCATCCGCGGTAGGACACCGCAGGCGCAGTTGCGGAGATCCCTCGACCGGCTGTTCGAGGACATGCACGCGGCGCTGCTGGACCTGGGGGATCATCGCCGCCCGGACTTCGACCCACGCCTGCAGGCACACCTGCAGCGGATACGCTCGGACCTCGAGGCCCTCCGGGAGGTCGCTCCGCTGGCCCATGTCGGCTGGGCACCGCAGAACGACCCGGAGTGCATCCAACGGCTGCTGTGCGCAGCGCAAACCTTGGTCATCCGTTTCCGCGCCCTGCAGCAGGCGAGGTATCGCTGGCGATTCGTCGGGACGGACGCACCGAATGGACGCACACAAGGAGCCCGTCACGACGCCTCGGCCGCGCGCCCAACCAACCCATCGCCACCGATTCCGGGCGCCACCACCCTCGGCCTGCGCTTTCGCCAGGCCTTCGATGTGGTGCTGGCCGGCCTCAAGCGGAGCCTGGAGCGGCCCTATCCGGAGGTCGATCTCGGCTGCCTGGATGCGCTGCGCGCCTCCCTGAGACCGGAACTCGATCGCCTGGCCGCAGAGCACGCCGGGGCCACGGGACTCAACACCGCCACCTACCTACTCACCATCTACGGCCACTACGTCGGCGTCTCCCGCGCCCTACGCGAGACGGCCGCCGCAGTCGACGACATCGACTGGGCGATTTGGGCGCGGGCACGTTTCTAACGACAGGTCCTTCGCACGTCCGGCACAGGCCCGCGTCAGGGCCGCTAGCACCGGATCAGGGCAACCGATAGGCGTTCAGGTCGGCGTGGTAGGTCAGATTCTTGTCCTCCGACTCGCCGCGCAAGGCCGCTGCGAAAAAGGCCTTCAAAGCCGCATTGCGCTCGACCGGTTTGCCGGTGTAATAGCCATGGGCACGTCGCACCGCGTCGGCCTTGGTGACGTCGATGTAGTAGGCGCTGGTGGCGTAGAGGCCTCGCAGGTAGTGGCCGAGCCGGGCCAATTGCTCGTTGCCCGGCTTGGCGCGGGAGGCGCCGAGGGCGTAGTCGTTCTCGTTGATGGCGATGTAGAGGCGGTTGCGTACGTCCATCTTGTCCACCCAGTCCTCATGGTCGAGGCTGTTGGCGTCGGCGGCCACCAGGCAGATGTTGTCGAAGGTGAGCTCCCGGCTCGCGGTTCCGCCGGGGCGCAGGGCGTGCTTGAGCAGGTAGTTGCCCATGCTATGGCAGAGCATCGAGACCTTCAGGGTGCAGTGCTCGTCCAGCAGTTCGGCGAAGCGCTGCAGGGCCGCGGTGCGGTTGTCCGGGAACGCCTGCTTCGCCTGATCGAGCAGCTTGTCGCGGCTGTGCCGGGTGAACAGCTCGAAGTAGCGACGCACGATGCCGATGACGCGGTTCAGCGCATCGGCCGACGCCCGCGCATCCTGCTTGTCGGACAGGTACGCCGTGGTCCCGGAAATGGCGCCGCCGCCGTTGGCCGGCCAACAGAAGGGCACGACAATGATATCGTAGAGGGACTCCATCTCGGCACAGGTCTCGATGACGTCCTCGACGTCATTGTTGTAGCCGTGCACATAGAGCAGGATGTTCCTCTTCTCCCGCACCGCCCGACCGTATACCTTCGCCGCCACCTCCAAGCTCGCCCAACGCAACTCGCTGGGATCGAAGTCCAGGTCGTAGGTACGCTTGATGGCACGGGCCTCGGAAACCTTGATCCGGTCGGGCAGGATCTCCGTCGCGTAGCGGCGCCCGTCCTTGACCACCTTGACCGCACGCAGCTCGTTCGGCCCCTTTTCGTTGGTCGTCCGCTCCGACGGTTTCCGGCCGAAGATGTCCATGCCGTCGCGCCGCTCGAAGAGCCGCCTGTTCGTGATCACGTAGAAGGTCTCGGCCATGGTCTGCTCCTCGCTTGATCATCCGCGCGCATATGCGCCGTGTTGGATCAGCGTCTAAGCATAGGCCAAGAGCGGGACCGCGGCGCGCCGTCAACGGCCGCAACATCAACCGGTGGACACCAGGACCGAACGGAGGGGAGCGCTCGGGCCGGATACCCGACAGGGCGATCCGCCAAGGCCGCGCAACGGGGCGACGCCCCGGCACGAGCGATACCCGTAAGGCGCAGACGGATCTGCGCCCTGTCAGAGCCCCATCTTTTCGAAGAAGCTCTTCACGCCGTCGAGCCAGCCGGTGGCGTTGGGGCTGTGGTGCTTACCGCCGGAGCTCAGCGAGTCGTCGAGTTGGCGCAGCAGGTCCTTCTGTTGCTCGGTGAGGTTGACCGGCGTCTCCACGGCGACTCGGCACAAGAGGTCGCCGACGGGGCCGCCGCGGACCGGTTTCACACCCTTACCGCGCATGCGGAACAACTTGCCGGTCTGGGTGCCGGCGGGCACCTTGAGCACGACCTTGCCGGTGAGGGTCGGCACCTCCAGCTCGCCACCCAGCGCGGCGGTGGCGAAGCTGATAGGTACCTCGCAGAAGAGGTGGCTCTCCTCGCGGGTGAAGATCGGGTGATCCTGCACGACCACCTGGACGTACAGATCTCCGGGCGGGCCGCCCTGCTCGCCAGCCTCGCCCTCGCCGCTGAGGCGGATGCGGTCACCGGTGTCGACGCCGGGCGGCACCTTGACCGACAGGGTCTTCTCTTCGCGCAGACGCCCGTTGCCGCGGCAGTGCTTGCAGGGCTCGTCGATGATCGTGCCAGTGCCGCGACAGGTCGGACAGGTCTGTTGTACCGAGAAGAAGCCCTGCTGCATCCGCACCTGGCCGTGCCCGTGACAGGTGGGGCACTCCTTGGGCTTGGTGCCGGGCTTCGCGCCGGTGCCGCCGCAGTGGTGGCACTCGACCGTGGTCGGGATGCGAATGCTGACCTCCTTGCCAGCAACCGCCTCCTCCAGCGTCAGCGACAGCTCGTAGCGCAGGTCGGTGCCGCGGTGCGTCCGTCGCCCCCCGCCGGCACGGCCGCCGAAGATATCGCCGAAGACGTCGCCGAAGATGTCCGAGAAGCCACCGGGGCCGAAGCCCTCCGCACCGCCGCCGAAGCCGCCTTGGCCGCTGACGCCGGCGTGGCCGAACTGGTCGTAGGCCGAGCGCTTGCGAGCGTCGCTGAGGACGTCGTGGGCCTCTTTGGCCTCCTTGAACTTGGCGAGGGCGTCAGCGTCGTCCGGATTGCGGTCCGGGTGGTACTTCATCGCCAGGCGCCGAAAGGCCTTCTTGATGTCCTGCTCGCTGGCGTTGCGGCTCAAACCCAGGACGTCGTAATAATCACGGGACATTGGTGCGGTCCGGAAACTGCGTATCTTGTTTGGAGTTCGAATTCGTGAGTTCGGGTGGCGCCGTAGCGTGGGCAATGCCCGGTTGGTCTCGCCGCGGAGACTGCGGGCGCGCCGACCTCACACGAGAGTGGTACCGGAGCCGTCGGGGCCCAAACGAAACGGCGCGTGGACCGAGATCCACGCGCCAGTTCTACCGCCAACGGTGCCCGGCGGGCATCACTTCTTGTCGTCGTCCTTGACCTCTTCGAACTCGGCATCGACGACATCGTCATCGGCGCCGCGGCTACCGCCGGCCTCATTGGCACCGGCACCGCCGCCTGCTGCCTCCGCGCCTGCGGCGCCGGCATCACCTTGGGCGTACAGGCGCTCTGCCATCTTGGCGGAGGCATCACCGAGCGCCTTGGTCAGGGACTCGATGCGGTCCTTGTCCTCGCCCTTCATGGCCTCCTCCAGGTCCTTGATGGCGGACTCGATCTTGTCCTTCTCACCCGACTCCAGCTTGTCGTCGCCGAGCTGTTCCAGCGACTTGCGGGTGGCGTGGATCATGGTGTCCGCCTGGTTGCGGGCACTCACGAGCTCGTGGAACTTGCGGTCGTCCTCGGCATGCGCCTCGGCATCCTTGACCATACGATCGATCTCATCGTCCGACAGGCCGGAGCTGGCTTTGATGACGATGGACTGCTCCTTGCCGGTCGCCTTGTCCTTGGCGGAGACGTTGAGGATGCCGTTGGCATCAATGTCGAATTTGACCTCGATCTGCGGCACACCACGCGGTGCTGGCGGGATGTCGGCCAGGTCGAAGCGGCCGAGGGACTTGTTGTCCATGGCCCGCTCGCGCTCACCCTGGAGCACGTGCACGGTCACCGCGGTTTGGTTGTCGTCGGCGGTGGAGAAGGTCTGGCTCGCGCTGGTCGGGATGGTGGTGTTCTTATCGATCAGCTTGGTCATGACACCGCCGAGGGTCTCGATGCCCAGCGACAGCGGGGTGACGTCCAGCAGCAGCACGTCCTTGACGTCGCCGCCGAGCACGCCGCCCTGGATGGCCGCGCCGATGGCGACGGCCTCGTCCGGGTTGACGTCCTTACGCGGCGCCTTGCCAAAGAACTCCTCGACCTTCTCCTGCACCTTGGGCATACGCGTCTGGCCGCCGACGAGAATGATCTCGTCGATCTCGCCGGCGCCGACGCCGGCATCCTTGAGTGCGGTGCGGCAGGGGGCAATGGTGCGGTCGATGAGCTGCTCGACCAGCGACTCCAGCTTGGCTCGGGTCAGCTTGACGTTGAGGTGTTTCGGTCCAGTCTGATCCGCGGTGATGTAGGGCAGGTTGATGTCGGTCTGCTGGCTGGCGGACAGCTCAATCTTGGCCTTTTCCGCGGCCTCCTTCAGGCGCTGCAGGGCCAGCGGGTCGTTGCGCAGGTCGAAGCCCTGCTCCTTCTGGAAGACCTCCACCAGGTGGTCGATGATGCGCAGGTCGAAGTCTTCGCCACCCAGGAAGGTGTCACCGTTGGTGGACAGCACCTCGAACTGGTGCTCGCCCTCGATCTCGGCGATCTCGATGATGGAGATGTCGAAGGTACCGCCACCCAAGTCGTAGACGGCGATCTTCTGATCGCCCCGCTTCTTGTCCATGCCGTAGGCGAGTGCGGCGGCCGTCGGCTCGTTGATGATGCGCTTGACCTCCAGGCCAGCGATGCGGCCGGCGTCCTTGGTGGCCTGGCGCTGGGAGTCGTTGAAGTAGGCCGGCACGGTGATGACCGCCTCGGAGACGGTCTCGCCGAGATAGTCCTCGGCGGTCTTCTTCATCTTCTGCAGCACCTTCGCCGAGACCTCCGGCGGGGCCATCTTCTTACCGTTGACCTCGACCCAGGCGTCGCCGTTGTCCGCCTTGACAATGTTGTAGGGCACCATGTCCTTGTCCTTGGCGACCACCTGATCCTCGAACCGGCGGCCTATCAGGCGCTTGATGGCGAACAGGGTGTTGCTCGGGTTAGTGACCGCCTGGCGCTTGGCCGACTGGCCCACCAAGACCTCGCCGTCGCCGGAGAAGGCGACGATGCTCGGCGTGGTGCGATCACCCTCGGCGTTCTCGATCACCTTCGGCTTGTCGCCTTCCATGACGGCGACGCAGGAGTTGGTGGTACCGAGGTCGATACCGATGATCTTTCCCATGGTTGTTCTCCGCTTCGGAATCTGTTGTGAATCTGGGTGTGGTCGGGTGCTACCGAACGGCGCCCCGGCCGGGGCCGGGCTCCAGTCGCAAGTCGCATCGGCGGTGCGGCGGGAGCGGCCGAAACTGCTTGGTTATTTGGGCAAAACCTTGGATTTCTCAAGCCTACTGGCGGCGTCGGCAGGCGCGTCTCGACGCAGGCTACGGGCCGCCAGACGGCGAAGCGTCAGGCCTGTGCCGAGACCATGACCAAGGCCGGGCGAACCAGCCGGCCGTTCAGCGTGTAGCCGCTCTGAATGACGTTGGTCACGGTGTTCGGCGGCAGGTCGGCGCGCGGCTGCATGGACATGGCCTGATGCAGCTCCGGGTTGAAGGGCTCGCCCTCCGGGCTGACCCGTTCGACGCCGAACTTGCCCATCACGTCGCCGAGCAGCTTGAGTGTGAGCTCGGTGCCCTCGCGGAGCTTAGCAACGTCGGCGTCCGACTCCTGCGCCGCCGCATGGCCGAGCTCCAGGCTGTCGCGCACCTGCAGCAGCTCCTTGACGAAGCCTTCCAGCGCAAACCTGTGCGCATTCTCCAGCTCCTTCGTCTGACGGCGGCTCATGTTCTCCATCTCCGCCCGAGTGCGAAGCAGCTTATCCTGGGCGTCGTCCGCTTTGGCGCGCGCATCCTCCAGCAGCATGGTCAGCTGTGCCGGATCTTGCGGCCGCTCGTCTAGATCCGGCTCACCGGTCGCGTCGGCGTCGGCGGCCTCCTGTGCGGGCGTCTCGCCCTGGGCATCGGCGCCCGGCACCTCGGCCGCTTGCTCCGCGGCGGTTTCGTGGTCGGGGTCGCGGTCGTGCTCCGGATGCATGGGTTACCTCTCCAGCCATAGTCGTTCGTTACGCGATGCGCCCGCCGCCGATACGCTAGCTTGCCGGTGGCTGCCGGCATCCGGCGGCGGCGTGGGTTCAGGGCTGCCGCAATGCGGCAGCGAGCAGTCGTGCGGTGACGTCGACCACCGGGATGACCCGCTGGTAGTCCATCCGCCTAGGGCCAATGACGCCGAGCACGCCGAGGATCTGGTCCTCGACGCGGTACGTGGTGGTCACCAGGCTGCAGTCGTCGAGCAGCTCGAAGCCGGACTCCTGGCCGATGAAGATCTGCACGCCATCGGCCGCGATGCAGCGGTCGAGCAGGTCCAGGATCTGCCGCTTCTCGGTGAAGGCCTGGAACAGCGCCTTCAGGCGTTCCACGTTGGCCAGCTCCTCGAAGTCCATCAGATTCGTCTGCCCCGCGATGAGCACGTCGTCCTGGTGCTCGGCCCCCTCCACCAGACGCTGCGCCATATTCATGGCGCGCATCATCAGCTCGTCCATGCTGCGGTGTGTCTGCTTGAGGTCGTCGAGCAGGCGGCGGCGCACCTCCCCCATATCGAGCCCGGAGAAGACCTCCGTCAGGTAATTGGACGCCTGCTGAAGCTGCGCGGGCGTGCAGTGTTCTTCGGTATGGAGGATGCGGTTGTGGACCTCGCCGTCGGCGGTCACGAGGATCGCCAACACGCGGGTGCCGGAGAGCGGCAAGAACTCGATCTGCTGGAAGACCTCCCGTTCGTGCCGCGGCACCATGACCACGCCGGCGAGCTGGGTCACGCCGGACAGCAGCTTGGAGGCGGACTCGACCAATGACTTGGACTCCGCCCCGGGCTCGAATCCTGTGCGCAGCTGCGCCAGCAGGTCCTCGTCCATAGGCGAGACCGTCAGCAGGCTGTCGACGAACAGCCGGTAGCCCGACGCCGTCGGTACCCGGCCGGCGGAGGTATGGGGCGAGGCGACCAACCCCAGCTCCTCCAGGTCCGACATCACATTGCGCACCGTCGCCGGGCTCAGATCCAGACCCGCGTCGCGCGCCAGGGTGCGCGAGCCCACAGGCTGGCCATCGCGGATGTGTCGCTCGATGAGGGCTTTGAGAAAGTGCAGCGCACGCTCGCTGATCTGCCCGCCGCCCGGCAGGGGCATCGTCGTATCGCCGGATTGGGCGTTCTTGGCGGGCATGGTCGCGTCGGGTCGAAGTCAATGTTGCGATGGGCGGAGAAACCGGTCACTCGGCCGAGACGTCGCGGGCCGCGGTCGCGCCGAGAGCGCGCAGACCCACGCCCCCTTTCGCCGGCTCCATGAGCAGGTGATCCGAGCCAAGTTGGAGTTCGCTCGGGGCCAGTCGGGCTCGCGGGGCCTGAGTTAGCACTCGATCGCCTCGAGTGCCAACGCGCCAATCTAGGGCGCGCGACACCGGCTGTCAACCTTCTCAGGGACTTCCGCGCGCGGACGAGCGCGATGTCCCAGCACCGCGGCCACCTCGGATCGGAACGCCCGGAGCCGTCTGCGGAGTCTCACAAACATTCCCCGGTCGCCCCGGAGCGGCTAGACTAGTGGGCCAACGCGCGGGTGGCGGAACTGGTAGACGCGCTGGATTTAGGTTCCAGTGGAGCAATCCGTGGGGGTTCGAGTCCCCCCCTGCGCACCATTCGACAGTGAGCACCGCGGCGGCGCCCGGTGACATCTAGGCGGCCACCGATACGCCTATGCCGCGACGATTTCGGCGTACAGCACAAGAGGCAACGATCTGGCTCCATAGGCCTATTGGGCCGGTGAGCGATCCGGGCCTGACAGCCAGCAACGCCCCGGATCGATGCACCGGGTTTCCTAATCTTGCGTCATCGCTGGATCCTCGTCGGTCACCGGAAGGCTCGGCACCTCGGGTAGGGGCGGCGGGCGACGGGTGCCGAGCAGCTGCTCGACGGCATGACCGAGCGCGAGTAGCCGCGCCTCGCTGAAGGCGGGTGAGACCAGCGACAGACCGATGGGCAGGCCCTGCTTCGTGTAACCCATGGGAGTGGTCAGCTCGGGCAGCCCGGCGATGCTGGCCAGATAGGCCGGTTGGTAGGGGTCCTCGGCATCGCAGTCGTAGCTCTGGTCGTAGTCCACGAGCAGCGAGGACGCGGGGCAAAGCATGGTCGGAAAGACGATGGCGTCGAGTTCCTGCTCGGCGAACAGGGCGCGCACCGCGGCCCGCGTCTCCGGCAGGCGTCGCGAAAGGGCATCCAGGACCTCGAAACTCGCCAGCCCCGGCCCCGAGGCCACCCGACGATAGGTGGCAAGGTGCCGCGGCGAGACGGGCATCGGTGAACCGGCGATGAGCGGCGACTTGCTCATGCGCAGGAGCTCGGCGAGGGAGTGCGGCATGCCCTGCTCAGTGTTCAGCAGGTAGGCGCCGATCTGGTCCTTGAGTTCGGCCTCCAGGAGAGGGTCGATGATATACGCTCGGCCGTTCAGCACGCCCTCGGGGAGGTCGATGTCGGTGAGGGTCGCGCCCTGTCCGCGCAACCGCCCTAGGGCGGCGTCGAAGGCGGCGTCCACCTCGTCGCTACCGCCACAGTAGGCGTTGGCGATGCCGAGGCGGACGTCTCCGACGCCGGCGTCGTCCAGACTCGCGAGATAATCCGTGCGCTGCTCGGGGGCGCGGACCGTGCTTGGGTCAGCCGGGTCCTGGCCGGCGATGATGCTCAGGATCAGCGCCGCATCACGCACGCTGCGCGCGACGGGCCCGGGCACCTGAAAACTCCAGGCCGTCGGCACGGCGCCGGCGCGGCTGGTCAGTCCTAGGCTGGGTTTCACTGCCACCACGCCGTTGGCCGCTGCTGCCGCGCGCAGGGAGCCCGCCATGTCGGTGCCCACCGCGCCCATGGCGAGATTCGCTGCGACGGCCGCGGCATCGCCGGCGAAGGAAGGTGCCCGACGCAGGTTGTAGGGGTTGCGCGTCTGCCCTGCGGCGGAGCTGTAGCCATAGCGACCGAGCGCCAGCCCCAGCTCGCTCAGGTTGGCCTTGCCGAGCAGCACCGCACCGGCCTCACGCAACCGCCCGACGACGAAGGCATCGGCCAGGGGCTCGTGCCCGCGCAGCGTTGCGGAGCCGGCCGTCGTCGGCTGGTCCAGGGTATCGAGATCGTCTCGAATGACCAATGGAATGCCGTGCAAGGGACCCACGACCCCGGACAAGGCCCGTTCCGCATCGAGCGCCGCGGCCTGGTCCAAGGCGGTCTCGTTGACGTGGATCAGCGTATTCAGGACAGGCCCCGAACGGTCCAGCCGGTCGATCCGCTCCAGATAGGCAGCCGTCAAAGCCGCCGCCGAGACGCTGCCTGCCTCCAAAGCGGCCCGGGCTCCACCGATGTCCGCACCCATGAGTTCGAAGGCCGGCAGGGACTCGACCTCGGCGGCCTCGTGCTCGGTCGCCTCGTCGGAGGCATCCACTGCATGCGAGAGCAAGGTCAAGACCCAGGCTGTGGCCAGCAGGAGCCGCGACACGACCCCGATGCGGCCATGGGACATCGGCCGAGGCCGTCGTAGTGCGTTCATCGTGTCTGTTTCCCCTGGCTTGCGCCGCCAGAGGATACCGGATGCAGGCCGGTTCAGCCCGTTGGAGCCTCAGAATCGGCTCGGGAGGCCCGTGGCAGAGACCTAGCCGGTCAGCCGGGAGCGGCCGCCGACACGGCCGGCGGTGGAGCGGACTCTAGGGCAGACATCACGGCGGGTCCGAGTTGCTGAAACATCAACGAGCACAGGGCGAGCACGAAGGCAACGACGAGCAGCTTTCCGAGCATACGGTGCAACCAGGATGCCCGCTCGGTATTGCCGTCCTCCAGCGCGATCACCGCCTGCATGTAGAGCCCGAACTGCCCGAGCAGGAACAGCAGGGTGAAGACCATGGCCAGCAGCACGGCGATGCCGGTATGGACAGGGAGCTTGGTCTGCATGCTCAGCAGTTCGTATCCGGCCGTGGACCAGAGCAGCAGCAGGCCGACCCAGCCCCAGGCGAAGATGCGCCCGAAGCTCGCCTTCCGAAGGGCGAGCCGGACCCGCGGCGATCGCATCCGCCGGATGGCGGGAAGCTGGACGAACAGCAGGAAGAACAGCCCACCGAGCAGGACCAGATTGGCGATCTCGCGTGTCGCGACGAGCAGGACTTGGGGCAGGCTGTTCATGCGGGGCTTCGGCCTATCCGGCGCCTCCGGAGGTACAAACGAGTGCCAGTCAGGTGCGGAAAGCACCGGGCCATTGGATGATGCGCAGCAATGAATGGGCGACAGGCCTTGTGGTCCCTGAGCACGGAGCATGCCTCGATTCGTGCTCTCGATGGTCTGCTAGCCCCTCACCCAGCATGCGCCGGTCACAGCGCAGCTGTGATCAGGCCTAGGCTGGACTCGGGCCAGGGCAATGGCAGCCGGACACGCCAGCCATCCCCGGGGGCGATGTCGAGAGGACGCCCATCCGGCCCTATCATACCTTCTGCGCTGAACCGGCTCGAACCCTTGGGGGTCAGCAGTTCGAGTTCCTGTTCGCGCGAGAATCGGTTCCTGACTGCGACTTCCACCAGACCGGACGCCGTGTCCAACCCCAACACCTCACCGACGAATATGCGCCTTCGGTTGCGCGATGCGCCGTCGGCGTAGTTCTGAAGCTCCGCCGGCACGTGGCGCCGGTAGAACCCCTCCGTGTATCCCCGATTGGCCAAGCCGTCGAGTTCGTCGAGCAGCTCGGACTGGAACGCACGCCCGGCGGCGGCGTCGTCGATGGCCTGGCGATAGACGCGCGTCGTCCGTGCCGCATAATAGTGGGACTTGGTGCGACCCTCGATCTTGAGACAATCGATGCCCATCTGCGCGAGCCGGCCGACGTGCTGCACGGCGCGCAGGTCCTTGGCATTCATGATGTAGGTGCCCTGCTCATCCTCGAATACGGGCATGAATTCCCCGGGCCGCCGGGCCTCCTCCAGCAGCCAGACCTGATCGGCAGCCGGGTGACGCTTGCCCGGATCTGCCGGCGAAGCACCCAGCAGGTCCTCGGCGTTGGTGGGCAGGCGTGCCGCGCCCTCATCGGGAGCATTATCGGCATCGGCCGAAGGCATCGCACCCGCGACGCGATATTCCCACCGACAGGCGTTGGTGCAGGTGCCCTGATTGGCGTCGCGATGGTTGAAATAGCCGGAGAGCAGGCAACGGCCTGAGTAGGCGATGCAGAGGGCCCCGTGGACGAAGACCTCCAGCTCCATGTCCGGACAGGCATCGCGGATACCCGCGATCTCCTCCAGCGACAGCTCCCGCGACAGAATCACGCGCCGCACGCCCTGGCCCTGCCAGAACCGGACCGCGGCAGCGTTGGTGGTGTTGGCCTGCACCGAGAGATGGACGTCGAGGTCCGGCCAGCGCTCGCGCACCAGGAGGATCAGACCCGGGTCGGCCATGATCAAGGCGTCTGGTCCCAGTTCCACAACTGGAGCCATGTCATCAATGAAGGTCGCGAGCTTGGCGCCGTGCGGCATGGCGTTCGCGGCCAGGTAGAAGCGCTTGCCGGCGCCCTGGGTCTCGGCGATCCCGACGGCGAGCTTGTCGAGGTCGAAGTCGTTGTTGCGCACCCGTAGGCTGTAGCGCGGCACGCCGGCATAGACGGCGTCGGCCCCGTAGGCTAGCGCATAGCGCAGGTTCTTGAGCGTTCCGGCCGGGGCGAGCAGCTCGGGCGCGGCACGTGCGGTCGTTGCGCTCATCGCAAGGACCGATCAGTGCAATTGCACGTCGAAGCTGAGGCGCTGCGGCTGGCCGATCAGCTTCTCGCGGAGCACCTCAACCGACAGGGTCTCGCCAGGGCGGCGGTCCATCAGCGCGATGCGGATGTCCGCATAGTCGTCGATGCTGGCTCCACCGACGCCGACGATGCGATCCCCTTCCTCCACGCCGGCGGCCTTGGCACCGCTGTCCTCGCTGAAGCCCTGGACGCCGATGCCCTCACCGTCGGACTGGGTGTCGAGCATCACGCCCAGCAGGCCCGAGGCGGGCAGCTCAATGCGTTTCGGGTAGAGCAGGAAATCTGCCATGGCAGGGTCGAAGGGCCGCATGGCGCCGCTGATGACCGTGGCCGCCGGCACCTCGACCCGGCGCGTCAGCCGTTGCGGGATGCCGTGACCGTACTCCACATGGCCGGCGCCGGCCAGCACCACCAGGGTGTGCTCCGGGCTGGCCTCGACGAAGCGCGCCGCGCGCTCGGCCATCCCTTCGTCCCAGAGCAGCTGCACGTCGAGGAAGTGTTCGAAGTCCGCATCCTCGTCCTTGGGGTGCATGTCGAAGACGGCCTTGACCCGGTCCCGATAGGCCTGGTGATCTCGGTCGATATCCGCCGGAATCTGTTCGGCCTCGGCCGCGGTGAGGGAGTCGATACCCGCGTCCCCCACCTTGTCCGTGATCTCCTTGGGAACATTCAACGCGATGAGCGGAATGCCATGTTCGCGGGCATAGCGCAGGATGGGTCTGTACAGCCGGTAGTCGTAGCGCCATCGCTCGAAATATTCGGTCTGCCGCAGCAGCTCGGCCTCGCCGATCTCGCCGGCGACGAAGGCATCGAGCACAGGCTGGAAGGGCTGCTGGAAGAACTCCATGCCGATCGCCAGCGACCGGCCCTGTTGGTGCAGACCGCGAATGATCCGGAGTTGGTTCAGGTGGTCCTCGTAGCGATCGTGGGACTCGCCGACGAACACGACGCGCGTGTCCGCGAGGCGCGCCAGAAGGCCATCGATCCCGGCCATGGAGGCGGTCTCGACCACAGCGGTGTCGGTGTCGCGGAGTTCGTCCTCGCCCGGAAGCATCGAGACATCGGCCGCGACCCCGGCGATCGGGATGGTGATCGACACGAGCGACTGCAGGAGCGGGAGAGCGACGACGAGCTTGGACATGATCTGGGTGGTCTGTCAGGCTGTGATAAGGCATGCCAAGACGCCATTATGGGGACGATGAGGCGGGCACCGAAGCACGGGGCCTCGCGCGTGGCTGCGCCCTGAATGGCCCGTTCTGCACACCGGCTGCCCTGCTCCCGCCTACCCTCCCCCGATCCCGAGCGAGTCCCAACGTCATGCTCACTGCACCCGAAACCCCAGCGTCCGCCCGGATCTGGACACCCAAGGATCCGTGCCGTCGCGCCTCGATCGGCTCGGGAACGCTGGCCCTCCGCTGTGGCCGCCGGCAACTATGGAGCGTATGTATCTCGATCGCCCTGCTGACGTTGCTTGCCCTGCCCGCAGCCACGGTCGCCGGCGTGGAGCAACCGGTCGTCTCCCACGACATCGACGCGCGCATCGACCCGGGTGCCGGACGTCTCAGCGCCACTGACCAGCTGCGTTTGCCGCCGGACGTCCAGCAGGTCGTCTTTCTGTTGCACCAGGGTCTGGCGCCTCGGGTGACCGGCGGCGACGCGGTGCTCGAGCGCGTCGGTCGGGATGGGCACCTGGAGCGCTTTCGGCTGACGGTGAAAAGCGGCGACTCGGTGACCCTGAGCTACGCGGGCACCATTCAGCACCCTCTCCAGCAGGTCAGCGAGGGCATGGGCCGCTCGCGGCAGCGCCTCATCGGAAGCATCGGGTCGGAGGGGGTCTTCCTATCGGGCTACACCGGCTGGTATCCGAACATCCCTGGCACGCTCAACCGCTTGGTCCTGGATGTGACCCTGCCACCGGGGTGGCTCGCCGTCTCCCAAGGCGCTGGCCCCGATCCGAGCGCGGGCGAGGAGACGACCATGCGCTGGGTGGAGGAACAGCCCCAGAACTCCCTCTACCTGAGCGCCGCCCGCTACAAGCTCTATCGGCGTCCGACGCCACACGGCGAGGCGCAGGCCTATCTGCGGCTTCCGGACGATGAACTGGCCGAGCGCTACCTGGATGCCACGGCGGAATACCTGGCGCGCTACAGCGACCTCATCGGCCCTTACCCCTATGCCAAGTTCGCGTTGGTGGAGAACTTCTGGGAGACCGGGTACGGCATGCCGTCGTTCACCCTGCTCGGCTCACGGGTGCTGCGATTGCCGTTCATCCTGCACAGTTCCTATCCGCACGAGATCTTGCACAACTGGTGGGGCAACTCCGTCTACGTGGACTACGCATCAGGCAACTGGGCCGAGGGCCTGACGGCCTACCTCGCCGACCACCTCAACCAGGCGCTGGCCGGGCGTGGCGCGGACTACAGGCGCGATCAGCTCAAGGCCTACGCAGACTACGCGCAACGCGGCGAGGACTTCCCACTGACGGAGTTCAGCGCGCGCCACGGGTCCGCATCCCAGGCTGTGGGCTACGGCAAGATGCTCATGACCATGCACATGCTGAGGGTCATGCTCGGCGACGACGGCTTCCGCAGCGGCCTGCGCACGTTTTTCCGCCAGAACCGCTTCTCCACCGCCGATCTCGGTGACCTGCAACTCGCCTTCGAGCTCGCCAGCAACCGCGACCTAGGGGCCTTCTTCGATGCCTGGACCACCCGCACCGGCGCGGCGGATCTTAAGCTGGGCGATGTCCATGTCGAGCAGGCGGAGGGCGGTGGATACCTAGTCTCCGGCAGTGTCTATCAGGTGCAGCAGGCGCCGCCGCTGCCCATGACCGTGCCCGTCGTCGTGCACTCGGAGCGGGGCACGCCGCGCCGCGTGTTGGCGGGCTTCAAGGGCCGCGGCGCGCGTTTCGAGGCACACCTGGCGAGCGCCCCCGCCCGCGTTGTCGTAGATCCACAATTCGACACCTTCCGGACACTCCTGCCAGAAGAGGCGCCACCGACCCTGAGCGCCCTGTTCGGTGCGGATCAGGGGATCATGGTGCTGCCGGCGGCGGCGCCCGCCGACGAACTCGCCGCCTATCGACGCCTGGCCGAGACCTGGCGCGAGGGAGCCGACGGATGGGACATCATCACGGACGCGGAACTCGACGCGCTGCCTCGGGCCGGCGCGATTTGGCTATTCGGCTGGGACAATGCCTTCATGGAGGAACTGACTGCAGCCCGCGCGGGTCTCGCGCTGGACCCCGCCAAGCGCAGCCTCGACCTGCAAGGCGAGACGGTGGACGGCGAGAGCGCGACCATCGCAGTGGGCAGCGCCGAGCGGGTTCTGGGCTGGGTCGCCGCAGAGACGCCCGCGGCCATCCCAGGGCTCGCGCGCAAGCTGCCGCACTATGGCAAGTACGGCTACCTGACCTTTAGTGGGGACGCGCCGGACAACACCCGCAAGGGCCAGTGGGCGGCCGGGGATTCGGCCCTCACCCTGTGGTTGATCGACGACCGCCCGACCCTGCGCTTGCCGTCCCGTAGCGCTTTGACCGCGCGGTGAGAACCGTCCGTGTTGAACGCGCGTTGATTGCGCAGCGATAGGCGTCTGCACTGAACGAGTTGCCGAAGCCGACGCACGTCGAGTGCAGCGCGACGCTGATCGGCGCTCGCGCGGCGCAGACGCCTCGGTGGCGAAGAACTGCTCGGTGGCGCAGAACTGCCACCGCGGTCTCAAGCCGGAGGTCGACGGGACTTCTCGACTCCATGCCCGTGAAGGGAAACGGCGTATCTGACGAGTTCCACCTGTGATTCCAGGCCGAGTTTGGTCATCATGCGACGCCGGTAGGTGTCGACCGTCTTGGTACTGATGCCCATCTCCTCGGCGACGTCCCGGGCGCTCTTACCCTCGGACAGCTCCTTGAGCACCAACTGTTCGCGCCGCGACAACAGGCGTTTCTCCGGCCCGCCCAGAAGCTCCGCCGAATCCGGCAGCCAGGTGGCCCCGGCTGCGACCGCGCGCACGGCCGTCACCAGCACTTGGAGGGCCTCGTTCTTCATCACATAGCCCTGCACGCCGGCCTCCACCATTTGCGAGACAAAGGCGCGCTCGCCCTTCGCCGACAGTGCGATCACCCGCGTCCTGGGCAGGTCCTTGACAATGCGCAGGCTGGCTTCGATCCCGTCCACGCGGGGCATACAGACATCCATCAAAACGATGTTCGGTTTCCAGGCGTGGGCCAGGGTGATGGCTTCCGCGCCGTCAGCGGCGTAGGCAACGACCTGGATGTCTGGCTCCCGCGACAACTGGGTGCCGAGACACTCGCGAATCATCTTGTGGTCGTCTGCCAAGACAACGCTGATCGACATGCTGTGTTCCTCCTTCTCACCGCACGATACTCAATCTTCTCACCGCACGATACTCAATCCGCACAAGATAGCAATCCTCGGGCACTCATTCGTCCCTGTCCAATGAGAACCGTCCGCAGTTTCTGGACAAGATGACGCGAAATGGAAACCGACAGACTTGCACCCTGGCTTCTACCTCGAAACTGACATGAGGCCATATCGGAACATTCAAAACACCATGCGCGAACCCTCGAATTCTTGATTCGGCCCGCGGCGAGTGCGCGCTGTACCTATCAGGTGCTTTGGTACCATAGCGGCTGAGGATGGGCCCATATCGAATCCACCCACTTCCAAGACACGCAGCACACGCACAGGAGCTCCCGCATGATCCTGAAGGCCATAGTCGACGACCAGGAATATAGCCTGAACGTGCCCGAGGCCATCCTATCCGGCGCAGAGGGCTTCTGCACCAAACTCGACCGAGACATGGATGCAGGCTGGCAGATGAGCCGAGAGTGGGTCGAATCACCGAACCTGGAACAACGCTGTCAGATCGTCGCGGACAAGCTGCTGACCGCGCTGGAGAAAGAGAACCACAAGCTCGGGATGCTGATGGCGGCCTACATCCTGAAGCGGCTGCCGCATGTCGAAGCGGTGGAACTCGACGTGCAGGGCGAGGTGCAGAACAACAGCTTCCGCTTCCACCAAACCGCCACCCCATCGAATCCAGCGCCGGCCCAGGCTTCAGATCCGGCCTCGGATCCTGCCCCTGCGGAGGCCAACCCAGCAGGAGCCAATCCGGCGCCTGCGCCGGCATCTGCCCAGGCTTCGGCCCGGCCCGCGGGCCTGAACCGTATGCAGGCCATGGCCCAGGCGGGCCACGACGTCACCAAGGTCTTCAAGGTAGGCAAGGCCTGGCGCTTCTCGCTCTACGATCACGCCACCGGAAGCTGGCAGGAGTCGCCACTCATCGCGACGGAGCAGGAAGCGGAGCGCCTGCGGCAGGCCGCCTTCAAGAAGCGCTACGAGTCGCTGATCGGCGACGCCTGATGCGACAGCGACGGCACCCCAGACCGCCCGAGCCGGCCCCAGGCACCTATGGACGCAGCACCAGACGACACCGATCCAGCAGCGATGCCGCCGGACGCACCTAAACCGTACCAAGTCACCGCCCCTCTGGCGCTGCGCTGGCGCACCACCGGCGAGACGAAGGTGGTCGCGGCCTGCTTCCCGCATCCCAAGGGATTGCTGGTGATGGACCTCTTCTGGCATCTCAGCACCCCAGCACAGGCGGCCCATCTGTTGCGGGGCGACCTGCGCGGGGAAGGACCCTGGCGCATCGGCGACTGCATCATCAGCGTGCTCGGCTGCCAGGATACGGACCCGGACCTAGCCGATGCCTTCGCGCGCTGGAACACTTACCTTCAGAGCGATGCCGCGGCCGCCGAGTACCCGCCAAGGGCACAGGTCCTCGACATCGCACGCCGCCTCGGCGCGAGCGTATGAGCCGCCTGGCGTCCGCGGCAAACCGGATGCCACGAGCCGAAGGATCGGGCGCTTGCCAATGATTGATCCCCCGCTCACGATCCCGGGCTGGCAGGGTTGGTTCAGCATGGGCCTGGTGGCATTCTGCTTCGTGCTCTTCCTACGCACCCGCGTCTCGCCGGATGTGGTCACCAGCGGCGCCCTGACCCTACTGCTGATCACCGGCGTGCTGACTACGGAGGAAGCGCTGGCGGGCTTCGCGAACCCCGGCGTCATGACCGTGGCCGTGCTCTACGTGGTGGTGACCGGCCTCACCGAGACCGGTGCCGTGGGCTGGATCGGCCAGGCGCTGCTCGGGCGCCCGCGCAACGAGGCCGACGCGCGCCTCAAGCTCATGCTACCCGCCGCGGGCCTCAGCGCCTTCCTCAACAACACGCCGGTGGTGGCGATCTTCATCCCCGCCGTGCTGGACTGGGCGAAGCGCCACCGCCTGCGCCTGTCCGCGCTCCTGATGCCGCTCAGCTTCGCGAGCATCGCCGGCGGCACCTGCACCCTCATCGGCACCAGCACCAACTTGGTGGTGAACGGCATGTACGAGGCCCGCGACAGCGCCGAAGGCGGCGGGTTGGGCATGTTCGAGCTGGCCTGGATTGGCATCCCGGTGACCCTGGCCGTGCTGGCGTACATGTCGCTGCTCGGCGGCCGGCTGCTACCGACGCGCACACCGGCCACGGACAGCTTCGCCGACGTGCGCAACTACACCAGCGAAATGCTGGTGCCCGAGGGCAGCCCACTCGCTGGCAAGAGCATCGAGGACGCGGGGCTCCGACAGCTGCCGGGGCTCTATCTGGTGGAGATCGAGCGCGATGGGCAGATCATGGCAGCGGTGTCCTCCCGAGTGGTGCTGCGCGGCGGCGATCGGCTGGTATTTGCCGGCATGCTGGACTCGGTGGTCGATCTCCAGCGTATCCGCGGCCTGCGACCTGCGACCGACCAAGTGTTCAAGCTCGGCGGGCCGCGCCAGGACCGCTGCTTCGTCGAGGCGGTGCTCTCCAATCGGTGTCCGTTGGTGGGACGCTCGGTGCGCGAGGGGCGTTTCCGCGCCCACTACAATGCCGCCATCATCGCCCTGTCGCGCAACGGTGAGCGGGTGCAGCGCAAGATCGGCGATATCGTGCTCGCTGCCGGCGACACCCTGCTGCTGGAGACGCACCCGAGCTTCGTACTCCAGCAGCGCAATTCGCGGGATTTTCTGGTCGTCGCCCAGCACGGCGACGTGCACCCGCCAGACCATGCGCGGGCCCCCATCGCCATCGCCATCGTCGCGACCATGGTGCTGAGCGTCGCGCTGGAGTGGTTCAACATGCTGGAGGCCGCACTCCTTGCCGCCGGCGCCATGATCATGACCCGCTGCACCTCCGGCCGCGTGGCGAGGCGCGCGCCGGACTGGCAGGTGTTGGTGGTCATCGCGACGTCGCTCGGCATCGGCGCGGCACTGGAGAAGACCGGCGCCGCGGGCATATTGGCGGGGTCGTTGATCGGACTCGCCCAGGGCATGCCCTGGGTGTCCCTGACGCTGGTCTTCCTCAGCGCGGCCCTGCTGACGGCGCTCGCCACCAACAACGTCGCCGCGGTGCTGGTCTTCCCCATCGCCATGGACGCCGCACGGCTCATGGACGTGAGCCCGCTGCCGTTCATCGTCACCCTGATGGTCGCCGCCTCCGCGAGCTTCTCCACGCCCATCGGCTATCAGACCAACCTGATGGTGTTCAACGTCGGCGGCTATCGCTTCGCGGACTTCCTGCGCGTGGGCGTGCCGCTGACGGTGCTGATCGGGCTCATCACCGTGGGCCTGAGCCCGCTGATCTGGCCATTTTGAACGGGCCAGCCGTCCAAGGCGCGCCTCAGTGTCATGACCGATTGACAGTTGCCGCACTCAAAAACTGTCAATTTTTCTTCACACAATGCCAAAATGGTTTAGACTTTAACGTGGCTGTCCCGCCGACGGCCATACGCGCGTCGTACCCCGTCCGTTGCCACGGCAAATCCGTCCCGGGCTCGAAATCGCCGGCCGTCGGCCCTCTTTCCATGCCGAATTGGAGGAATCGCCGTGTCCACCGCCGAAAACGACAAACACTCGTCTCGCTCCAGCAACGGACTGAGCCCGCTGCCCGTCACGCTGCTGCCGCTGCTGGTCCTGTTCGCCGCAACCGTCCTGCTGTTCTGGCTGACCCAGAAAGGCATGGCCGGTACCGACCGCTATTGGGAGATCTTCATCCCCGTCGTCGCCGTCGTATCGCTGCTCTCGGGCTGGACCCAGGCCTATGTCGCCAGCGACAACCGCCTCTGGTACCTCGTGCGCCAAGTGGTGCATTGGGGGGCGCTGATCGGGCTGCTGTATCTTCTCAACTCCCAGGGCTATCGGGAGCTGCTGAGCGATCAGCAATACACCGTCCTCATGATCGGCCTGCTCGCCGTCGGCACGCTGCTGGCCGCGGTGCAGATGGACATCAAGCTGATCTTCTTCTCCGTGTTCCTGGGCTTCTGCGCCTTCCTCATCGCAGTGCCTACCGACAACCCGACCCTGATCGCCACCGGCAATCTGCTGGGCATCGCGGAGCCACAGACGAAACCGGTGCTGGTCAGCAGCGCCGTGGCCCTGTCCGGCTTCATCGCCAGCATCTTCGTCGTGTTCATGATGCGCGGCGCGGTCGTCGCCAAGCGTGCGCGCAAGCGTCGCTAAATGGCTGCATAAGACACGCCCCTCTGCTCGGCCTGCCCGCCAGGTCGAGCAGTCGATCCGCCAGCCTAAGGCGGATCAGTCCCCATCCCCATCCTGCCCCCCGTTCCGTGACCCCCCGTTCCGTCTCGACCGTTCGTCGAGAACACGCGCGACCCTGCGCACCAGCACTGCCTCTCCGCGCCAAGACCACACCTTTGAAGAGAGGTTTTTGGTTAACATGCGTGCCGCCCGGAATCCAACGCACCGGCACGGCCGGGGGAGTCGACACATGGCGTTACGGGAACAAAGTCGATCAGCGCGTCGTCGGTCGGCAGCCCTGCGGTGGGTCGGGCTAGCGCTATCGCTGGCGGCCCTGCCGCTTCTGGTCAGCGCGGCGGAGACGCCATGGTCGCGCATCCAAAAGGTGTCCCTGGGACAACCCAAGGCCATCGGCGGGCCGTCCAATGGTTGCATCGACGGCGCCGAGGCCCTGCCGGGCTCCGGTGTGGGCTTTGTCAGCATCCGCCGGCATCGCAACCGCTACTACGGCCACCCCGAAACCGTGCGCTTCGTCGAGGACCTCGGCCGCGCCATGGACCGCCGCAACGGCCACTTCATCATGGTGGGCGATCTCTCGCAGCCACGCGGTGGGCGCATGAACTCCGCGCACGTCAGCCACCAGAACGGGCTCGACGTCGATGTCTGGCTGGCGCTTGCCGACTCACCGGCACAGGCGATTCGCTCGACCCCAGAAGAGCGGGACCCGCCGAGCATGCTGACGCGGAAGAAGCTGGCGCTGAACGACCGCTTCGGCCCCGATCAGCTATTCCTGATCCGCGCCGCCGCCGAGAACCCCGCGGTGGACCGCATCCTGGTCAACCCCGGCATCAAGCGTGCGCTGTGCAAACAGGAGAACGACGCCCGTTGGCTGAGGAAGCTCCGCCCCTGGTGGGGACACGACGCCCACATGCACGTGCGGCTCAAGTGCCCGCCGGGTAGCCCGCAGTGCAAGCAGCAGGTGCCCGTGCCCATGGGAAGCGGCTGCGGCTCGGAGCTCGCCTGGTGGTTCAGCCTGGAGGCACGCACGCCGAGCAGCTCCTCCTCGAGCAAGCCCAGGGCGCGCCCGCAGCCGCCGGCGCAATGTCAGGTGTTGCTCGGCTCGTCCTGAGATGGGGCCGTCCGCCGCTCCGGGCCGGACTGGCGATGCAGGTAGACGAACTCTGGGGCCTTGTTCAGACAGGCCAACAGAGGACCATAAGCCGACGGCCGCGAAGCCGTCACAGTTCTTGGTCGGCCCGGCGGCACTGACCACCGGCGGTGCGGTATCGAGTGCGGAGGCAACCCCAGTGATCAATGGCCGCCATCGGCGTCCACCCCCCCGTCCACCAGCTGCACCGAGGGGCCGGCGCGAAGCCGTTTGGCCGCGGCGTACTCCTCCTCGGTCATCTGGCTGCCGACGATATTGCGCAGGAGGTCGGCGTCCTTGTCGCCCTGCGCCACCGCCAGCGAAAGCCAGTAGTGGGCCTGCGCCAGGTCGATGGGCACGCCCCGACCCTCGGCGTAGATGAGCCCTAGCGCGTAGAAGGCGTCCACCTCGCCGCGCTCGGCGGCCTCGCGCACCACGCCGACCTTGCTCGGGTCGTTGCGCAGCAAGATCAGGTCCTTCAGGTAGCTGCTGTTACTCATTGCTAGTCACTCGGTTCCGGTCCGGCGGCGGGCCTCGGGGAGGCCTGAACCTAGAAAGAGCAGTTGACCGCTGCGTCGTGCATCTAAGTGCTTGATTTGCTTGAAGGATAGCAGCAAATCGGGACGCACCCTCAGGGTGAACGGCGCTACGGTCGCCAGGGCGCGCCCCGCGCGGCGCCCAGCGGCGTTACAACTCCTTGGAATAGAGTGACTATTCCGCGTCGTTGTGCCTTGCTGGACACCACGCGGGACGCACCCTGAC
>JANQFX010000119.1 GCA_028277725.1 Thiohalocapsa sp.
ATGCGCACGCCATTGATTGGATTGGTGGAGCCGAGGGGGATCGAACCCCTGACCTTCGCATTGCGAACGCGACGCTCTCCCAGCTGAGCTACGGCCCCAGGGCGCGTCGGTGGTACTTGGTGCTCTACCTGACGCGCTTTGGGAGTTTAGCACGGCGCACGGGTTTGACAATCCTGGGTCCGGCGCCATCCTTCAAGCTCTCCCGGCGGGCCACGCCGCGCAAACCTGCTCCCGATTTCCGACCCTCTCATGCTGGATTCAAAGCCCCGCCTGCTCGACACGGACTTCCCGCTCATCAAGCGCCGGCGCCTGTCGACGGTGCAGGTGAACCTCGGCTATCGCTGCAACCAGTCCTGCGTGCATTGCCACGTGGATGCGGGGCCGAAGCGGCGGGAGGAAATGACCAGCGCCACCATGGAACAGGTGTTGGGCTTCGTCGAGCGCAGTGGGACGTCCACGCTGGACATCACGGGCGGGGCGCCTGAGCTCAACGCCGTGTTCCGGCCCCTGGTGGAGCGTGCCCGGGCACTCGGGGTGCAGGTCCTGGATCGCTGTAACCTGACCATCCTGACCGAGCCGGGGCAGCAGGATCTGGCGGAGTTCCTGGCCCAAAACCGGGTCGACATCATCGCGTCGCTGCCCTGTTACCTCGACGAGAACGTGGACGGACAACGCGGCAAGGGTGTCTTCGAGGCCAGCATTCGCGGCCTGAGACGACTCAACGCGCTCGGCTATGGTGCGGACGACGTCGATGCGACGGGGCTCCGGCTGGATCTGGTCTACAACCCCATCGATGCCGTCCTGCCGCCTCCGCAGGGCGCGCTGGAGACCGACTACAAGCGCGAGCTCGCGGTGCGCCATGGGGTTCGGTTCAATCGTCTGCTGACCCTGGCCAACATGCCGGTCCGGCGCTTTGGAGGCTGGTTGTTGTCCACGGGGCGGTTCGACGACTACATGCAGTTGCTGCGTCAGGCGCACCGGGAGGAGAACCTGGATGCGGTCATGTGCCGCGACCTGATCAGCATCGACTGGCAGGGTTACGTCTACGACTGCGACTTCAACCAAATGCTCGGGCTCACGCTCGGCGCCACCGGCGGCCACCGTCCCCATGTCAGCGAGTTGACGGATGCGGCTACCCTCACCGGCGCCGACATCCGCGTGGCCAACCACTGCTACGGCTGCACGGCGGGGCAGGGGAGCAGTTGTGGCGGGGCCTTGGCTTGACCTCGCAAGACCCGTACGAGCGGCTCAGCGCCGATCGCCTGGAGTTCCCAGACGCTCGGCTATTGATCTTCGCCAAGGCACCGGTCCCCGGCAGGGCCAAGACCCGCCTGATTCCCGCCCTCGGTCCCGAGGGTGCGGCCAGGCTGCATGCGGAGCTGCTGGAGGCGACGGTTCAGCGATTCTCCAAGGCTCGTCTTGCGCGTATCGAGCTCTGGTGCACGCCGAACGTGGAACACCCGCTATTCCGGCGCGCGGCAGAGCAGTTTGACGTCGCCCTGCACACCCAGCGCGGGGCCGATCTGGGTGAACGCATGCTGAATGCGACGACGGATGCCGGCCGCAGGGCAAGGGCCCTGGCGCTGATCGGCTGCGATTGCCCGGACCTGGGGGCGGCGGAGGTCGGCGAGGCGTTGCAGACCCTGCTTACGGTTGGTCGTGTCAGCGACTCAGGGCCGGGGCTGGGCGCAGGCCTGGATGCGGTGCTGGGTCCCGCAACCGACGGCGGCTACGTGCTCCTGGTGCTGAAGCAGCCCGAGTCCGCGCTGTTTACGGCCATGCCCTGGGGAAGCGACCGAGTCGCCGAATGCACTCGCGAGGTGTTCAGGCGGCTCGGCTGGCGTTGGCGCGAGCTGGACGCGCTACGCGATCTGGACCGCCCCGAGGACCTTGCCTGGTACCGGTCGCGACGGCCGTCGGCCTCGTTCGGCTGACGGGGCGCTAGCGGGGAGGTGGTTGGCTCTAGCCGCCCCTTTGCAGCACGAGCTCCAGCACGAACTTGGACCCGAAATAGGCGAGGATCAGTAGGAGGAACCCGCCGAGGGTCCAGCGGATGGCCTTTTGACCGCGCCAGCCCCAGAAACGGCGCCCCACGAGCAGGCCGCCGAACACCAGCCAGGCCAGTACCGAGAGCACCGTCTTGTGCACCAGGTGCTGGGCGAACATGTTGTCGAGGAATGCAAACCCGGACAGGAGTGCCAGTGTCAGCAGCACGAAGCCGATGCCGATCATCTCGAACAGCAGCGCCTCCATGGTCATCAGCGGCGGCAACGCGCGGATGAAGCCGTTGGGTTTGCGCCGACGCAGATAAGAGTCCTGTACCGCCAGCAGCACCGCCTGCGCGGCAGCCAGGGTCAGCAGACTGTACGCGAGCATGGACAACAGCACGTGCAGCTTCAGGATCCAGCTGGCTTCCTCGCCCATGAAGCCGACGCCGGGGTAGAGCTGGTCCAGGAGCACCGTCGCTGCGGCGATGGGCAGGATGACCACGCCCAGATTCTCGATCGGCTTGCTCAGGCTCGAGATCAGCAGCGAGGCGACGACGGTCCACGAGGCCAGGGACAGGGCGTTGAAGAAGGCCAGATTGAGGCCGGCCTGGCTGAAGATGGCCTGATACAGCAGCAGCGTGTGCAGGAGTAGTCCGAGAAAGCCCAGGCCGAGGGTGATCTGCCGCAGCAGATGGGCGGGTTCGGCGTCGCGGTTGAAGAGACGCCAGCCGAGGAGGCCCGCGCTGCTCAGGTAGGCGCCGATACTTGCGAAGACGATGGGTGTGGTGCTCATGGTCGCGGAATGATCGCACAGGTTGAGCCGCTCAGGAACGGCATTTCTCACCCCCCTGGGGCACCTCTGGGCTGTTCTTTCGCGCTGCCTTGATTTAGGTTAGGCGGTCTCACGTCGCATGACACCGTCAAGCGGACCGCACACCGTTTCCATCACCCCTGTCCCGACTCAAGAACATGTTCGATACCCTGCAGGATCGTTTCGGCGATGTGCTCAAGGGCCTTCGCGGCCAGGCGCGCCTGACCGACGACAACATCAAGGACACGCTGCGCGAGGTGCGCATGGCGCTGCTCGAGGCCGACGTCGCCCTGCCGGTGGTGCGCGGTTTCGTCGAGCGGGTGCGCGAGCGCGCCCTGGGCGCCGACGTCACCCGCAGCCTGACGCCCGGTCAGGTCCTCATCAAGATCGTCAACGACGAGCTGACCAGCCTGATGGGTGAGGCCAACGTCGGCCTGGAGCTCAATACCCAGCCGCCGGCGGTGATCCTGATGGCCGGCCTGCAGGGCTCGGGTAAGACCACCACCTCCGCCAAGCTCGCGCGGTTCCTGAAGGAGCGCCACGGCAAGAAGGTCATGGTGGTCAGCTGCGACGTGTATCGCCCGGCGGCCATCGAGCAGCTGCGCACCGTCGCCGGAGAGGTCGGCGCCAACTTCTTCCCGAGTACGCCGGAGCAGAAGCCCCTGGACATCGCGCGCGAGGCCGTCGCCGCGGCGCGCAAGCAGTTCCAGGACGTGCTCATCATCGACACCGCCGGCCGTCTGGCCATCGACGCCGACATGATGGCCGAGATCCAGGCCCTGCACGGCGCCCTGTCGCCCGCCGAGACGCTGTTCGTCGTCGACAGCATGACCGGTCAGGACGCCGCCAAGACCGCCAAGGCCTTCCACGACGCTTTGTCGCTGACCGGTGTGATCCTGACCAAGGCCGACGGTGACGCCCGCGGCGGTGCGGCCCTGTCGATCCGCGAGGTCACCGGCAAGCCGATCAAGTTCCTCGGCGTCGGCGAGAAGACCACGGCATTGGAGCCCTTCCATCCGGACCGCATCGCCTCGCGCATCCTCGGCATGGGCGATGTCGTCTCGTTGGTGGAGGAGGTGCAGCAGAAGGTCGACCAGAAGCAGGCCGAGAAGCTCGCGCGCAAGATCAAGAAGGGCAAGGGCTTCGACCTTGCCGACTTCCGCGACCAACTCAAGCAGATGAGCCAGTTCGGCGGCATGGCCGGGCTCATGGAGAAGCTGCCCGGCATGGGGCAGGTGCCGGATCACGTCAAGAGTCAGGTCAACGACAAGGAGGTGGTCAAGCTCATCGCTATCGTCGACTCCATGACGCCCATGGAACGTCAGCATCCGCAGATCATCAAGGGCAGTCGGCGCAAGCGCATTGCCATGGGTTCCGGTACCCAGGTGCAGGATGTGAACAAGCTGCTCAAGCAGTTCACGCAGATGCAGAAGATGATGAAGAAGATGAAGGGCGGCAACATGGCCAAGATGATGCGCCAAATGCAGGGCCGGCTCCCTCCTGGCATGGGCGGGCTGGGCGGTCCAGGCGGCGGCATTCCCCCGGGCGGTTTCCCGCCGGGCGGCGGCTTCCCGATGTGAGCCGGCGCCACGTCCACGACGACCGCGGGACCCAATGCGCCGAGGCACCGTCCGGTGGCTGAATCACAGACCTCCCGCGAACAGGCTGATCTGGTCAGTCGGGACGGACCCTCGATCCTGCGGCGCCTGGCCGTCGCACCGCTGGTGTTACTGATCCGGATCTACCAAGTCTTGATCTCGCCGCTGATCGGTCCGCGCTGCCGCTTCCTGCCGACCTGTTCAGACTATGCCCTGGAGGCTTTGCAACGGCACGGCCCGGTGCGTGGCGGTTGGCTCGCCCTGCGGCGGATCGGCCGCTGCCATCCCTGGGGGGACTCGGGTTACGACCCGGTGCCACCGGTGGCGGGCGGTGCGGACACGCTGGAGGATGGCCAGGCGGTGCGCTGCGCCTGCCATGTGCCGCCGGCGGAATCGGGGGCGGACTCCAAGTCTGCGAAGCGCAATACCCAACAAGGCTAGCCTGGAGCCACAGTCATGACCGATCCCGAGAACCAGGCGGCCGATCCCCTGCCCGCGCCGGAGATCACGTTGCCCGCGCACTCCGATCCCGCGGTGGAATCCGCCATCCGAATCGGGCTCATCGCGGCACTGCTGCTGCTCTGCTACCAGATCATGCAGCCGTTTCTGGTGCCCATCGCCTGGGGTATCATTCTCGCGGTGGCGGGCTGGCCCGGGTACCGGCGCCTGCTCGGGGCGCTCGGCGGACGCCCGGTGGTCGCGTCTATCGTCTTCGTGCTCATTGCACTGCTCGTGTTGCTCTTGCCGGTGCTGCTGCTCGGCGGGACCGTGGCCCAGGGCACGGAGTGGCTGGCCCAGGGGTTCCAGACAGGCGACCTGAAAATCCCCGCGCCGCCGGATCTGAGCGGCGTGCCCGTCGTCGGCTCGCAGGTGGAGGAATTCTGGCGCGACGCGTCCACCAACCTCCAAGAACTGCTGCGCAGCCTGGAACCGCAGCTGAAGGCGCTCGGTAGCTGGCTGCTGCATCTGGCAACCAGCACCGGCATGGGACTGCTGCACTTCGTGTTGGCCATCCTGATCTCCGGGGTGCTGCTGGCGAAGGCGGACACCGGTCGGCGCGCCGCCGATGCCATCGGCTGGCGGCTCGCGGGCAGTCGCGGGGTCAAGTTCGTGCGTCTCGCGGAGAACGTCGTGCGCAGTGTCTCCCGCGGCATCCTCGGTGTCGCGCTCATCCAGGCGGTGCTGGCGGGGTTGGGTATGCTGGTCGCCGGCGTGCCCCTGGCCGGGCTCTGGGCGCTGGTGGCGTTGTTGCTGGCGGTGATCCAGATCGGCGCCTTCCCGGTGTTGCTGCCGGTGATGCTCTATCTCTTCTACACCGCCGATCTCACCACTGCGGTCCTGTTCGCGATCTGGTCGCTGTTCGTCGGCTCCATCGACAATGTGCTCAAGCCCGTGCTGCTCGGCCGCGGCGCCCTGGTGCCCATGCCCGTCATCTTCATCGGCGCCATCGGCGGCTTCATCGGCGCCGGCATCATCGGCCTGTTCGTGGGTGCCGTCGTACTGGCGTTGGGCTATGAACTCTTCCTGGCCTGGCTCGAGGAGTCGGCCCCGCCCGCCGCGGTCGCCGAGGCGGCGAGCGCCGAGGTCGAGGAGCCCACGCGCGCGGACGACGCCTGAGGGCGGAGCTCGCACTCGTCAACAGGCTCGTCGTCGCGAGGCGTCCGCAACACGCCGATCAGCACATCAGGATTTCGACCGCGATGCGGGCGTTGCCGTCGGCATCCGGGTCGAGCCGCTCGATGCGTGCGCTCAGGTTGCGTTGCCGGTCCAGCAGTCGCGCGGCCATCAGATTCTCGCCCCGCGGCAGATAGCCCAGCTTGCGCCCGCACCAGCGCAGCGCCACGGCGTTGGGATCGTGGGGATTGTTGGACTCGTGCTCCAGGGTCAGCTGGGCGCGGCGCGCCAACGCGGGCCACAACCGCGGTGCATCGTGATGCCGAAATCCGGCGACATGGCTGCGCTGTAGCCTAATGCCCCGGGCCTCCCTGGGCTGTGCCGGGCGTCGGTGTAGCGGAAGCTCCGGCCGGAGGGCCGTGGCGGTTGCGTCTAGCATGGTGTGCACTCCTCAGTCCTGGCGGCACGCTGTGGTCGTGCCGTGAAACCTCTGCATTGCATTCAACACCCACCGGTGGCTCAAATCCTGAGCCCGCGACACCGGTTCATTGAGCCGATGGGCGAGACCGTGCGTCGCGCATCGGTGCATGCTCAGGGTGGCTCGGGGCGGCTTGGTGGCCCTATCCGGGCCGGTCGCCTCCCGGTGCGTGGTTGGCAAGACAGGTCGAGCACAATTGGTTCCGCAGTTGCTCAATCTGCAGTGGTTTGCTGAGGAATCCATCCATGCCCGCTTCGATGGCCTTCGCGCGGTCTTCCGGAAAGGCGTTTGCGGTCAGCGCGATGATCCTCGGCGGATGCGGGAGGCCAAGCGCGCGAATCCGGCGCGTCGTCTCCAGTCCGTCCATCTCCGGCATGACGACGTCCATTAGGATCATGTCGAAGTCGTTCCCTTGCACCAGTATCAAGGCCTCGGCGCCACTGGATGAAACCTCCGGGTGATGTCCAAGATGCTCCGTCATTCTTCGCGCCAGCAATCGATTCACGGGATTGTCGTCGACGATCAAGACGCGCACGCCGGGTGCAGCGCAGCCGCAGGTGCCGTCATCGACTGCGGGCTGGGGCACAGCCGCCGCTGCGATACCTGATTGCAGCCTCACGTCGAACGCAAAGACGGAGCCCTGTCCAGGGCGGCTGGTGCAGGTGATGTCCCCCTGCATTTGCTTGACCAGCCGATGGCAAATGGCCAATCCCAGGCCCGTGCCGCCGAAGCATCGGTGGGTGGAGGCATCGGCTTGCGAAAAGGGCTCAAAGAGCCTGGACTGCTGCTCAGGCGTTATGCCGATACCCGTGTCCTCGACGCGCACACGCAGGCGCCAGCCATCCGCTTCCGCGTAGGCCTCGGCGCCCAATCTCACCTCGCCCCGCGCAGTGAACTTGACCGCGTTGCCGATCAGGTTGGTGAGTATCTGTCGTAGGCGGACCCGGTCGCCGATGACTCGCCGGGGTATGGTCCCCAGCGTCGTGAGTAGGCGCAGGTGGGCCGCAGCCGGTTGTGCCTCGAAGCTGCGCAGGGTGCTCCGCAACAGTTCGACGAGGTCGAAGGCCTCTTGTTCGAGCTGCACCTTGCCCGCCTCGATCTTGGAGAAATCCAGGATGTCGTTGATCAGCGCTAGCAGATTACGCCCGCTCTCGTGGATCAGCTGCACCTGCTCCTGGTGCTCCGGGGCCAGCGACTCCAGGGACAGTAGCTCGGACATGCCGATGACTGCATTCAAGGGCGTGCGGATCTCATGGCTCATGACGGCCAGGAAATCGCTTTTCGCGCTTGCGGCGGCCTCGGCCCGCTCCAGGGCCGCGTGGAGCTCGGCGGTGCGCTCACGGACTTGGTCCTCGAGCAACATCGCCTGGCGCCGTAGGGCCTGGTTGGCCTCATACAGCTCCAGGCTCTTCTCCTCCAGAAGCCGTTCTGCCTCCTTGCGCGCGCGCCGCTCGCGTTCTGCGCGCCGCAGCAGGCGGTCCGGATCGGGTTTGGAGTCGCTCATGTGCGGGTCAAGTTGAACCGGACGTGTCCACACCGGTCGTCGAGGTCCTGACGTTCCACAGTCACCGGTGTGCCGTAGTGGGCAATGCACTGCCGGATCAGGCCCTCCGCCAGGTCACCCATGTGGCGGTCGGAGCGATAGACCATCCGCAGCTGGTTGACATTCGGGCGTTCGATCTCGAAGCGGGGCAGTTCCGCGTTAGGGTACAGCTTGCGAACCTGGACGTGGATCACGTCTTCAATGTGCTCGAGGAAGTCGAGGCTGTCGGTGATACCGTCGAAGAATCCAACGTGGTGACTGTGGAAGCGGCCGAATAGGTACTCCCCGAAGGTGCGAATCAGCGTTGGTGTCGGCGTCCCCGTGCGCTTGGACAGCGCGCCCACCAGGGCCACCATCTCGCTGTGGTGGTAGGTGCCCACGGCCGTATAGGCCCCGCCGGATTCAAGCGCACAGTCGTCGATGATGTCATCCACCATGTCGGCGGAGAAGCTACCCTCCACCATTTCGAGGAACTCGACGAAGACGATACCTTTCATTGGCTCAGGCTCAGCCCAGGGTGAGGACATCCAAGCAACGGGGAACGGCTAGAAAACCGAATCGCTTCGGGCGCATGACAGCGCCTGAGCCCTGATCCTAATCAGGGTTTCTTGGTCGGTCAATCTGCCGACCCCGGGGCCATGTCGAGGGACGGGCCATCCCGACCGAGCATCAGGCGGAGCCCGAAGACCGGGATTCCAGAGGTGTGGTGAGACCGATGCGCGGTCCGGAGCGCTGAGGCGAGCTGCTTGGCAGCTCTTTGGCCCCCGTATTCACGGGCGCTGGGAGATGGGTGTCATGCTAGGCAAGGCCATCCCTGGCTGCCGCCATGACAGGCTTTCAGGCTGGAGGGTCTCCGGCGATTGAGAGAACCTTGGGCTAGTGATGCGATTTCAGCAGCAGGCGCAGGATCTTGAAGTTGATCACCCAGAAGCGGATGAACTGCCAGACCACGTTGGTGCGCACACCACGGATGTAGCCGGTGGGGACCGGCGGGTAGTATGCCTGCTGATAGGGCTCTCGGTTCTTGGGTTTGGCGGTTGCGGTTTCGGTGGACACGTTCTGACCTCTATCCGATGAAGCGGCCGCGTGCTGTGGCCGCGATGATGCGATAGCCCTGATGCGGCGTCCCCAACGCGATAGCCGCGCTGCGGGACCCATGATCAGGCTCGGTGCGATCGGGATCGGATCGCGACCTCAATCCGGCAGGATCGACCAGCCTGGGCGCAGCTTGGCCTGGTAGATGAACACGTGGTGCAGGATGTACTTCATCCAGTGTCCGGCCAGGCCGATCTCGCCGAAGGTCAGGTTCATGTCGCGGCCGTATTCGGGATAGGTCTCGTAGTCTGGTACCACGGGAAAAACCGTCATGGTGGCCGCCGTTCCCTTGAGGATATGCGACCCGGTGGAGGCGACACAGGCCGCGCCCATCTCACCCATGCAGGCCGAGTGCTTGAGCTCGGCCTCGCCCGCGAGCATGTCGCGGATGTTCTCGGCGACGCACTTGCCGATCGCGGCTGAGGGCATACCGGTGCGCGGCGGCGTCGGGTTGATCGGCGTGCCGTTGGCGCTCTGCATCGGTTTGCTGATCAGGTGTGGCGGCGCGAAGGCGATGCCGATGGCGAAGATGTTCGGGTACTTGGGCGTCTGGTAGGTGCGCGGCCAGTCGTCCTTGCTCCAGTCCTCGTAGGGTTTCGGCGTGTAGTCGCCGTCCACCTTCATGAAGCCGTTCGGGGCGAACATCTCGCCGGTGATGTCCTCACCGGCGCCGTCGAAGGCCTTCAGCGGCTGGCCGGCGAAGGGCGGGATCAGCATCGCGAAATCGAATTGCAGCTCGTGCTCGGAGCCGTCTAGGACCTCGTAGGTGATCTTACCTGGCTCGACCTTCTTGACTGCCGCGCGCACGATCCACTCCATGCCGCGCTCGACCATCAGGGATTCGGCGAACACCTTGCCGTTGGTGATGTAGCCGCCGCGCTTGATGTGCACGCCGCCCATGCCGAAGTCGCCGAGCTCGTACTCGTTGCTGATCCAGACCAGGCGTGCTTTGTCGCGGACCCCGGCCTCGCGAAGGCTGTGATCGATGTTGTAGATGTACTCGAAGGCGGCGCCCTGGCATGTGCACATGCCGTGCCCAGTGCCGACCACGAAGGTGCGCGTCTCGCCCTTCTTCATGGCAGCGATGGCCGCCTGTAACTGCTCGTTTGCCTCCAGCGCGTGCTCGGGCGTGCAGACCGAGACGGTGTGGCCGCCGTCCGGTCCAAGCCCCGGCGTCGCGCCGAAGTTGAGCTTGGGGCCGGTGGCGTTGACCAGGTAGTCGAAGGTGATCGGCGCGGTCTCGCCGGCGCGGGCCGGGTCCGTGTACTCGACCATCACGTGCGGGGCCGCGGCGGCACCGCCGCCCTCTGGGTGGATGCTGACGGCACGGGCCTGGTGGAAATCGACGTTGATCTTGCGGTAGACGGGTGCCAGGTCGAATGTCACCTGCTGCTCGTTCATCTCGCCGACGCCAACCCAGACGTTGGACGGTATCCAATTCCACTTCGGTTGGGGCGACACCACCACGACCTCGTGCTGCTTGCCAACCCATTTGCCCAGATACCGGGCGGCGGTATGTCCGGAGATTCCTGCGCCCAAGATTACGATGCGTGCCATCTGCCCTTTCTCCGATCGTTTGTGCGGTGCTCGACTCAGCCTATCCCTGTACGCCAGCGCCTGACAAAGACCCAGGTCAACAGTCGTGGCGGCGCAATGCATGGTACTGCGATTCGGCCCGGACGATAGGTATCGATGTCGTGGTGCCGCGATCGCACGTGTTGGTACACTCTTGGGGTTATGCTAGGTTGACCGTCCGGACTGTTCCTTCGATCCCGGCCCATCCAGATCCGTCCCATGTATCCCAGTGTTTTGCGTCGTCTGACCTGTGCTGCCCTGGCGCTCTGCCTGAGTACATCCGTCGCTGCAATGTCCGTGTTGCCCGGGTGCGCGTCGAACCGAGCCACGGAGGCCGAGCAACCTAAGGGCAGGTCCTATTTTGCCGACAAGGTGCTGGTGGATAAGGGTCAGCGGCGGCTGTATCTGATGAGGAACGGCTCACCCTTTCGCACCTATCGCATCAGCCTCGGTACCAGTCCCGAGGGCCACAAACGTCGGCAAGGGGACAATCGCACGCCGGAGGGGCGCTACACCATCGATTGGCGCAATGCGCGAAGCAAGTTCTATAAGTCGTTGCACATCTCCTATCCGAATTATCGGGATCGCGCCTATGCGTTACGCCGTGGCTGGGACCCCGGCGGCGCCATCATGATTCACGGCGAGCCCAGGTCGATGCGCCACACCGACCTCCGTGGCATCGTCCGCGGTCAGGACTGGACGCAGGGCTGCATCGCGGTCTCCAACATGGCCATCGACGAAATCTGGCGGTATGTCTCGGACGGGACCCCCATTGAGATCGTCCCCTGAGGGCTGTCGTCGAACCGACGCGTCGAATCGGCGTTCAGGTCGCGTACCACCTGCGCCGTCAGCACCGGATTGCTCGCCAGTCCCCGCGCGTTCGGTATTGCTCACCGGCGCAGTTCTGCCAGCAGAGCCCGGCAGAGCGCGATGACCTGCAGGAGCAGGAACAGGCTGAAGGGCAGGGCGCCGACAATGGCGACGGCCCTGTTCACGTCGACGTCGTTGCGCAGCAGTAGGCCCGCGGTGAGGCCCGTCAGCAGGAGCCCCCAGGCAAGCTTGGTGGCCGCGCCAGGGCTGGTCTTTCCGCTCGACAGCATGCCGAGTACGAAGCAGGCCGAGTCGGCGCTGGTGATCATGAATACGAACAGCAGCACGCAGACCAGCACCATCAGCAGGGTGCCCAAGGGCAGCGCCTCCAGCCAGACGAAGAGCGGCCGCGTGTAGTGCTCGGCCAGTGCCGACTCCAACGCACCACCGTTGGCCGCATCCCAGCCCAGGGCGCCGCCGCCGAGGATCGCGAACCAGAGCATGGAGACCAGGCTCGGCACCAGGACCACACCCAGCAAAAAGGTGCGCAGCGTGCGCCCGCGGCTGATGCGGGCCACGAAGACGCCGACGAAGGGCGTCCAGGCGATCCACCAGAGGAGGTTGGTCAGGGTCCACTCCTGGGCCCAGTTGGCGTTGGCGGCCATCTCGATCGGGCGGACCGACCAGCCCGGCAGCGATGCCGCCCAGTGCCCGAGCGCGTCCAGGGTCAGGGTCAGACTCGTGGCACCGGTGCCGAGCGCCATCAACGCGAGCAGCAGCGCAAAGGCCGCGATCATGTTGATGTCGCTGAGCCAGCGGATTCCACGGCCGATACCGGAGACAGCGGACGCCATAAAGGTCAGCGCCAGCAGTGCCAAGATGCCGAGTTGCAGTGGCACGGCTGCCGGCGCCCAGCCGGTCGCCGCGTCGATACCCGCGCGCAGCAGCACGATGCTGTTGGCCAGCGCGCCGGCGACGCCGAACACCACCGCGGCGACGGCGATGAGGTCCGCCACGCGTCCAAGGTTGGTCGCCAGGCCCCGGGGCAGCCAGCCGCGCCAGCCGGCGGCGATGCTCGCCGATGGGGTTTCGGTGAGTCCCGCACGGGTGTGGAACCAGGCGATGGTCAGTGCGGCCGTGGCGTAGATGGACCAGGCGTGCAGTCCCCAATGGAACCAGGTCATCGCGAGCCCGGAGGCGGCGGCCTGCTCCACCCCTTCGTCGCGGAGGCTGGCCATGTGCGTCAAGGGCTCGGCGACGCCCCAGAACACCAGGCCGGACCCCATGCCGGCCGCGAACAGCATGGCGAGCCACGAGGGCAGACCGAACTCCGGCGCCTCATCCGCGGCCCCGAGGCGCAACCGCCCGGCGGGACCGGCGGCGATCAGGGCGCAGAGCAGAACCAGACTGGAGGCGAAGATCAAGACTGTATCGCCCGCGATGTGCAACAGCGAGCGCGTGATGAATGCGATGGCCGCTGTGGTGCCACCCGGGGCCAGTAGTACCGCGACCGCGAGCAGGGTGATCAGACCCAGCGCCGTCAGGGTGACGGGGCCACGGCGGCCCGAGGCGCCGGGGTCGAGGTGCTCGCGCTCTGCGTCTCGTGCGGTGTTCGTCATCTGCACGTGTCCGCGCGTGCGTTGAAACAGGTGCTCACCATTGGACGACGCATCGTCAAAGACTGGGCCGGTCTCGCCTGGACCAAGGCCGAAGGTTCAACCCCGCTCGTCGCCTTCGAGTCGCTGCCCGCGGACGCAACCCCCACTCGCCCGACTTGTCCGGCCAGATGGCGCTGTCGTCGCCGGAGAAGGCAAAGCAGTTCGACGCCTATCTGCGCTGGACGAGCGAAGGGGGACGCGGCCTCTTCCACGCCTTCAGCGTCGGCCAGTTCGACCGACCCGGCCTCGCCGGTCCGCTGCCTGTTTGGCGTTAGCGGCTGGTTGGCGGTGGCGATGCCGCCGGTAGCTGCATGCTGATGCAGTGCAGGCTGCCGCCCTGGCGAATCAACTCCCGGCAGTCCAGTCGCTCGACGTCTCGGCCGGGGAACTCCGCCGCCAGGAGCTCGGTGGCCAGGTCGTCGGCCGGGTCGTCGTAGGTCGGCAGCAACAATGCGCCATTGATCAGCAGGAAGTTGGCATAGCCGGCGGGTAGCGGCTCGCCGTCGTCGTCGAAGACCGGCGCCGGGGCTGGCAGCGCGACCAGCCGATAGGGCCTGCCGTCCAGATCCCGCAGCGCCCGTAGCTCCTCGATCATGGCGTTCAGCGAGGCGGCCTCCGCCGCCTTCGCGCGTGGATGAGCCGTCGCGTGACAGATGCTCTGTGGCGAGCAGAAGCGGGCCAGGGTGTCGATGTGTCCGTCGGTGTCGTCGCCGGCGAGCTGTCCCTGGTCCAGCCACAGGATGCGCCTTGTCCCAAGTCGTGCCCGAATCTCTTGCTCGATATCCTTTGATTGCCACCCGGGATTTCGCAACGGGTCCTGGATCGTTCGGCGCACCGCCAGCAGGGTGCCGAGGCCGTCGCTGTCGATGGCGCCGCCCTCCAGCACCAGCGGGCTCGATTCCCAGGCGCCGGTGTCCAGTGTGCCGGTGCGCAGCAGCTCGCCGGTTATCCCGTCGTCCAGCTCGGCGGCGAACTTGCCGCCCCAGCCGTTGAATCGGAAGTCGATCACCCGCGGCCGACCGCCCTCATCCAGCACCGAGATGGGCCCGTGGTCGCGCGCCCAGGTGTCGTTGCTGGGTGCGATGGCGAGTTGAACCGAGTCCAATCGCACCCCCGCCGATCCCAAGCTCCGGCGCACGTGCTCGAGGTGGGGCTGATCCCAGCAGACCAGAATCAGCCCCTGGCGGCGCGTGATGCGCCGCGCCAGCTCGATGTAGAGCTGCTCCACCTCCCGGAGCCGGGGCGCCCAGTCCGTATCCTGGTGCGGCCAGGTGAGCAGGATGGCGCGCTGTGGTTCCCACTCCGCCGGCAGGCGGCGCGCGCGCCTGGGTGCCATGTTGGTTAGGGCCATGGCGTTGCGTAGGCGGCGCGTGTCGGACCGCGTTCGATGGGGCAAGCGAGCCGCGCGGGCTCAGCTCAGGCGCTCACCGCCGCCGTCTTATTGGCCTTTGCGGCCGCGCGCGCGGCGAGGGCGACGAAGACGTAGCTCCAGCCGTTGAAGATCAGCTCGATGGCAATGAACAGCCCGATGATCCAGAGTCCGGACTGGGGCCATTCCATGAGAATGAGGCCACCCAGTACCACGGAGACGACGCCGGAGAGTAGCGCCCACCACCAGCCCTTGGACGGGCGCAGTTGGAAGGCCATGATCGCCCGCAGGATGCCGACGGCGATGAGGATGTAGGCGATGAACAGGGTCAGCGACAGGGAGGCCAAGACCGGGTGCAGCACCATCAGCAGGCCCGCCCCGACGTAGAGCAGGGCGATCAGCACGTGCCAGGCGATGCCCTTCCAGCCGCGGCACTTGAAGGCGTCGAGCAGCTGGAAGACGCCGCCTATCACCAGCAGCACGCCGAAGAAGACCACCGAGACCTCCGTCAGCATGAAGGTCATGCCGAGTCCCGCCGTGCCGAGCACGATGGAGATCAGGCCGAACAGCAGCAGCCATCCCCAGTTCTTCTCGAGTTCACCGAAAAAGGTCGCAGCCGCTGGTGACGGATTGGGTTCCGGGCTCATGGGAGGCTCCTGTTGTGGATTTTGGGGTTGGGTCGTGGGTTCGATCGAGTCGTCGTCGGTGGTTCGATGCTGGTGCAAAGGCTAGATGGACGGATACCTCGATGAGCGGCCCTGGGGGCCGCCTCAACCGCCGTTGGCCGCCGCCTCCGCGTCGAGTTTCGCCTGGATGAAGACGCTGTGAGGCACGTAGAGGAGCTCCGAGACCTTGCGTACCAAGTACTCCTCGTATTGGCCGAGCCGGTCGTCGGCGAAGGCCACGCGCCAGAGGGCGGACACCAGCCGCGCCTTCTCCTCCGGTCCGTAGTGGTCGTTGATGAGGGACGTGAACTGGAAGTAGTCCGTCGATGCACTGCGCTCCTGTTCCGCGCATCCGAGCAGGGCCTCCGCCTGGGAGTAGCTCATGCCGAAGCCTTCGCGGACCAAGGACACCACGGTTTCACGGGCGACCCCGTCCGCGCTTTCATCCATGTGGGTCATCTCGAGCAACAGGGCCGCGGCGGCGCGCCGGGCAGCCTGGTCGGCGTCCTCCGGCTCGCGGTCCCCGATGCCCGAGAGGTGGGTGTTGAAGAAGATTTGAATGCTCTTGAGCATGGCGTCTGGCTTGTTTGGCGGGCTGCAATGAACCCCAGGTTGCCCGTGGATATGGGGGCGCTTGGGTCAAGTTTCGCCGTCGTTGCCCGCGCGCCCTATCCGGAGCGGTTGTCCGCAACGTTTGCAGAGGTAGCTCGCGCCGCGCAGCACCCGGTGGTGGCGGATGCTGCTCAGTGCATGGTCGCTGCAATCGCAGTGATAGGCATAGCGTCGCACGCGCCTGGTGCCGGTGCCGCTGGTGTCGAAGGTGTGGCAGCGGCGCGGGTCCGCGCCGAGTTCCAGCATGATCTGCTGCCACTCCTCGCCGTGCGGCCGCACCCTGTGACCGAAATGCAGGAAGGTCAGATAGTGCGCGACTTCGTGCGGGACCGTCTGGGCCAGGAACTCGTCCTCGTGCCGGGCGAGCAGGGTCGGGTTGTAGCGGATTGCGGCCTGGCCGCAGGCGTCGATGCGGAACTGGCCCGCCGCCTGGCCGCGGAGGTCGAAGCGAATCTCCGGCACTGCGGGTTGTAGGCGAATCAGCCGCCCTCCGTCCCGCAGCACTTCGCGTGTGCGCACTAAGGCGCGCTTCGCTGCGGCCTTGGACAATACCGCTGGCCGAGCATCGGCCGACGCCGTCTGGGCGGCTCTGGGCTGTCTTGCATCACTCATGGCCGTGGATTACAGGCCAAGGCCGCCGGCCTGTCCAGCACCCCGAACGCCCTGGCACGCTTGTCGGACCGGTCGAGCCGGGGCGTTCAGCCCTTGACCGCGCCGGCGGTCAAGCCCGACGGGCGAGCCTGCTTGGGGCCATCGATCGGATCCTCCTTTGTCCGTTGTCGTGATCGAGGACTCGTGTCTCTTGAGACTCACGCCGGCGGACCAAAGCAGAGCGCCAGGCACGTCGGAAACCTCGTTCGGCAAGGGCTTGCCGAGCCTCGGCGTCTCGATGGGGAGTTGCACCAGACGAGACGGCAACATTGAGCCCGACAGCCCCCTCGCGTAAGATATCGTGTCGGTTTGGTATCACACCCGACCGCCAACTCCCTCCTTCCGCTGGCGTAGCTCAGTTGGCAGAGCAGCTGATTTGTAATCAGCAGGTCGTCGGTTCGAATCCGTCCGCCAGCTCCACAAAGTCAGTCCAGAGGCCTACCTGGACCGTACGGCGTTCTCCCTGCACGCCCTTGCCGAAGCAGACCGCCGCTGTCACGCAGTGCAGTCCGCTTCGTTCGGTTGCCTGCAACGGGGGCCTCGATCCCGTCCAGTCCCTACGGGCGGACTAGCAGCATTGCGTCTGTTGGGGGTCCTTGCAGTTCGCACGGCAGCAAGTTCCTCCAAATCTGCGGTTGGGCGGTCCGCCTCGGACAAGTCGCCGTCCTGCTGCCTGGCGCGGCGTTGTTGCTAGCGTTGGGCCTCGGGGCGATGACAGTCTTGTGTCGAGCGCGTCTGCGGCTTTCGTGATGCTGGGGCTCGGGTGAGCTGGTCCATTCGACCTGGGGCAGGGCGGATACTTCCCCTGCTCGCGCGCCCTGCCGCGTGATCTTCTTCGTGGCAAAATGCGACCCTCGACGGGAAGCTCATCGGGTTCTGGTAGGAACGAAGCGCAAGGCCCCCTGATACGCCTTCAGATGGCTTCGACGGTGATCCCAACGCCTGAATCGCAGCCTGAGTTCTCCAGAGCATCGCACCACGCGAAGGCGCCTAAAGGGGACCTTGAATAATTGCCGTCCTGGCAATTTTTCAAGACGCGAAGCGAAAACGCGGTTTCCGCTTCGCGCCATTTTTCAAGCGCTTGGGCGCTTGAAAAATGGCGGGGCATCCTGCCCCGCA
>JANQFX010000023.1 GCA_028277725.1 Thiohalocapsa sp.
ACCTGAATCCATGCCGAACTCAGAAGTGAAACGGTGTATCGCCGATGATAGTGTGGGGCCTCCCCATGCGAAAGTAGGTCACCGCCAGGGTTTTATTCCGAAGCCCCGTACGTTGTGCGGGGCTTTTTTTGTTTTGCAGGCGGCGTGGATTGAGCGGTTCTGGTGTTTTGATGTGGAAGGCCCAACTCTTGGCCTCACGGAGGGTGCAGGCAACCACCGTTGGGAGCGGTGATGCAAAGAGAGTGATAGGGCAATGAGGGTGATCGTCGGTATCTCGGGGGCGAGTGGTGTCATTTACGGCATTAGGCTGTTGGAGACGTTGTCCGGGTTCGAGCACGTCGAAGTCCATGCCGTGATCAGTCGAGGGGCGAAACTGAATATCGCGCTGGAGACGGACTGGCGAGTCGAGGATGTCGAGGCCTTGGCCGATGTCCTGCATTCGGATCGGGACTTGGCCGCGTCAATCAGCAGCGGCTCGTTCTTGACGGATGGCATGGTTGTCGCGCCTTGTTCGATGAAGACCCTGTCCGGCATCGTCAATTCGTATGCGGACAACCTTTTGGTCCGCGCGGCGGACGTCGTTCTCAAGGAGAGACGGCGGCTGGTCTTAGTGCCGCGGGAATCTCCCTTACATGTTGGACATACGCGACTGCTGCACGAGGCAGCGGTCATGGGGGCGTTGGTTTGTCCGCCCATGCCCGCTTTCTATACCGCGCCTCAAACGGTGGACGATATTATCAACCACAGTGTAGGTAGGGTATTGGACCTGTTCGGCCTCGACTCTGGAGCTGTGAGGCGCTGGGCGGGCCCGACCGGGCAGCAAGGGGACGGCTGACCTCATGAGCGTCGGACTCGGCGTCGTGTGCGAGTTGTTGGCGGGTCAGACCACGGCCTCTCTCGCGACTCAGGGCGCGGATGGACCCTGGGTGGCGGCGGTGTTCTTCGCAAGTACGCCGGATCTGCGACTCCTGTTCCTGTCGGCGTCCTCGAGTCGGCATGGCCGGGACTTGACGGTCAGGCCCGATGTCGCAATGGAAGTGCATGAGAACGCGACGGACTGGGCCTCCATCCGGGGCGTGCAGTTGATGGGGCGGGCACACAGGCGGACGGGCGCAGATCGGGAAGCCGCCCTAGGCTTGTATCTCGACAAGTTTCCCGATATCGCGCGGATGGTGCACGCACCCGAGGGATCCGACGAGCGAGCCATCGCGGGGCGGTTAACGTCTGCGGCGGTGTACTGCTTTGTTCCCCGTTGGATTAGGCTGATCGACAACAGTCGTGGTTTCGGTTTCAAGGAGGAGTTTGTCCTTGCCCCCGAGGACGGCAGGCTGGGGTAATCGCCGAGGGCGCCACCGCGGGCGGTGCGGTAAGTGCCGATTGGTTGCGCAGCTGCTGGAGCAGTAGTAGCCAGAGTCCGAGTACCGCCACGGTCATGAGCGCCAGGATTGCCCGCGAGTCGAGGCGGACATCGCGTGGCAGAAGGTCGTCTAGGGTCAGCGCGAGTACCATGAGCACCAGCCCGGCGACGATGCGCTGAAGCTTGCCGGCGCAGGGCTCCAGGACCGAATCGCGCAACAGCACCAAGGCAGCAGGAAGCAGCATCACCAGATGGTGGGTCCAGCTGGCGGGCGCAGCCAGGAACACCCACACGGAAACCAGTGACAGCTCCAGGTCCACTAAGCGTGCCTGCTCGACGGGTCGTCCGCACCGGCGGTGCAGGGAGCGGACTCTTAGGGAGCCGATGACTGCCCACGCGGTGATGAGACCGAGCAGCGCGACTAGGGTCGCGCTGATCAGCCCGGCCGCGGACGCTGCCGGGATCACAGGTGCGATGAACTTGTTCGGCACCAGCCAGCGCGCTACCTCTCCCGCGATGCTCCGGTTCCAGGGGGCGGCGATGCTACTGTGGCCCGGCGGCAGCGTCGTGTAGTTGGTGGTGCCGACGACCTGATCGACCCAGGCGCCCCAGCTGCCCACTGGCGCGACGATCAGGCTCAGCCAAACCCATGCTGCTGCGCCGACAACTGCCCCCGCCAGCATCCAGAGCATGGGGATCGTGGTGCGTACTCCTCGCTCACACCTCAGCATACCGGCTGCGAGCAGCCCATAGTGGGGCTTTGCGACACTGCCGAGTGACAACGACCCGCCCGCCGCGAGCTGTTGCAGGCGCCGTATCCACAGGGTTCGGTGGGCCGCACGGGCAGCGGACTCTGGTTCAGAAGCGCGCCTCAGGGTCCACCAGTAGCCCCACAGGCATAGGAGAAGGAGCAAGTTGATCTGGTGGAAGTGCAGGTTCAGGTACAGGCCGCCATAGCAGGCGATATAGAGCGGTCCGAATCGCGTGAGCCGCCGGCTAGCGGCGTCGTGCCCGCCTCCGGTCCGTGCCAGCGCTCTGGGCAAGATCAGGATCACCGCCAGGGCGGCGATCAGATTGAGCGTCAATAGCAGGGCCGCCGCGTCGTCCCGACTCAGCTCGGCGAGTGGGCGCAGTAGGAACAGCGCCGTGGGCGGGTAGGTGAAGGGTAGCCCCTGGCCGTTCGCCCGCGTGTAGGGCTCGATGCCATCGATAAACACGCGCTGTGCTGCCTGCCAGTAGACAGCGAGGTCCAACTGTCGGTACTCCAGCAGGGATGTGACCAAGCCGAACAGCCCGAGCGCGACGAGTACAGGCCAGGTTGCCCGGAGCCAGCCGGAGAGCCCGGGCGGAAGACGGGGCTGAAGTCGGGGTACCGACATGGGCATGGACGATCTCTCGGCCAGGTGCGGGTCAGGGGACTTCACGCTCGCGCCGCGTGGCTTCTGCATCGACGATGGCGTTGTCGGCGCGGAATCGGTAGGCCTCGCGGATCAATGCCAGACGCGAGCGATCCTCTCCCCAGCGTCGACGCATGGGTGCCGAGACCGCTCCGCCGTCGCGCCAGATGCGCCAGAGCATGGCCGCGTTTTCCCAGTAGGCGCCCGCGATGTAGTGCCCGTCCGGGCTGAAGGCCGCCGCCGCCACGCCGCCGAGGCTTGCACGAAGCGGCAGGAATTCCTGCTGCACCGAGACCGCAGCGCCGACGGGCAGGGTGTCCCCCGGTGCGCGCCAGAGCCGGATGCTGCCGTCCCGCGAGGCCGTCAGGAGCCAGTCGCCGTCTGGGCTGAACTCGGCACGATAGATGCGGTCCTGGTGGCCCATCAGCACCGACAGCGGCCGGCCGTCCGTGCGCCAGACCCGCGCGGTCTTGTCCAGGGAGGCGGTCAGGATGCGATCCCCCTGCGGAGAAAAAGTGGCGTTGTAGACGCGCCCGGCGTGTCCGATCAGGTGACCTCGAAGTTTGCAGTTGCCGGTTCGCGGTGCGATCTCGATCACTGCCGCCTGGTCCTCGGTGCCCGCGACGGTGGCGAGGCTGCCGTCGCCGGCCAACGCGATCGCGCCGACGGCGCCCACCTCGGCGGGTACCTCGCAGCCGGGTCGCCACTCCCCCGTTGCATCGCGCAGGAACAATCGGGTAATGCCCGCGTCGTCGCCGGTGGCGGCCAGTAGAGTGTCGCCGAGTGGCCGTAGCGCCGCGGCCTGAACCCGTGCCGTGCCGTGGGGCAGGGAGGGGGTGTCTGGGAGCGAACTGCAGTCCTTGGTGGAGAACAGCCGCACCGGCTGTGACGCGTCGTCGGATGTGGTGAGCACCCAGTCCGCCGACGGGCCGAAGAGGGCGTTGTAGACCTGGCCATCCGGCGCTCGGGTCACGGACAGGCGACAGGTCTGTCGAGTGATCAGATCGTGCACGAACGCCGAGCCATCATAGGCGGCGGAGGCCAGTAGCCGCCCGTTGGGCCCGAAGCGGACCTGACGGACGATTGCGGCGTGCTGCTGGAGTGGGTGCAGTCGCTCTGGCTCGGGCCGTTCACGGTCGCGTTCGTAGCGCCAGACGCGCACGCCGCCGTCGAAGCCCGCGGTACCCAGGAGCAGCGCGTCGCCGTTTGGGGCCAGGGCTTCGGGCGCGGCGGCCATGTCCAGATCCCAGACATGGTCCGGGTGGTCGAGTTGAAAGCCGAGTCGCGTCACCGCCTGCACGCTCCACAGCCGCACCGTGCCATCGCGCACCGAGTAGCTGGAGAGGCGGCTCCCGTCGGCGTTGAAACCGATCGATGTCACCGCCGCATCGTGCCCCAGCACCGCGATGGGCCGGCCCGTCTCCAAGGCCCATAGCCGGGCCGTGTGATCCAGGGAGCCGGTCAACACCAGATGCTGTCCGCCCAGATGCGCCGCAGGCCGCGGGGCGATCTCGATACTGCCTACGCTAAGGTCGTGGCTGCCGAGCACCACCGCCTGATTGCTGCCGTCGAGCCTCCAGCGTACCACCTGTCCCTCATCGTCGACCGCGACCAGGAAATCGCCACCCGGCGCGAAGTCCAGGTCGCGCACGGCGCTGCGATGGATCTTGAACTCTTGCTCACCGATGAGGCTGCTCGAGTACTCGCCGAGGGGCGCTCCGTCGAGGCCGAACAAGCGCACGCGCTCATCCGCAGCGGCGATGCCGATGCGCTCGCCGGCATCGTCGAAGGCGACGTTGTTGAACGGCCGCCCGACGGGGCCGCTCGGCGGCAGGGTTAGGCGCAACTGCCCGGATTCCAGATCGAACACCTGGCTCAGCCCACCGGCGGAGGCCGTAGCCAATAGATACCCGTTTGGAGAGAAGCCGAGCCCGCGTACCTCGCCGCCGGCGAGGGCTTCGTGGAGGATTGACCGGCCCGGCAGAGTCAGGTCCAAGACGCACAGGTCATGGCCGCCGTCTCGCCCGTTCATGGCGATGGCGAGGTGCCGACGGTCCGGGCTGACTTCGATCGGGCTGCCGGCGGCTGTGCCGCAGGCATAGAGCGGTCGGGCATTGTCCGCGGCCGGTAGACGCCAGACGCCGTCCTCGCCGATGCCAAAGACCTGATCCGCATCACCAAACGCCAAGCTGTGGATGCCGAGTCCCTCGGCCTGCAGGTCCAGGTCGGGTAGGAAACGCCCGCCATCGAGTCGCCAGCGTACCGGCCCCGCGTCCGGCGTGATGCTGGCCAACAGCGTGCCCGAGGTGCTGAAGCCGGGCAGGCGCGGAGCATCCGGATTCGGGCTGGCCGACGGGGCCATCGCCAGCAGACGATTGGCGTTGAAGGCCAGGCTCAGCTTGCGCACCGACTGCTCTGGTAGATCGGCGCTGGCATCGATGGAATTGATGACCGCCTGCGGGGTGTTGCCGCGGGCGATATGTAGCTCTGCCTCCTTCAATAGGCTTTGGTGTAGGTTCACCCGTGCATTGTTCGATGCATGCCAGGCGAAGACGGCGGCGAGTATGGCGCCGAGTAGCAACATCAGCAGCACGCCACCAACGAATCGCACGAATCGATTGCGGCGCCGCAGGAACTGCAGGTTCGTGGCGCTGGCGGCCAGAAACTCCCGCTCGGACGGCTCCAGCTCGTCCGGGCAGCGTCGGGCGAGGTCGTTGGCGTCGTCGTAGCTCTCTTGGTGATACAGGTATTCCCGGTTGCAGTCCGTGCGCTTCCAGAGGCGGGTCTGGCGACTCAGCCGGCTGCGCAGCTCAAGGGCGTGCCGGTTATCCGGTTGTCGTAGCCAGGCGGTCACGGGTCGCCATCGACTCAGCAATACGGGATGGCAAAGGCTGGCGACCGCGCGCATGGCATGCCAGTGCGGTGCATCCGGGGTGGCGGGAGAAGCCTGGATGCCCTCGGCGTTCGCCGGCGGTGCGCCCTGCACTTGGGAGGACAGGGGCTCGTGGGTTGTGTCGATCGAGTTCCCGGCGGGCCCGAGGTCGGACCGCAGTCGACGTCGCAGCGACCAGCGAGCCCACCATCGACGCCACTCATCGATGGTCTGCTGCCACACAAGGCGTAGGGCGCCGGTCAGGCTAGGGTCGATGGGCCTGCAGCGACGCAGCAGGACGGGCTCATGAGCGGCGTCCGTGACCAGCAGTCGGGCCTCGACCAGCGCTTGCGTGAGGCGGCTGCAGCTGGGGTCTGCGAGCAGCGTATCCAGGTCGCCGCGGCGCGGTGTTGTGAAGTCGCCTTCAACATTGATCAGTGCCCGACACAGCCGTGGCAGGGCCGAGCGGGTCGTGTCGTCGAGTCCTTCCCAGACGGCATCCGCCCGCTCGATGAGGCTGCCCGGCAGACCACCCTGGGTGCTGATCTGCCGCGCGGTGATGCGTGCCTGGCCGTTCCTGCCCGCTTCGGCCTCGGCGTGGTCGTAGGCCCGTTGCAGCAGGTGTTGCGTCGGCGGCGCCCAATGATCCATGGTTGCCGCCTCCGCCTCGATCCGCTCCACCGGACCGCCGCCCTGGCCTGGGGCGCCGCCGTCGAGTTCGATGCCGGCGATGCGGGCAGGGATCTCGATGACCTGCCGCAGTCGGCCGAGCGGAGGAGGGGCGAGTTCCAGCCATTGATCACCGACCGGGCGTGTCGGGTCCAGCAGCATCTCCTGGTGCGGAGCGAGCCGTCGCAGGGCATCGTTGCGCAGCGCGACGATCAGCCAAAGCGCCGGGTGCGAAGCCAGCGCACCGAGGGCTGTCAGCAACGGCAGCAACTCCGATTCCGTATCCATATCTGCCGGTCGGAGCGGGTCCAGGATCACGGCGAGTCGGGCATCGCGATCGGACTCGCCGGCCACCTGCCGCAGGGCGCTGGCGAGTTGGCTTGCCGCCAAGTCGGGGTCGTTCAGCAGGAGCCGCTCCAGCGTCTCGGCGCCGAGCCCGAATCCCGCCAAGGGCACGCCGAGTACATCGTCGCCACAGAGGCGCGCGGCCATCGCCGCCAACCCTGTGTGGCCATGCTGGCTGGGGTCGACCAGCGCCACACGCACCGTCGCGATCTGCTCGAAAACGAACGGCCGGGTCAGTCGTGGTATGAGGCCGGCACGCAGTAGCGAGGTCTTGCCGCAGCCGCTCGGGCCGCTCAGTAGCAGCAGTCCGCGTCCGTCCGAAGGGCGTGCCTCAATGCGTTGAAGCAGCGCGCGCACCTCCTGTTCGCGTCCGGTGAAGACGCGCTCGTCGGAGGTCTCGAAGGGCCGATCGGCGCGAAACGGGCTGCCCTGCCATTGGCCGCTACCCGCAGTGGCGCGTCGTTCGGCGCTGATGCGGCGGTTCAGCAGCCTGCGCAGCTGGTTCTCAACGAGTTCTCGAAATGCGGCGTCGCCGTCGAAGACTCGGAAGGCGCGTCGAAAACTGTTGTCTTCGTTGAAAAAGTTCTTTCGAAAGAACTCGTCAAGGCGACGCCGGTCCTCCACCGCTTCGCGCGCCGTCGCCGCATCGGTGATGTCCACCAGCTTCGGCGCCGTCTTCTTGTAGACGAGTACCTCCGGTGTTCCCCGGTGCGCCGAGGCTTCGACGGCGTTGAAGAACTCCCACTGCGTGCCGGTCATGCCGCGGTAGGGCTCCTCCGGCAGGGGTGAGCCGAGCCGTGTCCAGAGGATCACCAACACGATGTCGCAGTCCTTGGGCTGGGTCAGGCCCGCCTGGAAGGTCCGGTCCGCCGTCAGCGCCTCCTCCTCCCATAGCACCGCGTGTAGTTCGAAGTACGGCAGATACTCGTGTCCGAGCTGTTCGACGATGTCCTTGACCGCTGCGCGCTCGTGCTCCACGTCCGCCGGAGACGAGACGAAGATACGGATGCGCGCGTCGCGGTGGGGTGGGGGCATGCGATCGGGCTCGAGCGTTGACGGTGGCGCGGCCTGGGTGGTGCTGCGATGCGCCGTTCCCGGATGATACCGGGCATGCGCACCTTCGGGTGGACAAGGTCCCCGTGTGCGCGTCGGTCTGCTCGACAGACGGCTTTGCGGTCGCGGTACAATCCAACCATTCCGCCGATCGCGGCAGGCCAGCCATGAGGGATGCCATGAAACAAGAACCGCATTCGGACCCCCTGAGCATGGACGAGCTGCTCAGCGAAGCGGTCGGCTGCATCCTCCAAACCCCGGATTTTGGCCACTTCCTCGCCTGGGGACAGGCGCGTGTACCGCTCGCCCTCGGTGGCGATGGCCTCAACGCCGACGACGCGCGTCGGCTCTCCGCGCTACTCGCCCAGGCCATCTGGAACGCCATTCCGCGCCCCGATCTGGGCTTTCGCACCAGCCCCTTGTCCGAGCTCGATTCGGACGAGCCCTGCCGCTGCGGCTCCGGTGCCGCCTACGGCGACTGCTGCGAGGCCGCCGGGGAGGTGCCCGAACTGCCGGTCGAGATCCTCTGGGACCCGCTGCTCGACCGACTCGACGAGGCACAGCTCCAGGCCGCCGTCGGCAGCGGCCAGGTGCCGCGGCCCCTGCTCGCCAAGGTCGCGGATCGCTGGCTGTCGCTAGGTCGACCCGGACGCGCGGCGGCCCTGTTGGAGCCCTTGTTCGACGGCGAGCTCGAGGCGCTCGATGAGGCCTATGAGCCGGCGCTGGACACCCTGTGCGACGCCTACGACGCCCTCGATCACTGGAAGAAGAAGCAGGGCTTCCTGCTGCGGATCACCAATGCCGCACCCGCGCCGCTGAAGTCCGCCGCCTGGCAGCGGCTGAGCGTGATGTACATCGACGAGGGCGACTTCGATCAGGCCGCCGAGGCCTTTGAGCGCGCCCAGCGACACGGCCCGGACCACCCGGGCACAGCGCTGCTCGAGATCACGCTCCTCGCCGCTCGAAATCGTGACGACCACGCGCGCGCCAGGGCCCTGTTCTGGCAACACAAGCTGCGTCGCGCCGGGCACGATGGCAGCGGCATCTACGAGTTCCTAGACCGCGCCCAGGAGGACCCTCAGCAGGCCCTGATGATGAGTCAGGCCTCATCGATGGATCCGGCGCTGCTGCGCCTGCGTGAGTGGCTGTCGGCCCTGCAGGACCGTGCGCCGACGGCCCTCGATGTCGAACCCATCGACGACCCGCTGAACTGCGCTGATCCACGCCAGTTGCCCCTGTTCGACCCGGAGCTGCTGCCGCCGCCGCCGGGCGCACCGCGTGGCGCGCGCTGTTGCGCCCTGGTTCCGGGTAGTGGCATGGCGGCCCTGGAGCGCGCCTGGCGTCGGGTCTTCCCGGCCGGCAAGCCCATGTCCACGTTGCTTGCGGGGCCGGAGCACGAAAGCGTCTGGCTGCGCGACGATTGGCTGGATTTCCTGGAAGAACACCCCGCGGCCGCGGACAGCATCGAGGTGCTCGATGACCTTGCCACCGCGCTCTATGCGCACCCGGAAAGCAGCTTACCCTGGGTGGCGCGGGTCATGTCGGACCCGATCCTGGGCCGCGCCGAGGCCATGTTGCGCCGCACCGTGGCCCCCCGCGTTCCAGGGGTGCTACCCTGGATCGATCCTCGTAATCGTCCGGCACTGCGCCTCCTGTTCCGCCGCTACCGCCAGTACGCCGAGGCCGGTGACGACAGGCACGCCATCGAACTGCTGGAATTGCTGCTGGAGCTGAATCCGCGTGACAACCACGGCGTTCGCGCGGAGCTGATGAACCATTATCTGCGCGAGCGCGAGGACGAGAAGGCCCTGGCCCTGGCGCGGCGCTTTCCGACCGATGCCCTCGCCGACATGGCTTACGGCGAGGTGCTCGCACTGTATCGGCTCGGTCACCAGGAGCGGGCCGCGGTGGTTTTGCACGATGCCGTCGGCCGGTTGCCGCGTGTGCCGCGCTTCCTGCTGCGCAAGCGGGTCCGGCGCCCGAGCCTGCGCCAGGGTAGCTTCGTCGCCGGTGGCGACGATCAGGCTTGGCTCTATCGGCAGGCTATGCGGGACGTCTGGGAGGCCGAACCTGGCCTCCTTGCCTGGATGAAGAAGCAGACGGCCTGAGCCATACGGATGCGGCCCCCGTCCATTGTCGCTAACGCGGCGGGCGTCGGTCCGAGAGATCCGCAAGGACCCCGGAATCACGCCAGAAGCCGTCACGAGCAACGGTCAGGAGGAGCTTTCGGCCCCGCAGTGTATCCCGGCGATCGCCGAACACGCACTGGCATTGCTCGGCCCTGCCGGCTAGGCTTTCGAGTGCCCGAGGAAACTCTCGAGGCGCTCACGATGGCGTTCGATGGGTCTTGGATGCCCCCGAAGCGCTTGCTCGGTGCAGCGTGCCGCTGATGCGCGGATATCTGCACAATCGGCGCCTAGCCGATAGGCCTCAATGTTAAGAGGAAGACGATGAACAGCCTTTTTCAGGTGGTCTTCACGGGCCAGTTGCTGCCGGGGGTCAACCCGGAGCAAGCGGCGCGGGATTTTGCCGCCGTGTTCAAGATTCCGGAGGAGAAGGCCTGGCGCCTTATTCTCGACAAGCATGAGCATGTGCTCAAGCGCGAGGTCAACGAGGCCAACGCTGATCGTTACCGGGAGGTGCTGGAGGAGGTCGGCCTGACGGTGCGTGTGGAGCCTGCGGGTACGCCGCTGGAGGGTACACCCGCCGGCGCAATGGCGGCCAATGCCGATGCAGCCGCCCCGCCCATGGGCGTCGCGACCGAGCCGGGGCTGTCGGGTGTTGCAGTCGGAACCACGTCCGGCGCCAGCCCGGAACCGGGCTACACCGAGAACCCCTACGCGCCGCCCAATGCCGATCTGACTCCGCCAAGGGCCGATGACGACGGGCCCATGACGGGCCCACATGGGGTGCCCGCCGGCCACGGCTGGTCTTGGATCAAGGAGGCCTACGCGCTGTTTCGTAGCAAGCCCGGCACTTGGATGCTGGCCATCGTGCTCATGTACGGGATCAGTTTCGTGGTTGGTCTGGTGCCGGTGTTGGGCAGTCTGGTGGGCTTCGTGCTAGGCCCGATCTTCATCGGCGGACTCATGACCGGCGCGCGTGCCACGGACCGAGGAGGGCGTACACGGGTCGGGATGGTGTTCGACGCCTTCTCCACCCACGGCACCCAGCTGGCGCTGGTCGGCCTGCTCTATCTGGCCGGTTTCGTCGTAGTCGTCTTAGCAGCGGCGCTCGTCGCTATGGGCGCCGGAGTCGTGTCGAGCGCCGGACTCGAGGCGCTCAGCAGCAATGATCCCGAGGCGCTCGCCTCCGCCATGGCGCCGACCGCGCTGCTGCTGCTCATGCTCATCGCCATGGCTCTCGTCATCCCGCTGGTGATGGCCTACTGGTTCGCCCCGGCGCTGGTGGTGCTGGAAGATTTGGGGGCCGTCGAGGCCATGAAGGCGAGCTTCCAGGGCTGCTGGCGGAATATCGTCCCCTTCCTAGTCTATGGGCTGGCGCTGATGGGTATCGTCCTGCTGCTGGCCATTGTTGTGGGCCTGCTCGCCGGGGGCGCTGCCGCCCTTGGGCCTGCTGGATCGGTGATCGGAGTCCTGTTGGTGATTGCGATGGTGCCGTTGATGCTCGCCTATGCGGTGGTCATCGTGGTATCGCAGTACACCGGCTATCGGGATATCTTCCATCACCCCGGCAGCCGCGGCACACTGGTCTAACGCGCATCGCGCCCCGTCGTCGCCCATGCGAGACCCACAGGGCACCCCTGATCCGTGCTGCGCTCGCTGCTGATCGGCTGCGCCGTCCTGTTGCTGGCGGCCTTGTTGGCGGTCGGCACGGTGTTCTGGCTGGGCAAACGTGCCGAGCCGGTCTATGACGGCGAGGTGGTGCTGGCCGGCCTGGTGGCGCCGGTGGCCGTTCGCTTCGGGCCGCATGCCGTGCCGAGCATCGAGGCCGAGACCCTGGACGACGCCCTGTTCGCCCAGGGCTATGTGGTCGCCTCCGAGCGCCTTTGGCAAATGGACGTGCTGCGACGACTCGCCGGTGGGCGGCTGGCGGAGGTCTTCGGCGGGGCAGCCCTGCCGGCGGATCGCTTCTTCCGTACCGTGGGTCTGCCGCGTGCCGCAGAGGCGTCCTTCGCAGCGCTGGAGCCCGAGTACCGGCGCCTGCTCATCGCCTACGCGGACGGCGTCAACGCGCATATCGACGCCGCTGCCGGGCGACTGCCATTGGAGTACCGAATCACCGGTTTGGCTCCCGCGCCCTGGCGACCCCAGGATAGCCTCGCCATCGGCGAGTACATGGCCTGGATCAACAGCGTCAACTTGCGCGAGGAGTTGAGTTTTCTGCGACTCGCCGAGCGCCTCGGCAATGCCCGCGCCCTTCAGCTCTTTCCCGTGGACGTGGGAGTGTCACCACCGGAGGACGCCGCCAGCCTGCCGGACTACCAAAGCCTGGTGGTCGGCGCCGACGCGGCCCCGGTCACCGCCGGCCTGGTCTCGAATCTGGTCCTGAGCGGCGGCGCCAGCAATGTCTGGGCCGTGCATGGCGAGCGGACCGCGAACGGCGAGGCCCTGCTTGCCAACGACCCGCACCTGGGACCATCGGCTCCTGCCATCTGGTACGAACTGGAACTGATGGCACCTGGCCTGCACGTCGCCGGGCTGGCGCTGCCCGGGGTGCCCCTGGTGCTGATCGGCCACAACCAGGATGTCGCCTGGGGCTTGACGACGGTGACGGCAGACACCCAGGACGTCATCATCGAGCGCATGCGCCGGGATCTGGATCCGGAGTCCGGCCAGGGCAAGACATCGGTGCTACGGCCCAGCGGTCTCTGGGAGGTCGTGCAGGAGCAAACGGAAATGATCCCGGTCAAGGACCGTCCGGAGCCGGAGATACTGCGCATCCGCCGCACCAGCAACGGTGTGCTCATCGACGACGTCATCGGCGCCGACAACCCCGAGGGGCTACCAACGGTGCGGGTCGTAGGCGCGCTGGCGCTGCGCACCAACCTGGATTTGCCCGATCGTGCCATGGCCGCGCTTTGGCGCATCAATACCGCAAGGGATGTGGACGAGGCCAGGGCGGCCGGCGTCGACCTGCGGCATGCGTCGCAGAATTTGGTCATCGCCGACCGGCAGGGCAAGATCGGTTGGCAGGTCACGGGCACACTGCCGCGCCGTGGGGCCTACAGCGGCATGCTGCCCATTCCTGGCTGGGAGGCCGATTCCGCCTGGCAGGCCTGGCTGCCCTTCGAGGCCAACCCCGGCGTCACCAATCCATCCGAGCAATGGATCATCAATGCCAACAATCGCAGCGTGCCGATCGATGCGGCCGTACCCGTCGGCCATAGCTGGCTGTCGCCCTACCGGGCGCAACGGATCGAGGAACTACTCGACCTCGCCGGTCCGCTGGACGCTGCGGCCATGGCACGGATGCAGGCGGACCGCGACAGCATCCGGGCGCGGGTGTTCATGGCCTCATTGCGCGGGGTCTTGCCGGAACTGCGCGACCTGGACCCCGCCGCGGCCCGAATCGCCGAGCGCTCGCTGCTGCACTGGCGCGGAGACTTCCCGCCGGACAGCCGCCCGGCGGCACTGTTCGGGTTGCTGGTGCCCGCGCTGTACCGTGGCCTGTACGGCGACGAACTGGGCGACGATCTGGGCGTCCTCATGGCCCTGGACAGCAATACCTACGGTCCGCTGGACGAGGCGTTGCGCAGCGGCCGCTCCAGCTTCTGGGACGACGTCCGCACCCCGAACGAACAGGAGGGATTGGTGCACCTTTGGCGTACCGCGATCATCGACGCAGAGGAGGGCCTGAACCACATCCTGCCCGAGGGCCCGCAACGGGTCGATCGTTTGCGCTCCGTGGTGTTCAGCCATGCCTTTTCCGGCCAACCGCTGCTCGGCGATTGGTTCGAGGTTGGACCGGTGGGGTTGGGGGGCGACACTGCGACAGTCAATGTCGCCAATGCGTCGACGCTGGCGCCACGGCAGATCGGCTATATCCCTTCCATGCGGGTGGTCTATACGCCGACGGACTGGAGCGGCACGCGTGGCACCCTGCCGCTGGGACAGTCCGGGCACCGGTTCTCGGCCTTTCGCACCGACCAACTCGGCGACTGGCTGGCCGCAGAGACGCACCCTTGGCCCTGGCACGGCCCTGCTGCGGGCCAGGTGCACGGCGAGCTCCGGTTGCTGCCCGCCTCAGCGCGCTGAGCCGTGCGTGCCCCGTCGGTCCGGTCTGGCGAGGCCGGGGCTGTGGGTGGGCGTGCGGGTAGCAAGCTCGTGCGCAGAGGGCGGTCGATGGCACGCCCGTACCATCCGGCCCCGCCCTCAATCGCGCTCAGCAGGAGTGGCAGTAGTAATTGGGGAGTCCGGCGATGCGGCAAGCCTGTTTGCAGCCGCCGTCCGGAAACAGTGCCTCCAGGTTCTTTCGCGTGCAAGGTGTGTGGCGGGAGACGTGATGGCCGATCTCGCGCACGATCACCTTCGGTGACGGCGGTATCTCGTGGAAGGCGTAGTATTCACGCAGGAAATGGATCACCGTCCAGTGGCAGTCGGTCAGGTCCAGGTCGTCCTCGGACGCGAGGGCCTTGGCCAGCTCGTCGTCCCAATCCTGGAAGCGAGCGAGATGGCCCTTCTTGTTGAAGTTGACCTCGCGCCCGGCGATCTGCAAGGCGGTCATGCAGTGTCTCCCCCACCTGTCGGTGGTGTATTGGTGTATCGTTGTATTAGTAATTATCGGATTGGTTGAACAGGTTTTTTACTGCCTGTCAATGCAATATAGCCCATGGCTTTCGAGGCGCAGTGCGGATTCCTAGATTTGGATCAATCTGGCTGCGATTCGCGCGGTTGATCGCCGGAGCGCTGATCGTTCGTTCGCCGACAGGGGCAAGTCGGGCGGCAAGGGGGAGGGCGCGGGCGGAGAGGGCGTCGGCGGGGCGGGAGTGGCTGCCCGGCACACGACCGGGCGCGGGCTGAGTGAGTCTGGTGGGTTACCAGCTGGTCGCGCTCTCTGCGACAGCCTTCAGCATGTCGGCGATTTCGCGCATCACCGGGCTCGTCTCGGTCTCGCTATCGGGGACGGTGCGGTGTACCAGGAAGGTGGTGTCGCTGTCGTCGGGCAGGGTGTAGACGGCGACGATGAATGGGCAGTTGACGATGCGTGTCGGGTCCTCGGACGTCATCTTTCGTGAGAGCACGGCACTGCAGAACTCGATGGACTGTGCGTGTGCGTAGATTTGCTCGTCCATGCCGAGGTCCTTGCCGGTGCGCTCGAGCATCTCGTCCATATGCATGATGTTGTTGATGTACATGCCGCGCTCCTGGATGGCCAGCTTGAGGCCGTCTAGGACGTCTTCGAAGGCGCTGTCGCTTTCATACACCTGATACTGCTGTGCCAGGGACTGGCCCGCCGCGCCGAACAGCAGGACGGCGCCAATGATGGCTATCGGGAGGCGACGGATGGGGTTGCAAGACATGGGGCGGCGACCTCCTCGGTCGGTTTTCTTGGGGCAGCAGCGCGACGGCCGCGGGCAGCTATGGGTTCGCGTTCAGGCCCGTACGCGGGTCCAGCGGCACCGCGAGACGCTCGGGGTACGCGCAGGGTCAAGCACGCTCCGCCAGTCTCGATCGCCAGTGCGCCGGATGGAGGGGCGGGAAGATCGCTTCAGTACTGCTCGACGGGTCGGAACGCCGGTGCCGCTGGCCAGGCGTCGCCGCCCGGCGCGGTCCCCACCGGGGCTCGAGGGGCGACCCGGCCCTGGCGGTTTTCCAGTTGCTCGATGCGTTGCTTGAGCGCCTCGATTTCCCGATCCTTTGCGCCGTCCGTCGTCGTCGAAGGGGCCGCAGCCGGTGCCGGCGGCGCGGCATATCCGGGCGCTGCATAACCCGGCGCGGGCGCATAGCCATAGCCGGGCGCTCCGTAGGGGCTATAGCCGGGGGCGCCATAGCCGTAGGGGGCGTAAGGGCCGTAAGGACCGTATCCGCCCCAGGGGCCGTCCTCGTAGTAGTAGTCGTCGTTGCCGCCGAACCAGCGGCCGGGATTGAACATGTCGCCGAAGTCCATCGACTGGGCCATCGGCGACAGGACGACGAGGGCGACGGCGCCAAGCGCCAACTGGGCGGAACGCGGGTGTCTTGCCACGTGGGCATCCTCCAACTCTTGATGGGTTAGGGTCTGACGCGGGGTCGGTGCGTGTCAGTCGGTTCCTGCAGATTGGGAACCAGCGCAAGGGCCGACCGGGTCGTCGCGGGGCGATCTGACGCCGCCTCCGCGGTGCAGAGAATACTACAGGGCGGTCGGCGGAGCGTGCATCCCGGTGCTCGACGCCGACCAGCAGTCGGTCCGCGGGGCCTCAGCCGTGGCTATGGCCGTGCGCATGCCCGTCGGCGTGCCGTCGCCCCTGTGCGTGCCCTGGTCCGCCGCTGTGGACCTCGTGGTGCTCGTGGTCGCCGTGGGAGTGGCCATGCCCGCCGTCGTGATGGCCACCATGCAGCAGGGCACCGTCCGGCTGCAGTCCGGGACGGGCGCTGTTGCCGCGGGCGATGCGTTCGCGCTGCGCCCGCAGTTCGGCGCGCAGCCAGTCGAGCCAGGGCGCGAGGCCGTCGGCCGTGTCGCGAATGCTCAACGGCATGAAGGGCGCGACGCTGGCGAGGCCGCGCAGATACGCCTCGGCCCGGATAGGGTCGAAGTCGTCGAGCACCGGCAGCAGGTCGGCCTTGCTGAGCAGTACCAGGTCGGCCGCGCGGAACATCACGGGATACTTGGCCGGTTTGTCGTCGCCTTCCGGCACCGACAGCAGCGTGACGTTGCGGTGGTGGCCCAGGTCGAAGCTCGCCGGGCAAACCAGATTTCCCACATTCTCGATGAACAACAGATCGATGCCGTCGAGGTCCAGGCGGTGCAGAGCGTCGTGCACCATGTGGGCATCCAGGTGGCAGGCGCTGCCGGTGGCGATCTGGATGGCCGGGACGCCCTTGGCGCGGATGCGTTCGGCGTCGTTCTCCGTCTCGAGGTCACCCTCGATGACGGCGATACGCAACTCGTCGCCGAGCGCCTCGATGGTCGCCTCCAGCAGGCTGGTCTTGCCGGCGCCGGGGGACGACATGAGGTTCAGGGCGAGGACGCCGCGGGCGTCGAAGTGTGCCCGGTTGTGTGCGGCCTGGTGATCGTTCTCGCCGAGCAGGCTCTCCAGCACCTCCACCGCGGCGCGCCCGTCCGGCGTGTGCTCGTGGCGGCCGCCGGGGCGGACCAGCTGTTCGTTGCCGGGTGTGATGTTGCAGCCGCAGGTGTCGCACATGCGTTCGCTCCAGGGGTGGCCTTGCAGGCCCCAAGTTTAGCAGCCAGCTTGGGCTTGATGCGCCACCCGGAGCGAGGTACGGATGCTGTATATTGGCTCGCGAGGGATGGGACGGTGCTGCGTCGAGTGGGGCGTTAGCCAGGTGGCTCCGGGTCCTTGGTAAGCCTGGGCTCCGGCAGTGTCAGCTCCAGGTTCGCCAGCAGCATCTCGTCTCCGCTCACCAGTCGGGTCTGCCAGTGCCCGCAGGCACCGCAGAGTAGGCGGTTCGGCAGGGCGTCCGTCTCTGCGCCGCAGCGAGTGCAGTGCACGCGCACCGGCGCGGGCTCGATGTCCAGCGCGGCGTCTTCGGCGATGCCACCGGCCGCGGCCAGCGGATAGGCATTGCGAAGTAGCTCGGCCTCGACGCCGGACAGGGGGCCGATACGCAGCCGGATGCATTCGACTCGGGTGGCTCCATGCTCGGCGGCGATGCGCTGGACCTGTTCCAACAAGGACAGACAGACCGATAGTTCGTGCATGGGTCAGCCGTGCGTCGACGTCGGATCGACGACGCAGCCGTCGGCGCCGCAGCGGCGCTTGAAACGCCAGTCCGCGAAGCGGGCGTAGACCAGGTCCAGCGGTCGCGTGAGGCGCAGGCCGCTCACCAGCCGCGCCAGCAGGCGGTAGCGGGGGAGTCGACGCCAGAGGGCGACGAAGGCGGGCACGCCGGTCAGCATCTCCCCACCCGCGGCCTGCACGTGCAGGCGGCGCATGGCCGTCTCGGTGTCGAGCCCGGCCGCATCGAGCGCGGCGGCGTCGTGGGTGATGTCCACCCAACGGATGCGGTCGGTGCGATCCAGTCGGCGGTAGTGGGCGATTTCTTTGCTGCACAACGGACACCCTCCATCGAAGAAGGCGGTGAGCTCGGGCATGGGATTCCTCCAAATTGGCCTTTGTCTGCTTGCCTTACCCCTCGGCGTGCTGCATCCGGAGGGCGCGCCGCTTGGTTGGCGATGCTTGCTATATTGCGATACGACCCGACACCGCAACCGCGCGAGCCCACCGGACATGCACGCCTTGCCGAGCCCGATTTCCAACTCCCTGCTGGCGGCAATGGTGATCGCGCCCTTGTTGGTGCTGCTGACCGGCTGCTCCGGCATGCGCCTGGCCTACAGCAGTGCCGACTTCTTCATCGCCGGCTACGCGGACGACTATCTCGGTCTGGACGGCGGTCAGATGGAGCGTTGGTCGCCGGTGCTCGATGCCTCCTTGGCGCGCCACCGCGAGGAGGAACTGCCCTACCTCGCGGCCTTCTTCGACAGTGCCCAGCGCGACGCGCGTAAAGGGTTCAGTCGCACCGACGTGCGCTGCCTGATCGAACAGTTCGAGGTCATCTACGAGCGCCATTTCGAGTTGGCCGCAGGCGCCGTTGCGCCGCTGCTCGCGGACCTGGATCAGGCGCAGATCGCGCGCCTGGATCGAGAGTTCCGTGACGAGGCGCGCGAGGACGCCGAGGATGCAGCACTGCCGGAGGCGGCCCGCGTGAACAAACGCGTCAAGCGCTATCGCAAGAATATGCGCTGGTGGGTCGGTGATCTCTCGGAGGCGCAGCTGGAGATCCTCCGCGAGGTGGTCACGGACTTTCCCGACAGCGCCGACTGGTATGCCTATCGCGACCGCAAGCGCCGTGAGCTGATTGGCCTCCTGCGCCGCGGGGCCTCGGCGGCCCGTATCGAGGCATTCCTGGTGGACTGGCTGGTGGACTACAGCGACATGCCGACCGCTCTGAACCGGTCGCGGGAACGGCTCCAGACCGGCATCGTCGAGCTGTTCGTTCGCATGGACCCCAGTTTCAGTGACGAACAGCGCCGACGGTTGGTCAAGCGCCTGACCTATCTGCGACGCGATTTCATGGCCCTGCAACGTAAGCCGAGGATGGTCCCCGTGCCCTGCTGAGCCCAACCGGCGTAGCGCGCCCCTGCGTGTCCGGTCGTTCGCGCGCGACTTCCCCAAGACCTCGGAGATGTCCCCATGACCGACCCCGTCGAGACACCGAGACGACCGCGCTGGCGCCGTTGGGGAGAGCAGCTGTGGTGCCGAGTCCTGCGGCTCGCACTGCCCTGGCGCCTCCTGGTGCTTGGACTGTTGGCGGTGCTGTTGTTGCATGCCTTCGGCCTCTTGTTGATCCCGTTCTGGCCCTTCACGACCCACGGCAAGATCTATGTCGACAGCCCGGAGGTCTACACTCGCGAGCGCCTGGTCAACGATCGCTACGACCAGGACTTCTGGTTGCGTCGGCAATTGCAATTGCTCGGCGAGGTGACGCCCGAGGACCTGGCCTCCGGACGCTTCTATTCGCAGGCGGCGCTTGCCGTGAGCGGTACCGATGCCGATCCAGACCCAGCGCCCGTTGGGCCCGCGGACGCCGAACCCAGGCTCGACGGGCTGGTGTTTCGGGATCGCTTTCAGGTGCTTTCGGGCATCCGCGACATGATTCGCCAGCAGATCCTCGAGAACATGCTCGACGATCGCCACGACCTGACCGCCAACTCCATCTATGGGCTCAAGTTCGATACCACGGTCATCCCCGGCCACAACACCCGCGACCGGGCCTTCGTCGAGGTCACGGTGGTGCCTGAGGGGCCGTTCCTGGGCATGGCCTACGGCGACGGCGCCAAGGCCTACGTCGGTACCTTCTTGTGTAGGCAGGCACGCAGCCGGCGGCAGGACGCAGAGCAGGTTTGTGCCGATGTCGATGCCGAGGCGATCAGGCGCTACGAGGAGCAGTTCGATCTGTACCTGGCCTGGCTCGAGGACATCGAGAAGCGCATCAACACGACCGAGGCGTCGTTGGTCAAGAGTATCGCGCCCGATGCGCAGTGTAGCGGCGTCGCCGAGGAGCAATACGCGGAACTGATCAGCCGTACGCTGGACGTGGTGCTGGGGCTGCCGGAGAAGCGTTTCCTGCTCAACCATGTAGACCGGGCTTTCACCGCCGAGGCACGGCGCAGTGTGCCGACCGGCCAAGAAGAAGTGACGGCGTCGGAATCGAGGTCGATAGGCAAGCAGCTACGCCTTGATGACCCCTGGGCCAAGTTCATGACCATCACGGCGCAGCCAATGCGCGTGCCGGGCATCAAGCGCAACTGCAACATCCGGGTCGACTTCCGCGTGCGCACGTTGGATGAGAGCTACCTTGCGCGCGCGACGGATGTCACTGAGCCTGTACAGAGCCAAACCGACGGGCCCTGTTCGGAGCCCCTGGTCCCCATCGGTGGCACCAAGGACGGCCGCTGGCGGTTCTGGCTCGAGGAGTGGCGGTTCAAGGAACTGCTACAGAGGCGTTCGCCGTCGGAGTTTGCGCCTCGATACAGGCTCGCCGCGGCCGATCTGGACCTAATGCCAACACAGGATCCGGAGCAGACCAAATTGTTCTTCGGCTGTCCGGATTGGGTCGTCGAGGGCGACAAGTGGCTCACCGTGCCGAGCGGATTCTTCAACTTCATCGACAGCATGACCGAGCACGACGCCTATACCTACGCCGTGTTCCCGAAAAACGACGTGCTCGGCATGATCACCGATATGGCCGCCGCTGCCAACGCGAGGGGCGCCGGCGGCGCACTCGACCTCTCCCACCGCGTGGTGCGCAGCCGCACTGAGCCCGTATCCATCGGCTACGGCGGCGGCCCTAGTACCGCAGGCGATGCCGATCCAGGCAACCAGGGGATCAACTTCGGCTGGGTGATCGCCGCGTCGGGGGCGATGCAGCTCAGCCTGCGCACCCAGCTTGCCCTGGTGTCGGTGCCGGCGTGGACGGATCAGCTCATGGTCCACTTCCGCACCGGTTGGCTGGACCAGCGCGGTCGGCGTTACGCGGTCGACTCCTTGCCTGTCATGTCTATCCGCCTACCGCCCGACGTCGGCGCCCTGGACAGCATCTTCAGCAATCAGGGCTGGGTGTCCCCGGCGCCGCGCATCCAGGATGAGGCGATGGACCAGGCGGTCTATGTCGTCGCCGGCCGGAACGCCAAGATACTCATCCCCGGCACCCGGTTATGGCGCAGCACGGCGGTGACGCTCGGCGCCCAGCAGGCGGATCGTATCCGGGTGCTGCCGAACATGGAGGGGATCATCGCCGAGTTTCAGCCTGTGGAGCTGCCCGCGGCCAAGTACACCCGGCGTCCGAGCGACGACACCGACCCGCGGGTGTCCGACTGCCCGCTGCCCATGCCGGCGAAGCGGACTGAGTTCCCGCCGAGCGTGGGTGTATTGCGCGCGGAGGGCGAGGGCTTTGTCGGCCAGGACGGCGCACCGCTGCACGGCGCGCCGGAGGGCTTGCACGCGCGCCCGGTGCGCTTACGGGTTTGGACCAGCGAGGGGGTGGCGCTGGCTGCGAGGCAGGTCTGTGTCGTCTTCGACCCGGATACGCAGATCCGCGGCACGCTGCAGGAGGCGCCGCGTTCCCAATAGGCGCCCATCCCGCCGCCTGACGCTGCGTCATCGGATGGTGGAGCCGCGGGTGCCGTCGCAGTAGCAGACTGAGCCGATGGGCTGAGGTTGCGGCAGCCCGCAGACGCCCTGGGGCGTCGAGCAGCGGGTACCGAAGTCGGCCTGTGCCAGCCGATCTTCGACCGGCGTCCTCGCATCCTCGGCCGTAGGGCTTATCGTCATGCGAGGCACGTCGCCTGGGGGGTGCTGTGGAGGGAGCAGCACTGCGCTCAGGTAGCCGGCGCCGAAGACTGCAGCGAAGGCAATGAGTCGTCGGTTTTTCATGACGATAGGAACTTCATCTGAAAAGCTGCCTGAAGTCTAGCACAGGGCTCAATTGGCCCCGATCGTGCCTCTCATGAACGGGGCCGTTCGGTGGCTGGGTTCATCGACTGGCCGAGTCACTGACCGGTTCAGCTCAGAAGGCTTCCGAAACACGCCAGCGCTGGTAGTTGGGTTCGTCCAAGTAGGCTTTGCTTGAGATGTAATTGAGCACGTTGCGCAGCCGGTAGAAGCCCACCACCGAATCCACTCGCAGCAGCTCCCGACCGTGCTCATCGAAGAAGAGCAGCGAAGGCGTATAGAACAGCCCGAGTTCTTTTGCCCAGGCCTTCGCGGTCGTGCGCTCTCCGACTGGCGTCACCACCGGGGCATCCGACCAGATATCCAGTTGGACGCTGTCGAACTCGCCGAATTGGCGCAGGATCTCGTTCTGACGCAGGGCCTCGCCGTGCAGGACATCGCAGGCGTGGCAATCGCCCTGCTCGAAGAACACCGCCAGCGGCCGGTCACTGGGCATCTTGGAGCGGTCGAGGTTGTAGGGCGGCGGTTCGAAGAAGTCCTGATCGTTCAGGTCGCCCGCGTCGAACACCATGCGGTTGTCGCCACGGGCCAGGTAGTCGGCGAAGGACTCGTGCTGGTAGTGATCGTCGGCCACATACTCCAGCGCGGCACGGAACTGGTAGGGAGGATAGTAGCCGCGCAGCCGCAGGGCCTCGGCGCCGGTCTCGTCGTAGAACACCAGCGATGGCGTGAAGTTGGTTTCCTCGCGTAGCGCGTAGTCGCGTTCTGTGAGGGTGGTGCCGTCGAGGTCGGTCACCTCGTCGATCCCCCAGATGTCGACGGGCACGATATCGAAGTGCGCGCGCGTGTAGTCGACGATGTCCGACATGCCGAAGTTGACGTCCATTAATTGGTGGCAGTAGGCGCAACGGCGCTGGCCGAAGTAGACGACCAGGTCCTTGCCCGCTGCCTTGGCAGCGGCGTGGTCGGTCTGCAGGTCCAAGAAGGGTTCGTTGAACCAGTTCGGGTACATGAGCGGGTCTTCGCGCGGGAAGTCGTCGAAGGCGGCGACCCCGTCGGGTGCTTGGGCGCCCCAGGCTGGCAGCGCCAGCATCAGCCCGATGAGTAGCCCAGCAGAGAAGCAGGCCGTGGCCCAGATCGAGTCGGCTGGGTTGGATCGACTGGTGCGCGTGGCGGCAGGGGAAAACGGCATCTCGTCGTCTCTTTGGCTGATGTGGTGTCCGGCCGCTCGGGCCCCATGGTGCGGCGCTTGTTCGATGTCGTATGGCGATGGCCGGGTGGCCCCGCCGATTAGGTCTTGGCCGACTGCGCGAAGGTGGGTTCGCGCAGCAGTCGATACACCAGCAGCAGGGCGGCCACCGAGCGCGCCTCCGTGAAGTCCTTGCGCCTGAGCAGGCCATCGACGTCGTCGAGGGGCCAGGGTACGGTCTCGATGGGCTCCGGCTCGTCGCCCGGCAATGGCGCGGAATAGAGATCCCGCGCGAGCACGATCTGGGTGCCGTGCTGGATGTAGCCGGGGACGATGGTCACGCGGCGCAGGATTTCCAGTCGGCGCGCGCCGAAACCGAGTTCCTCGCGCAATTCTCGCTCGGCGGCGGCCAGCATCGGCTCGCCCTCATCGACCACGCCCTTCGGGAAGCCCAACTGGTAGTCGTCGCTGCCAGTGGCGTACTCGCGGGCGAGCAGCAGGGTGTCGTCGTCGCGCAGCGGTACGACCATGACCGAGTCGGCCCCGCCGAGCACGCGCTCGAAGGTGCGCCGCTGGCCGTTGGCGAATTCCAGGTCAACCGCCTCGATCTGGAAGATGCGCGAGCGGGCGGCGAGCCTGCGCTGGAGGATACGGGGCTTAGAACTCATCTGTGCATGCGCTCGGCTGAGGGTCGCTCTCGTACTTCGGTGCCGTTACTTCCAGTAAGCTGCGCCGCATTCTGCCAGTTTGAGCACGCAACGCCCAAGGTGCCCCGATGCCGACCTCACAAACTGCCGGGACTTCCGCTATGTCTTCAACGTCGCATCCTATGCGGCCCATCCGCTGGAACGAGATCGACAGCGTCTTCCTGGATATGGATGGCACCCTGCTCGACTTGCACTACGACAATCATTTTTGGCTGGAGCACGTGCCGCGACGCTACGCCGAGCGCCTGGGCCTGAGCCTGACCGAGGCCAAGGAACTGCTACTGCCGAAGTATCGCCGCATCCAGGGCACGCTGGAGTGGTACTGCGTGGACCACTGGAGCCGCGAACTCGGCCTGGACGTCGCGCTGCTGAAGTCCGAGGTCGCGCACCTGATCGCAGTGCACCCTCGGGTCGTCGACTTCTTGGAGGCGTTGCGCGATCGCGGCAAACGTCGCGTGCTGGTGACCAATGCCCATCAGGCATCGATCGAGCTGAAGTTTCGGCAGACCGCACTGGACGGCCATCTGGACCACGTCATCTGTGCCCATGACCTGGCCCTGGCCAAGGAGGCGCCGGGCTTCTGGGAGCGCGTCTCGCGGGTGGAGCCCTTCGACCCGCGGCGAACGCTGTTCGTCGACGACAACCTGGATGTGCTGCGGGCGGCCCGAGACTTCGGCTTTCGCTGGCTGCTCGCGGTGAGCGCGCCAGACTCGCGCCAGCCGGTGCGCGACACGGCGGAGTTCCCCGGCGTGGAGGACTTCGGGGCGCTGTTACCGGGGCTGCGCTGAGAGCACTGCGCCAGCCCAGCCCAAACCAGTCCAGCCCAGCCAGCCGGGCCGGACCGAGACCGATCAGGCTGCATTATGAGCAGGCGCCGCCGGACTGGTCTCAACTGGAGCGGCCGGCATCGGATCGGCCAGCAACGGGGGGTGCGGCCTCGAACATGAGGTCAAACGCGGTCAGGACGTGCCGACGTAGAAGGGCTTTCGAAAGACGCTAGTGCGGCGGCGTCTGCAATGCAGCAACGCCGCGAAAGACACGGCACGGAGCAGGAGACCTGGGTAACCGACTGCCTAGACCCATGAATCTGCCTTTGTTGCGGGAAAAGGCGTCTGTTCCAGTTACTGGGTACCGGCAGACGGCGTATGGCCGTCCGGTGGTTCCCCAACTGCCCACTGAATCCCTATCGACTCAGCGAATCGGACGGCGCCCTGCTCAGCTAGCCGGTGCGGGGTCGGTCGCGGTTTTGCGCCGACGCCTGCGGCGCCTCGGCTTCTTGTCCTGGCCGTCCGCCGGTGCCGCTTGGTTGCCCGCCGGCCCGCCCTTCGTTTGCTCCGCGTCTGGTCTCGGCCGATTCTGTGCCGACGCGTCCGCCCGATCCAGGGTGTCGTCGGCGGTCTGCGAACCAGCTCCGGGGCTAGGGTCGCTGTTCGCGCCCCGGCCGGCTCCTCTGTTGCTAGCACGGCTGGACGGACGACCTCGCCTCGGTCCGCGGCCGTCGCCGCGGCGCTCTCCGCGACCGCCGCGGCGGTCGTCCCGCGGCCGGCGGGGTACGTGAATGCGGCTCTTGGGGTCCACCTCGGCGAGCATGTCGGCGGCGATCTCGCCCACCGGGATCTTCATGCCGATGTAGGCCTCGATATCCGGCAGGCAGAAGGCGTAGGTCTCGCAGACGAAGCTGATGGCGTCGCCCTTCTCGCCGGCGCGGGCGGTGCGCCCGATGCGGTGCACGTAGTCCTCCGCGTCGTCGGGCAGGTCGTAGTTGATCACGTGCGACACGCCGGGAATGTGTAACCCGCGGGCGGCGACGTCGGTGGCGACCATGACCGAGATCTCGCCGCTCGTGAACTGCGAGAGCAGCTTCAGTCGCTTTTTCTGCGGCACGTCGCCCGAGAGCATGGCCGTCTCGATGCCGTTGCCCTGGAGGTAGCCCCAGACGCGCTCACCCTCGCGTTTGGTGTTGATGAACACCATGATGCGGCCGTCCTCCAGGCTTCGCACCAAGCCGAGCAGCAGCGGTATCTTCTCGTCGTTGCCGACCATGTAGCAGGTCTGCTGCACCCGCTCCGCGGTGACCTGATCCGGGGCGATCTCCACCATCCGCGGGTCGTTCATATGCTCATAGGCCAGTTCCGTTACCCGATAGGAGAGGGTGGCGGAGAACAGCATTCCGAGTCGCTGCGCCGGGCTCGGCAGCCGGCGCAGCACGAAGCGGATGTCCTTGATGAAGCCGAGGTCGAACATCCGGTCCGCCTCGTCGAGCACCATGACTTGGACCGACTTGAAGTCGAACACCCGTTGCTTGTAGTAGTCGATGAAGCGCCCCGGCGTGCCGATTAGGATGTCGACACCGGCTGCGATCTGATCGCGCTGCTCCTGGTAGCCGGTACCGCCGTAGACCAGCCCGAGCTTGAAGCCCGTATGCCTGCCGAGCGTCTGTGCGTCCTTGTGGATCTGCACCGCCAGCTCACGCGTCGGCGCGAGCACGATGACGCGCGGTTGCACCGGACCCTCAGGTGGTTCCAGCGGATTGGTCAGCAGGTGCTGCATGGCCGCAACCAGGAAGGCCGCGGTCTTGCCGGTACCGGTCTGCGCCTGGCCGGCGACGTCCTGGCCAGCGAGCGCCAGCGGCAGGGTCTGCGCCTGGATTGGTGTGCAATAGGTGAAGCTGGCGTCGGTGAGGCCGGCGAGGATGCGAGGATCGAGGTCGAAGCTGTCGAAGCGGACCTCGGAGAGGTGGGTCTGGTCGGGCATGGAAACCTGCGGCTATGCGGACGCGCCCCCCGAAATCTGGTGCATCGGCCGGTGCATCGGGATGCCTCCCGCCGCGCGTGGTGACGGCTGGAGGCCCCCGGAGCCGCTACGGGCCCGATGGCCTGGCGGTTGCTTCCCGGTGGCATCCGCATGCCGAATTTCGGGTCTTGGCGTCCTCGACTCGAGTGGCGGAGCATCGGGGCGCGCATGCCGAGCGCGCAGCGGGGGTTGCAAAACTTGATATCTTTGGCTCAAATAGCATCTTAACTCGCGGGGCGATAACTACGCCAACCTGGCCCCGATTCCCACCTTACGAGTTCAGCGGACCTGCCCGACACGGCCCGAGAGATAGGGCCCTCAAGAAGGCTTGGTCGACGGTTGTTCGCCGCGCTAGAGCCGGACGAGCCCAGACCACCGCTAGATCAGTGCCACTCCCGGCGTTAGTCCGCGCCGGCCGCACCATCGCCTTCTCGACGCCGGGCCGGCACCCCCTTCACCAGAGCGGAGATTAACAAGACGTGACTGACCGCATCCTGCACGTGACGGATGACACCTTCGAGGACGAGGTGCTCAATTCCAACGAACCTGTCCTCGTGGACTACTGGGCCAACTGGTGTGCTCCGTGCAAGATGATCTCGCCGATCCTTGAGGAGATTGCCGAGGAGTACGAGGGCAAGGTCAAGATCGCGAAGCTCGACATTGACGAGAACCGTGGCGTCACGGAACGCTACAAGGTCCGCGGCATTCCCACGCTAATGCTGTTCAAGGGGGGCGAGCCCGAGGCCACCAAGGTGGGCGCGGTGTCGAAGTCGCAACTCACGGTCTTCATCGACAGCAACCTGTAACCGACGGGCCGCCCCCTCCGGACGTTCGCGAATCCTCGCGTCGTGCCGCCGGAGCGTCGGGCGCCCCCAATCGGCACACTCACAGGGCAGCGACTCTGCCGTTCGTTGCCAGGTGCAATTGGAACGCCCCGCAACCCCCGCCAAGCCGGCCCTAATCGTATGTCCAGCGCCCCCTCTCCGCGGCCGAGCCGCGACCGGCGCCCACGCCGGCGACGTCAAGCCGGCGGCGAGCCCGCCACCAGCAAAGAACCAATGAACCTCACAGACCTCAAGAAGATGCCGGTTCCACAGCTCGTGGAGCTCGCGCAATCCATGGAAATCGAGGGTGGAGGCCGCTCGCGCAAGCAGGACCTGATCTTCTCGATCCTCAAGGCCCATGCCAAGCGCGGCGAAGATATCTACGGCGACGGCGTGCTCGAGATCCTCTCGGACGGCTTCGGCTTCCTGCGCTCGGCGGACGCGTCCTATCTCGCGGGCCCGGATGATATCTACGTCTCGCCCAGCCAGATCCGGCGCTTCGCCCTGCGCACCGGAGACAGCATCTCGGGCAAGATTCGCCCGCCCAAGGACGGCGAGCGCTACTTTGCGCTGCTCAAGGTCGGGGATATCAACTTCGACCGGCCCGAGGCCGCCAAGAACAAGATCCTGTTCGAGAACTTCACGCCGCTCTTCGCACAAGAGCGGATGCAGCTCGAGATCGGCAACGGTAGCACCGAGGACCTCACCGCCCGCATCATCGACCTGGTTGCACCCATCGGCAAGGGCCAGCGCGGGCTCGTGGTCTCGCCGCCCAAGGCCGGTAAGACCATGATGCTGCAGAACATCGCCCAGTCGATCGCGCACAACCAACCGGACGTGTATCTCATTGTGCTGCTCATCGACGAGCGTCCGGAGGAGGTCACGGAAATGGCCCGCTCGGTGCGCGGTGAGGTGGTCTCTTCCACCTTCGACGAGCCCGCCACGCGCCATGTCCAAGTGGCGGAGATGGTCATTGAGAAGGCCAAGCGGCTGGTGGAGCACAACCGAGACGTCGTTATCCTGCTCGACAGCATCACGCGTCTGGCGCGGGCCTATAACACCGTGGTGCCGTCCTCCGGCAAGGTGCTCACGGGTGGTGTCGACGCCAATGCCCTGCAGCGGCCGAAGCGCTTCTTCGGTGCCGCGCGCAACGTGGAGGAGGGTGGTTCGCTCAGCATCATCGCCACCGCGCTGGTGGAGACGGGCTCGCGCATGGACGACGTCATCTACGAGGAGTTCAAGGGCACCGGCAACATGGAGATTCACCTGGATCGGCGCATCGCGGAGAAGCGGATCTTCCCGGCCATCAACATCAACCGCTCCGGCACCCGCCGCGAGGAGCTGCTGATGCCCGCCGCCGAGCTGCAGAAGATGTGGATTCTGCGCAAGATCCTGCATCCCATGGATGAATTGGCCGCGGTGGAGTTCCTGCTCGACAAGCTCAAGCACACCAAGACCAACGGCGAGTTCTTCGATTCCATGAAGGGCTGAGCGCGTCCGGAGCGATCGGGCGCTGTCTGCTGTCCATCGCGCCAGCCGCCGGGCGTCGTGCGCATGCATCCCAAACGCTCCAGACTCGCCGCCGCGCTCGCCGTCGGGCTGTTGCTCGGCGTCGCGGTGCTCCTCGTCGCCCAGTCCATTTCGGACCTGCGCCGGGCGCAGGTCATCGAGACCGACCTCGCTGAGCTGCGCGACGTGCGCTACGGGCTCCTCAACGCCGAGGTCTGGGTGGAGCAACTCTCGGCGCTGCTTGCCCACAAGATCGACACATTCGAGCTCACCGACGAGAACCGTCCGCTGCTGAAGCGCAACATCGAAGTGGCGCTCGACCGCATCCTGGTCGAGGTCGAGCGCTATCTGCGCCAGCGCAACAGCCGCGGTGCGGGCTTCTGGGACCGCGTCAGCGGCGCTTTCCGCCAGGGTGTGCAGGACTTCCTGATCGACTTCAACGAGCTGCGCGCCCAGGTGCCGACCTATGCCGAGGCCATCCTGGACGAGTTCGAGCGGCCCGAGGCCCGTGCCCAGCTCAAGGCGCAGTTCCTCGACGCCATCGACTCCGCCGCCGGGGCCACCTTCACCGCCACGGACTTCAGCGCCTACGAGGCCGCGCTGGCCCGCCACGGCTGCGTCGATGCCGCAGCCTGCGAGCCCCTGCTTCGTGCCGAGGCCGATGCACTCCAGGCGCGAGCGCGGGGTCTGGTGCTGAGCGTATTGCTCGCCGTCGGCGGCATGTTCGTCGTCGCCTGGCGGGAGCGCCCGCACCTGGCGCCGGAGCTCATGGTCATGCTCACCGCGGGTAGCCTCGCCCTGCTGGCGGGCGGCGTGCTGACGCCGATGATCGATGTGGAAGCGCGGATCTCCGAACTCAGGTTCACGCTGCTGGGCGAGCCGGTGGTCTTCTCCGACCAGGTGCTCTACTTCCAGAGCAAGAGCATCCTCGATGTGGTAAAGGTGCTTGCCGACACTGGCGCCTGGGACATGATCGGTGTCGCCGTGCTGATCACGCTGTTCAGCCTCGTGTTTCCGGCGCTCAAGGTGGTGGCGAGCTTCCTCTACTATGTCGATTGGCGAGGGTGGCGTGAGCACGCCATGGTGTACTTCTTCGCGTTGCGCTCGGGCAAATGGTCCATGGCGGACGTGCTAGTGGTGGCCATGCTCATGGCCTACGTCGGCTTCAGCGGCCTGGTGGAGGGGCAACTCGCGGCCATGGCCGGCAGCGGTCGCGGGGTCGAGGTCATTACCACCAACGGCACCGCGCTCAAGCCCGGATTCTTCCTTTTTCTATCCTTCGTGCTGGCAGGGCTGGTGCTCTCCGCGTTGCTCGAGGCCCGCGTGAAGCAGCGCGTGAGCTGACTGCTGTCGGCTTCGGTCGCGCACGGTCGCCGGGTCCGGGCCCCGCTCCAAACGCCTGATAGCGCGTCCGGCATGTCGCCTGCCGTGAGGGTTGAGTCGAACCTCTTCGACGCAAGATCATCGAGTTATGAGCAGCCCCCTAGCCAAGTCCTTCCGCCAGCGGGTCCTGAAGCCCGCGGAGGGGGTGTTCTTGTTCCACCCCCGTGCCATCGAGCGCCTGATCGAGGAGCAGCTCGGCGCCGCCGTGCAGGGAGTGCCGATTCCGGACCCGCCCTACTACCTGATGTCGCGGGAGGACTTCCTCGAGGGCCTGGAGACCGAGAACGCCGAGGCCTTGTCGGTCATCGAGGGCCTGCGCTTGCCGAAGTATGTCGTGCTGCTGCCGAGCCCGTCGACGCAGCCCTTCGGCGATCAGGGGCTACGGCGCCTGCAACACGAGTACTGGGCCCGTGGTTTCGAGGCGGAGGTGGCTCGCGCCTGGCAGGGTGCCAGCGACGACGACAGTGATGCCGAGTCCTTTGGCGGCGCGGCACTGCGCGACATCATCGGCAAGCACGCCTTCGCCGAGGTCCGCGAGGTGTTGGAGCGCGATGGCGTCGTTCTCAGCATTGCCGATGACGACCTGGTTTGCCGTAGCTTCGCGGCCATGGTGGTGCGCCTGCGTTACTTCTCGCCGGGCGCGCGGGCCTTCTTTTTTCCGGCTATCGAGTCCTGGGCCGAGGTCGACCGCTGGCTACAGGCGAGTGGGCTCGACCTGCCAGCACCTCGGCGCGGCGGCCGTCTGCCGCTGTTGCTGGTGAAAAGCCGACCGGACGGCAGCGATATGCCGCCCGAGTTGCCCTTGCTGCCCACGGGCCTGCCCTATGCGGACTTCGATCCGGACATGGAAATCGCCCGTGCCGGTGGCGCTGTCGATCCCTCGCCGGCGTCGGATTGCGGCTGCGATGCTGCGGCGCTCTCGGCTGACCCGGACGGGTCATCGGGTAAAACGTCGGCGCCCGACGACACCGCCGGCGGTCTCCGTGCGCGGCTGGAGACGCCGCCGTCGCTGGAGGCCTCTTACCAGCAGGCCCTGCGCGAGGGCTCTCGGTTGCGGCGTCGCTCGGGTTGGCTGGCGCGTCTCAGGTCCGGTCTGGTCGGTGCGTCGCGTCGGGCCCTAGGCCGGTTCATGATGCTGCCGGGCTTCGATGACATCGGGTTTGCCCCTGCGCCGGGTTTCGCCGGCCAGTGGCATCGGTTCGGCCTGGATCTGCTCGCCCACACCGTCGAGGCCGCGCAGCGGGCGGAGTTCGAGGGGCGCTATGCCGCCGCACTCCGTTACCTGGCCCGAGCGCGGCAGTTGGTACAGCGGCTGAGCTGGCCGTCGCGTTGTGTACCCCCCGCCGTCGAGCAGGCTATCTCCGAGTTCGAGACCTCGGCGGAGGTGCAGCTGGCGGACCTGCTCGCCGCCAAGTGGAAGCTGGCACCGCACCATGCCACGGAGCTCGAGGTGCTGATTCAGCGCCTGGCCGCGGAGGACCGTCGCCGGTACGGCTGCGCACCGGCACGCACGCTGATCGGTTGCCTGGACAAGGTGCTGTCAGAAACCCGCGGGACCGACTACCGCCTGCGCCTCGGCCGCTGGCTACTCACCTTGGGCCGATTGCCCCTGCGCGAGGTGTTGCCCTTCCAGGCGCTGCTGAAGGCGCTGCGGGCTATGGACACTGCCCGCGCCCGGCTCGAGGAAATGCCCTGGTCCATCGATGACCTGGAACGCTTCTCCCGCGTGCTCTCCATCCTCAGGCAACGCGTCACCACACGGCTGGACACCCAGCTCACGCCGCGCCTCGAGCAGGCCCTGCGCGGGGCGGACTTCGTGCCGCGGGACCACCGCGAGCGCATCGCCGCACACAAGATGAAGCTGGAATTGCTGGATGTCATCAAACAGCGGCGGCACCTCAAGTTCACAGACGTGCGCGACATCGTCGCCCGCAACATCCTGCGGCTGCCCGACCCGACCCTGTCGGAGTTCTTCCGCGGCGATCGCCTGGCGCGTTTCGATCGCACCGCCGCGCGGGCGCTGCCGGGCGTCTACAGGCCCGGCGAGATCTACATCAAGGGCCTGCAGCAACTCAGTGCGCCGCTGTTCGGCACCGGTCTCGGCCGGACCATCTCGCGCTACGGGTTGGTGCCCTTCGGCGGCGCCTACCTGGTGCTCAAGAGTCTGGATCTGGTCTGGGAGCTGATCCCGGGCGATGGACAGGTCGTTCAGTTGGCGAACCTCACGGACGTGCTGCTGGTCGGTACCCTGGCCAACGTCATCATGCACACCGGCATCGGTCGCCACATAGCCCTGTCGTTGTGGCGCGCGCTGCTGGCCACGCTGCGCTTCCTGTTCTACGACGGCTTGCCGCGGATACTGCGGTGGCGACCCCTGGCTGAGCTACTCAATGCCGGCATCGTGCGCGGCATCGGCCGCAACCTGGTGCAGCCGCTGCTGATCGGCACCTTGCCGCTGATCCCGATCATCGTCATCGCCGTCTTCATCGAGGAGGTGCCCATCGAGCCCGGCCTCTGGCTCGCCGTGCTCGCTTACGCCGTCGGCACCCTGGCCCGCAATACGCCGGCCGGGCGGCGGTTCCTGGACAACCTGCGCACCAGCATCGGGCTCTACCTGCGGCGCATCAACCAGGCGTTGTTCATCAACGCCATCCAGTCGCTGCTGTACTTCTTCAAGGAGGTCACACGGCGCTTCTCGCAGCTCCTGCACCGGGTGGACGAGTCGCTGACCCATCACCTGGGTGAGCGTCTGCCCAGCCTGGTGTTCAAGGCCCTGCTGACGCCGCTGTGGCGCTTCGCAGAGGCGCTGATCCAGTTCTACGTCACCGTGCTGGTGGAGCCGCAGGTGAACCCGGTCAAGCACTTCCCCATCGTCAGCATCGGTCACAAGTTGTTGCTGCCCTTCCTGCCCGCCATCACCGCGGCCTTCATCGACATCAGCGAGTCCGTGCTGCCCAAGGTCATCGCCTATCCGCTGGTGACGCTCACCATCGTGCTGCTGCCAGGGCTGTTCGGCTTCTTCGTCTGGGAGTTGAAGGAGAACTGGAAGCTCTACCAGGCCAACCACCAGGACGGCCTCGCCGCGGCCGGTGCAGATGCCGGCGAGGGCGCGGAGATTCCCGTGGAACCCGCCGCGGTTGGCCCCCACGGCGAGCGGATGCGTGGGCTCATGGCGCGCGGCTTTCATTCGGGCAGGCTGCCGAAGGCGTTCGACCGGCTGCGCAAGGTGCTGACGCGCGAACTGCGCGAAGGCCAGCCGCACCCGCGTCGGCTACGCCGGGTGCAACGCAACCTGGAGGAGTTGACCCATGCCTTCTGCGTCTTCTTCGACCGCGAGTTCACCTATGCCCTGCGAGAGCGTTGCCGCGACCCCAACTGCATCTTGGAACGGGTCGAGACCGGCTCGCCGCGCATCGCCACCAACCTGGTCGAGCTCTCGGTGGAGGTCTACCCCGGCGCCGCTCGCGATAGCGGCGTGCCCGAGCTGGCTCACCGCCTGCCGGACACCGAGCCGCTGAGCCTCGGCATCCGCCTGTTCCACCGCGATGCCCGAATGCAGCTCGAGACCGAGGTCGCCGGTCACACCGAGCGCATCGGCCCCTACTGCTGGTCGCTGATCGCCGCCGACCTGACCCTCTTCGCCAGCCGCGCCGGTGTCGACGTCAAGACCCTGGACCTGGGGTTGCCGGCCGCGTCTGTCGAACGGGCGACCAGCTCCCAGGCCCTGCGCGCCGTGGCGTGACGATACCCCCGGCATGACGGTACCCCCACTGTGTTGCCCCGACCCGGGCTGATCCGGGATGCATCCGGCCGACACCCTTGCGAGTGCCAGCCGCGCCCTCGCCGCACACCCCGGCCGCACCTGGCTGACGCTCTTGGCCATGGCCGTCGCCACTTCCGCGGTGGTCGTGCTCTCTTCATTGGGAGAGGGCGCGCGGCGCTACGTGCTGGAAGAGTTCACGCAGCTGGGCACGCATCTGCTGATCCTGCTGCCCGGCCGCAACGAGACCACCGGCGGCGCCCCGCCGTTGCTCGGCGAGACGCCGCGGGATCTGACCCTGGACGACGCGCTTGCGCTGCTGCATTCCAGGCACGTGGAGCGGGTGGCACCGGTGTCCATCGGCGCCGCGGAGGTATCCGCCGGCAGGCTGGCGCGAGAGGTGACCGTGCTCGGGACGACGGCGGACTATGCTCAGGTGCGCCGCCTGGACCTGGCCTCGGGGCGCTTCCTACCTCCCGGCGATCCGGCGCGAAGCACCTCCGTGGTCGTCATCGGTCGGACGCTGGCCCGGGAGCTGTTCGGCGCCGAGCATCCCATCGGGCAGCGGGTGCGCATCGGAGACCGGCGCTTTCGCGTGATCGGCCTGCTGGCGGAGGGTGGCGTCTCGTTGGGCGCCGACATGTCGGACCTGGCCATGATTCCGGTCGCCAGTGCCCAGGCATTGTTCGACAATCCAGGCCTGTTCCGGGTGCTGGTGCAGGCCGCCGGGCGGGAGTCGCTGGACGCCGCCGCCGCAGACGTCCGCCGCATCGTCCGCGATCGGCACGAGGGGGAGGACGACGTCACCGTCATCACCCAGGACGCGCTGCTCGGCACCTTCGATCGGATCCTCGGCTCCTTGACCCTGGCGGTGGCCGGCATCGCCGCCGTCAGTCTGGCCGTGGCCGGTGTGCTGATCATGAATGTAATGCTGGTGTCCGTGGCGCAACGCACCGGCGAGGTCGGGCTGCTGAAGGCCCTGGGCGCTCGGCGTCGGGATGTGCTGGGGCTATTCCTGGCCGAGGCCCTGCTGCTCGCGCTGGCCGGCACCGCCGCGGGCCTGCTGTTGGCCTACCTGGGTGTGTGGGGCTTCAACGCGCTCTTTCCGGGCTTCCCCTTGGTGGTGCCGCTTTGGGCGCCGCTCGCCGCATCCGCCGTGTCCCTGAGCGCCGGCCTCCTATTCGGCGTGCTGCCGGCGCGGCGGGCCGCGGCGCTCGACCCCGTGCGAGCCTTGAATGAAGCTTGAACCTAGATGGAGCAGTTGACCGCGCCGACTTCCATGTAAGGCGTTGCCTTGCTTCCGGGTCTGTGGAAAGACGGAATGACCCTCTTGGACAGTCTAGGTTACTTGTTTATAGGACTTATCAGTTTGTTTGGAAGACCTCTCTGGCAGTAAGGTTTGTTTTTGTCCTTGGGTGCCTCTGGTATATAGCAATTAGATCTTCAGTGAGGGCTGGCTAATCCTATCTCTTTTTCTCTCTCCGATTGGGAGAAAGAAGTTCAGTCTTCTTCAGTGCATTCGTATTAATTAAGACAGTGCCTCAGCTGAACAGGACAGAGTGTTGTCTGTGGCCTTTAAGCCCCTACATAGATGTAATTCA
>JANQFX010000096.1 GCA_028277725.1 Thiohalocapsa sp.
CCGAAGCGTCCGCCGATGCGGTGCAGTTCATAGATCAGTTTGGTGGTCAGGTAGGCGCCCGAACACCCGATGGGATGACCCAGTGCGATGGCGCCGCCGTTGGGGTTGGTCTTTGCGAGATCGAGCTCCAGGCCCTTGGCCACCGCCAACGCTTGTGCCGCGAAGGCCTCGTTGGATTCGATCACGTCCATGTCGTCCAGTGTCATCCCGGCCTTCTGCAGGGCGCTCCGGGTCGCCGGGATCGGTCCCTCTCCCATGATGTGGTTCGGCACGCCCGCCACCGCGTAGGACACCAGCCTAGCCATGGGCTTGAGCCCGGCTGCGGCGGCGACGTCCGCCGCCGCCAGCACCGAGAATGCCGCACCGTCGTTGATGCCGGAGGCGTTGCCGGCGGTGACGGTGCCGTCTTTCTTGAATGCGGGCCGCATGCCGGCGAGCTTCTCTGCCGTGGTGTCCGGGCGGATGTGCTCGTCCTTGTCGACGATCTTGTCGCCCTTGCGGTGCTTGATGGTGATCGGCGTGATCTGCTCGTCGAACCGCCCGTCGGCCACCGCGGCCGCCGCTCGGCGATGGGATTCCGCCGCGAAGGCGTCTTGCTCCTCGCGGCTGATGTTCCACTTCTCGGCCAGGTTCTCAGCCGTGATGCCCATGTGTCCGACACCGAACGGATCGGTCAAGGCGGCGACCATGGCATCGATCATGGTGGTGTCGCCCATGCGGGCACCGGAGCGAGCCGTGCTGGACAAGTAGGCACCGCGCGACATGACCTCCACACCACCGCCGACGCCGTAGTCATAGTCGTTGAGCATGATGCCTTGGGCAGTGCTCACAATCGCCTGCAGGCCCGAGCTGCAGAGTCGGTTGACCGCCATGGCCACCGACTCCATCGGCAGGCCGGCCTGGATGGCCGCCACACGCGCCACATAGGCGTACCTCGACTCGGTCGGGACGCTGTTGCCGACGGTGATGTAGTTGATGGATTGCGGATCGGCGCCCGAGCGGGCGACGGCCTCCTTCATGACTTGGCCTGCGAGTTCGGGCGGCTCGATGCTGCTCAGTCCGCCACCAAAGGTCCCGATCGGGGAACGAATGCTGCTCAAGACGACGACGTCTCTACTCATCTGGAGTTCTCCTCCGGGTAAGGAAATGCCGTCCGATTCACCTCCGTGCCGAAGGCTGCGACGGCGGGGTTCTTGGGCGCCTTGGCGGCACCGCATGGAATCGGTTACTGGTTGGGCCGGACCGCCTGGATGCTGCACTCGCCGCCGAGAGTCTAGTCACCTTCGAACGGCGGTAGGGCACACTGGCATCGGGGTTTGATCGGCCCGTCGCGAGTTGAAGCCGGACGACGTGCGGCGCACGTTTGTCACGGCGCTGCTCGGCGAGGACCTGGACCCGAACAGCGTGCGACGACTCGCAGGGCACAGCGACTCGCACAGCGCCGTCGCGAGCGCGATGCTCCGCAAGCTCGATGTGGATGTGCTGAGCTCGGTGAACGACGCCGGGGCGATCGAGGTGCCGGCGCACGACGCCGCCATCGATCAGGCCATCAGGCGCTGGGTCGGCCCTTGAGGTTGCGTCTGCCGTGCGCAGCAACGGTGCCGAGGACCCGGTCGGCCCGCCGACCCGATCCGCAGGCGTCGGGCGGAGGGCGAATTAGCGTGTCTCCCCGGGCTGCCTCAGCGTTGCCACCTCGCCGAGGGTCCGGTCGATCTCCGCCAGGGTCGGCGGGTAGGCGAACGCGGGGTCGTCCATAACGCCGAGGCAGGTGAGGGAACGAACATCCGTGCCCTCCCTTGACAGCCGGAACCGGTAGCCCGTGCGGATCATCTGGTTACCGTCGCCACCGTCCTGCCCAGCGAGTCGGACGCTCGGCCCGACAAGCTCCCCAACCTGCGCGAACATCGTCCAATAGGGCTCGACCCGTTCGACCTCAAAGCCGCCCGCCTTGATGGTGCGTGCACCGGCCCGGTCGAGACGTCGGACCTCGAGTACGCAGCTGGTGTCGTAGGTGGCACCGCTGCGGCGCATCTTGCCGTTCACGAAGAAGACGCGTGTGCGACCACGCGGCACGGTCACGGGTTGGTGCAGCACCAGGCTGCCACCGGAGGCCATGGGTACCCAGCGACCGTCTGCCGCCTCCTTGATCAGGGTGCCGCACGCTGACACCGCAACGGCCGCCGCCAGGGCCGCGATGCCCGCGAGCGACCTCGGTACTCGGTGAGACTGTTGCAACGACAACCCTCGCTCTGCGCTCGCAGATGTAAAAGCAATCGGTGGTGTGACTTGATCACCCGTTTCAGGTTCCCGAGGGTCATGCTCCGACAACCGGCAGAACTCCGAGGCGCCGTTGGCAGGCACATGGCGAGTCTACCCGATGCGCCCCGCAGGCCTCGATCACCGTTCCGGCCGCAGGTTGGGCCGGGGTACGAGGCCCAACGCGCAAGCCCGCGTAACCCGCTGAATGCTGGGCCTCGTTGGTCGCCCCACCTACGGCAATGCGCACGTGGGCCGCAGCTCGCCGGAGCGATGATCAAGGCCGGCTCCGCACGGTCCGCCTCCAGCCCCCGCAACCGCTGACGCGCAGCATCGCTCATCTCTGAGCAGTTCGATGCCAAGTCGACAACACGCCCCGGGCGCGGGTCTGCTGGGGTCATCACGCGCGTATTCGCCCCGACGCTGGATTCCGGATCCGGCCTGCGCGGTTCGTCAGACGGTCACGCACGCCACGGACGCCGAGCGCATGCCCACGATGGAGACGCAGTTGCGGCGCAGCATCGGGCCCGGCATGTGCTTCCGGCGTGCACCCCTGTTGACGGCTTGTCGCTGGGGCAGACATGAGGCACGCGCCGCTCATGGCCTGAGCAGTAACCGGCAGATCAGGCCCGGTGCATTCAACCTAGCGCCATCGAGTGCCGGCACGTCGGACCCGCACCGCCTCTTCGCGCTCGAGTTCCTCCAGTGCGGCATCGACGGCGTGCAGATCGGCGTCGATCTCCGGCAGCAGCACGTCCTCCAACGCCCGTGCCCGCCGGGCCGTGCGAAGGTACTCATCGCGCAAGCGCAGCAAATCGCCGGTGAGCACCGCCAGTTCCGCGGCAATGGGAACGAGGCGGCGAAAACAGGCGCGACAAGACTCGGCTTCCGGGCTGTGGAGGATTCGGGCCCCCGCACGCCCGGCAGCATCCTCGTCGCTCGAAGCCGACTCCGGCGCCGCGGTGGGTGCGTCGAGGGCGGATTCGACACGCACCCCGAGTACCCGCCTGGGATTGGTCGCGACCCGACAGTTGGCGAGATCGTCCGCAGGGTATACGGACAGGGACTCGAACCCGTGCCGACCGACGGCTGCGCGCACCGCATCGAGGGCCTGTGTCCGGGCCTCGTTCCAGTCCACCACGGCGCGCTCGTAGGCCGCCAGTACGGCGAGGATCTCCGAGGCCAGGATCAAGCGCTTCTCGTCCAGGAAGCCGTAGCCTTCCTGCATGCCGGCGCGCTCGGCCTTGAGCTCCAGGTAGGCGCTCATGGTGGGGACGATCTCGGGTCCGGACATCGCTCAGACCTCCATCGCGACGCTGTCCGACCGCGCGGACAGGTGCGCGAGCTGACGCTCGATCTGGGCGTCGCTCAAGCGCGTCAGCTCGCTGTGCGGCAGGCCTGCCAGGGCCTGCCAACCGGCCTCCATGCTCTGGGCCATGGCGCGTCGCTCCGGCTGCGCGACCAGTTCCCGCTCGAACCGGTCGCCGAAGGCGAGATAGGTGCGGTCGGTGGCGGACAGCCCCTCCTCGCCGACCACGCTGGCAAGGATGCAGGTCTGCCGTGCCTGGGCGTAGACGGCATAGAGCTGCGCCGCCAGTGCCGGGTGGTCGGCGTGGGTCATGCCGACGCCGGTGCCGTCCTTCATGAGTCGAGACAGGCTCGGCAGCACCTGGATGGGCGGGTACAGGTCGCGACGATTGAGCTCGCGGTCGAGCACGATTTGACCCTCGGTGATGTAGCCGGTGAGGTCCGGAATCGGGTGGGTGATGTCGTCGTTGGGCATGGTGAGAATCGGTACCTGGGTGACCGATCCTTGCCGCCCGCGGATACGACCGGCGCGCTCGTAGAGGGTGGCCAGGTCGGAATACATGTAGCCCGGGTAGCCCTTGCGACTCGGTACCTCGCCGCGGCTGGCGGAGACCTCGCGCAGGGCCTCGCAATAGGTTGGTCAAGTCGGTCAGGACGACCAAGACATGCTTACCCTCCTCGAACGCCAGGTGCTCGGCGGCGGTGAGTGCGAAGCGCGGCGTGAGCAGGCGCTGGGCGCTGGCGTCCGAGGCCAGATTCAGAAACAGGACAGTGCGCGCCAGAGCACCGCTCTTCTCCATCTCTTTGCGGAAGAACTCGGCGCTCTGGTGCGGGATCCCGATACCGGCGAAGACGATGGCGAAGTCCTCGCCGCGCGCGCCGGACGAGGACGGCAAGCGGGCATTGCAGGCGATGTCCACCGCGATGCGCTCATGCGGCAAACCGCCGCCAGAGAACAGCGGCAGCTTCTGCCCGCGGACCAGGCTGTTCATCAGGTCGATGGCGGTAAAGCCGGTCTCCAGGAATTCGCTCGGCGCCCCGCGCGCGGACGGCTTCATCGGCAGACCGTCCACCCGCAGCGCCCGCTCGGCGGCAGGCGGAGGGCCACCGTCCAGGGGCCGACCGACGCCGTTGAAGACGCGCCCGAGTAACCCCGGACCGACAGCGAAGCGCACCGGCTCGCCAAGAAAGCGAATTCGCGTATCCGCCAACCCCAACCCGGCGGTCTCGTCCAGCATTTCCACCGTCAGGCTGTCGCCGTCGAGGGCGGCGATGCGACCCAGACGCACGCGGCCTTCGGAGTCTTCAACCTCCACCGCCTCATTCAGTCCGACTTCGACGGTGCGCTTCAGAAACAGCAACGGTCCGTCGACGCGGTCGGTAATATCGTCTCCGGTCAATCTGGCGTACATGGTGCTTGCCTAGTTCTCGACGGCCGCTCCGGCGTCCGTCGGCGACGCTCTGCCCGCTGCGCCGCGTTGCAGTCGGCGCACGCAGACGTTCAGTTCCAGCTCCAGGTCGGAGAAGCGCTCCCAGTCGCCCTCCGGGATCTCCTCGCCCATGCGCAGCAGCTTGCGATAGATAGGCTCGGCGACCATCGCCTCGGGCTCGATCCCAACCTCCAGCAACGCCTCCGCGGCCTCGATGAAGGTGCCCACCAAACGCATCATCACCGCCTGGCGCTGGGGCGTCGCGTAGCGGTCGATCTCCGAGAAAGCGGATTGCCGCAGGAAGCCTTGATTGACCAGTTGCGCACAGGCGAGCACCAAGCGGTGCCGAGCCGGCATGGCATCACGACCGATGATGCGCGCCATCCGCTCCAACTTTGCCTCCTCATCCAACAGGGTGAGGAAGCGTCGACGCAGCTCTTCCCAGCGCGTACAGCCCTCGCCGTGCCACCAGCGGGCAAGGTGAGTCGCACTCCCGCTGTAGGATTGCAGGGGATGGATGGCCGGGTAGAACCTGGCCTGGGCACGGCGCACATCCAATGCCCAGAGGCAGCCGACGTAGCGCTTGGTGTGATTGGTCACCGGCTCCGAGAAATCCCCGGAAGGCGGGCTCACGGCCCCGAACAGGGTGACCGCCGCCACCGAGCCTGACAGGGTTCGCACCCGCGCCGCTCGCTCATAGAAATCGGCCAAGCGGCTGGACAGATAGGCCGGATAGCCGGCCTCTCCAGGCAGCTCGCCGAGACGCCCCGAGACCTCCCGCAGCGCCTCCGCCCAACGGCTGGTGGAATCCGCCATCAAGGTGACGTTGAGCCCCTGATCGCGGAAGTACTCGGCCACGGTAATGCCGGTGTAGATGCTCGCCTCGCGCGCCGACACCGGCATGTTCGAGGTGTTGGCGATCACCACCGTTCGCTCCAGCAGGCGACGGCCGCTGCGCGGGTCCTCCAGGTTGGAGAACTCCTCCAGCAGCCCGGCCAGCTCGTTACCGCGCTCGCCGCAGCCCACATAGACGATCACGTCGGCGTCGCACCACTTGGCCACCGTTTCCAGCAGGACGGTCTTGCCGGTACCGAATCCGCCGGGTATGGCGCCGGTGCCGCCGCGGGCAATCGGGAACAGGCAGTCGACGATGCGTTGCCCGGTGAGCATGGGCTCATCCGATGGCAGGCGTCGCGCGACCGGCCGCGGCAGGCGTACCGGCCAGGTGTGGGTCAAGCCGATCTCGTATTCGGCGCCGTCGTCGGCCCGCAGTCGGCAGACCACGGCATCCTCATCGACCTCGCCGGCGGCGGCGATCTCCACCACCTTGCCGGTCGGCAGATCCGGCGGGCTCAGGCACAGCTGCGGGATCGCGCAGTCGGAACCGACGTCTCCCACGGGTTGCCCTGGGCCGATTCGATCACCCAGACGTGCTCGCGGCGAGAAGCCGAAGCGGCCACCGGCGATGCTCGCCATCCCCGGGCGAACCCAGGGCTCGCTCGCATCGCCAATGGGGCGAAGCAGACCGTCGAAGATGTGACCCAACAGCCCGGGCCCGAGGCGAACCGACAACAGCCGCCCACTGCCTTCCACCGCCTCGCGCAGGCGAAACTCGCCCTGAGGACGAGCCCTCAGCACCGGCCCGCTCACCCAGAGGGCGTCTGCCGAAGCGCGCTTCCCGCTCATCTCTTGCCTCCCTCCGCAACGGCGTCCGCATCGACGTCTTCCGCACCAGGGCCGTCAACCACAGGGCGGCGATGCCACAATGCCAGCACACGCGCTTCGATGGCCGCACGCTCGTGCAGCAGGCCATCGATGCTGGCATCCAGACGCGCCCCCGCGCAGCCGAACAGGATCCTGGCCGACAGATCGGCATCGGCGCGCAGGTCGCAAGGCTGCCCGGTCGCCTGCTCGATTCGGCGCCTCACCTGATCGCGCTCAGCCACCGGCCAAGGCTGGGCGAAGCGCACCCACCAAGGCACCCGTTGCAGCCGCTGCAGCGCCCGATTCAGCGCGGCATCGATCCATCCGCAGCGGCCGTCGCGATCCTGCCATCGCCGCGCCAGAGCCTGGCGCAGGCGCGGCCAGGCGAGCTCGATGAGCGCGTCGTCACGCGCCTCCACCGCGCGACGGGCTCGGGTCGCGCGCTCGGCGTCGGCGGCCTGAATCAAGCCCGTCGCCCGGCTACGCTCGGCCAAGATACGGCGATGCAGCGCGCCGCGCTGACGGGCGTAGACCTCGGCGAGCATGGCGTCGGCCTTTGCCTGGGCGTTGTCGATCAGGCGCCGACAGCACTCTGCGCGATAGGCCTCGATCAGTTCCATCATGCCCTGTTCTCTCGCTTCGAGCTTCATTCGGCCAGCCCCAGTTGTCGCTTCAGCGTCGCACTCAGATCCGGCGGTCGTGCGCGACCGCGAATATCCGCGATCACCAACACCCGCGGTTGCTGCTCGCGCAGCGCCGCGTTCAACACGTCCGCGTCCAGCAGCTCGGCGCTATGCGCGTCGATCAACACCAACTCGGCGGCCTCGCGAACCTCATCGAACCATCGGCGCACCCGGGCGACCGCTGCCTCGTCGCCCGGATCGTCCGGATCGCTCCGGTTACCCTGATCTTGGTGTTTCGGAACGGACACCCGGACCTCCACGCCAGCCAGGCGCAGCCCCGCGGCGGTGAGCTCATCGCCGATGAAGACACAGCCTTTGGCGTCTGCGTTCATGACGGCGCTAGAGCTTGTTCAGGATCAGCACCGAGACGATCAGTCCGTAGATCGCGATGCCCTCGGCCAGACCCACCAGGATCAAGACACGGCCGAACAGTTCCGGTTTCTCTGCCAGGGCGCCGACCGCCGCCGCACCCACCATGGCGACCGCGTAGCCGGCACCGAGCGCGCCGACGGCGGTGGAGAGCGCGGCGGCGAGAAAGCCCCACATCTGCGCCCGGGGATCGATCGATCTCTCGCTCAGTTCCAGGGTCTCGCTTGCCAAGGCCGCCGGATGCCACAGCAGCACGGCCACGGCCAGCGCGGCCGACAACAAGACCGCGGGGATCAGCATCGAACGCTGTGAGCCGCTATTCATTGGGTTCCTCCCGGGGAAACTGTCCCCATCGATTGAGTCACCAGGGGGGGCGGTGCAGGCAGGGGCTCGAAGACCCGACCGGAGCCGCGAAGAAAACGATTGAAGAACTCGAACAGGACCAGGCGCGTGGTCTGGATGGACACCACCAAGCCCTCCAGCACGATGACCACCAGGTTGCCGAGCAGCAGAATGATGGCCGCCAGCCACAAGGGCGCGGCATCGGCCATGGTGACGACGGCCGCGGACAGCGCCGCATGCGCCAGGGCAAAGGCGCCGACCCGGGCGAAGGACAGGGTATTGGTGAGCAGTTGCAGGCCGCTCTCAAGCAGATGCCCGGCGGCGGCAAGTCCGCCGAGCAGTCGCCGCGCCACCAGAAAGGACCCGGCCAAGTATCAGCACAACCCGATCCAAGACAGATGCCATAGCCACTGCCCGCGCGCCTCATCCGGCAGCGCGAGCAGCGCCATGGCCGACAGGTAGAGGGCGAGGAAACCCGCATCGGTGAGCAGCCATTGGCCCCAGCGGTTGCTCCAGAGGGCCCCGAGCCCAGCCAGAACCTGTCCGAGCGCCAGCAATGCCACTAGCAGCGCTCGTCTGCCCAAGGCACACCCCGGGCGATGGCCCATTCCGGAAGGTCCGGGTCAACGTCGGCCGGCAGGATGGCGCAGAAGGTGCCGAGCACGGGCCCTGATTGCGCCACCAGAGAGAAGTCCAGGGCGTCACCCACCAAGCGAGCGACGATCCGCTCCAGCCAGGACAACCGGTGCTGTTCCTCCTCGCACGCCTGCAGTCTGTCGATCACCGGGTCCGCATGGCGTTGCCACGCGCTCAGGCGACCCAGGGCGACCTGCAAGACGTCCGCCGCGGAATCGGTCAGCGGTGCGTGGCGCAGGCGCCCGCGCTGCCAGTAGCGGCGATACCTGGCCTCCAGTTCCTGGTACTTCGCCAGACCTCGGGCGAATCGGGGGTCGGTTGCCGTCTGGATGCGGCCGCCGTCGCGACCGGACGCAACCTCACGCAGTTCCAACTGCACCGCACCCGTACGCGCCAGCTCGGCCAGGGTCGTCACGCTCTCGCCCCGGGGACAGAGCACTTCGAACCATCGGGTGGCGACCGGACGCAACATCAACCCGCCCCCGATTCGCGGCTGCGGCGCCCTGGCATGGGGCGACTGGGGCGCGTGCCGGCCGCGAGCGGTTCGGCGAACAGCGCGCGGTCGAGCAGGGCCTGGCGTAGACGCTCCAGATCGAGCGCGACCAAGGCAAGAAACAGAAAGCCGTTCAGGGGTTCGAGAGCATGGTGACGAAAGTCCAGCCGCAAGCGCTCGCGCAAGCCTCGGCGCAGCGCCCAGGTCTCGCCGGGGAGCGCAGAGGCGGGCACAGCAACGAACGCGCGCTGATGCGCGTCGAGCTTGTCCTCCAATCCGTCCAGGCCCGCATCCTGCCCTCCTCGGGGCAAGCGTGCACGCAGGCCCCTGCGCCAGGCCGGCCCAACGCCGGAGCCCGTCACGCTCCCATCCAGCAGCGGCCGCAGACCGGCGTGGAGCAGCGCTTCTGCAGACAGACGTCCGTCGGCATCGAGGAGTTGCTGGAGCCGATAGTCCCGACCGACCCAGAGCGGCGGCGTCGACTGCCGCGACAGATACGCGAGCAGGCCCAGCCAAGGCAACCATCGACACTAGGCGTAGGCAGGCTTCCACGGCTTGGGGGCGAAGCGCGCCAGAGCGTCGGCGGCGTCGGCGAAATGGCCGCGCACGCCGCGCTCGATGTCATGGCAATTGCTCTGGCCGGAGAAGCCCTTGACCCAGGTCCGGAGCAGCCCGCCGCGGGCCTCCTCCAGATACCCCGACAAGCTGCGCGTGCCGTCGAGGCGCTGCCAATCGCTCTCGGTCGGAAGCTCGGCGTACCGGGTCTGGAGCCTCGCCTGCAGATAGCCGAATCCCGGTTGGGTCATGTCTCTCCCTCCCGGCGCGCTTCGGCATGGGCGAGTATGGCCTCGGCCTCGCGTTCGCAGTCAGCCACCGACTCGCGCGCTCTGCGCTCGGCGTCGAGCACGCGGTTCATCGCCAGATCGACGGCGGTGTTGTCGATGGGACGGGATTCGCTCACTCGCTCGCCTCCGTCGTCGCAGTGCACTCGTCCTTCGCGAAACCTCTGAATTCGGCGATGTCGCGGAACGGGCACGGCCCTGCTGGCAACCCGACAGCGCAGGCCATCGCTCGCTCTCCGATGGGGGCGACGCGCAGAGCGTGTCGGACCGGCGCTCACCGCCGATCTCCGCCCGGGCGATGAACCGCTTCTTTGAGAAACCCCCGAGACGAGCATGCGCGCGGACTGACTCGCGTCATACGCACGTTGGAATCGCATCCGGCCGGAGCACGGGCGGTCACGAACGGGGAGGCGGACCGCGCAGCGCGGCCCGTTCGACGCCGGCTCACACGCCCCTCCCAAACGGTCGGGCCACGGAGGGACGCTGCAGCAGACGACTACGGTGCCGCGCCGATGTGGGTGAGGATTCGCGCGTGTGCAAGCGAAGACCAAGGGCATGCGCCAGGCGATTCCGATCGCCTGATATGCGATTGTTGGATTCGGCGCCGATCGGAATGAGGTTGCTCGCGAGGGCAACAATGCGACAACGGTCAATCGCGCCTGTTCATGACGACGGCAAACTCCGCTGCATCAGCATCATAGGGATTGCCCGCAACATCGCAATAAAGCTCCGCGATATTCAGCCCAGCGGATAGAGCTTCTTGCTTCAGCGCTTCAGGCGTGAAGTACTGAAGCCAGTTGTAGACTTCTCTCTGCCGGCTTTCTTCGATGATCGTGTACTTGTCGAGGCTGACTCTTTCCGCTTCGTATTTGAAGCTCGATACGAACGCGTAGTAGGTTTTTTCCGACCAGAAGCCGTCTAGCTGATTCTTCTCGTAGAAGCACCCCGCGTTCTTATTCGCAAACGCGTTCATGGAATACGCGTCGAGTACGATATGCCCACCAACAGACAACAGCCGCTCGAATCGAGACAGCATTGCAGCACGCTGTGCAGGAGAAAGCGCGCAGAAGTCACACATTATCATGATGATGAGATCGAACTTCCCTTCCGGCTGGAAGTCAAGGTAATCGGCCGCAACATAGCCGATGTCCAGGCCGTTCTCTTTCGCGAATTCACGCGCATATCCGATCGACCGAGAAGAGAAGTCGATTCCGACGACGTCGGCTTCCAGTCGAGCAAATCGAGAAGTGTACAACCCGGGGCCGCAACCAAAATCGACTATTCTGCTACCCTTGGACAGGCTGAAACGCTCCACCATCCAACAGACGGATTCGTCTATGAATCGCGGGCGCCTGGACGAAACATCGATTTCCTTATCGAGATGATATGTCAGCATCCGCGCCGACCTGTGCTCATCTGTCCAAAGCTCACTCGCCGTGTACTTCGAGAACGGGGCCGGCTTGGCGGTCGCGGCTTCAAGGAATCGAAACAGTGACTTTGAATTCATAGGTGTGGACCCTGTCGAGGCAAGAACGCGGCGCCGCTTCGGGGCCAGACCCTGCGATCACGCCGAACCGGGTCCCGTCGTCGCGGCCATGATGCGTCCGTTCGTGGTCGCCGCCGAGCATCCGGTCGGTGGGGTCGACCCGCGCTACCTGATCAGCTCCCTGAGCGCCGAGGAGGCCGACGCGCGCACGCCGTATGAGGATCTTCAGGGTGCGTGCGGCGACATGGAAAGCAGGGTGCCGGATCTGTGCTCCGTTCGCGGCGGTCGCCGGAGTGATTGCGCCCGGGATGACCCTGCCTCTGTACCTCGGCCTCTATGGTGTCCTGCTGCCAGGCGACGTGAGGATCGCGCTGGCCTTTGTTCGCACCTAGGTTCGGCACATGTTTCGCGCCACTGCCGCACGAGCCGATGCTGGTGCTTCTGATGGATTCGATCCAACGAGCATGCTGTTCTTTGACCGCGAAATGGCCTATGGGCATTCCGCGGGGGGGCAACCACCGACAGACACGCGTGCACCGATGCCGATCCGGGCTAGGCGCGTCAGCCACGACAGATGCCGACCAATCACCGCCTGATCTGCAGTCGATGGGATGCGGCGCGGCGAGCAAATCGGCTTGACGAGCGACATCTTGCCGGTGACGACGCGCCGGGCGAAACAACCATTCTCCTGCTAAGCTCAAAGGCGCTGCCCGGGCCGCACGACGGCTGCTCGAGTGCTCGCTGCACGAGCGGGTAGCCAATCACGCCTCCCTCTCGCCAACACACGGCGGATAACACTCTGACTTTGCACGACCCGAGAACCACCCGATAACGCCAAGGACAATCGGAGAGAAGCAATGCAAGACCGACAAGAGCAGTATACCGGTCCTATTGACGTCGCGTTCGATGACATTCCTCCGGTACGATTGCAGTCCATCAGGGCGAAGAAGAACCTGAATCTTTTCCAACGCTTGGCGCTTTGGACAAAGCCACGCGAGTTCACCCTGCACGACGATTGGATTTTGGACCTAGGCAGGGTCGCCTACGCGCCGGAGCTTAACGGAACCCTTCGGATTCCAGCCAGAGATTCGACAGACAAGGACATTGTCTACGACGGCGCATCTGTCCCGCTGCCCTGGCTCGTGACCGTCCTCACCAGCGGCGTCCTGCGTCCTTTGGGGGTGATGCTCACAGCATCATTGATCCACGACTATGCCTTCAAGTACGGCCATCTCCAGAAGGAGGACGGGACAACTGTCGAGGTTGCGCGGCATATCGCCGATCGCCTGTTCCGAGATCTGATCGCAACGGTGGTCGAGGTCCCCTATGTGGCTTTCGTGGCCTGGTTCGCGGTGCGTCTCGGCTGGCCAGTTGTCAAATACAACGGCAAGCCTCGTGGCGGCAAACCGCCGATCCTGGAGTACATCGGCCTCCTCCTTGTTCTGTTCGTGCTCCTCAACCCTGCGACAGGATTCAGTCTGCTCGCCGCCATCTCTGTACTGGTCGCGATCTATGTTGCCATCTATCTCGTCACCGCAACGATCAAGCGGGAGAGTCTGGTGACCGGGGCGGACGACGGCGCAAGCCAATGACATGCAGGCCGCAACCGGAACGGCGGCAGTCGCTCGGGACGCTTGCGTGAAGGGCCGCTCAGCCGGCATCCGGGTGACTGCCGTGTCGCTCCTACCACTCGACGCCTTGCCGAACCATCTCCACGCGGATGCGACCGCGGGCCGCTAGCGACTCTCCTTCGAGGGCGTAGGCAATCAGGTCGCGAACGGCGCGGCGAATGGCGAACGGCTGTTTCGCGACTGCCGCAACCAGGGTGTCGGGGCTCTGCGTGGCCCAAGCGCCAAGCGCTTCCGCATAGAACTCCGCGGCCGAGCCGTCGACGCCGCGCGACAGCGCGAGGAAGCTCGCCGTCGAGGCTGGGTTGCCGCCGCGCGCCTGGCGTGCCAGCCGTTCGATGGCATCGTTGCCCGCATTCGGGTCGACGCCCGAGGGCGCGTCGCAGTCAAGCCTCGTGATCTGAGAGTTGTGGACCCAGCCCGCGGCCGGAGAGCGGACTTGGGTCCAGGAGGATGGCCGGGTGCCCTTGGCGGCCCTATCGTCACCGGGTTCAACAGTGATGCCGGATGGAAACGCGGCGACCAGGTTGTCGTTGGCCACCCGAGGTGCAGAGCGGACATTGCTGTAACCATCCTCCGCAGTGATGACAACGCGCTTGCAGTCGTCCGCGAAGGCCCTGTCGGAGACGAGACCACCGGCGATGAGCAGCAGGGCGACAAGGAGGATGTTCGGCATGCTGGAAGGTGTTTGGAGGCCGTCCCTGGCCGTTGCGCTGGTCTGATTCGAGGAGACTGTCCGCCTACCATCGACAAGGCTTCTCGGTGGAGGTCGCCTCGGGCTTCTTCGGTTTCGGGCAGGTACCGAGACCCCAGTCGACATAGAGGCTCCGGGGATCGGTATCGCGCAGCCAGCTCACTAGGGTCTTGAAGCCGGCGATGTCGTGCGGGCATATGCAACCGGCCGAGCCGGGCTTGCCACCGGACTTGTTCCAGTCGATATGGATCTCGATGTGGCTGCGACCTGTCGTGCCGGGCTCCTTGAAGCACATCAAGATCTTGGCCGGGCCGAGACCCGGTTTCCATACCCGGCCGGTGTAGTTGTCCTTGCCGTCCCTCCAGAGCACGTCGCTGATGGTCCACCGGCCCTCCGGCAGCGGTTGGAAGCTGCCGGACCTGCTCTCCATGGCGGTTTTGAAGACCTGTTGCCGCGGCGAGCCGGAACAGACGTTGATGCTGTCGTGTTTCACCCCGTCCTTGAAATAGTCCAGTTTGAGGACGACGAGGTTGTGGTTGTCGCGCTGGTTGGTCTTGGTCAGACGCAGATAGTTGAGGCCCTCCGCCGGTTCGCCCTCGGGCTCCGGTCGCCTCGGCTCGTCCGAGGCGAAGAGCTTCTCCCAGGTGATCGGGCCGACCTTTCCGTCGGCCTCGGACCGGCCGAACACGTCGGCCTGGAATTGGCGAACCGCATCGTCTGTTCCCCTACCGAAGTCGCCATCGATGGGGCCGCCGTAATAGCCGAGCAGCTGCAGTTGCCTTTGCATCTCCTCGACATCGTTCTTCTTGGTCTCGCTGTCCTTATTGCCGCGCTCCAGCAGAGCCTGGTCAAGCTTGGGTACCTGTTTGGGGCGCTTGACGATGCGCTCGCGGATGACGAACCGGGTGCGCTCGCCTTCCGGAACGACCTCACCCGCCGGCGCGATCTCGAACTGCTTCGCATTGGGGTATTGGCGCAACAATGACCCAAGGGAATCCGTGTCGTTGCTCGCCAGCTCGACGATATCGACGGCTGCACCGTTCTCGTCCCTGGCAACGATGAGGTGCTGGTCAGCCGCGCGGAAGCCCTGCAGCAGGACCGCCCTTTCTTGATCGGAGACCTCGTCCGGCAGCGGATCACCCATGTCGGTTGCACGCTCGAACAGCGCGCGCTCGGCCCGTCGGCGAATGGTCAGCCCGCGCAGGACCTTTTTGACGCCGCCGACGGTTGCCTTGTTCCACTTCTCGAATTCTTGCGCCGCGGCGTCGAATCGACGTTTTTTGAGCCGCTTCAGAAGCGTGCTGTTCCTGAGATTGCCGGGGCCCAGGTTGTACGTGAAGGAGACCAGGGCATCGAACTGGTTCTGATTCAGGTCGATTCCCTCGCAGATCTCATCGACTTCCCGCGCGAAATCCGTTGCTTCATAGATCAGAAACTCTTCGGCTTCGTCTTCGGTTATCCTGTCACCCATGCGTACCTTGGTACCCCAGGGATAACGAATCGTGCCGTAACCGATGGTCGGAATCCCGATCGGGTCCAGATAGGCATTCAGACGCAGACCCTCGAATCCGGCGATGATCTCAATTGCATTCTGAGACACATGCATCAGCGTGCTCCTCTGGATGTGGCGAAAACCACGCCTGACGGTCTGCGAACGATCTACGCCATCGGCTCGCCGCAGTGCCCGGCGATGAACGCACGGGCGGCATCGCGCAACCGAACGGCCGCCTGCCAATCGTCTCCCTGCGGTTTCAGCGGCGTGCCGATGCTGAGGCGGACAGGCCCGCGGTGCGGAATGAAGGTGTTGCCGGGGTAGAGGGCGCGACTGCCGTCGATGGCCATGGGCAGCACCGGCGTGCCGGTGCCCGCGGCGGCGATGAAGGCGCCCATCCGGAAGGGCAGCAGACCGGGCTGTTCGCGGAAGGTGCCCTCCGGGAAGAAGCCGAGGGGTCGGCCGCTGTCCAGGATGGCCTGGAATCGGCGCATTTCCGCGGGGCCGCGCAGCAGGTCGACACGGTCTACGAACAGGCTGTCGAGCCGTTGCATGGGCCAGCGGATCAGGGGGTTGCTGCGCAGGCGGCCTGCGGCGACGAAGACGACGGGCCGCCGAACGGGGTCGAGGGCCTGAATAAGCAGGCCGACGTCCAGATAGCTCTGGTGGTTGCAGACGAGCACGAAGGGGTGGCCGGACGGCGGCAGGTGCTCTCGACCCTGGACCTGCAGCGGCACCAGGGCGAGTCGGCGCAGCAGTCCAACGCCGGTGCGGGCGAACCACCATCGGGTCGCAAGCGTCGGCGCCGTCACCATGCCTAGCCAGACCGATGGGGCCAGCAGCGCGAACAGCAGCCAGGCGTAGCCCGAATAGAGCCTCGCCGGCAGCAATCCAAGGAACCTCGATGCCATGCCGCCGAGCCCCGCGATGCCAAGGCGCAGCAACTGCCAGACGGGCCTCGGCACAGCGGCCGTGAGTTTGCCGGCGAGCCAGCGGTCTCGGGTGCTGCCCCGGCGGAGCTTGCCGCTGGAGGTCTTCGGGATGGCGCGCGGCGGGGCGAGCAGGATCTCCTCCGGCGGCAGCCCGAGCACCGCGGTCGCGCGTTCGCGTACCTGTTGCTCCAGAGCCGCACGTTGGGACGGATTCCGCTCCCGCGTCTCGGCAACCAGCACCAGCCGCTCGCTGCCGTGCCGCGGGTCCGGTGCGGCGAAGGCCACGACGCAGCCTCTGCGGATGCCGGGTAGTTCGCCGATGGCCTGTTCCAGTTCGTAGGGGTAGAGGTTGCGTCCGCCGCGGATGATCATGTCCTTGACCCGACCCGTCAGGTACAGCTCGCCGTCGGCGAGGTAGCCGCGGTCGCCGGTGTCGTGCCAGCGCTCGCCGCCGATGTCTTGGATCAGCCTGGCCGTGGCCGTCGGGTTGCGGTAGTAGCCGCGGGTGGCGGATGGACCCTGGAACCGGATCAGGCCCTCCCGACGCTCCGGCAGGGGACGTCCTTTGCCGTCGACGATGCGCACCTGGTAACCGGCTAGGGGCCGCCCGCAGCCCACCACTCCGACGGCGGCCGGGTCGTCGCAGGCCAGAGGCAGCGCGCTGCCGGCGGTGGCCAGGCGCTCGCGGTCGATGCAGTCCAGCACCGGTCCTCGATCCGGCGGCGGAAAGCTGAGGCCGACGGCGGCCTCGGCCAGGCCGTAGACCGGGGCCAGGGCCTGCGGCGGAAGGCCGCAGCGCTCGAAGCGTTCGGCGAATCGGCGCAGGGTGTCGACGCTCACCGGCTCGGCGCCGTTCAGGGCGCGACGCCAGCAGCTGAGGTCGAGCGCGTCGAGATCGGCATCGCGCAGGCGCTTCAGGCACAGCTCGTAGCCGAAGTTGGGTGCCGCCGACAGGGTGCCGCGGTGGCGATGGATCGCCTCCAGCCAGCGTCGCGGCCGCACCAGGAAGGCGAGCGGCGACATCGACACCAGCGGCACGCCGAAGTAGAGGCTGCCGAGCCAGGCGCCGATCAGGCCCATGTCGTGATAGAGCGGCAGCCAGCTGACGAAGACGTCGTCGGGACGCACGGCGACGGCCTTGCCCATGGCGCGGATGTTGGCGAGAAGATCCCCGTGGCTCAGCATCACGCCCTTCGGCTGGCCGGTGCTGCCGGAGGTGTATTGCAGGAAGGCGATATCGTCGGCGCCGGGCCAGGCAACCGCGCGAAGCGGGTCGGCCTTCGCGAGATCGGCCGGACCCAGAATACCCCGCAGCGAGGGGACCCAGGCCCGCAAGAGACGGGCGACCAAGAGCGCCTCGGGCACGGTGATCAACAGCATGGCCCCGGCGTTGTCCAGGATGCCCGCGTGCCGGCGCAGGTGGTCCTCGAGCTGCTCCGGGCGTGCCGGTGGGTAGATGGGCACCGGGATGCCGCCGGCCAGCAGGACGCCGAAGAAGCTCGCGAAGTAGTCCATGCCCGTCGGCAGCATGAGCGCCACGGTGCGACCCGGCTCCACGCCATGGGTCCGCAGCCCGGCGGCGATGCGCGCGGCGGCCTCCCAGAGCTCGGCGTGGGTGATGGGGCGCGGGTCCGGGCCGTCCTCGTAGAGCAGGATGTGCACCGCGTCCGGCGCGCGCCGGGTGTGCCAGTCGAGCAGTTCCGGCAGGGTTTGGATCCTGTCGGGCGCGGCCCGTGATGTGCTCACGGGCGCCGGGCTCGAGGAGGAGGTTGGTATCTGCGCCTGGCGCCGCTCGGCTGCCGTGGGACGCAGCAGCTCCAGCAGGTCCCTTGGCGTTGGTGCCAGCAGGGCCTCGTCCGGCAGGCGGTGCCCGAGTTCGCGCTCGATGCGGTCGATGAGCTCGGCGCGGCCCAGGCTGTCGAGCCCGAGGTCGGCTTCCAGCCGGGTGTCCAGGCTCAGACCGACAGGGCCGATGTCCTCGGGGCCGTGGTCTCGAGTGTCGGGCGCGAGGCCGGACTCCCGCGCCAGTTGTTGCGCGATCCGCAGGACCCGGGTTTCGACGTCCGCCGGCAACGGCGGCGTGCTGCCGTCAGGGGGTTCGTGCCCATCGGTGCGAGGTTCTGGCATCAGCCGGCCTACCTGTTGCCACCCGGGGCCGAGGGGCCGTACATCGCGTCGATGGTCGTCGCGAAGCGGTCCATGACCTCCGGGCGCTTCAGCTTCATGGTCGGCGTGATCAGGCCGTTGCCGATGGTCCAGGGCTCGCGCGTCAGGTGGACCGCCCGCACCTGTGCGTAGCCCGGGAAGCCGGCGAGTCTGGCATCCACCCTGGCCCGAGCAGCCACGAGGGTGCGCGAGTCCATCAGCGACGCCGGGTCATGGGGGTCGAGGCCGAGATCGGTGGCGAGCCGTTGCCAGGGTCCCTCACCCAGGACCAGGATGGCGGCGAGGAACTGTCGCCCTTCGCCGATGACCATCGCCTGGTCGAACAGCGGGTCCATGGTGAGCGCGGACTCCATGTCCGTCGGTGGGATGTTCTCGCCCGTCGAGGTGACGATGATCTCCTTGAGGCGGCCACGGATGCCGATCTGGCCGTCGACGGCGATCTCGCCGATGTCGCCGGTGTGCAGCCAGCCGTCCGTGTCGATGGCCTGCGCCGTCGCCTCCGGTTGCCGCCAGTAGCCCGCGCCGACGTTCGGGCCGCGGACCAGGAGCTCGTCCCGCGGCCCGAGTCGTACCTCCACGCCTGGCAGCGGCGGTCCCACCCAGCCCGGCCGGAAGCCCGCGGGCGGAATGCCGGTGACCGTCGGCGCCGCCTCGGTGAGTCCGTAGCCCTCGGTCAGCGGCAGCCCGAGGCCCGCGAAGAACTGCCCGACCGTCGGCGACAGCGGGGCGCCGCCACTCACGGCCACACGCAGGCGCCCGCCGAGCCGGCCGCGCACCTTGCGGGCCACCAGATGGTCCAACGCCGCCCAGCGCAGCCGGTCCAGGGGCCCCGGCGGCGACCCTCGACCCTGGGCCGCTTCCAGGCGCCGCAAACCAAGGCGCACCGTCGCCTCGAACAGCCGCCGCTTCATGCCTGTGGCGCCGAGCTTCTCCTGGATGGCGAGGTAGATCTTGTCGTACACCCGCGGCACCGACAGCAAGACCGTCGGGCGAACCTGGAGCAGGTCCTCCCGCAGTTGTTCGATCGAGCGCGCGTAGGCCACGCTGCAGCCGATCATCATCGGCAGGTAGTAGCCGACTGTACGTTCAAAGGCATGGGCCAGCGGCAGGAAGGACAGGAACACATCCGTCTGCAGAGGCGGGATGCGCCGGATGACGGCGTCCGCATTGCCGAGGAGATTCCCGTGCGACAGCATCACGCCCTTGGGCATACCGGTGGTGCCCGAGGTATAGATGAGGGTGGCCAGGGCGTCCGGTTCCTGTGGATGATCGGTCCAGCTCGCCGTGTCCGCCACCGCGGTTAGGGTCGAGAGCCAGTCGGGCAGGGCACGCAGTCGGGGGTCGCCGCCGGTGCCGCCGATCTGTCGGCACAGCACCCGCCGCAAGTCAGGCAGCCCGCCGACATGGGTCCGCAGCCCGTCCCACTGCAGCTCGCTGTCCAGCAGCACCAGCCGCGTATTGGAGTCGGTGAGGATATGGGCCAGGTTGCCGGGGCTGTCGGTGGTATAGAGCGGGACGGTCACAAGGCCGAGCGACAGGGCCGCCTGGTCGAAGCAGATCCAGTCGACCCCGTTCGGCAGGCTCACTGCCACGCGGTCGCCGGGTGCCAGCCCCTCTGCGGACAGGGCAGCGCGCCACCGCGCCACCAAGGCTGCCATGTCGCGCCAGCGGTAGTGCCGCCACACGCCGGACTCGAACTGGCGGTAGGCCGGTGCGTCCGGACTCCGGGTGACACGGAGATGGAACAGGTGCGGGAGCGTGCGGGCGGTGGCCGCGTCGATCGGCGCCACGGTATCGGCGGGTCGAGGGGTGCCGGCGGTCTTCAGTTTCGTCATCGCCGCCATGGCCGCCAGACCGAGTGGCCGTGACGGGCTGTGCCCATGGGTTGTGCGGACCTCCACGACGACCTCCCGGTGGCGTCGCGACCGGCCCGTTCGCCAGCGCCCGCGCCACCGTTGGTGGGTGATGTGTCACTTGCAGTATAGGTCGCGGGTTGCCGCTGCATGGAAGCCTGCCGTTGGTCGAGCGTGATGGGGTCGGGGACAGCGGGACGCGGGAAGGAGAGCGCCCTATGACCGCCCGAATGACCTCCCGGTCCGACAAGGCATTCAACAGCTGTCGCCGGACAGCTTCGGCCGATTGGCCGATGGCGGCGGATTGATGGTTGTCATGGACTTTTGATCGGCGCATGATGTGTGCGCATCCGATTCCGGCAGCCCCTTCAGAGGAGACACCCATGTCGAATCTCGCCGGTAAGGCCTACGGGATGAACGTCATCACGCCGATGCCGCCGTCCCGGACCTGGATCAATCGCCTCATCTTCATGGTCGCGCGGCTTCTGCCGAAGACCCTCGCCGGCCTGCTCGGGCTGTCGCTGATCCACTTCGCGCGCTGGTTCATCATCAAGCGAGACCAGTGGCCGACTCTCGGCCAGGCCCCGGAGCAGCTGGAGCACGACTACATGTTCTTCTGCTCCAACTTCAACGGCACCTGGGATCAGTACATCGACGCCTTCGCCGACGGTATCCCGAGCGGGTTGGACCTCTTCTGGTACTCGAGCGTCAAGTACCCGCAGTCGATCCCGCTGACGCCCTTCAAGTCCTACATCGTCCACAACCAGCTGGACACCCAGTACTACTACAACGCCACGCCCGGCTCGGCGCAGCGCGACATCAAGTCGGCGTTGCGGGTCATGGCGGTGCTGCGAGAGCTCGAGTCCCGGCACGCCTCCACGGCGCCCGAAGAGTTCGCGGTGGAGTATCGCAAGGCGCTGGCGAAGGTGCAGACCAGCCTGGGTTCACCCGGGCTTGCGCCTGTGGCGAGCAACGCGACCTTCGACGCCGAGCGGAACCTGGTGCCGCTGGTCGAGGCCCGCTGGGGCTAAGCCAGCCACTGAGGAAGAAAGAGTCCTCATACAACGGCGGCGAAGGACGACAAACAGGCTCGGCTCGTTGTCGAAATCGAAACCGCAATCGCCAGCATCGCAGAAGTCGGGACGAGTACTCGACAACGACAACGAGCAAGATGCGGACGCAGACAGCGGTTGGCGTTGTTAGCAGGACTCGGGCGTGGCAGCACTGGAAAGAGCAATCGACGGCGCCTAGCGGCAGGGCTTGCCGCGGCCAGGCCAGCATACCGACGAGGTGAGACATGCCCAATTTCGATGGCGGTCACTACTTTCTGTCCGTGCTGATGCCGATCCGCACCGACGCGGCGCAGAACGCCGAGGGTGCCTGGCGCTCCCACGTGGACCTGCTGCGCGAGGAGCTGTCGCTGTTACCCACTGCTCGGCAGGACCGCGTGACCCGAAACGCGCCGCTGAACAGCCCCTTCGCTCGTAACACCCTCAATCATCTGGCGCGCTTCGTCGTCATCGACGACACGGTCTACAACGGCCGGGTGCCCACCAATGCCCTTTGGGCGCGGCTCCGTGGCGAGAATCCGCTGACGCCGCAGCCCGTCGACCGCCTCAAACGCTCCTACCTCTTCTTCGGCGCCGACCTGGACGCCGACTCCGGCAAGGACGCGGCGCTGCGCCGCTACACCGGCAGGCTCTGGCGGACCATGCGCGCGGAGCTTTCGGCCGTGCTGACCCACTGCCACGCCTTCGACGAGCGGGTGCGGGACGAGGAGAGCTTCTTCCGCTACATCAAGGATTGCCAGGTCGAGACCACCATGCCCTTCAACGACTATTGGGCCGACGGTCTGCCGGCGCAGAACATGAAGCTCCTGCCGGTGCTGTTGCCGCCGATCCTGGTCGCGCTGGTGGCGGCGGTCGGCTTCGTGCTGCACCTGTTCGGCGCCGGCGACGGCGATTGGATCTGGGTCAGCCTCTGGGCGCTCGCCCTCACGGGGCTGATGGGCGTTGGTCTTTATCACCTGTTCGTCGCCAAGGCGCAGGCGCCGCTGCCGACGGCGCCGAACTCCGACCTGCCCTCGGTGCTGAAGGCGCTGTACCTGCAACAGCACTTCGTAGACTTCGCCGTGGCCCAGCAGGGTGTCGACGACGAGGCCCTATACGCGGCCTTCCGGGGATTCATCGACAGCCACAAACCCATGGACGTCGACGGCCCGACACAGCCGCCCGGCGTCATCTCCTCGCGGTGACGACCATGAGCGCAACGCATCTCGATCTCGCCGACATCCAGGGCAACATCGTCCGCGCTTACGGGCGCTTCGGCTTTCCGCTGGCTCGCTACTACTTCCTGTGCGTTGAACCGGGGCAGGGCGCCGACGGTCGCGCCTTCGTCGACCGGGTGCGCGGGCGCATGACCACCGCAGTGCGGTGGAAGCAGGGGCCGAACGACTCGGCGCCGGAGACCGTGGACGCCCCCGATACCACGCTGAACATCGCCTTCACCTTCTTCGGTCTGCTCGCCCTCGGGTTGCCGACCTCGGTACTGGCGCGAATGCCGCCCGAGTTCATCGAAGGCATGCCGGGGCGGGCCTATATCCTCGGCGACGAGGGCCACAACGCGCCGGAGCATTGGGACCCGATCTGGCGCACGAACGCTCAGCGACGCGTCGGCGATCAGCCGGGCGAGTCCCAGACCCAGATTCAGCCGCAGGCGGCAGCCGACCCGACCCGGGCCCTGGGCCACGTGCACATCTGCCTCTCCATCAACGCCCGCGACGCATCGCTGATGGACCATGCCCACGCCCGGCTGCTCGGGGACATCGATGCCCACCCCGGCGTGACCCTGCTCGACGGCAATGACGCCGACGGGCTGGATCATCAGCCCGCGTCGGCGATCTTCGCCGCCGGGCCGGACGGCAGACTCGTACCGACACCCAAGGAGCATTTCGGCTTCACCGACGGCATCGGCGACCCGGTGTTCGACGGCCGCTACGAGCCGGACGTCGAGGCACGCCGGGTCAAGGGCCGCGGCAAGCTGACACCCGGCAAGGAGCAGCGCTGGGTGCCGCTGGCGACGGGTGAGTTCCTGCTCGGCCACGCCGATGAATCGCAGGAACTGCCGCCCACCGCGCCGCCCTGGGAACTGACCCGCAATGGCAGCTTCATGGTCTACCGCAAGCTGCACCAGAACGTCGCCAGCTTTCACGCCTACATGGCCGAGCGGGCGCGGCTGTTCGCGCGCGTCTGGGGACTGGATGAGGGCGCCGCGCTGGAGACCCTGAAGGCCAAAGTGGTCGGGCGCTGGAGCGACGGCATTCCGCTCATCGTCGCGCCGACCTATGCCGACTGGCGTGCCGAGCAGGCACATTGGCAGGACATCCCGGCCATCGCCCTCAAGCCGCAACAGGAGCGCACCGCGCAGGAGCAGGCGCGCAAGGACGACTTCGACGAGATGCTGTCCGGCTTCGGCTTCGGCGACGACAAGGACGGCACCAAGTGCCCCTACGGGGCCCATCTGCGCCGCGCGAACACCCGCGATATGCTCGATCCGATGCTGCGCGGCGACGATCCGTCGGCGCGCACCGGGTCTTCGCTGAACAAGCGCCGCCGCATCCTCCGCCGTGGGCTGCCCTATGGCACGTCGGACCCGGAGCGGCCCAGCGACGACGGCGAGCACGGTGTCATCTTCATCGCCATCTGCGCCAGCCTGAACCGGCAATTCGAGTTCATCCAGCAGCAGTGGATGCAGTACGGGCTCGACTTCGACGTCGGCAACGACACCTGCCCGCTCATCGGCAACCACGACCCCAGCGTGCGGCACGTCGTCGCGGCGGACCCGGACTCGGGCAACCCGCCCTTCATCTGTGCCGACATGCCCAACTTCGTCACCACCCGAGGCGGTGACTACTTCTTCATCCCCGGCATCAACGGCTTGCGCATGATCGCCCAGGGCGCCGTCGACCCGACCTGATCCCCGGTGCGCTCGACGGCGACTCCGCGTGGAGCCGAACGCAAGCTCTCCCTGGGGCAACTCACTCCCGGATCGCGGTGAGCGTCCCGTCCGGCGCCAGCGCGCACGCAAAGGTCTCGACCGCGGCGCCCGTCATCGAACGAATGGTGATGCGGACCTCGGATGCGTCCGCAATGCCCTCGTACTGACTACCGGGCGGAAGGGCGGCCTGATGGGCCTCGAAGCAGCTACGACCCAGGGCCGGATCGACATCGGGCGGCGCCGACTCCGAGCCACACCCGAAGAGCACCGTGATTGTCAGGGCAACGCAGGCGACGACTCCGAACAAACGCATCTCACAAACTCCTATCCGGTGATTTGCTCGGAAGTCTAGGCGATGGGAGATGCCGTGTCTTCGTCCTCCTAAGACCAGCGCCCCGTGATCCGGCCTCAGCGGATTCCGCCATGGCCGACTGCCGCTGCCGGCTGCAGGAGTTTCGCCAAGGTGGATTGGTCCGGTAGCCCGGTCGGCTTGAGATCCTCGGCCCGCTGATAGGCTTGGAGCGCCGCGTTCGTCTCGGGGTCGAACTCTCCCGAGATCGCCCCCTCGAGATAACCGAGCTCGACGAGACGCGCTTGGGCACGACGCAAGGTCGCCTCATAGAGCACGCTGGACATGGGCTGCGGCAGTTCGACCGGCCTGGAGAAGTCCTGCAAACGGTCCTCCCCCAGCCGGTTCACCAGGGCACCGACGGCCTCCATGAAAGGCAATTGGTCATGCCCGTCACAGTACTCGGCGAGCCAGGAGGCCATGATCGGCGTGTCTTGCCAGGAGGCGAGGTCGAAGGTCCGGGACTCGTAGCGGTTGGAGGCCGTCAGATAGCCGTTCAACCAGCCGCCGAAGCGGAGGTACTCCGGCGACCGTGCCTGCCGCGCTTGCAGGAACTCTGAACAGGTGCGTAGCCCGTAGCCCTTGATGGCGAAGCGACCTTCCGTGTCGCCGCCAATGGCGGCCGTCGATACCACCATGGCCAACAGTGCAACCTGGGCTAGGTGCCCGCCCACTCGCGGTGCGGAACTGGATGTGCGACCTGGAGCAGCGGGCCGCGCGGCTTCCTTGCCGCTCGCAATCACGCGCAAGGCCGGTGCCCCGTCGGGGCGGTCCGACGTCTGACGACCAAGGCACCGCCAAGGCCGAACGCCAGCAACGCGAGGGTTCCCGGCAATGGGATGACCTGGTCCAGCGCGTCCAGATCATCCGCCCACCGATCCTCTCCGTATGCCGGGTTGATGACACCATAGCTCGCGTAGACGCCGGAACGGACCGTTGCAAGTCCAAGCTGCTCCGCGGCGGTGAAGATGCCAGGGAGTACCTTGTTCGCGTTAGGGTCCGCGCCGAAGCAGGTGATGTTGGTCCCGATGATGGACGAGCCTGGAGCGCAAGGGGTCGTCAGCACATCGCCCTCCTCGATCGGGCGGCCGAAGATGCTGTCCAGCAGGCCGATCAGAGCCGAGCCGCGACGCACCGAGAAGAGCAGCATATCGGTGTCGCCGAAGAGCCAATCGAAGGGCACCTGGGACGGCTGGTAGCCATCGATGCCATTCTCGTGCAGCTTCAGGGCATCGAGATCGTCGGAGTCGGCGCCGTTGACCAGATCCAGGCCCAGCAGTGCCGCGTCCGCATACAAGGAGATCGCGCCGCCTGTCGGAATGATGTCGGGGACACCGACCAGCACGTCGCCACCGACGAAGCCGTTCGCGGCCGCGGTGCCGTAGTTGGGCATTGTTCCACCACCAGCAGAACCGGGAACCTCTAGCGGGTCGGAAAAGGCCGAATCGAGCGAGAAGTAGACCGGGCCCTTACGGTTTGCGCGCCCCTTGTCGAAGTCCACGGCGTCCAGGTTATCGCCGGGGTCGATTGGCTTTGGGGAACTTCCGGTGCCGACAGTGGGCTGGTTGGGCTCTATCAGTCCGACGCCCGGCACGCCGCCAGGTGCCGCATTGTTGCCATCGGTGAAGTAGGCATTGGTGCCAGTTGCTAGGGGCGCGGGTAGTGCGGGTTTGCGTGTGATGAAGGTATCCGCCGATGCCTCCTTGGCGCCGAGGGCCCCCTCCCGGCGAACGTCGGTTCCGGGCTGGCCGATGGCGAATTCGTCGACGGAGAAGGCGTAGTACCAGCCGTCGGAGGGCACCGGCGCGTCCAGTGGATCGCGGCCATAGGACAGTGCATCCAGCTCCCCCCACCCGTTGAAATCATCCAGTCCTGCGCTGGAGGCGCCTTGGATATCGAGGCCAGTCACTCCGTCACCGGCCGGATTCATGATGAAGATGCCGGGGTTGGGTGGCGGGCCCGGCGGGTTCGGACCATGCGGACCCGGCAGTTGTCGGGCCAGGATGTCGGTGCCGAAGATCGGTAGGCCGTAAAAGGCATCCGGTCGCGCCGTACCCGCGGTCGGCCCTTGCACGTCCGTTGAAAAGGTCATGTTCATCCGGCTCACATCTAAGTGATTGGCGTAGGCACCGACGGCCGGCAGCGCAAGAAGAGCGATGACGACCGGCGCGACGATGGCGCGTCGCCAGGACCGAGAACGAAGTCCGCGGCAGGTGTCTTGAACGGGGTGGTTCACGAAGGGTCCTCTTGGCTGGCAAGTGCCGCAGTCTGTGTATGTTTCAAAGGGTCAGACCAAACACTCGAAATACCTGACCGACTTGGCGCTCCGCGCAGATCATACTCGGAGAACGCTTGGCGCAGAACCTCGCCGTCGGCGCTGGTCTCACCCGGGTCGCTCTCGGCCTCGATGCCGCACAGGCTAGCGGCTGCTGTCGCAATCGCACCGGCGCGTTGCAGCGCCCTCGCATGCAGCTCCGCGCGGTCCCCGTCTCAGCTTGCGCTTCCGAGCACTCGCCGCCTTCGATTTGGGGTCCAGGATCATGCTTCGGTTCGATTTGGTGCGGTGAGAGCAGCTGGTGGCGCGGCCACGCCCTTCGCTATAGTGCAGCGTCTCGATCATGTTCGCGACATGGGAACGGCGCACGGGATCTGCGCCACTCTGCCGGCAGGCATCCCTATCGATGCTGCATCGGCGATTTCGGGACGGCGGCCAGGGCCTGAGGTTCAATGAACAGACATCATCCGCTTCTTTCGATTTGCTTGCCGGCACTGGGCGCGCTCTTGGCTGCACCCTCCTGGTCGGCCACGGACATCGACGGGTTGCAGGCCGAGATCGAGGCCAAGCGCACCGAGATCAGCCGACTCGAGCAGCGTCTCGAATCGCAGACGGCCGCAGCCGAACGCCAGGCGGCGGAACTCGAGCAGCTACGAGCGAAGTCCGACGGAATCGAGAATCGTCGGGCAGAGACCCTGGCGGCGCTGCGGCAGGCCTTCGAGCGGGTCGTCGCCGATCCGACCTCGGACCTCTCCGACGCGCAGCAGGCCTATCGGGAAGCGTTCGATGCCGCGGCCGCGCATCGCGAAGCCTTGACCGCAAAGGCGCAGCAGAGCAGTGATAGCGAAGGGCGTGTTGCAGAGATCCAAGCGGCCGTCCGAGTCGGCGGCGACGCAATCGCCTCGCTGGCAGCCGGCTTGGCGCAGGCGCGTGCGAACCGTCTGCACGACGAGCTGAACGTGGTCGCTGAGATCACGCTGAGTGATAGCGTCACCTGTCGACGGGACGAGACCATCGGCGCTTGTATCGAAAGGGGCGAGGACGCCGTGCGGCAACTCGCCCGCGAGCGCTTCGCAGGGCAGATCCTCGCGGCGGTCACCGAAGCCGATGTCGTGGCCCGCGGTGGCGACGCCGGGATCGCGCCAACCCTGATCGACAGCGAGGTCCAGAACAGCGGTTTTCGAGGTCAGGGGGACTACTTCGTCGAGCTGACCGCGCGTTTGAGCAACCAGACCAGCCGGGCGCAGGCGTGCAAACTCCTGGGTCTGAATGAGGATCAGTGCAGCGGACAAGTCACGCAAGCCGCCGTGGCCCAAACACCTGAGCCGGATCTTCCGCAGCCGGCGGAGTTCGAGGAGGCCCCGGAGCCTGCAGCAGAGGTCCAAACCGCAGCGGCGGCGGACGCGCAGTACCGGCTGACGGTTCGCTCGAATGTCTACTACGACGAGGTCTTCATCAACGGCGTTGCCTACGGCTCCACCAAGCTCGACGTCGTTCTGCCGGCCGGCGAGTATGACGTCGAGGTCCGCAAACCGGGGCATAGCAGTTATCGCGAGCGGGTCAGACTCTCGAACAACCGGACCATATCCGCGACCCTGTCCGAATCATCACGCTGATGCAGACCGGGGCGCCTACCCGGGAGATCATCCAGGTATCCGTTGACCGATGGCGGTGCTCGTGACGGCACGCCGAATGCCGCTCGCCCCGCGCGGGCCGGCTGGCCTTGCGCACACCTGAGAACTGTCTAAAATAACAGTTATCGACGTTCGGGGGGCCGGCTCCCGATCACGCCTGAGCCACATCCCGATGTCCGACCAACTCACCCGCCGCCAGCAGCAGATCCTGGACCTGATCCGCCGGCATGTGCGTGAAACGGGCTTTCCGCCGACGCGGGCGGAGATCGCGCAGGCGTTCGGGTTTCGCTCCGTCACCGCGGCGGTGGATCACCTCAAGGCGCTGGAGCGGCATGGCGTCATCGAGCTGCAGCAGGGGGCCTCGCGTGGTATCCGGCTCCTGGCACCGGCGGACGACGAACCGCGGTTGCCGGTGGTGGGACGGGTCGCGGCGGGCAGCCCGATCCTCGCCGCCGAACATATCGAGGAGCATCACCAGCTGGACCCGAACCTGTTTCGTCCGAGCGCAGACTATCTGCTGCGGGTGCGCGGCTACAGCATGCGCGACGCGGGCATCCTGGACGGAGACCTGCTGGCCGTGCATCGCACGCCGGAGGCGCAGGACGGGCAGATCGTCGTCGCACGGGTGGATGACGAGGTGACCGTCAAGCGTTTCCGCCGCCAGGTCAACTGGCGCTGGCGGGTGCAGCTGCTACCGGAGAACCCGGACTTCTCGCCCATCCTCGTGGATCTGCGCGAGCAGAGCCTGAGCATCGAGGGGCTCGCGGTCGGCGTGCTCAGACTGGGGCTGGGGTCGGGGCAGGGGGCGGCGGGCGGTGCGCTGCGTACCGGCAGACTATAACGGCCCGCCTATTCAACGGGGTATCCATGCAACTCGATCAGCTCCTCGCCACCCGCGCCGACCTCTGGCGCGGCCACGACGGGCCGCGGGCGACGCCGAGCGGCCTGCCGAGGTCACATCATCGCCTGCAACGCCACCGCGGCGGCCCTCGGTCTCACCCCCGGCCTGCCGGAGGGCGCCGCCCGCGCCCTGGTGGCGGGCTTGCGCATCCTGCCACGCAAGCCCAAGTCGGAACGGGCGGCATTGCGCCGGCTGGCCGCCTGGGCCCTGGCCTTCAGCGACCAGGTCAGCCTGGAGCCGCCGGCGGCACTGGTGCTGGAGGCGAGGCGCAGCCTGAAGCTCTTCGGTGGCGGCACTGCACTGCGCGAGCGGGTGCTCGACGGTGTCCGGAACCTCGGCTGGCGAGCGCACTGCGTGCTCGCACCAACACCGTCCGCCGCATTGGTGCTGGCCGCTGCAGGGTTGGGGGCGCACTTGTGCGCGGCAGGGGGTGCGGAAGAGGGCGGGGCATCCGACAGGGCCGTCGTCTCCGACCGGGATGCACTGCGTCGCCTGCTGATGCGGCTGCCGCTGACGGCACTCGGCTTCCCCGTTCGGGAACTGGGCGACCTGCACCGCATGGGACTGATGCGCATCGGCGATCTGCTGCGCCTGCCCCGGGCCGGGCTCGCGGAGCGGCTGGGGCTGGAGCGCCTGGTGCAACTGGAGCGCCTGCTCGGCGAGCGTGCCGATCCGCGCAGTCCCTTCGTGCCGCCGCAACGCTTCCATGGTTCGCTGGAACTGCCGGCAGAGGTGCCGGATGCGCCGGCCCTGCTGTTCGCCTGCCGGCGCCTGATCGACGAACTGGGTGGCTTTCTGCTGGCGCGCCAGGCCGGTGTGCAGCGGCTCGACTGGCGCCTGGGACATGCCGATGCGCCGCCCACCCGCTTCGAGCTCGGCTCCGCGGCTCGGGCAAGAGGCGGTGTGCGGGATCGAGCTGGTCGCCGACCATCGTCCGGAGCGCGCATGGCAAACCCGCGAGCCGGTGCTGGCCGGCTCCAGCGCGCCTGGCAGCTCCTCCCCGGCGGGTGCATCGGGCCAAGACAACCCAGGTGTCAGATTGGACCGTCCCCTGTGGCTCTTGCAGGCGCCGCTGCCGCTCGGGCTCGACGGCAACCGGCCCTGGCTGGACGGGCCGCTGACCCTGGGCGCCTGCTGCGAACGCATCGACACCGGCTGGTGGGACGGCCAACCCGTTGCGCGGGACTACTATGTCGCCATCACCACCGAAGGCGAGTGGCTATAGGTCTACCGCGACCTGCGCGGTGCCGGCGGCTGGTTCATGCACGGAATCTTTGCTTCGCGGTCACGCAGCCCGGGGTAGACCCGTCCACCGGGCATGGGCCCCATCGCCTACCTGCTACCGAGTTGCGACGCCAGCTTGGTTCGAGTGGACCTGCAGCTGCCCAGCGCCGAGGATGGCGCCTCGCCGAACGCGCGCCGGTAGTCCGCCGCGAACTGTCCCGTGTGCCAGAAGCCGAAGCGAGCCAAGGAGCCGGCGGCGGTCATGCGCGTTGTCTTGCGCGGATCTGTAGAGGCGTTGACCTAACCCGACTCCGACAGCACGCCCGTCTGGCTGCTCCAACAGTCTGCGCTCGCCCTCGTCCGGTCCCTCGACGCCATCGAGCCGATAAGGCACCGTGCCGTTAGACTTCGTCATGCGCTCGTAGACCTAAGCAACGACCAAGCAGTGCGCTCGGGCTGCCGGCTGCGCCAAGCGTTGTGTCTTGGCCATGAGTTCGGACGATGGCCTTGCAAAGCGTGCCGCGTCCGTCGCCGATGACCTGGTCCTGTTTGTCATCGAATGGACGTTACCCTGCTGAAGACGGCCCCATCGTGGCCGTCACCGTGGTTACCCGGTATCCGTCCCCCCATAGCTCCTCCAACAGTGGACGTTCTCGAACTGGGTGTCCCGCAGCCGCGCCGTAGCCGCATCCTCAACCCCAGAGCGCCTTCAAAGCTTTCAGCACCACATAGTCAAGCGTCAGCCAGTGATCCGCGGCATTGCGCAGGTCGGGGGTCAGGGTGCCGGACTTGATCTTGCCCGGCCGCTGCGCCGAGATGATGTCGTTGTCCAGCGCCTGGGTCACATGGGCATGCTCCCAGGCGTCGATCGTCGCGTCCGTCGCACCGCCCCCCGAGACGATATCGAACGCCGGACCCCAGCCGTTTTGCGAGTGCACGACGAAGTTGCTGCGCCAATCCCTGACATCATCGTCGTCCTTGCCCCAGGCGACGCATTGCGGCTCACCGCCCCCAGGGCATTGAAGACCGAGTATTCGTCGGTGACGTCGAGTCCTGCCCGCAGAACAAAACCGCCGATCTCCTGGGCATCGAGCGCAAGGCCGAACAGCGTCTTGTAGGCACCCCGCCGGTTACCCTGGGCGCAGTCGATGTTGCCGAGACAGGGGATCAGGAACATCGGCATGTCCTCGGTGCGATAGATCAGGTTGTATCGCGCGTGATCGCAGAGGACATCGATGAGATAGCCGAGGTTGCGTCCGATGCGCCCCTTCAGCGTGTCAGACAGGGGCTTGCCGTCCTCCTCCAGCTCGACCAAAGAGCGCAGGATCGCCTTGCCGTCGTCCTTGAACCGGGGCTCGTGCTTGACCACCACCTCCAGCAGGAACAACAGCGGCACCAGCTGGTCGCGGGAAAAGCGCTGAGTCGGATTCTTCGGCAGCGACCAGCCGTCGCTCTCCAGGCAATGCTGCCGAAAGAATGAAAGGAAGGTGCCGGCGCCCTCGACGCCGACCTGATGGGTCTGCTCGATCTGCTGATAGGTCGGCGGGTCCAATGCCTTCAGCAGGATCAGCGAGGCATAGAACCAGGACGAGCGCCAGACGCTGTCGCCGAACGGGTCGTTGTCGAAGGCGTCCGGCTTCTTGACCACGCCGGACGCGTCGTCGATGTACTGGGCGCATTTCTGCATGCTGGACCTTGCTGGGGTTGGCGCCCGAGCGCGATTCCGCTGAAGCCGCGGGATCGGGCACGGGAGAAGGGATGCTAGCCGCGGACCTCCGCAAGCTGGCGACGCAGATCCTTCACGACGGCGACCAGGACCGAGAGGATGCCGTCGAGGTAGAGCGCATCCTTGCCGGAGGTCGACAGCAACGAGGGGACCTCGTCGGCGATAAACCCAGCCCGCGACCTTCTGAGCGCATCCTGCTTGGCGCGGAAGGTGCGCGGCGTAAGCGCACCGATCAGTGGCTCGGCCTCGTCAGGCATCAGATCGACGATGACGATTTTGCAAGCGGCTGAGGAACCGGCGACGGATTTCTGCCGGATAGAGCTAGGCCTTGCATTCCCGCTACCCGGAAATTCGTAAGCGCTCCCCAAACCCCACCTGCCCATGCGCCGGGCGATCGGGCAGAGTTCACCCCGCACTCAATCCAAGTGGGGGGAACGAGCGATGGGAAGCAGCGCAGGTCGGCA
>JANQFX010000084.1 GCA_028277725.1 Thiohalocapsa sp.
CAGAAACAACCTACACACCGTAGGTTGGGCAAAGCGGAGCGTGCCCAACAAGGGCGGCTCAAGTTGCACCACTTGTTTCTGAATCGTTCCTTACTCCGGTTCGGCAACGATGAGCCTCGACTGAGGTCCGGAGAACCGCTGATGGAGACCTTCATCGACCGATACATCGCCCAAAGAAGCGAACAACGCGGCGAGACCAAGATGCTCCTGCGCCAGATCGAGCGTAAGTTCGGCGCCCTAAGTCAGCCGGTCCGCGATCGCATCACCCAGGCTGACTCCGAGACGCTCCTGGAATGGTCAGAACGGATACTGGAAGCACAGAGCTTGGACCAACTACTACATTGATACGCACAGCCGGTAAGCGAAATAGATCGTGTGAGGGTCGGATGTTGGATGTGGCTTTGGAAGACCTGGCCCCAGCCCCTTGGCCCCAGCCCCTGCACAAGGACGATCGATGCGCAAGGACGATCGATGCGACCTTCCCGACCATGCATGCTGCCACCCGCCAACCACGGCCTCCATCATGCTTCCGACCGGGTGGCGCGGACGCCCAGGAAGTTAGTAAGATGATTGAGATCGATCGCTACCCGAATTTACGTCTTCTCGCCTGGCAGCTGCATCGGGGCTGGATTTCCGAGCAGGAAGCCTTGTCCATTTACGAGCGCGAATGGCGACACGTGGACGTCGCACACTTGACGTCGGAGGAACGTCAGCTCATTGATCATCTGATGACCTCTTGCGGGAATGGCGTGCTGAATGTTTGAGCGACCGCATCACCGCCGCATTCATCGCGTGCTCAGCATGATGAATGATGCCTTTCTGTCGGAAACCGGGTGCTGCTTCGGCGGCGGAACCGGGGCGGCACTGAGACTGGGCGAGTATCGTGAATCCGTCGATATCGACCTCCTGTGTGCTAGCCGCTCTGGCTATCGTCGACTGCGAAGCACGGTAACCAACGTCTCCCTCGGCGAGCTCTTTCGAGTGTGGACGAGGTTTTGCATTGATGTCTGCGAACACTCAAGCGCACACCGCCCTTGATGCCCCGCTATGGGATGTTGTCTTGCAACACCTGACCCGAGTTTCTGTGTTGACGCTCGGACACTGGATAGGGTGTTGCGCTGATGGGGTCAAACGGCCAACCGGATAGCGTCTTCGATTACCACCTTTGGAGGTTGCTTTTCAGGACTGGATCCCTGGCCCCCTCTTTGCCAACTGCCAACTGCCCCCAGATGCCGCCCAAACTTCAGAAATACCTCAAGCTCCTGCAAACCCCCGCCTGCTGGCCCGCCCTCACCCAAGGCGTCGCCGCCACGCTGGAGCATGACTCGGCCCTCGGGCGCGACGCCTTTGCCACGGTCATCGACGTCGGCGCCAACAAGGGCCAATTCGCCGTCTATGCACAGATGCGTTGGCCCCAAGCACGGCTCATCTGTGTCGAGCCCTTGCCGGACCCCAGGGCCAAGCTGGACCGCGTCACGCGCGGTCGCGCCGTGATCCACGACTGCGCCCTCGGCGCTGCTTCAGGCGAGGGGCAGATGCATTTGGCGACCCGCGCCGATTCCTCCTCGCTGCTGGCCTTGGGGGCGCGTCAAAAGGCGATCTTTGGCATGGAGGAGTCGGGGACCCTGCCGGTGTCGATTCGACGGCTGGACGCCTGCGTCGCGCCGCTGCTGACGCGGCCGTGTCTGGTCAAGATCGATGTGCAGGGGTTCGAGCTGGAGGTGCTCAAGGGCGCGACTGAGCTGCTGCCAGTGGTCGATGCGGTTTACGTGGAGGCGTCTTTTGTGGAGCTTTATAAGGGGCAGGCTTTGGAAGAAGCGATTCGAACGTTTTTGCAAGAGGCAGGGTTCCGGCTGGATGGGGTGTTTAATGAGTGTGTGCACGAGGGGGAGCGGGTGCAGGCAGATTTGTTGTTTCGGCAAGGCCGGATCTGATCGAGCGTCTGTGCGCTCACCCAATTCCCCTGCCGGGCAAGCCGGGACGCCTGAGTGAAACCGATCCAACCCACAATGACCCAGCGCGGACCGACACAGGACAGCGGCTACAAGCTGCTCTATTCGCATGCTGCCATGGTACGCGACCTCATCGAGGGCTTCGTGCTCGGCGCCTGGGTCGAGGCGCTCGACCTCGGCACGCTGGAGAAGTGCAGCGGCAGCTATGTCACTGACGATCTGCGTGACCGTGCCGACGACCTCATCTGGCGCCTGCGCTGGGGCGAGGATTGGCTCTACGTCTATCTGCTGCTGGAATTCCAGTCGACCATCGACCGCTGGATGGCCGTGCGCATCCAGACCTACGTCGGACTGCTCTACCAGGACCTCATCCGCGCCGAGCAACTGAGCGCCGCCGGGCGGTTGCCCCCAGTCCTGCCCATCGTGCTCTACAATGGAGCCCAGGTGTGGAATGCTGCCGAGACCCTGGAGCCCCTCATCGAGCCCGCGCCACCGGGGCTTGCGGGCTATCGCCCCCGGCAAGGCTACCTGCTGCTCGACGAGCGTCGCCTCGCCGCGGCCGAGAGCCTGCCGACGCGCAACCTCAGCGCCGCGCTCTTTCGGCTCGAAGCCAGCCGTGGCTCGGGAGAGGCGATGGCCATCGTGCGCGCCCTGATCGAGTGGCTGGCCGATGCCGGTCAGACCAGCTTGCGCCGCGCCTTCGCCGTTTGGTTTGGCCGCATTTTTCTGCCTAGGCGGCTGCCTGGAGTCGACTTTCCACCTTTGAATGATCTGATCGAGGTCTACCACATGCTCGCCGACAACCTGGAAGCCTGGACCGACCAATGGAAGCAGGAGGGCCTGGAGCAAGGACTGGACCAAGGCCGCGAAGCCGCCCGGCACATCCTCATCCGTCAAGTCCGCCGCCGCTTCGGCCCCGTGATCGCCGAGCAGAGCGTGCCGCTGCTGGCGAAGCTCGTCGATCTCCAACAGTTGGAGGAACTGGGTGATCAGCTGCTGCTCAGTGCGGACGGGGCCGCGTGGCTTCAGGCGCTCCGCGAGGCGAGCCGGTAGTAGGTGGTTGGCAGTTGGCAGTTGGCAGAAAGAGAGTGCGGCGCGGCCTGGGTTCGTCGCTAGGTTGAGACTCCGTGAGATGCTGGATCGAGGCACGGGGCAAGGCTTGAACCCTTTCCGCGCTCTTGGCAACGCACGACTTGACCCCGTTGACTCCTTAAAGGCCGAGAAAGAGAGATTCCAGGAAATGACCGATGTACGCGATAGAGTTTGAAGCGGACCTGCAGGACGGCGTCCTCGCGATTCCCGACGATTACAAGTCACTGAACAATCGGCATGTGCGCGTGGTGATCCTGTTTGACGACCATCGTGGTGATTCGGGGTTGCGTGCCCTGTCAGACCATTCGGCGACATTGGTCGATGAATGGCGAGATTCGGCCGAGGATGAGATATGGAGGTGAGTCAAGCAGAGGTCGTGCTATGCGAGTTCTACTTTTCTGATCTCAAGCAGAACAAGTTGAGACCGGTTGTCGTCTTCAAGAACAACTTGCCATTCAATGATTTTGTCGGAATGCCGATCAGCAGTAAACTCGACAGATTGAATGACGACGAATTCCTGGTTGATCAGTCAGATTTCTCGGCAGGTGCGCTCCCCAAGCGGTCCAAAGTGATGGTCAGAAAGACATTCGTCATCTCGAAACAGGTCATCGTGAAGAAGGACGGCACGCTGTCAGCCGAATCCTTCCGCAGGCTTCATCGAGCTTTCTGTGGCTATTTTGGATGCGAGTGAACAGACACGATCCACACGCGAAGTGCTCCGAACCACTGGCTTGAGTCACAGATCAGTAGGACGGCCGAGCTCTCCATGGATCGGGCTCGATCGCTTCTGCTTAGATGTGGCAACGCAAGACTTGACCCCGAGCCCTGCGCCTGTCGGCTATCGACCAACGTCGCCACTGCCAACTGCCCCAGGCACGCTCCGAAGGCAGTGTGTTACTTTTCGAGACCCCGCCGACGCGATGCGTGCCTATCAGGGCCTGCTCGCTGACCCGCCCGGCCGAATGCAGGATCGATGGGCCACTGGACACTGAGAACCGGGCATGACCAGCACCCCCACTCCACATGACTGCTTCTTCCGCGAGAACTTCGTGCGCCCGGCCATTGCGCGCGATCTCCTACGTCACACGCTACCGACCGAGCTCCTTGCCGACCTCGATCTAGAGCGGCTGGTCATCTCGCCCGATACCTTCGTCACCGAAGCCCTGCGCAAGATCTACTCCGACCTCATCTACCAGATTCCCTATCGCGACACCCACCTCTCGGTTTACCTGCTCTTCGAGCACAAGAGCCAGCCCGAACACTGGGTGCTGCTGCAACTGCTGCGCTACATCGTCGCCAGCGGCGAGCTGCACCGCGATCAAAACCCCAAGGCCAAGACGCTGCCGCCCACTTACCCCCTGGTGCTCTACCACGGACAAACGCAATGGCGCGCGCCCGCACGCTTCCACGACCTGATCAAGCCGCTGCCCGAGGCGCTGAAGCCCTACGTGCCTCAGTTCGGCTATGGGCTGCACGACATCTCGGCGCGGAGCAACATCGAGATCAAGGGCGAGGTGCTCTCCCGGCTGGTCCAGCTTGCGCTGCGCCACATCTACAGCGACCAGCCCCTTGAGCGCATCCATGAGCTGCTCGAAGTGATCGCCAAGGTCAGCCGCGACCCCACCGCGCTCGACATCCTGGAATCCCTGCTGCGCTACTATGTCCAAGGCACTGGCCGGCTCACTGAGCAACAGGTACGCACACTCCTCGAACAAACCTTATCCGGAGAGCCTCTGATGGAGACTTTCATCGACCGATACATTGCACAAGGCGAGCAGCGCGGCGAGGCCAAGATGCTCCTGCAGCTGATCGAGCGCAAATTCGGCCCGCCCAGCGAGCCCATCCGCACCCGGATCACAGAAGCCGACTCCGAAACACTCTTGGAATGGTCCGACCGGATTCTGGAGGCACGCAGTTTGGACGAGGTGCTGCATTGAGGGGGGCAAACAGCCAACTGGATGGCGTCTTCGGTGGCCTATTCGCAGATGTTGCTATTCAAGACCTGCCCCCGCCTTCTTTGCCCCCGCCTTCTTTGTCCAAGGCACCGGCCGCCTCACTGAGCAACAGGTACGCACCCTCCTCGAACACACATTATCCGGAGAGCCTCTGATGGAGACTTTCATCGACAGATACATTGCACAAGGCGAGCAACGCGGCAAACAGATTGGCGAGGCCAAAATGCTCTTGCGCCTGATCGAGCGCAAGTTCGGCACCCCGAGCGAGCCCATCCGCGCCCGGATTGCTGAAGCCGACGCCGACACCCTGCTCGAATGGTTCGACCGCGCCCTTGACGCTCGTAGTCTGGACGAGGTGTTGCACTGATGTGTTCGAACAGACAACCGGATGGCGTCTTCGGTGGCCTACTCGCAGATGTTGCTTTTCACGACCTGCACCAGCTCCCTCCTCCCCCTATGTCCAAGGTACTGGCCGGCTAACTGAGCAACAGGTACGCACCCTCCTCGAACACACCTTCTCCGGAGAGCCTCTGATGGAGACTTTCATCGACAGATACATTGCACAAGGCGAGAAGCGCGGCGAGCAACGCGGCGAGCAACGCGGCGAGCAACGCGGCGAGCAACGCGGCGAGGCTAAGATGCTCCTGCGCCTGATCGAGCGCAAGTTTGGCCCGCCGAGCGAGCCTATCCGCACCCGGATCAACGAAGCCGACTCCGAGACACTCCTGGAATGGTCGGATCGGATTCTGGAGGCGCGGAGCTTGGACGAGGTG
>JANQFX010000095.1 GCA_028277725.1 Thiohalocapsa sp.
TGTAGAAATTCTCACCGCCACGGCCGAGAACATGATTCGCATCGCAATGCTGAAGAAAACGCTTGCAAATTGTGTGTAAACTTTTTCCAGACAGACTCTAAGAACGCTCTTGGCCGCGCTGGGCTGCACTACTGCGCCAAAGGGAGAGAGGTGCACACGCTCCAATTTCACCCGAGGCGCGCCAGCCCCAACCAGGCACGAAGGCCGACAAACAGCCCCCAAAGAAAGATCACGGAGCCCCAAACGAGCGCCAGCGTCTGCTGGTGGGCGAGATACTCCAAGAGCCTCGGCGCACGGTTGGGAAGATTTTCCCGGTCCAGTCCCGTCTCGACCCGAGCGACTTTGCCGACAAACCTCAACCTGAGTTGCGCCGCATCTTGGCCTGCCGCCGGGACGGCCTCTATACTCAGGCGCTCTGTATCGAGGCGACCCAGCTTGAGCCAATCGCCTGGATAAAGCTTGAGGATGCGATCGGTGTCGCGCAGATGGACGTCGCCGCCGAGCAGGCTCGACTCCAGGCCGGCCGCATTCGGCGCGTCACGACGTAGCTGCAACTTCGTAACGACCAGCCCCTTCAGGCCCCAGCCCGCCCGCCGGGCCAGCACCAGCTCGGCCGGGTTCTGCGCGCCACCAACACCGTCGATCTCAAAAAATCCCGGACGATTGCCGTCGACTCTCGTGACCTGCTCCGAGTCCTGCTCAGGATCGACCACGAGCCGAGCATTGTCGGCCTGCACGATGCCGGTCAGCCGACCAGCGAAGACAGCCAAATACAGCTCGTCCTGCCACCACAGACGCAGCGAGGCTGGACCCTCCTGATCCGACCCCGAGACGGCCAGCGAGCGCAATATGACCGAAGGCTTGGCAAGCGATAGTGACTCCAGCCGCGCGCTGAGCGATTCCGCGGAGATCCCACCGCCTGGAGCGCGCAGTTGCTGGAAGTTGCCGAAGTCGACGGCGTCCACGGTGAGATCTAGATCCTCGGTCCCCCATGGCCTGTCCAGCGTCAGCTCTATGTCCGTTGCCTGGAGCTCCAGCACCACCGGCACCGGACCGGGCCGCCACGCGAGGCCGATACTCAGGGCAAGCAGACATCCGAGCGCGAAGATCAGCGTCGCCGTCAGCCGCGACCGGTGCTGCTCGGTATCCTTCAGCAGCGCATCCGCAAGGGCAACCCACTTGAGCTCTTGCTCTGCCGCTTTGGCATCCCCAGCCGCCAGATGCTTGGCCGCGGCCTGACGACGGCGACGGCGCTCACCTTGCAGCTGCTGGCGCAGCCCGGACGATGATTGCGCCGACCCTCGCCGCTTGCAGGTCAGGAGCCGCGTCCACACGACCCGCAGCTGCTCCGGTACGGTCATCGTAGGATCCGCACCTCCGTGCGCAGCGGTGGCCCAGCGCGACCACGTGGGTCGGCCTGGATCTCTATACACAGGGCGGAGCCGAGGTCAGGACCGGGGAGTGGAATGCGAACGGCCGCGCCGGCCCCGTAGGACCTGGGTGCACCCTTGCGTAGCACGGTCCGCCAGTCTTCTTCATAGGCCCCGCAGCGGAAGCCCGGCGCCCCGACCGCACGCCATTGCACCTGGCTCAGCGCAACTGGAGCGCGCAACAATAAGCGGGGCGTCGCGGGCGTTGGCGGTCCGCCTCGAACATCGATGGGCACGAGCCAGTCACCGGGTTGATCGGCGAGCCGACCAAAGAGCCCAACCTGGTCGGCACGAAAGCGCTGCTGGGTGAGCAGCCCGGTCGGCCAGCGCAACCCGGCATTTGCAGCCAGCTCGGCGTCCAGCCGCCAATAGCGCCGCGAAGGGATCAGCCGGCCGACAATGGCGATCGGCCGATCGGGCACCGCCGACGCCAGCGTCAAGGCAACCCCGTCGGGATCGAAGCGCAGCGGACGTTGCAGCAGGCCCACAACCTCCAGCTTGTTGCTGACCTTGCTGCTGTAATAGCCTTCACAGCGCTTGCCGTTGGTGCGTTCACGATAGCGGCTCCAGGCATCGAGCGAGCGGGCACCCTCCAAGTATTGGGGCTGGCAAGGCGGCTTGGCCGGAATCGAGATCGGCACGAGTAGGGTCAACACCAAAGCAAGGCCCCGGAATAGCCTCCTAACAATCGGCATGGGGTTTACGTCAGCGGTGTGCGAGCCAAGGCACGCCGCGATCCGTGGGGCGTGCGGCTTCGTGTACAAGAATCGAAGCAAACCTTCGGGACCCTCTTCAGACGGAAACACTTCACAGGTCCCTTGCCACCCGAAAACCGGATTTCTTGCTGACTTCCAAAGGGGAGCGATCAGCGGATCTGATATAGAACGGCTTTGAGCGGTAATAGCCGCCGCGAATCACACGCTTCTCACAGTCGCCTCCGGCGTCTTCGAGCCAAGGTCGAGCATCCTCGGGAGCGCCGTTGTAGTCGCGATGCCAGCAGTCCGCCACCCATTCCGACACATTGCCGGTCACCTCGTACAGCCCCCAAGGGTTGGCAGACAGGCTCCCGGCTTCGACGGTTCGCCCCCGAAGCTCCCCAGCACCTGCGTCGCACTCATAGCTTCGGTGACGGCCATCGAAATTGGCTTTGTCGGTATCGATGCAATCGCCGGTCCAGTACTTGGTGTCGGTGCCCGCGCGAGTCGCGTATTCCCACTCGGCCTCGCTGGGAACGCGGTACCGGAACCCGGTCTCCTCAGTCAGCCAATTGGCATAGGCCACTGCATCATGCCAAGAGACATCGGTCACCGGATGAAGTCCACGGATCTCGACTCGAGGCCATCCCCATTGAGCAATCCATTCCTCTGTGTATCGTCCACCCCAACTTGAACGAATCGTATGAAAAGCCTTGGGGAGCGCGCGGCCTGTCGCCTTGGTAAAACGATCGTAGTCAAGATACGTGACCTCCGTCTTGCCCATCGCAAAGGTGTCGACGCTGACCCAACGCCGGGGAAGCTCGACATCCCTACAGGAGGTGTCCGACTCACAGCCCATCAAGAAGCGACCTTCGGGGATGACCACCATAGGCGGCCCCTTGAAGCCACTGGAGAGCCTGTCGTGAAACACCTTTAGGGCCTTTTCCCCTTGTTCCGGGAGTTCGGTTCCAGACTCGGAGTCGGAAACCGCGGAACCAAGGCAAGCTGGACGTTGCCATGGATTGCCTTGTCGGATCACAAAGCGACGAATACTGTCAGCCGAGACCACCTCGGAACTGGTGCCGGTAGCTTTGATGATCATGCCCAAGAACCCATAGGCGCCGATCAAGGGTGCGCCGGAGCTGCCGGGCTCAACACCGTCGATCGAGACTTGAATTCGCCCGAGCGGATCCGGTGCGGCCGTGACGATTTCGCCGGCATCCCGGTCGGCCGGAACGTACCACCGCTGGCGTCGGCCGATGTACCAGACATTCTCGGACTGTTCGAAGCGATCGCACCAATGCGTTTGAAAGGGAACTTCGAAATCCAACTTGGGCAGCTCCAGCAGCGCCACGTCCAGCACGGGCAACTCGGCGATGCGCCGAGCGGACACCGGCTCGTCCCTGTCCGCAAGGTAGTAAAACTCGACCATGATCTGCCTTGGCTCAACGGCGGGGCCGGCATGATCAGAACCATAGTCCATCTCCAAGACGTGGGCGGCGGTAACGGCAATGTACTTGTTGTCGCGCTCGCCGACAATCAGACCAAAGCCATGCACAGGTAAGCCGTCGGCGAATTCGGCCTGAACACGAATGGTTGCAGCCTTGTAGGGCTCTGTAATTTCGATACCGCGTTCCTGAGCGAGAACGGTTGCCGGAACGCAGGAATATATAACGAGTAAAGAGGCCAACAAAAGGGCCAAGCGAAGCGCGCGTCGTCTTGTTTCAATCATGTTCGTCGTCAACGGATAGGAAATCCAAGCCGCCCTGAGCGTCCAGATTGGCCCGAGAAAAGACGGTAGCGGGGGCGGGATGCGCCGTCAACATTCAGCGGTGGCAGCGATGGGGCTGACGAAGGGAGGACTGACGGCCACCTGAAGACCGGTCGATGCTCGGGCGACCTGGGAAGCAGATCGTTAATGCTTCCTATACTCCTCCCCGTCAACAAGGTAGACCCGATCTACGCCGCAGGTCGAAGGTCCGCTTTTCGCGTCGCAGTTCCTCCCACCGTGTAGCCCCTCGGTGACCGCTGTCCGCGTAGACCGGTCCCTCGTGCCGACCACGTCGATGGGCCGCAATTGGGACTCAGGAGCCGGTCACGATGGCGAGTCCATGATCATCCGAGGATCGCGAAAGTCGATGACGGTGAGTCAGCACTTTCGGTTGGGCGTGGCGAATACCCTACACCTTTCGGGAAAGGCGGCTACGCCCGCTTTGGGTCGTGACTTGTCACTTGCGGAACCCGAGGGACTTTCCGCTTTCAAGATCAAGCCGACGCAGCGGGAGGAAGGCCCAGTGACCGTTCCTGGCCGTGTCCAGCGACTCGACCCGACATATCTGAAGGGTCTGGGATCAGCGCTCAGGTCTGACTCG
>JANQFX010000057.1 GCA_028277725.1 Thiohalocapsa sp.
CCTCCGGCCTCGATACAGTCGACGTCTGCGTAGCCGCGTGCAACAACTTGGTCGAGGCTTTGGTCGGCACTCGGAACCAGGCGCAAATAGTCGAGAACAGTGCGCAACTTCCTGCCGTCGATCAGCAGGCGGGTAGAGTCGTGCTTGGGATCACAGCCGATCTGCAGGACCGAGCGCCCCTGCCGGGCGACGGCCGCTGAAAGATTGGCGCTGATCGTCGATTTGCCGATGCCGCCTTTGCCATAGACGGCGATCTGCAGCGATCCCGGCGGCGAAAGGTCAGATGGCGTGGTTTCGGACATCGAAACTGGACCTTCGGGACGAGGCTGCAGACCAAATTTATAGGAAGCTCGTCATCTGACAGCAACGTCTGCTCCTCCCGGCCCATGCCAGGATTGTTCGGCACCCCATCGCCCGCGCTCCGTGGCGATCCGACGCCGCAGGAGGTCGAGCCGCCCTGGCGTCATTCGGCCGAGTACGGGGCAAAACGGTGGCTGGTTTCGTCCACCCGCAGGAGTTTCCCGATGGGGAAAAAGCACGCTGCGGACAGTCCGGTCGCTCGCAGATCTTGCAGCCGGCACCAATTGGCGTGGCGGCGGTCGGGTGGGTCAGATCCAGGCCGTCGGAATAGACGAGCCGATCCGCATGCCGCAGGTCGCTCATCCTGTCCACGCCAGACCGTCTCCCGGGCCCGCCAGTGAAAAAGCGGTCGCCGTGGGCCTACTCGCCCGCCCACACGAGGCGACAGCCGCGGACCGGGCGTAACCACTTCTCGCCTGCCGTTCCGCTCAGGCGTTCGCCAAGGGAGGGGTGGGCGTCACATCCACCGGCCGGTGATCTGCGCCGACCGCGACCATGACGAACTCGCCGGTTCCACAGCGCTTGCGATTGCGTTCGCGCGGGTCCTCCGCCCAAAGCTCCACCGCCACAGTTATCGACCGGCGTCCAACGAGGGCCAGACTCGACCGTAGCTCCACGATCTCACCGGTGTGGACCTGGCTGAAGAAGGTCACGTGCCGCGTCGATGCCAATACCACCGCCCGGCGGGAACGCCGCGTTGCCTGGACGAAGGCGGCCTTGCCCATAAGGGCGAAGGCGTCGCCGCCATAGAGGCTGCCATAGTGGCTGGTCTGGTCAGGAAAGACGATGTCGAAGTCACACATCTCCTTCGCGCCCGTCACCCCGGCTGCGGGTTCCAGGGACGGCAGTGGCTCCGCGATCGACCATGCGCCACAGCCGACGGCGACCATGTTGAATATGCCGAGGCTGCACTGGCGCTGCTCGCCCGAAAGAGGAGATTCGGCCATCAGCTCCGCTTGCACCCCGAGCGACCGGTTGTCGACCCGAACCACGCGCGCCGTCACCTCGACGATGTCGCCCACATGGGCGGGATTGACGAAATCGATGCTCTCGCAGGAAGCCGTGACAAAATCCACCGGAGCATGACGCGAGGCGGCGATGAACGCGGCCTTGTCCATGCGCGCCAGCGCTATGCCGCCGAACAGCGTGCCATGATGGTTGGCGTCGCCGGGAAAGACAATGTCCGTCAGTCGCGTCAGAGCAGCGGGGGTGGCCCCGCCCCCGCTGCTCATGCCCCGCCGCCCCCGGACCGCAAGGATCGCGCAGCCTCAACCATATTCTCCAGCGCCGGCCTCACTTCGTCCCAATTGCGCGTCTTCAGGCCGCAATCCGGATTGACCCAGAGTTGATCAGCCGAGAGCCGCTTGCGCGCTTCCTGCAGCAGTTCCTCCATCTCCCCCGCGGCCGGAATGCGCGGGGAGTGGATGTCATAGACGCCGGGTCCGATCTCGTTGGGATAGTGGTAGGTCACGAAGGCATCGAGCAACTCCATGCGCGAGCGCGACGTCTCGATGGAGATCACGTCTGCGTCCATCTCGCCGATGGACTCGATGATGTCGTTGAACTCCGAGTAGCACATATGGGTATGGATCTGCGTCTCGTCCTTCACGCCCGATGCCGTAAGCCGGAAGCATTGCACTGCCCAGTCGAGATAGGCTCTCCAGTCCCGCTTGCGCAACGGCAGGCCCTCGCGCAGCGCGGCCTCGTCGATCTGGATAATCCGTGCGCCGGCCCTCTCCAGATCGTGCACCTCATCGCGGATGGCGAGGGCGATCTGGCGGCAGGTGGCGCTGCGGCGAATATCGTCTCGCACGAAGGACCAGTTCAGGATGGTGACAGGTCCCGTCAGCATGCCTTTCATTGGCTTGTCGGTGAGCGACTGGGCATATTCCCACCATTGCACGGTCATGGGCTGCGGGCGCGACACGTCTCCGAAGATGATCGGGGGCCGCACATAGCGCGAGCCGTAGCTCTGTACCCAACCGTGCTTGGTGAAGGCGAAGCCGGAAAGCTGCTCGCCAAAATACTGTACCATGTCGTTACGTTCGAACTCGCCATGCACCAGCACGTCGAGTCCTATCTCCTCCTGCCAGCGCACGGTCATCTTGGTCGCGGATTTCAGAAAGGATTCGTATTCCGCGTCGTTCATCGCGCCCTTGGCGTGATCGGCGCGTGCCTTCCTCACTTCCTTAGTCTGGGGAAAGGAGCCAATCGTGGTCGTGGGAAATGGCGGCAGCTTCAGCAGGTCGTGCTGTAGTTTCGCTCGGCTGGCGAACGGCGACTTTCTGCGCGACATTTCAGGCTTCACCGATCCTGTTCGCCGGGCGACCGCCTCATCGTTGGTCCGCGAGGATGTGCGCCTCCGCTCGGCCACTGCTCCCGAGGCGCCGATCTTCTCGCTAACTGCACGGCGCCCCTGCGCAAGGGCAATGCCGAGCGTCGCGAGTTCGTCCATCTTCTGAGCGGCGAAGGCTAACCAGCTCTTGAGCTCGGGATCGAGCCCGGTTTCCAGTTCCAGGTCGATGGGCACATGCAGCAACGAACAGGATGGCGCGATCTGGACGAGGTCTTCTCCACGCGCTTGCTCCACCGGCTCCAACCGGTCGAGAATGGCGCCAAGGTCGGCACGCCAGACATTACGGCCGTCGATGGCGCCGAGCGACAGCACCATGTCGGACGGCGCGGACCGGGCAATCTCCCCAAGCTGCTCCGGCGCGCGCGCGAGGTCCACGTGCAATCCCGCGACGGGAAGCCCGAGCGCGGTCGCCAGACTGCCGCCAAGGGAGCCGAAATAGGTGGTCAGCATGATCTTCAAGCCGGGAGCCGCCGCGGCCAGGGTCTCATAGGCCGTCTTCAGCGCCCGCTGAATGTCCTCGCCCTGGTCCAGTACCAGGCAAGGTTCGTCCATCTGAACCCAGTCGGCGCCATTCGCGCCGAGCTGACGCAGGACCTCGGCGTAGACCGGAAGCAGGCCGTCAAGCAGCGCCAATGGGGAGAAGGCTGCATCCTTGCTTTTGGCGAGAAGCAAATAGGTGACGGGCCCCAGCAGCACTGGCCGCGTGTGATAGCCCAATGCCTTCGCCTCAAGGAACTCGTCCACGGGCTTGCTCGAGGCGTAGGTGAACTCCTGCCAGCGCTTCAGCTCGGGCACGATGTAGTGGTAGTTGGTGTCAAACCACTTGGTCATCTCGAGCGCGGGCACGTCCTGGCCATTCTCCTGGCTGCCGCGCGCCATCGCGAAATAGGTATCGAGCGGCACGGAACCGCCTCGCCAGCCATAAAAATCCGGTATGGCGCCAACCATGGCCGAGATGTCGAGGACATGATCGTAGAGAGAAAAATCATTGGACGGGATGACGGTGACCCCCGCTGAGTGCTGGCGGGCCCAGTTCGCGACCCTCAATCCCGCGGCGGCCTCGAGCAGGTCATCGGCCATGATTTTCCCTGACCAGTACTTTTCCAGTGCGAACTTCAGCTCACGACGCGGCCCGATACGGGGGGCGCCAAGCGTGGCGACGGAAATCGAGTTTGCAGAAGCAGACATCGGCTTGAACCCCATTCTTCATGGGGGCAAAGGCCGAGTGGATTCGTCTTGAGGGAAGCGCAACGGCATTTCGAGCCGCGCATCTGTCAAGCGACCCACCGGGACACCCCGCCCGAGGACGTTTCACGATGTCGAGGCAGGTCTCCTGGCTCGCTGGTCGTCACCTTCACCCAGCCTTCCCGGGATCTAAGTCCCAGTGGCGCTCACGTGCGAAGGCTCGCCGCTCACAGTTGCGGGGGCAGCTCCGGAATTACATGCCCGATCAGGGCGCGCACCGGATTCCCTCTTAGCCCTAAACCACCCTGGGGCAGTTCAGGGAACCACGACACCCGAGCTTAGGCGCGGTGGGGTCGTAGCGTCAACCGGCTCCTGTGCCAGTACCTCCCAAAGGGCACCGACTTCTCCATCCATAGGCAGGCCCAACTCGATGCCGTCGCGCGTGAACTCGACGAGCGACCCGGGAAGGACATTGAACGATCATTCAACCAGCAGAGAAGTTTGCAGTAGGTGTTGCGGCGATTGGTTGAATCGGTTGCCATTCTGCGGTGCTCTGGGGCTGTTTCGACTTCTCCCGCTCGATTGACCCGTGGGTCTGTGCGCTGGAGTGTGGGGCTTTCTTGGTCCGCGCACTCGCCGGCACGGCCGCGCGCTGGCAAACCTCCAGCAGGCGTTTCCCGAAATGTCGCCGGCTGAGCACGACCGTATCGCTCGGGCAATGTGGAGCAACATGGGACGAGTGATTGCCGAGACGATGTTGTTCGATCGATTGCTGAAGCAGCCCGAACGGATGGAAATCGTCGATCGCGATCAGCTTACGATCCAAATGCAACAACCCCGGCCGCAATTTGGCGTAACGCTCCATGTGGGCAACTGTGAGTTCGCGGCCTGGGGATGTGCGGCTTGCGGCGGACAGCCGGCAGGCGCCTATCGGCCACTCAAGAACCCGTACGTTGATCGCACATTGCGGAAACACCGCGAACACCTTTACTCCGGCGGCCTCTTTAACAAGGGCGTTGCCTACGACAAGGGGCCAGGTGGCCAGCGGACAGCACGGCTCATGACGGATTTCGTGCGGCGGGGCGGAGATCTGGCGTTCGCGATTGATCAAGTCGACCGCAGGGGCATCGCCATCCCGTTTGTGGACAGCGAAGCCATGTTCACACCTGTGCCGTCAATGATCGCACGGCACGTTGGCGCACGCATCTGGGTGGCGCGCTCCTTAAGGATGGGCACGAAATGGCGCTTTCTCATCGAGCGAAAAGAGCTTGAGGTGAAGCAAACCAAAAACCGCCAAGAAGCCGTTCGTAGCTGCACAGCCGCGATCTTCGGGCAATTTGGAAACTGGATTCGACAGGCATCAGGGCAGTGGCCTTAGTTCAACACGCGGTTTGAAGATTTAGCGCCGCAGAAGCCCAACCACTCCGCATCGATGCTCATGGAGAGTGAAGTAGCTGGCTCCAAGGTGTCTGGAGCCTATTCGACCAGATTGAACCACTCTGACGAACCGATTCTGCGTCATCAAGCATAGAGATCTCGACGCGTCGGCGGCAGACCGGACGCACCCCGTGCCCGCTTTGTCGCAACTGTTTGAAAGATGCCCACCGTGCCTCGCTCGAAGGCGAGCGCGCAACCCGCGAGATACATCAGCCAAATCTTGGTCTTTGCCGTCCCGACCTCACGATAAGCAGCTTCCCGATTTGCATACAGCCGTTCCGTCCACAGCCGGCAGGTGCGTCCGTAGTGTTCGCGCCATCCTTCGGTGTCGTGGATTTCAAAGCCATTGCGCTCCATCGCATCTATGGTCCCGCCGATATGGTCGAGTTCGCCTCCAGGGGAAATGTACTTCACCAGAGTGCGGAATTCTGGGTTCGCCTTGCGAAACTTCCTCTCGGTGGCCTTCATCGGTCGCGCGATGGCATGGTGCAGATAGATGCCGCGGGACTTTAGCAGTGACCCGATATGTCGGAAGTAATCGTTGCGATTGTCGAGCCCGACATGCTCGAACATCCCGATCGAGGCCACCTTGTCGAATTCCATGCCCGACAGATCTCGGAAATCCCGTAGTTCGACAAGGACGCGGTCCTGCAGGCCGAGTCGTGTCACCTTCTCCCTCGCGAAGTCGTATTGCGCCTGGGATAGTGTGACGCCATGGGCTCTTACGCCGTAGTGCTGGGCCGCGTGGCATACAAACCCGGCCCAGCCACAGCCTATGTCTAGCAACCTCTCGCCGGGGCGCAGGCGCAGCTTGCGGCAGGACATGTCGAGCTTTGCCTTCTGTGCCGCAGCTAGGTCCGCTTCGGAGTCTGGAAAGTAAGCGCAGGAGTAGACCAGCTCCGGG
>JANQFX010000028.1 GCA_028277725.1 Thiohalocapsa sp.
GGCAATTTTTCAAGACGCGAAGCGAAAACGCGGTTTCCGCTTCGCGCCATTTTTCAAGCGCTTGGGCGCTTGAAAAATGGCGGGGCATCCTGCCCCGCATGGGCACCTCGAATATTTCGAGGTGCCCTGATGGCACCCTGGCATGTTCGCGGGCCTATCCAATGGCAAACCGGCCCTGGTCAGGGGGCTGATCGCGGCTTGGCGAGCGCGCCTTGGTCGACCGGCTGTATCGATCTTGGCCCGGGCGAGTTGCAACGCCCGTAACATCCTGATTGTCCCTGTGCGATAATTCGGACGGTTCGCGGCAGGAAGACGAAGAGTCCGACATCGCCGTGCTGGGTAACCTTCGGCGATTACAACAAAGCACTCCATGTTTCGAACACTCATCATTGTCTTGGCGGTCGGCGGTCTGCTGTCGCTCGGCTGCGCCAAGAAGTATCCGCCCCTCCCGGAGGCGACCTATCAGCTGCGTTATGCGCAGAAGTACAAGATCGGCCCTGGCGACAGCGTACAGATCTTCGTTTGGCGCTACCCGGAGGTGAGCACGACGGTGCCGGTGCGACCCGACGGCTTCATCACTGCACCGCTCTTGGAAGATGTGCCGGCGGCAGGCAAGACGCCAACGGAGCTCGCGCGGGATCTCGAAGAGGCCCTCGCGGTCTTCCTCCGTGACCCGCTCGTGACGGTCATCGTGCAGGGCTTCGTCGGCATTTTCCCCGAGCAGATACGCGTGCTGGGTGAAGCGACCGAGCCGACCGCCGTTCGATACCGGGACGGGATGACCCTTCTCGATCTGATGATCCAGGTTGGGGGCGTTACTGAATTCGCCGACGGCAACCGCGCGGTCCTCGTGCGATTCGAGAGTGGGGAGCAGCGAAAGCACACTGTGCGCTTACGGGATCTAATCGAGAATGCGGACCTGAGCGCAAACGTCGACATGCGTCCCGGCGACATCTTGCTGATCCCGGAGTCCTGGTTCTAGGTTCGCGTCCGAAACACGCTGCTACAGCAATCGATCCTGAGAAGATGCAAGAGATTATCCGCCTCGCGCTGTTCTACCTCAGCGGCATCTGGCGTTACCGCTGGGCGGTGCTGATCGTCGCTGCCATCGCGTCTCCGATCGGTTGGTCCTACGTCGCTTCCCTGCCCGACAAGTACAGCTCTTCGGCAAGGGTCTTTGTCGATACAGACTCCGTGCTGACGCCGCTGCTGCGCGGGCTTGCCATCAACACGGGCGAGAGTCAGCGTATCCGCATGATGACCAGCGTGTTGTTCGGCCGAGAGAACATGGAAAAGCTCGCGCGCATGACGGACATGGACCTGCAAGCAAACACGCCCGAGCAAATGGACCAGTTGATCGCCGCTCTCAAAAAGCGGGTGAAACTGCAGCGTGCCGGCGACAATGTGTATCAGATTTCGTTTGACGATGAATCGCCTGATCTCGCGAAGCGCGTCGTGCAATCCATGCTGACCATATTCGTCGAGTCCAACCTCGGTTCCTCACGGCAGGACCAGGATTCAGCAGAGCGCTTCCTGCAGCGCGAGATCAAGGACTACGAACGCCGGCTGATCGACGCGGAACGTAAGCTCAAGGATTTCAAGATGCGAAACCTTGATCTACTGTCCGAGAAGGGCAGTTATTACCAACGCTTGAAGCAGGCCAAACAAGGGCTCGTCCAGGCACAGGACGAGCTTGCGCTGGCTGAGAGCCGGCGCGCGGATATTGAGCAGCAGCTGGAGTATCTGGAAAGCGAGGGTGCGACATTGCCCTTCTTCCAGACGTGGTTGGATGAGTCGTCGAAAGAGTTCACGAATCCACTCGACGTTAAGATCAACCAGGTGAAGGGGCAGATCGATGACCTGCTGATCCGCTACACCAAACTACATCCTGAGGTCATTGCCCTTGAACGGGCGCTCGGACGCTTGGTGGCGGAGCGTGACCAGCAGCGCGACGACTATGTCGAACAGAAGCGAAACGACCCCGTTGTCGTTCAACAGTCATTACAGAAGAGCCCTGTTTACCAGGAAATGCGGTTAAGGCTGTCCAGCGCCGAGACGGATCAGGCGACCCAGGAAACCCGCGTTACTTCGCTCAGGGACAAGATCGACAAGTTTCAGGCCGCGGTCGATGAGGTCTTGCAGATCGAGGCGGAAGAGAAGCAACTGAATCGGGACTATGGCATCCTGCAGAGCAATCACCAAACGCTCATGACCCGGCTGGAGCAAGCCAGACTCACGCGCGAGGTAGACACCAGCGTCGATACGGTGAAGTTCCGTACCCTGGATCCACCGAAGGTACCGAAAAGGCCATATGGCCCCGACCGTGTCGGCATGTCGACCCAGATCTTTGGCGTGTCGCTGGTAGCGGGCCTGGGTTTGGCCTTCCTGCTTGCCCAGCTCCGACCAGTGTTCTTTGATAAGCGCCAGTTGACAGAGGCGACAGGGATACCTGTTCTGGGCAGTATCAACCTCATCACCGTGCCGCGTCAGCGGCTGCGGGAACGGCTAGGCAACATCGCCTTCGTCGTCGCGTTGCTGCTGCTGGTCGGTGCCTATGTCGCGGTGCTGATGATGTTCTTTTTGGAGGTCGATCTGGCCTCCATGCTGCCGTTCTGACAGGGCGTCGTCGGGAGTGTGGTGAATGCCCCGCGCTTATGGGGCGTGCCTTGGTGGATGTGCGAGCGTCGGTGCGTCTGATCATTTGTCGCCGATGTCTAGGGTTCAAACCTCTGCCCTACCGTCTTGGCGTTCTCGCACGATGCTCTTGAGGGGACCTTGAGGGAACCTGCTAGGCGACGGGCAGATCCTGACTGTTTTGTGCCAACCTGCACGCGTCGTTCTTGCTGCGTCAATCGTATCAGTGTTGAGTGCGGCTCCCGGAGACTAGTGATGAATCATCAGCACCCTGACTCGGCTCAAAGCGCGGATCAGACCCGTTGGATGCCTCAGAACGAGGCCGCTATGGATGCTGACGTCGTCGAAGATCCGGAAGTCGTTGCGACGCAGGAAGTGACCACTGATGGCCGAGTCGACGTCTCCGTCCTCGAGACGGGTGAGGTCATGGTGCTCCCCGCAGAGGAGCAAACGAAACGCGAGAAAGCCGAACACAAGCGCATTGCCGAAGAGTTCCGTCTGATCAAACGGCCGTTGCTGCTCAACGCTTTCGAACGGCGTCAGGACGGTGACGCGCCACTGAACCTCATTATGGTGTCGAGTTCGGTACAGAGTGAAGGCAAGACCTTCGTGTCGCTGAATCTCGCCGCGTCGCTGACGTTGGAACTCGACTGCTGGGTTTTGCTGATCGATGGGGACGTTGCCAAGCCGGGCCTGTCTCGCCGACTCGGCATCGGTGACGCACCTGGGCTTATCGAGCATCTCGACACCGGTGAAGACCTGGCGAGGCTGATCCAGAAGACCGATATCCCGAAACTATCCGTCTTGCCTGCCGGCCGGCGCCATCGCCAGTCGACCGAGCTCTTGGCGAGCCAGAACATGCGCCGCTTGCTCCATGATGTGGCGACCCGCTACTCGGATCGGATCGTTCTGTTCGATTCGCCGCCTGTCCTTGCGACGAGTGAGGCGCCGGTGCTGGCGTCGCTGATGGGACAGGTGGTTCTCGTCGTAGCGCACGAGGGTACGGCCCAGGGTTTGGTTAAGGAAACCATGGCCCAAATTGGCCGGACCGACAACGTGTATGCCGTCCTCAACAAATGTAAGAGCACGCTGTTCTCCGGCAAGTACGGCTATCAATACGGCTACGGCTACGGCTACGGCTATGGGTACGGATACGGCTACGGCTACGGCGGCGATTATGGCGCCGACAAGGACGACTAGGGACAGCGGATCTCGGCGATGTTGCATTCTCGGCGGTTCTCGATGATGTTCGCGATCGCGCTCTTGTTTGTCGGCACGAGCGCAACGGCATCCTGGCGAGGATCGGCCGGCGTCTCCGGAGCACTGATCTTCAGCGACAACCTCTTTCTGGTCAACGAGGCCAATGACCCCGAAGCCGGCGGCGTCGTGCAGCTCCGACCCTTCATCAATTCGAGGCGTAGCAGTAGTCGAGTCAGGGCGTCGGTCAACTACGGACCGAGCGTGCTCTGGTACCCGGGGAACTCGGAGTTGAACAACGTCCAGCATGTCGGACAGGCGAGAGTTCGCACCGAACTCGTCGAGCGATATTTCTTTCTGACTGTCACTGCGAAAGCGAATCAGCAATTGGTAAACCCACGGGTGAATTCCGGATTCGATGCCGTTGCCAATGCGGATGCCTTTCGGCAGGTGGCGTCGATTGAAGTGCGGCCGAGTTTCCGCTTGCCGGTCCTCGACGGCCGGTTTGCGACTGTGCGAATCGATCCGGGCGTTGGCGCTGTTGCGCGCGCTTCGACACGAGAGGACGACAATGCGACCACCGTTGGCGAGTCCGACAGCTCGGTGAGGGTGAAGAGTGGGCCGATGTTCACGCGTGTGCCCTGGTCGATCGATTGGCGGCGGCGGGTTTTCGACACCGATACCGGGGAGGGGTGGGGAAGGTTCAACACGCGGGTTGGTTATGTCTTCAGCCCGAAGTACCGGCTCGATTTGGTGCTAGGCTATGACGACTCGGACTTCACGAGCGCCGACGGAGAAGACAGGGGTGTTCGTTGGGAGGCGATCTTCGGCTGGAGGCCGGCGAGGCGCGCGAGCTTCAAGTTCGGCGTCGGCGAAGCATATTATGGAGAAACCTATCGTTTCAACGGCACTTACAGACACAAGCGCTGGGCCTTCAGGGGTCGATACGATGTCACCATTCAGACGAGTTCGTCGGAAATACTCGAACAGGAGGTTGTCCCGCTTGAGGATGCCTTCGGTGATCCCATTACTGATCCGATCACCGGGCAGGATGTTGTCGACGCGGTCGTTACGACGCCGGTTCGAGTCGACGAGGTCTTCTTGCGCGATCGATTGCAGTTCAGGGTTGACTATCGTAAGGGCCGGAATTCCGCCCAGTGGCGCTGGGATGCCACGCGGCGCGAATACAGCGAGAGAGATTTGGACACGCTGGACAACGAGATGTGGTTGACGTTCTCGCGGCGATTGAGCAGGCGACTCAGTGCGTCCTTGGAGCTGCGTTTGTTGGAGCACACCGAAGACCAGACCGATGCGTTCGATTACTTCCAGCACGGGGTCAATCTGAGGTCGTCCTATGAGTTGGGGCCGCGGACCTCTCTAAGCGGTCGGATCGGACGCCAGGCGCGCGACTCGGATCGACCGGGGGGCGACTTCTCCGAGCATCGCGCGAGCCTGAGATTGACTGTCCGTTTCTGAACGGAGCCCGATCATGGAACCTGATCCTCAAGGCGTCGAGATCTCATCGATCGCGCGCGTTCTATGTGTTGTTGGCGCCAGGCCGAACTTCATGAAGATTGCGCCGCTGATGCGCGAGTTGCATGGGTCGCAACGCCTCGAGCCCTTTTTGGTCCACACCGGACAGCATTACGATGCGGCGATGAAGGAGTCGTTCTTCCGGCAGTTGGACATCCCCGAGCCGGATGAGGACCTTGGCGTGGGTTCGGCCTCACACGCGGTCCAGACCGCGGAGATCATGCGCCGGTTCGAGCCCGTGCTAGACCGAGAAGCACCGGCGGCTGTGCTGGTGGTCGGTGACGTGAATTCGACCATTGCCTGTGCGCTGGTCGCGGCAAAGAAGGGCGTGCCCGTGGTGCATGTCGAAGCGGGGCTGCGGAGCTTCGATCGTGCCATGCCTGAGGAGGTCAACCGAGTTCTGACTGACCAGTTATCCGATGTGCTATTCACGACCGAGGCGGGCGCCTTGCAGAATCTGGCCCGAGAGGGCATCGATGCGTCCCGCGTCCACTTCGTCGGCAACGTGATGATCGACACACTGATGGCCAATCGTCGGCGGACATCCAGCGTCGAAGCGGTCTTGACGCGGTCCGGTGTCGAGTCGGCCCCGCCGGCGTTCGGCGTCGTCACTCTCCATCGGCCCTCAAACGTAGACGACCCGAGGGTTTTGTCGCGCCTGGTCTCGACTTTGCGCTGCCTCTCCGACAGCTTGCCGCTGCTGTTCCCAGTCCATCCTCGTACGGCCTCTCGACTTGAGGCCGCCGGATTGAGTGCAGAAGCGCGCGAAGCGTGCACACTATTGCCTCCGCTGGAGTATTTGGACATGCTCGCGTTGCTAGAGAATGCGACTATGGTGCTGACCGATTCGGGGGGCATCCAGGAAGAAACGACGGCGCTCGGAGTGCCCTGCCTGACGCTTCGCGAGAATACGGAGCGCCCGATCACGGTTACGGACGGCACCAACACGATCGTCGGGACGGACTCGCAGCGGATTCTGGCTTGCGCTCGGGAGGTTTTACGCAGCGGCGGCAAGGCGGGAAGGATCCCCGAGCTCTGGGATGGTCGCGCGGCAGAGCGGATCGTTCGTGCGCTGGAGTCCTGGGCGGCGCAGCTCGGTTCCAGGTAGCGCTCGGCCCTCCGCGGATCACTCGACAGGCCCGACCCCATGACACTTGTCTCAGACGTCGTCGAGGACGCCCGTAGGCGTTCGCGGTCTCTACTCACCGGCGGGGTCCAAGTTATGCACCGGCGTCCGACAAGTGCGATGGTCAACGCGATGACCGTCGACGTCGAGGATTACTTTCAGGTGTCCGCCTTCGAGGGCCACATCGACCGAAGCGACTGGGACCGGCTGCCTTGCCGTGTCGAGGCGAATGTGGACCGGATCCTCCAGTTGTTCGCGCAGTTCGACATCAAGGCGACCTTCTTCACCCTGGGTTGGATGGCCGAACGTTACCCCGCCATGGTGCGGCGTATTGTCGCAGCCGGTCACGAGCTTGCGAGTCATGGCTATGCGCATGTGCGCGTGACGGAGCTCGATGAATCCGCTTTTCGTGAAGATCTTAGCAGGAGCAAGTCGCTACTCGAAGACGTCGGTGGCGTCGAGGTTCGCGGGTACCGGGCGCCGAGTTACTCCATCGGCGCAACCAACCTTTGGGCGTTACGGGTGTTGGAGGAGACGTCGCATGCCTATTCATCGAGTATCTATCCGATTCGCCACGATCTCTATGGCATGCCTGAGGCGCCGAGGTTTCCCTTCGTGCCGGCAAACTGCGAGCGGTTGATCGAGGTGCCTGTCACAACGATTGCCGTCGGACGCAAGACCTTGCCCTGCGGTGGCGGTGGGTATTTCCGGCTGTTTCCCTACGCCTATTCGCGCTGGGCGTTGCGGCGTTTCAACCGCGTCGATCAACGGCCGGCCGTGTTCTATTTCCATCCGTGGGAGGTCGATCCCGATCAGCCGGTCCAGCAGGGCATCGGGGTCAAGACTCAGCTCCGGCATTATCTGAATCTGCGTCGCATGGAGGAACGCTTGCGCCGCCTAGCGGGCGATTTCCACTGGGGGTGCATGGATGAGGTGTTCCTAGCGCCGATTGCCGCTGGAGAGGTCGATGTCATCCGCCTCTGACATCCGCATCGAGCCGCTCCAAGCGACGGATCACGCGCAGTGGGATGCGTTCGTCGACGACCATCCGGATGGTACCTTCTGCCATCTGAGCGGGTGGCAGGACGCGGTCACTAAGGGACTTGGCCATCGGACCCATTTCCTGGTGGCGCGTCGGGGCCATGCGGTTGCGGCGGTCTTGCCGCTGGCGGAAGTCAGGAGCAGCCTCTTCGGCCATGGGCTCATCTCCACGCCAGGTTGCGTCTACGGCGGGGCACTGGCGGTCGATGATGCCGCGCGGCAGGCCGTTGTGTCGCATGCTTGCGCGCTCGCGGAGCAGCTCGGCGTGGGCGCTCTGGAGCTGCGCAATCAACATCCGACACAGAGCGGTTGGCCGACCAAGGATTCGCTCTATGTCACCTTCCGTAAGCCCATCGTCGAGGACGATGAGACCAATCTGAAGGCCATTCCGCGCAAGCAGCGGGCCATGGTGAGAAAGGGCATCAAGGCGGGGCTCGAATCCGAGCAGACGGTAGACCTCGATCGCTTCTACGCCATCTACGCCGAGAGCGTGCGCAACCTGGGTACGCCCGTCTTCCCACGCCGCTATTTCGAGGTCCTGCATCGGGTCTTCGCCGACCGTTGCGAACTGTCGATCATCCGGCATGGCGGCACAGACATCGCTGGCGTGATGAGTTTCTTCCATCGCGATACCGTGTTGCCCTATTACGGTGGCAGCAGGCCAGCTGCCCGGTCGTTGTATGGAAATGACTTCATGTACTGGGATCTCATGTCACGTTCGGCGGCTCGGGGATTCCGCATGTTCGACTACGGCCGAAGCAAGCGCGGCACGGGGTCGTTCAGCTTCAAGAAGAACTGGGGCTTCGAGCCGCAACCGCTCCATTACCAGTACCATTTGGTGAAGAGTCGCGCCGTCCCGGACGTCAATCCGAACAACCCAAAGTACCGGTATTTCATTGCCGCTTGGAAGCGTCTGCCGCTGCCGGTGGCCAACCGGGTTGGGCCGCTACTCGCCCGTCATCTCGGTTGATCGAGCCACCCATGCAAGCGGAGACCGAGACGTACACCCCGTCAGCGCGTCTTGATCGGGCAGATGGGGTGCTGTTGTTGTGTCACCGGATCCCGTTCCCGCCGGACAAGGGTGACAAGATTCGCTCCAAGCGCTGGTTGGATGCGTTGACCAGTCGCTACCGGGTGTACCTCGGTGCCTTCGTGGACGACCCGCGGGACTGGGAGCACCTGGATTCACTCGAGCGCATCTGCGAAGAGGTGCTACTCGTCGGATTGTCACCGACCCGCGCCAAGCTGCTGGCATCTGCTGCGTTGTTGACTGGCCGTCCTCTGAGCGTCGCCTGTTATCGCAGTGGAGAGATGATGCGATGGGTCCAGGACATACTGAGGCGCGGCCTGGTCGCGCGCATCGTCATCTACTCCTCCGCCATGGCTCAGTACGCGGTGCTTCCGGAGGCGGCGCGGGCGCGTAAGATCATCGACTTCGTCGATGTGGATTCCGACAAGTGGCGACAGTACGCGCGGCGAACGCGTTGGCCCATGTCTTGGGTGTACGCCTTGGAGGCGAAGCGGTTGCTGACCTATGACGCCCGTGCGGCGGAAGCCTTCGACGCCGGTCTGTTCGTTTCCGAGCCTGAAGCGGCGTTGTTCCGGCGCGAGACCGGCACGCGATCGACGCTGCAGGCGGTGCCCAATGGGGTCGACGCGGAGTACTTCGCACCGTCGTCCTCGCGCGCCTCGCCATTCTCGGACAAGGAACGGGCGGTCGTATTCACTGGCGCCATGAGCTACTGGGCGAACATCGACGCGGTGCGCTGGTTCGTGGCAGAGGTCTGGCCGATCGTCCGTGCGCAGGAGCCTGCCGCGCGTTTCTTCATCGTCGGTGCACGTCCCGCCAAGGAAGTGCTCGCACTCGCAGCAGAGGACGTTATCGTGACGGGCCGCGTTTCAGACGTGCGCCCCTATTTGCAACACGCCGCCGCAGTGGTCGCGCCCATGCGCATCGCCCGTGGTATCCAGAACAAAGTACTCGAAGGTATGGCCATGGCTCGTGTGGTCTTGACGACATCCATGGGGGCAGAGGGCATCCCAGTGACGCCCGGGGAGCACTTGCTGGTGGAGGATGATGCGCAGGCGCTCGCCCTGCGACTGCTCGACGTCTTCGCGGGTGGTCATTGTGCTGTCGGTGCTGCGGCCAGGGCCTATGTCCGCACGGAGTGGGCTTGGGAGGACGCCAAGGCACGATTCCTGTCCGTCGTCGCGGGTGCCGAGCGTTCGGCGGGGTTGTCGGCATGAGTCGGCCCAGGCCGCAGATCAGGGCTAGTGCCGGTGTGGAGGGGGCTGGGTTGGTCAACCCATCGGGTGTCCTCGCCACCTGGTTGCCAGGGCTCTTGCTGCTGTTGGCGGCGGTTGGACTGCTGGGCTTGGCCTTCCTGCCGACCGCCCAATCCATCGTTTCCATCTGGAACCGTTCGGATACCTATGCGCATGGATTCCTGATTCTGCCGATCAGCCTCTGGCTGGTCTGGGAGAAGCGCGCGGGCCTGCGACAGCTTGCGCCCAGGCCCACTCCCTGGCCTCTGCTGCTGTTCCTGCCCGTCGGATTCGCCTGGCTCCTCGGCCGACTGGTGGACGTACTCGTGGTCCAGCAGTTCGCCTTCGTCGCACTGCTTGTAGTGTCGATTTGGGCGGTGCTTGGTCATCGGGTGGCGCGCTTCTTGGCGTTTCCGATCCTGTTCCTGTTCTTCGGCGTTCCGGTCGGTGAGGGGCTCGTCTATCCGATGATGAACTTCACGGCCGATTTCACCGTCGGCATGCTCAAGCTGACCGGTATTCCGGTCTATCGGGAGGGGACCTTGTTCACCATCCCGAGCGGGCAATGGTCTGTGGTCGAGGCCTGTAGTGGCGTGCGCTATCTCATCGCCTCCGTCACCCTTGGGGTCCTGTTCGCGTATCTCACCTACACGCGCTGGTGGAAGCGGCTGCTATTCGTCTTGTTCTCTATTCTGGCGCCGATCATCGCCAACGGCTTCCGCGCTTACATCATCGTTCTGATCGGCCACTTGAGCGATATGAAGCTTGCCGTCGGCGTGGACCACCTGATCTATGGCTGGGTCTTCTTCGGCATAGTCATCATGATCATGTTTCTGATCGGGAGTCTCTGGCGTGATCCGGCCGAGCTCGCGCCCGGGCCTGATCCGGTACCGGCAGAGCCGTTATCCCTGCGCACCGGCTCCCGTTTCCTTGGGTTACTGGCCGCCGCCGCGTTCCTGTGGCCGCTGTCGGCCTGGGCGCTGTCGGATCATGGAGCCGCAGTTGCGCCTGTGGTCGACCTGCGGCCACCGCAGGCTCCTGGTTGGACCGCCGACGCCGCCATCGATGCCTGGGACTGGCGCCCACGTATCGTCGGCACCGACGGCAGTCTCTACGCGTTCTATCGTCAAGATGGTGCGCAGGCCGAGGCGCCGGTGGGGCTCTACCTGGGTGTCTATCGAACCCAGCGTCAGGGTGCCGAACTGGTGACCTCGGCCAATGTGATGGTCGAGCAGGACCACGCGATATGGAGCGATACGTCCGTGCGCTCGCGGCCTGTTCTGCTCGATGGCAGAGAGGTCTCCCTGCAGCAGCACCACTTGTTGTCGCGACGCGGGGAACGCCTGTTGGTCTGGAGCTGGTATCTGGTCGATGATCGACACACGTCCAATCCCTACCTCGCCAAGCTCTTGGAGGCGAAGTCGCGGCTCAGGGGCAACCGTGGCGAGGCCGCCCTGATTGCCGTCGCGACGCCCTACGATGAACAGCCGGGGCCCGCCGCCGAGCGGCTAACCGCCTTTGTCGACGCCATGTTGCCGGCTATCGATAGAGAGATGGAGCGTTCCCTGCCCGCCGGTCATTGAGCGCCGCGCCCGGTCCCGTCTCGGAGTCCATCAACACTGCCTCGTTGCTTTACCATGTGCGCCATTACCGGAATCCTCGCGCCCGACGCCGCGGCACCGTTGCCGATGGAGTTGCTGCGCCGCATGAACGACGTCCAGGCGCACCGGGGACCTGATCAGCACGGATTGCATTCCGAACCGGGCGTCGGTCTCGGGCATCGGCGACTGTCCATCATCGACCTCGCGGGTGGGCGTCAGCCGCTGTTCAACGAGGACGAGAGCGTCGTCGTCGTCTTCAATGGCGAGATCTACAACTTCCAACCGCTGGCGGCCGAGTTGCAGGGCCTCGGCCACCGCTTCCGTACCCAATCGGACACCGAGGTGATCGTCCACGCTTGGGAGGAATGGGGTGCCCGTTGTGTCGAGCGCTTTCGCGGTATGTTTGCCTTCGCCATTTGGGACCGGCCGCGACAGACGCTGTTTCTCGCCCGCGACCGCCTCGGCATCAAGCCGCTGCATTACGCTTGGCTGACCGATGGCAGCCTGATCTTCGGCTCCGAGCTGAAGGCGCTGTGCCAACACTCCGGGTTGCGGCGGATCATTGATCCGCATGCGGTTGAGGACTTTTTTGCGTTCGGCTATGTACCCGAGCCGCGCACGATCTACGCTAGCGTGCACAAGCTTCCGGCCGGCCATCACCTGACGGTGAGGCGCTGCGACGGTGCTCGGTCTCCCACTCCGGTGCAGTACTGGGACATACCCTTCGAGACCGCCAGTTTTCCGGACGCGCGTGCGGCGGGTGAGGAACTGCTGGAGCGGCTCGACGAGGCCGTTCGGCTGCGTCTCATCGCCGAGGTCCCGCTCGGCGCCTTCCTGTCCGGTGGTGTCGACTCCAGCGCCGTCGTCGCGAGCATGGCGCGGATCAGCACGGACGCGAGTTCGGGGCCGGTCAATACTTGTTCGATCTCCTTCGGCGATCCGGCCTTCAACGAGTCGCGCTATGCGGCAACGGTCGCCGAGCGCTACGGGACGGCGCACCGGACCGAGCAACTGGAGGTGGATCAGTTCGATCTGCTGGATCGACTCGCGGGGCTCTATGACGAGCCCTATGCGGACAGCTCGGCGCTGCCGACCTATCTGGTCTGTCAGTTGGCGCGGCGCCAGGTGACCGTTGCCCTGTCGGGCGATGGCGGTGATGAGAACCTGGCCGGTTACAAACGTTACGGTTGGCATCTGGACGAACAGCGCCTGCGGGATGTCGTGCCGTTCGGCGCGCGGCGGGCCCTGTTCGGGCCGCTCGGGCGTGCCTATCCAAAGCTACTCGGCGCGCCGCGGTTTCTGCGCGCGAAGGCGACCTTTCAATCTTTGGCACGGGATAGCGTCGCCGGCTATTTCGATATCATCTCTGTGCTGGATGATGATCAGCGCACCGAGCTCTTCACGTCCCGCTTCCGGCGTGAGCTCCAGGGCTACGGTGCCGAGCAGGTCCTGCGCCGACACGCCGCCGCGAGCCCGACGGACCACCCGCTCTCGCTGGTGCAATACCTGGACATGAAGACTTACCTGGTCGACGACATCCTGACCAAGGTCGACCGGGCAAGCATGGCGCACGCCTTGGAGGTCCGCGTGCCCCTGCTCGACCATGAACTCGTCGAATGGATGTCGTCGCTGCCGCCGGAGCTGAAACGCCATGACGGTGAGGGCAAGCACCTGTTCAAGTCCGCGCTGCGGTCCCGGCTGCCTGATGACATCCTGTACCGCCCGAAAATGGGCTTCGCGGTGCCGCTCGCAGGCTGGTTTCGCGGGCCGCTGCGCGCTCGCGTGCGTGAGGCCCTACTCGGCCCCGGCATTGCCGATACCGGTTGGTTCGAGCCTCGCACCCTGGAGCGGCTGCTCGACGAGCATGGTCGCCATCTGCGCGACCATAGTGGCGCCCTGTGGAGTCTGCTGATGTTCGATGCGTTTCTGAGGCGCGAGACGGACTCGGTTCCGGAGCCGGCAGAGGCCGCCTGATGAAGATCCTGCACGTGCTGGACCACTCCATTCCGTTGCACAGCGGCTACACGTTCCGCACCCGGGCCATCCTGAAGCAGCAGGCAGAACTCGGCTGGGAGACGGTGCAGATCACCTCCGGCAAACAGGGGGATTCGGCTGCCGCACTGGAGGCGGTCGACGGCCTGCGGTTCTATCGCACCGCCCCGCCAGCGGGCGTGCTCGCCAAGGTTCCGGTCCTGAATCAGTGGCGTATCGTCGAAGACCTCGCGCGCCGTCTCGACGAGGCCGTTCGGGCCGAGCGGCCGGATGTGCTGCATGCCCATTCGCCGGCGCTCAACGGCCTTGCGGCGCTGCGTGTCGGTCGTCGTCTTGGCGTGCCCGTCGTCTATGAGTGTCGCGCCTTCTGGGAGGACGCCGCCGCCGACCACGGCACCAGCAGTGAGGGTGGTCCGCGCTATCGTCTGACTCGCGCCCTCGAGACCCATGTGTTCCGCCGCGCGGACGCCATTACCTGCATCTGCGACGGCCTGCGCCGAGACATCGTCGCGCGCGGCATCGCCGGGGACAAGCTGACGGTGATTCCGAACGCCGTGGACGCCGATCGGTTCGCCTACGATGAGCCCCGCGATGAGGCACTCTCGGCGGAGCTGGGGCTCGGCGACGGCCCGATGCTCGGCTTCCTCGGCTCCTTCTACGCCTACGAGGGACTGGATCTGGCCATCGCCGCGATGGCGCAACTCGATCCGTCCGCGCGGGTGAAGCTGTTGTTGGTCGGTGGCGGGCCGCAGGAGGCGGCATTGCGCCAACAGGCATCGCGCCTGGGCGTTACGGATCGGGTTCATTTCACCGGTCGAGTGCCGCACGACGACGTCCATCGGTACTACAGCCTCGTGGACATCCTGGTCTATCCGCGCAAATCGATGCGCCTGACCGATCTGGTCACACCCCTGAAGCCCCTGGAAGCGATGGCGCAGGGCAAGCTCGTGCTCGCCTCCGACGTTGGCGGGCATCGGGAGCTGATCGACGACGGCGTCAACGGGCGGCTGTTCGCCGCAGGCGATGCGGCGGCGCTCGCCGATGCCGTGCGTGCCATGCTGGCAGCGCACGGTACTTGGCCTGCCCAGCGCGAAGCGGGGCGCCGTTTCGTCGAGCGCGAGCGCACCTGGGCGCGCAGTGTTGCCCGCTATCGCGATGTCTATGGCAGCTTGATCGGTCCGAGGGTGGAGGACAATGCAGCGGCTCGTGATCGGCGAGCGGTGTCTTGATGAGCGACCTGTACACGCGTTTCGCGAGCGGGCTGCTCTTTCCCTTGCACGAGCGGCTCAAGCGCCATCGGACGGTCGAGGTTAGGCGAGAACTGGAACGCACCCAATGGTTGTCGCCGCAGGCGCTGGGGGAGTACCAACAGGCCCGCCTCGCCCGGTTCATCCGAAACGCCTATCGACGGGTTCTATACGTCCGCCAGCTATTCGATGCCCATGGCCTCACACCCGGCGACGTACAGGCGGTGGAGGATCTGCCGCGCCTGCCTCTCATGGACAAGGCCACCATCCGAGCCAATACGGAGCAGCTCAAGGCCACCGACGCGCAGGGGCTGGCGCGCTTCAATACCGGCGGCTCATCCGGCGAGCCCCTGGTCTTCTTCATCGGCAAGGAGCGGGTGAGTCACGATGTCGCCGCGAAGTGGCGGGCGACGAGATGGTGGGGGGTCGACATCGGCGACCGCGAGATCGTCGTTTGGGGCTCTCCCATCGAACTCGGTGCGCAGGATCGGGTGCGGGCGCTGCGCGATGCCCTGCTGCGGACCAAGCTGATTCCGGCCTTCGAGCTCTCGGCGGCCAAGCTCGACGGGTTCATCGACGAGATGCGCCGCTTTCGGCCGCGTATGCTGTTCGGCTACCCCTCTTCGCTGGCCCTGATCGCGCGCCATGCCGAGGCGGCCGGTGTCCGGCTGGATGAACTGGGTATCCGTGTCGCGTTCGTCACCTCGGAGCGTCTCTACGACCATCAACGCGAAGCCATAGAGCGTGTCTTCGGCTGTCCAGTTGCCAATGGCTATGGTGGGCGGGACGCCGGCTTCATCGCCCACGCGTGCCCGGAGGGACGGATGCACCTGACTGCCGAGGACATTGTCGTCGAGATCGTCGACGACGCGGGCAAACCGCTCCCGACCGGCCAGGTCGGCGAGATCGTCGTCACGCACCTCGCGACCCCGGATTTCCCTTTCATCCGCTATCGCACCGGCGACGTCGGTGCCATCGATCCGGACCCCTGCCCCTGTGGCCGCGGTTTGCCCGTGCTTGGGCGATTGGATGGGCGCACGACGGATTTCATCGTTGCCGTTGATGGCACGGTCATGCATGGACTGGCTCTGATCTATGTCCTCCGTGATATCGAGGCCGTTGACCAGTTTCAGATCGTGCAGGAGTCACTATCCGAAACCCGTGTGCGAATCGTGGCTCATGCCGGTTTACCCGACAGCACGGACGCCGAGATCAGGACCGCATTCCAGGGAAGGCTCGGGGCCGATGTCCGTATTGTCGTCGAGCGTGTCGACGCCATCCCCCGTGAGCGTTCCGGAAAATACCGATACGTCATCAGCAAAGTTCGGCATGACCTCACAGGTACGTGCGGACTGATCGAAGAGATGAGCTAGCAATGGGGCTGCGGGACCTGGTCTTGATGGGCACGATCTACGGGACGTTGCCCCTCGCATACCTACGCCCGTTCTATGCTGTGTTGATGTGGTACTGGCTGGCGATCATGAACCCACATCGCCTGAGCTGGACGCTAGTCCATCAGCCGTTTGCCCAGCTCTCCGCCCTCGTCATGCTGACCAGCATGCTCGTCGTGACGAAAGAGCGAAAAGAGCTGCCTATCACGCCGCTCACGGTCACATTGCTGCTGTTTTGTGCTTGGATGCTAATCACAACAGTCTTTGCGATTCATCCCGACTGGGCTTGGCGTCAGTGGGACAAAGTCTGGAAGATCATGTTGACGACGTTCGTCTCTCTGCTCCTCCTCAACACAAAGTATCGCCTCATCGCCCTGACAACCGTCGCAACACTATCTATTGCGCTATTCGGTCTCAAAGGCGGTCTGTTCACTGTTATCACCGGAGGTAATCTTCGTGTTTGGGGTCCGCCCGGAAGTTTTATCGGAGGTAACAACGAAATCGGCCTCGCGCTCATTATGACAGTGCCACTCGTGCTGTACTTGATGAACATCACCCCTTATCGCCAGGTAAAATGGGGTCTCTTGGTGATGGTCGTAACCTGCGTGTTTGCGATTGTCGGGACGCAGTCGAGGGGTGCGTTTGTCGGAGTGGTCGCAATGGGTCTTTTCATGGCAATGAAGACCAATAATAAGGCCGCGTACATTCTGCTTGGCGCAGTGCTCGCTGTCGTAGCATTTATGTTCATGCCCGAGAGTTGGCACGAGCGGATTAATAGTATCGCAGACTATAAGCAGGATGGTTCTGCCATGGGGCGGATCATGGCTTGGAGGATGGCCTTCAATCTTGCTCTGGATCGAGTCTTCGGGGGTGGGTTCGAAGCGTTTTCTCCCGTGACTTATATGATGTACTTGCCGGAGGTAGGCCCGAGAAACACAGATGCCCACAGCATCTACTTCGAGATTTTGGGCGAGCACGGATTCATCGGGCTCGGACTCTTTCTTGCGATTGGTATATTGTCGCTCAGGACTTGCGGAAAGATCATTCGAGGCACGCATGGTCGGCCAGAATTTGACTGGATGAATAGGCTTGCTGCCATGCTTCAGGTCAGTCTCGTCGGTTACGCCGTCTCAGGTGTGTTCTTGGGGTTGGCGTATTTCAATTACTACTACTGCCTGTTGGCCATAGTGATCGGTCTGAAGCTCGTCTATGATCGAGATGTCGCTTGCGCGGAGCCGAAAGTCCTGTCGTCCCAGCCGCAGCAGAGCGCCGCTGCTGTGAGAGCAGACTCAGGGCCTCCTTTGCCGCCTTTCCCTGAGCGGCTGTCGATAATGACGATGGTGCCCCTGATGAAAGCGTGGTGGCATCGTCTGTAAGGCAGGCCGAAGAACAAGGGTAGACAGCGTCGTCTAGGTGCAGTGCGGCATCGTCGAGACCCGCGTGGTCGAGGAATGGAGGACTTGGCTCGCCTGAAGGGCTGGGGATCTGGCGCCGTTGCAGCCGGTTGGCGCCAGCCGCGATCGGACGAACTATCTGACGAGCCTGTTCTTACAGGGCGGGGTCCATGTGGAACTTCTGGCAGCCTCGACATGCCGCCTTCGTGCGTGTGCCTGCGAACCAGAGGGATTACGGGTCCCGGTGATGAAGTCGGCATTGCTGGTATGACTGCTGTTTTGACGGCCTCAGAATGACAAGAAACATCATCATAGACCTAGGCGCGATCGCTATCGTGGCTGCCGCGGCGCTAAGTTTGTCATGGATCGGCTATCAAGGCTGGAGTTGGGACGACGCGCACTATGTGCAGGCAGCCGAGCAGTGGGCCCGGTCGCCGCCCTACGTCGGTGACACGCACTGGGAGCTCCGGCTCGGGTTTGTCCTTCCTCTCGCAGGCTCCCTCTCTATATTTGGGTATAATGAAACCGCGCTGGTGGTTGCGCCAATCGCGTTTTATCTGGCGTTGCTCGCCGTCGTTTATGCATTCGTTTATCGTCTCGTCGGTCGAATTGATGCGCTGAGTAGCGCCCTTGTCGTTGCCGCGAGTCCCTTAATGGCAGCTTGGGCGACGACGCCGAGAGTTGCGATTGCCGAAGCCTTTTACCTGACTCTCAGCTTCTTGCTATTTCTTGTGGTGGCGCTCCGGCGCGGGCGATCCGCGCCGTGGCTGATCGCGAGCGGGGTCCTGTTCGGATTGGCGTGGCTCACACGGGAATCGGCCATCGGTTTCGGGCTTGCGTTTGCCGTATTCTTCGTCCTGGGCAAGCCGGTACGACGGAGGGCGTACCTCTGGCTGGCTGCAGGTTTCTTCCTTGTCTTGGCGGGAGAGGCGGCGTTCTACGGCAAAACGACTGGGAATCCGCTCTACCGGTTGTACGTAGACCTCCACCACGGTGCGATCACTCCAACGGCCGGCCGAGGCACCGACGCGCAGCAGGTGATTGCGGATGCGACGGGCCGGACGGAACAGCAGATTCCTAAGGCCGACTCTAAGCGGCGTGTTAAGCGATCATCAGAAAGGGGGGCACAATCCTCGATCGGCGCGCAGCAGCGTGAGTCCGGCGCGGAATGCCTGGAGTCGCAGCCCGAGTTGTTGGAGCATCTAGATCGGTTCGTCGGCGCCCTAGGCCGCCACTTCGATCCCGCAAAGCTGTCGGGTGACGGCAGCGTTGCCTCTGTCTCGGTCCCCAAGATCGTCGAGCCTTTTCTCTTGTTTCTCGTCGAGCCCTATTACGGCATCCTGTTCTGGTTGCTGCTGCCGGCCTCGGTGTTTGTGCTCTTGGCGCCTGGCTTGGGTGAGAAGAAGCTCATCGTGGGCTTGTTGTTGCTGTTCGTCGCGTGCGCGATTCTGGCAAATCAATTCCTGTTGTACCTGCGACCACTGCCTCGGTATTTTGGGTTCACCGTCGGTGCAGCTTCTATCATCGTCGGGCTTGCATTGGCGCGTCTGTGGTCAAGTGGCTGGCGGCGCACCGCGATCTTGTTCTTCTGCCTGTTTTTCATCACAAGCGCGGTTTTCATGGAGTCGAGACGCGGGCTTGGGCTATACAATGAACGAAAGATGGTAAAGGCGGCGTCGACTGCGCACCCAGTAGTATACACCGACGTCTTCACGGCACGAATGGCAGAGTTCTTCGTTCGGACGGGGAGTTTTTCCGGGGCGCTGACTGAGTGCCCCTCGGCGGGATCTGGATTCTTCTTTAGTTCCCAGCATCCCGGAGACCTATCCCACCTCACCGTGGTGTCTTACGGTTTGGTATTGGGCACTTCGACTCTGGTTTACGAGCACCAAGCGCCAGAACGGTGGCTTGGCCGGATATTGCGTTTGACCGGAGTCAGCGAGTATTTGTCAGCGTATACATTCAAGCGGCTGTCATTCCCTTATGGTACGGTCTTCCTGTTTGATGTAGGGTGGGTCCCACTTTGCGACGCAGGCTTTGTCTGTTCAGAAACTGAGACTGGAAGGAGGCGAGCGCGATGACTAAGACAGTTGCCGGTGGAAAGGTGTTCGGTGTACTGGCGTTTCTTGGTTTTGCACTTGTCGCGACGGTGTTCTTGTTCAGCGCGCCAATGTCAGGGAATTTCGCGTGGTCCGATGCGCCGCGCCATGCGATGAATGGTATCTTCGTTCTGGATTTGGTGAAGGCCCTACCGTTCTCGGATCCTCGAGGCTGGGCGGAGAGTTACTACATTCAGTACCCGGCGCTGTCGATACTGTTCTATCCACCTCTGTTCTCAGGGATATTGGCGGGCTTGTATGAGACCTTTGGGTTTTCCCACGCCACCGCCCAGGCGACCGTCGCGTTTTTTCACTTCGCGCTGTTGGCCGCGGTGTTCGTGCTTGCACGTCGCTGGATGCCACTAGGGTATGCATTTGGGGCGGCGCTTGTGTTGGGTGTCTCGCCTGAGGTTTCCCTGTGGGCGCGTCAAGTGATGCTGGATATACCAGCTTACGCGTGGCTACTGTGGAGTGTCGTGTTCCTGTTTCGTTATGTGCAAACGGAGCGAATGCTGGACCTCGTGGTGTTCGTGGCTCTTTACTTGGCCTCGCTCTACACGAAGCAAAATGGCGTTTTCGCGCTCCTTCCGATGTTGTTCCTACTCCTGCAGGCAAAGGGGTGGCGACATCTGGTCAGTGTACGAGTGCTGTCTGTTGCGGCAGCTTTTGTCATCGCGCTCGTTCCTCTTGTGGTATTGCAAATCAAGTTCGGGGGCGTAAACACGGAGTCACTGATCGGGGGCGAGCGCGATGATCTTGCACGTACGTCTTTTGCTGCGTGGATGTTCTATGCCAAGCAATTGCCAAGCCAGTTGGGCTGGCCGAGCGTGTCGCTCGCGATAATCTATTGGATCGCCGTGGCGGCTAGGGGGAAGAAATGGATTCCGGGCCCTGAACTGGCGTTCTTGCTGCTCTGGTTTGTTAGCGGGTATGTGTTTTTTTCGCTTGTGATGGTTCGCGAACCCCGTCATGACCTGATGGCCCTGTGGCCAGTTGCGATTTTCGCTTTGCTGGGGTTGCGCGTCGTCATGGAGGGGTTCTTAGGCAAGTTCTCGGCATGGTCGACATGGGCGGCGCCGCTTGGACTGGGCCTGCTGACCATGGGGTGGGGGTTGACTGCGGTGGCGGTTCCACGTGTCGATGGCTATGGGGGTGTTGCGGCGTACGTGGTAGAGCGGACCCCGCGTGACAGCAATATTCTGTTCAGCGGGTATCGAGACGGCAATTTCGTGTTCGCGGTGAGGTCGGAGGACCGAGGAGATGTCGGCGTCCTGCGAGCAGACAAACTGCTGTTGCGGCTCTCGATTGAGCGTGAGCGGGGGGTAGAAGTCGTTGAGAAGAGCCGCGCGGAGTTATTGGGCGACTTGGCCCGCTACCGCGTGCGGTACGTTGTGGCACAACCCGATTTTTGGGGGGATTTGGCCTCGATGAGGTTGTTCTCGGATACGCTTGAGGATTCTGCGGTGTTTCGCCTTGTGAAGGAGATCGAGGTAGAGGCCAACTACGAGAATACGGACAAGAGGCTTCGGATTTACGAGTTCCTGGGCGAAATCGCGGACGAGCCCGATCCAGTGCGGCTGGAAATGGTTGGCATCGGCGAGACGTTCTCCGAAGAATGAGGACGTACATCACCCCCTTCGAGAGCGGCTTGGCCCCTGCCTGGCCCGCGACGTCGTGCTCGCCGTTGCCGGTGTTCAGGATGGATGGACTGGCTCGCCCGATCAGTAGCGACCGCCGGATTTCATCATGTAGTTGCGCATCTCGGCGCTCTCGAGGTTCACGCGCATCAGGTTGGAATGGGTGATGCGGAAGATGGCGCGCATGATCTTGTAGACCAACCGAGGCTGGCTGGCGATGAGCTCCTCGAAGGCCTCCGGCTCCAGCGTCAAGACCAGGCTATCGACGTCGGTGCAGAGGGCGGCACGGCGCGGCGAGCCATCGACGAAGGCGCGGGTGCCGGCGCACTCGCCGATGCGCATCTGATACACGGTCTCCTCGCTGCCGTGCACGTTCTTGCAGACATTGAGCTTGCCCCGGGCGAGCACGAACAGGGTGCGCCGGTGTTCGCCCTCGCGCACTAGGGTGCCACCGGCGGGTACGGGGGTCACGCCCACGGCGCCTGCGAGTGCCTGGCACTCGTCTGGTGTCAGCTCGGCGCCGAGCGTGGAAAGGGCCAGGGCCTCGGGGATGTTCAGATCGGTCATGGGTCTTCACCTGCGGTTCGATGCTTACCCGGGTGATGTCCGAAAAACCCCGGGGTGCGAATACCCGGAAGTTTACCCCGCAATCGCGCCAGCCAGGGGCGTGATCTCGGCCGGGCGCAGGACGTCGCGGACGACCTGCGTGCCATCGACCGATCTCCGCTGGGGGCGCGCCTCAGTCGTCGATACAGAAGCGCCGGATCAGCGCCCGCAGCACGCCGAGCATGGGCTCGATGCGGTCGACCGCCAGGAACTCGTCCGGCTGATGCGCCTGCGCCACGTCCCCGGGGCCGAGCACGACCGTCTGCATGCCCATGGCGTTGAAGTAGGGCGCCTCGGTGCCGAAGTTCGCGGTCTCGGCGGCGTGGCCGGTGATCGCCTCGGATGCCTGTACGATGGCCGCAGTGGACGGCGTATCGGCCGGCGGAATGCTCTCGAACAGGGGTTCGACCGACCAGTCGAGCCCACGCCGCTCGGCCACCCCCGAGACACAGCGACGCAAGGCCTCGCGGAGTTCGGCCGGGTCCTGGTGGGGCAGGGGGCGGATGTCCACGTGCAGCTCGCACTGGCCGCAGATGCGGTTGAAGTTGTCGCCGCCGTGGATGTGCCCGCAGTTCAGCGTCGGCCAGGCGACGGCGAAGGCAGGGTCGCGGTGTTCGCGCTTGAGGTCGTCGCGCCAGGCGAGCACACCCGTCAGCACCTCGTGCATGCCCTCCAGGGCGCTATTGCCGAGGCTGGGGTCGCTGGCATGTCCGCTTTGGCCGACCAGACGCACGATCTCGGCCATGACCCCTTTGTGCGCCCGCACGGGTCGCAGGCCCGTCGGCTCACCGATGAGGGCATAGCGCCCGAGGGGCCGGCCAGCCTCCACCAGGGCGCGGGCGCCGTGCATGGACGACTCCTCGTCTGCGGTCGCCAGGATCATCAGCGGGTGCTTGAGCCGGCCTGCATCCAGCCCCCGCGCGGCCTCGATGGCCAGCGCGAGGAAGCTCTTCATGTCCGAGGTGCCGAGGCCGTAGAGCTTGCCGCCGTCCTCGGTGAGCCTGAGTGGATCGTGCCGCCACAGCGCCGCGTCGAAGGGGACGGTGTCGGAGTGGCCGGCCAGCACCAGCCCGCCGGGGCCGCTGCCCAGGGTGCCAAGCAGGTTCGCCTTGTCCGGGTGCCCCGGTATGTCCAGCCATTCGACCCGAAAGCCGGCGGCGGCCAGCCAGTCCGCCAGGGGCTCGAGCACCGGGCGGTTGCTCTGGTCCCACTGCGGATTGACGCTGCTGACGCTCGGGATGGAGATCAGGCGCGACAGCATGTTCTCGAGGGGCGGCGCCTCGGTGGCGGGGATGTGGCTCATGGGCTGGTGTTCTGCTCTGTGATGCGTTGGCGTCCGGATGCGCTTCGCAGTGGATCGTATTGACGCGGATAGGGCTCGCATTGAATGCGGACTCGGTGTGAACCGGGTGCGAACAGGGCGCAGCGGGTGCCCACGCGGGTCGACTCCGGTTACATTGCCCCGTTTTCGCGCCATTTCAGCCCCGAGCCGCAGGTGTCCCCGTCGCCCATGACCCGAACAGCATCGTCAGACCATCCCCGAACCGAGCGGCCAAATCGTCGCGGTACCAAGCCAGTGGCGTCCGCTGCCGCGCTCGAGGCCGCCTTACAGCGCTACCGGCCCCTGTTCGGCGAGTTCACCGACGACTGGGATGGCCTCATCGACAGCCTACAGCGACCGCTGCCGACCTGCATCTGGAGCCGGCCCGGACGTCTCGACACTGAGGCAATGGCCGACCTGCTGCGCGAGGAGGGTCTGGACCCGCACCCGGTGCGCTGGCTCGCGGATGCGCCCGGCACGACCTTGAACCTGCCGGCGGAGGTGAGCGCCGGTCGGCACTGGTGGTACTGCGCCGGCCTCGCGCATGCGCAGGAGGCGGTGTCCCAGTTGCCGGTGTTGCTGCTGGAGCCTGCGCCGGGTCAGCGGGTGTTGGACATGTGCGCGGCCCCGGGTGGAAAGACGGCGCAGATCGCCCTGGCGATGGGCAACCGTGGCACGGTGCTCGCCAACGACTTCTCCCCCGAGCGCATCGCCGCGCTGCAGGGGAATCTGGACCGCCTCGGCGTCGTCAACGTCAGCACCACTTGGTACCACGGCGGCAACTACCCCGTCGCTGCCGGGCCCTTCGATCGCATCCTCGTCGACGCGCCCTGCTCCAGCGAGGGCACCCTGAGGCGCAACCGCAGCCTCGTGGACAAGATCGGCCCGGCGCGCAGCGCCCGCATGGCCAGCCGGCAGCGGGCGCTGCTGCGCAAGGCCGTCAAGCTGTGTCGGCCGGGCGGGCGCGTCGTCTACTCCACCTGCACCTTCGCGCCGGAGGAGAACGAACTGGTGGTGGCGGACATGCTGGAGCAGCTCGGCGGCCGGCTGCGCCTCGTACCCGCGACGGTGCCCGGGCTGCGCACTGGTCCCGGCGTCACCCGCTGGCAGGGGCGGCAGCTGTCGGAGGCGCTCGCGGGCTGTCTGCGGGTCTGGCCGCAGCACAACGACACCGGCGGGTTCTTCATCGCCGTGCTGGAGAAGGCCGAGGACGCCCCCTGCGTGCCGGAGCCGGAGCCCCTGGCGCTTCGCCTGGCCGACGGGGACGCGCGCTGGTGCGGGGAGGTCGCCGCCCACTATGGGCTTGAGGCACCCATCGAGGCGCGCTACTTGGCGCACCGCCAGACCCGCCGCGGCCTGCACCTGGTGGCACCGGACCATGCCCCGCCGACGGCCCCCGCGCCCCAGGGCAGCGGGCTGTTCTTCCACCGCACCAACGTCCGCCCGCCCAAGCTCACCACCGCGGGTGCCCTACTGCTCGGCGCAGGGGCCACCCGGCAGGTCCTGGACCTGGACGACCCGGCCGCGCGCGACGCCTACCTGCGCCGGGAGACCCTGACACCCACGGCTCGGCAGCGTTGCGGCTGCCGGGCGAGGCAGGTCATCGTTCGCCACCGCGGGTTCCCGCTGGGCGTCGCGGTGCTCCACCGCTCCGGCGACCTGGAGAGCCTGTTTCCGCGCAAGTGGAGCGGGTGCACCGCGGGTGGCTGAGGGACGTTCGCCTAGCGCCGATCGCGGGTAAGCGGTAGAGATCCGTCATCGCCTTGTCATCGGTGCTCGTGCAGCTCGCGTTAGGATAGGCCCCGGTCGGCGGCGACCGACCCGGCCCATCAGGCCGCCCCCGCCCCGATCGTGCGCTGCCTCAGCCCGCCCTCGGAGACCGACATGGCGAAGAAGAAGGACAACAATCGGAAACTGGCCATCGATCCCCAGGTGCCGCTGTTCTGGCGGCCGCTCGGCGACGCGGGTATCGGCCACGACCTCGACGAGCACAACAGCGCCGTGGTGGCGGAGTTCGCGCGCCTGATCAAGGCCGGCGAGCGTAGCACCGTCACCCAGGCCATCAAGCGTTGGCCGCCGCCGCATCTGGTGGCGCTGTTCGTGCACTTGCCGCTGAAGCGCGCGCGCAAGCTCATGGTCTGGCTCGACAAGTATCAGACCCGCGTGGTCGCGGAGCTGAACCCGTCTTTCCGGTCCGCGCTGCTGGAGGACTGCACGGTGCAGCGCCTGGCCGAGGTGTTCGACGGCATGGAGCCGGAGGAGATTGTCGATCACCTCGACGAACTCCCCGAGGAGGTGCAGCTGGAGGTGCTGCCGAAGCTGGACCAGCGCGGCGCCGTCGAGAACCTTCGCGGCTACCGGGATGAATCCGCCGGCAGCATCATGAGCCGCAAGTTCGTCGCCGTCCCCGCGGACTGGACGGTCGGCCAGGTGGCGCACGAGATCCGTGCCAATGCCCAGGCCATCGAGAAACTCTACGCGGTCAACGTCGTCGACGCCGAACACCGCCCGGTGGGTTACCTGCGGCTGCGGGATCTGGTGCTCTCGCCGAGGGATGCGCTGGTATCCGACGTCATGAACACGGACTTCATCGGTGTCGGTCCGGATACCGATCAGGAAGAGGTCGCCAAGCTCGCCGACCGGTACGAGTTGTCCGTCGTGCCCGTGGTGGACGCGGATGGGCGCCTCATCGGTCGCATCACGCCCAAGCAGCTTAGGCGCGTGTTGCGCGAGGAGGCCGAGGAGGACCTCAACCTCATGGCTGGCCTGCCGGCGGACACGCGCCCGGACGAATCCATTCGGCGCATCGTGCGGGGCCGTATCCCCTGGCTGCTCATCGGGCTTGCCGGTGCCAGCCTGTCGGCGACGGTGGTCGGCGCCTTCGAGGGCCAGTTGGAGCGGGCGGCGATCCTCGCGAGCTTCATTCCGATCGTCATGTCCATGGCCGGCAACGCCGGCATCCAGGCGAGCACGGTCGCGGTGCAGGGGCTGTCGACCGGCACGGTCAAGTTTAGCGACCTGGGCTGGCGGCTCGGTAAGGAGCTCGCCGCCGCCGCCACCAACGGTGCCATCGCCGCCTCCGTGCTGATCCTGCTGGTCCTCGGTGTGGCGCAGCTCATGGACTTCGACGCCCCGATGGTGCTGGCCCTGAGCGCGGGCCTGTCGCTGCTGACCGTGGTGTTGGTGGCCGTCGCCGTCGGCGCGACCGTGCCCATCATCCTGGACAAGCTCGGCATCGATCCGGCCATGGCCGTAGGCGTGTTCATCACCACCGGCAACGATATCCTGTCGGTGATGATCTTCTTCCTGATGATGTCGCTGTTCTATCTGCCGCTCTTGCCCTGACCCCGCGGCGTCTCGCGATGTCGGCGGGTGTTATGGAGCCCGATGGCGCCGCGTGCTAGCCTGATCCGCTTTACAAGACGTCCCATCGCGCCGTGGCGAATACCGATCTGCTCGACCAATTGCTGAAGCTCCTCGCCGAACTCACCGAGGAGTCCGAGGGCTACCTGGATCGCGAGGATGATCCGCAGCTCTGGTACAACCGCGGTTACGCCAACGGCATGGCCGCGGCGCTCACGGAACTCGGTCACGGCGAGGCCGTCGGCCGCACCGTCGAAGCGGACCCCTATGACGCCGCCCGCGATCAGACCCATCTGCCCTGGGGCAAGGCCTACGAGCACGGACGCGAGATGGGGGAACGGGAGGCCCGTGAGGTGCTTTAGTCTCGCGAAAAGTAGCGAGCCAACGGGCTCGCGCAACCACGTTGGGATTCGTCGTTGTCGTAGTCGAGTCTTCGAAAACGATTACGACAACGGCAACCACCGCCGATCAGCTTGCTGATGCGATATTCCCCGATCACTCGAGCTGTTCCCCAGCCGCATTCCATCCTGAAAACGCAGCCCATCACCCGCCCATGGCCAAGCTCGTCTCCTTCAATATCAACGGTATCCGAAGCCGCCAGCACCAGCTGGAGGCCCTGAAGGCCAAGCACGACCCGGACGTGATCGGCATCCAGGAGTCCAAGGTCGCGGACGAGATGTTCCCGTTGGAGATGATCGAGGCCCTGGGGTATCACCCGAGCTTCCACGGTCAGAAGGGGCACTACGGCGTCGCGTTGCTGAGCAAGGTGGCGCCCCTCGGCGTGGTCAAGGGCTTTCCGACCGATGCCGACGACGCACAGCGCCGCGCCATCAGCGGCCGCTTCGCGTTGCCGGACACCGGCGAGGTGACCGTCATCAACGGCTATTTCCCGCAGGGGGAGAGCCGCGATCATCCGGTCAAGTTTCCGGGCAAGGAGCGGTTCTATGCGGACCTGGCTGCCTATCTGCACGATCACCACAGCCCCGACGAGCCCCTGATCCTGATGGGGGACATGAACGTCGCACCGCTGGACGCGGACATCGGCATCGGCGAGGACAACGCCAAGCGCTGGCTGCGCACCGGCAAATGCAGTTTCCTGCCTGAGGAACGCGACTGGCTCCGGGGCATCATGGACTGGGGGCTCGCGGACGCCTACCGCCTAGTGCATCCGGATGCCGAGGACCACTACAGCTGGTTCGACTACCGCTCCCGCGGCTTCGAGCGGGAGCCGAAGCGCGGCCTGCGCATCGACCTGATCCTGATCACCGAGCCCCTGCGCGAGCGGCTCAGGGGCGCCGGCATCGATTACGAGCTACGCGGCCTGGCGAAGCCCTCCGACCACTGCCCGGTGTGGATCGAGCTGGCCTAGTCGTTCACATCGACGAGCCGCTCGCAGCATCTGGGCACTCGTGTCGTCTAGCCGGGCGCATCAGGTGCCGCAGAAGGTGCGCTGGACGACTTCGTGCGGTTGTGGCGGGTTGCGGTAGTCCAGCAGATCGGGCTGGTCGTCGTAGGGCCGTGACACGGCCACGAGTAACCGGTCCAGCGGTGCCAGATCGCCGCGCTCCATGGCCGCGTCGATGACCTCCTGAACCCGATGATTACGCGGAATATAGGCCGGGTTGACCGCCCGCATGCGCGCCTGGCGTGCCTCGTCGGGCTCGGCCTGCTGCGCGAGTCGAGCGGTCCATCGTTCGGTCCAGGCGTCGAAGGCGGTGGGCTCGGTGAAGCCCGCGCGGATGGGTTCCAGCGTGGCCGGCTCCTTCGGGTGCGCATCGCCCAGCAGTCGGAACGTGTTGGTGAAGTCTGCACGGTGCTGGGCCATGCGCGAAAGCAGGTCCTGCACCAGTTCGTCGTCTGCGCCCGGGTCCGCTGTTGCCGAGTCCAATAGGCCGATCTTGGCCCGCAGACCGCCGTAGTAGGCCGGCTCGAAGGCCTCGCCGTAGGCGTTCAGCGCGGTCCGTGCGCGCGCCTTGGCCTCGTCGGTGTTCTTGCCCAGCAGCGGAAGCAGGCAGTTCGCGAGCTGGGTCAGGTTCCACAGGCCGATGCTCGGTTGCTGGGCGTAGGCGTAGCGCCCGCCCCGGTCGATGGAGCTATAGACCTTGCCCGGGTCATAGTCGTCGAGGAAGGCGCAGGGGCCGTAGTCGATGGTCTCGCCGGACAGGGCCATGTTGTCCGTGTTCATGACACCGTGGATGAAACCGACCAGTAGCCAGCGGGCGATGAGCTCTCCCTGGCGGGTCGCGATGGCCTCCAGTAGCGCCGCGTATCGGTCCTCGCCGTCGGCGAGCTCCGGGTAGTGGCGCTGGATCAGGTAGTCCGCCAGGGTGCGCACGGACCCGAGATCGCCGCGGCGGGCGAAGTATTCAAAGGTGCCGACACGGACATGGCTGGCCGCCACCCGAGCGAGTATCGCGCCGGGCTCGGGGCGCTCGCGGAACACCGGCTCTCCTGTCGCCACCATGGCCAGGGCGCGGGTGGTCGGTATGCCGAGCCCGTGCATGGCTTCGCCGAGGATGTACTCGCGCAGCACCGGGCCGAGCGCGGCCCGCCCGTCTCCCGCTCGTGAGAACGGTGTGCGCCCGGCGCCCTTGAGCTGCAGGTCGCGCCGCCGCCCATTGCCGTCGACGAGCTCGCCGAGCAGGATGGCGCGCCCGTCTCCCAGGCTCGGCACGAAGTGCCCGAATTGGTGCCCGGCGTAGGCCATGGCGATGGGCCGGGCCGTGGCCGGCAGCCGGTTGCCGGCGAGCATCGCGACGCCATCGCGGCCGGAGAGCCAGGCGGCGTCAAGGCCCAGTTCATCGCTGAGCGGTTTGTTCAAGCGCAACAGCAGCGCCTCGGGGACCGACGTCGGCGCGATGTCGGCAAAGAACGGTCCGGGCAGCTCTACGTAGCTGTGCCGGAAGGCAGGTGGGCCGTCTGGGGGGGCGGCGGCGAGGGGTTCTGCGCTGGCGGGCATGATGAATCCTGAGAGACTGATATCCGACTGAAACGCTCCGGAACTTAAGACCAAGGTACGGGCACGGGCGGTGTGGCGCAACGCCCGCCGTGGGTTTCTGCCGGCCCCGCAGCGGGCTCCGACGTGGCGATTCGGTTCCTCGTCGGGTCGACGCCGCGCCCCGTTGAACTCGATTGGCGGTGGTTAATGGCTCACTGCGCCACTAGGTAATCTGACGTAGCGACACGCATCCCCTGGAGGTCATCATGCTCACCATCCGTCACGCCGAAGACCGCGGCCACGTCAACCAAGGCTGGCTCGATACCTGGCACAGCTTCTCGTTCGCCAGCTACCACGACCCGGCGCACATGGGCGTGTCGAATCTGCGCGTCATCAACGATGATCGCATCGCGCCTGGCGGTGGCTTCCCGACGCACGGACACGAGGACATGGAGATCGTCACCTATGTGCTCGACGGTGCGCTGGAGCACAAGGACAGCATGGGCAACGGCTCGGTGATCCGCGCCGGCGAGGTGCAATACATGGCCGCCGGGCGGGGCGTTCGCCACAGCGAGTTCAACGCGTCCGACGCGGCGTCGGCGCACCTGCTGCAGATCTGGCTGCTGCCCAACGCGACGGGCGTCGAGCCGCGCTACGCGCAGAAGACGTTCACCGCCGCCGACAAGCGCAATCGCTTCGCGCTGCTGGTGTCGCCGGACGGGCGCGACGGCAGCATAGAGACTCACCAGGATGCGCTGCTGTTTGCCGCCTTGCCGGACGATGGACAGGGCATCACCTATCGGTTGAACGCGGATCGCAGCGGCTATGTGCACGTCGCCCGAGGTCGGGTGCGCGTCAACGGCACCGAGCTCTCGGGCGGCGACGCCGCCCGCCTGCAGCCTGGCGCGGAAGTGACCGTCGAGGGTGTCGATGCCGGTGAGGTCCTGTTCTTCGACCTCCCCTGACGCATAGGTCTGCGCCGCCGACAAAGCCCTCACTAGCCAAACACCAGCCAGACGGGAGCACAGCATGAGCGACAAACCCATTATCGACTTCCCCGGTTCCGAGATCGACGTGCACTGGGACAAACGCCTTTGTATCCACATCGGCGAGTGCGGCGGCGCCGCCAACAGCCTGTTCGAGGGCGGGCGCGACCCCTGGTGCCTGCCCGATGAGGTCAGCAAAGCGGAGGTGCGTGACGTCTGCGAGCGTTGCCCGAGCGGCGCGCTGACCTACACCGATAAGGCCGGCGCGCCCGAGCAGGCGCCGGCGGAGAACACCGCGAGCATCGCCTACAACGGCCCCGTCTATCTCACGGGCGATCTGCACATCGACGCTGCGACCGAGGATATGCCGGGCCTCAGGCATCGGGCTGCCCTGTGCCGCTGTGGAGCCTCGAAGAACAAACCCTTTTGCGACAACAGCCATCTCGAGGCCGGTTTCCAGGACTTCGGTGCCGTCGGCGAGACCGGCCCCGGGCTCACCGCCAGCGGCGGCCCGCTCAACGTCCGGCGCATCCCGAATGGACCGCTGATGCTGGAGGGCAATCTCCGCATCCGCGCCGCCAGTGGGCGAGTCGCCTGGCAGGGCGAGAAGGCCTTCCTGTGTCGTTGCGGGGCGTCGAAGAACAAACCCTTTTGCGACGGCACACACAAGGCCGCAGGCTTCACCGACGAGTAGGCAGGCGGATGCGTAGGCCGCGGGGTCGAGGAGATCGGGTGAAAGATGGGGTCGGCTTCCCGCCCCCCGGCGCGTTCGCCCGGCGCCAGTCCAGCGGTTCGATCTTGTCGTGGATGCTCAGCGGTAGGTCGCCCATCCTGGTTGGTCTTCCGACGCCCTGATTGCCTGAGCCTCTCCATGTAGGCTGCGCGGCTCGGGAGAAGCTCAGCTGCGCCAGGACCGAGCAGGGATGCGGTATGCTGCCGTTCCTCATGAGCAGAGCGGCAGCGATCCATGACGCATCAGCGGCACCCGGTCAGGCCATCGATCCAACCGACCCGAATGCCGCTGTTCTTCGGTCTGCTGCTCGCGCTCTTCGCCGGGAGCGGCCTGACGTTGCCGGACCGCGCGCTCGCGCAGCAGCCGCCCTGCCTGAAGCTGGTGTTCAATCGCTACTGTCTCGGCGGCGACATCAACGCGCTGGCGCAGCAACAACCGCCGGCCATGCGGCAGGATCAGGGCGAGCGCGTCGCGCTCGTGTACTACGAGGGCCGTGACCGGGTCTATGTGCTTGCTTGGCGCGGGGCCGCCTACAAGGTGCTGCGCGAGCACCGCATAGCCTCGCAGTTGCGCTATGAAGACTTGTACCTGCTGCTCAGGGACAAGTACGGCGCCGGCGAGGATCGCAGCAGCTTCCCGCCGGATGCGCGTACGCCGGGGCGCAAGCAGATCGCCATCCGTCGCGGCGAGGGTCGGGCAGTGCATGTCTGGGAGGCCGGCGCCGGCTGGCACATCGAGCTGAGCTGGACACGGGAGACCGGCCTCGCGCTGGCTTACATCGCCGACGACCTCGATGCGCAGCAGGCCGCGGCCGTGGTGGGCGGCTACTGAACGACGCCCGGGCCAGGTGACAGCCGCGCCTCGATGACCCCGCCGTCCGCGCTGCGTTCGATCAAGTCCACTTCCAAGATCTGTCCGACGGCCCGGTCCGGCACGCCGCGCAGTCGCACGGGCAGGTAGTTGGGCGTATAGCCGGTGGCGTAGGCGCCCCCGGCGTCTGGGTGTTTCCCCTCGATGAGGACCGGCAGCCGGCGCCCGACGTGGCTGTCGAGCCAGACTGCGCGCAGGGAGGCGGCGAGGTCGTGCAGTTGTCTGGTACGCTCTCGGCGGACGGGTTCCGGCACCTGCGCCGGCATGTCGGCGGCGCGGGTGCCCGGCCGCGGCGAGTACGGAAAGATGTGCAACTGGCCGAAGCCGATGGACTCGACGAAGTCCAGGGTCTGCTGCCAGTCGACAGCGGTCTCGCCGGGAAAGCCGGCGATGATGTCGGTTCCTATGCTGAAGTCCGGGGCCGCCGCGCGGGCCTGTTCGACCAGGTCTCGAAATTCGTCCGTCCGGCAGCGCCGGGCCATGCGTCTCAGCACCCTGTCCGAGCCGCTCTGCAGCGGCATGTGCAGATGCGGCATGAGCCGGGGCTCATCGAACAATCGCCAGAAACCCGGCGGCAGGTCCCAGGGCTCCAGCGAGCCGAGGCGCAGCCGCGCCACAGCGGTGTCGCGGAGGATGGTCCCGATGAGCTCGTCGAGGCGCGGCGCGGATTCGCTGCCCGCATCGCGCCCGTAGCCGCCGAGCTGTACGCCTGTCAGGATGACCTCCCGCACGCCAGCGTCGGTGAGCGCCTGGACCTCTGCGACGACGTCGGCGACCGCACGGCTGCGCTCGGCCCCTCGGGCGATGGTGGTGACGCAGAAGCTGCACTGGTAGCGGCAGCCATCCTGAACCTTGACGAAGGCGCGCTGGCGACCGCGGGCGAACAGGGCCTCCGCCGGGTCGATGTCGTCCTCCGTCGGGGCAGGGTGTGGCACCGGGGGCAGCGCCAGCTGCTCGGTGGCGATGGCCACGAGCCGGTCCTTGTCGGCGTTGTCGACGACGAGTTCGACGTCCTCGTCGGCCATCGTCTCGCCGTCCAGCGCCGCGGCGCAGCCGCTAATGACCATCCGTGCATCGGGGTTGATGCGCCTGAGGCGGCGCAGCAGCTTGCGCGACTTGCGCACCGCCTCGGCGGTGACGGCGCAGGTGTTTACCACCAGCAGATCCGCCGGTTCCTGCTCCGCCGCGATATGCCAGCCGAGTCGCCGAAAGTCGCGTGCCCAAGACTGCAGCTCCGCCTCGTTGAGGCGGCAGCCGAGGGTCTGCAGGTGGACGCGGGGCTGGGCTGGATGGGGCATGTCGGGTCCGGCGCGCCGCCGTGGCGGGACGCGCCGGCAGCGGGTCGGGCAGGCCGGGTCAGGGCCGCGGTGGCGGGCCGTCGGGCGGGGGCGGGGAGTTCTGGTGCAGAATCAGCGTCCAGCCGGCCTCGCCGCGCCGCCGATAGATATTGGTGGCGTAGATGCCGGGCGCGCCCTTGGGAATGCCGGCGGCGTTGTTGTGCTCCTCGACGTAGTGGATGGCGATGTCGTCGAGCTCCACCCAGCGGATGTGGGTGACCCGGAGGTCCAGGGGCACGTTGCTGCGCAACAGTTCGCGCATCATGCTGCGCACCTCGACGCCGTGCACGATGGGTTGCATCGGTAGCATGCACGCGACGTCCGGCGAGTCGTCCCAGACCTGGGACATCAGGTTGACGTTGCGGGCCTCCAGGGCGTCGTAGAAGGCATCCTCGGCCGCCTGTGGCGTCTCGAACGGCGGGCTCATTGGTTGGTCCCCTGCCGAGACGGCGGCGCCGGTTCGGTGGCAGGCCGTGCATGCGGCGACATCGGGCCGAAGCCCGGCGCGCCGGTCAGCCGGGGAATGCTGATGTGGATGGCGTCCGCCTCGTCGACCCGGCGCAGTGCGCGCAGGTCGGCGTCCGGTGGCGCCGGCAGGCGTTGGCTGCGCCGACCGCTGGAATAGCCCCAGCTACGCCGATAACCGCGGCCGTCCTCGAGGACCTCCTCGCGGCTGGTCTCGGAGGTGCGGCGTACGGCAATCATCAGCCCGCCGCCGACGGGGCGCACCAGCACCTGATCGGCGGGCAGATCGCCGAGTTCGATGTCGAGCAGATAGGCGTCATCGGTGCGGCTCTGGGTCAATCGCAGCCCGGCGAGATCGAAGGTGACGGGCTCGGCTGCGGCGGTTGCCTGCGGTTCAGCGCCGACAGGCGGCGGCTGGATCTGCTGCGGGGCAGCGGCTGGTCCCGAAACCGGATGCGGGTCCGCCGCAAGGGCTTGCGCGCATAGCAGCACGCCTGCGGCGACCAGGGTGAAGGGGGCTTCGTGGTGCATGCGATCGACCTCCGTGGACGGCTTCTCGTCAGTGGGCGTTGGGGGCGCAGTATAGAGCCTGCGGCTCAGCTCCGGCAGCGCCACGTCGGGGTTCGATCGGCAGTGATGAGGCCCCAGTCCAGCAGCGATCCCCGGGCGTCCTCGGCATCCTGCTCGAACCAGGCCCAGGCCGACCCAAGCCTGAAGGAGTAGCCCCAGGCGTCCATATCCGCACAGAGGCGGCGTGCGCCGACAGCCGGCAACTGCTCCGCGATGCAGAGCTGTAAGTAGCAGACCGCATTCTCCTCGGCATCGTCGCCGCCGGCGTCCGTGTGCAGGGCGCGGCGCCGGTCCTCGGTCATGCAGATGAAGTGGCAGGCCTCGTGTAATGCGGAATGCAGGGGGGTGTCCGCACGCACATAGAGGCGGTTGCCGACGAGGCCTGCTTCCGGGGCGCCCCAGAAGCTGCCTGGGATGTCGGACGTCGGCGCCACCGGGGAGAGTTCGAGGCCGAAGCGCGCGAGCGCGCTGCCGAGCCTCGAGGGACACGACACCTCTGCGCTGTGCCTGCGCCGGTCGGCATCCTCGCCCAAACCGCCGAGCGTAATCACATCGAGCTATCCTGGAGCCGGCAGAGGGGATGACGCCGGTGGTCGCCGTCGGCGGTCTGCCGCTACCCGCCGAGAGACCCATGCGTCGCCTGTTCGACTCACCCTACCCGAATCGGGGGAAAGCACGCCAGCGGCCTGCTATGCTCCGTGGTGGTGTTATGGGCTGCAGCGTTGCCGCGTCGATCCTGACGGACCCAGGCGACTGCAGTCGCTTCGCCGCAGGCGCGAGCGTCTCACCCGTTTCGGGAATCTGTTCCGGGCGACCGGCTGCCGGAGGCCCGGGGCCCGACCCTGCTCAGGAGCCTTAGCCATGGCCAGACAGTTCTCCGATGATCAAGCCGCGCTGGGTCCGACGGAGGTTCGGCGCGACTCACCTAGCGATCAACGAGCCCAATCCGGGCTGGCCATGGGCCTGGTGATCGCCGCGGTGGCCTTTGGTGCCGCGCTGGGGATGCTGGCGGTGCTCGCCACCCAGGCCGCCCAAACCGCCTCGTCGTCCACAGGTGTCCTCTACGCCATTCTCGGCATCAAGGCCACCGTTCTGGCCGTTGCGTTGTCGCTGGTGTTGTTGAGGTTGCGCGCGGCCGTCCGGCCAACGGCCCTCGTCGGCTACTGCGCCGGCTTGGCGGCATCGGCCGCGGGGCTGGCCTGGCTGTGGGGGCTATCCGGGCTCCTGCTGGGTTCGGGCCTCTTCTATGGTGGGCTGGTGCTGATCTATATGGTCGCCGCGCGGGACCCGGATCTCGGGCGCGCACTCGATGTGTTGCGCACGAGCCGTTGACGGATTCCCCTCTGCCCTGACGTCGGTCGACAGGCCCGGTCCCCACGCCTGCGCACCCCTCAGCGCTGTACGGCAGGGTCGGCCGCCCCGCTGTCGCAAACCCGACTAGGTGATTCGCCTTGAGCGCCAGGGCAGCATCGATTCTGCGCATGCCCTTGCAAAGGGCCCACGCGGGGTCTAGGTTACGCGCCCCATCAGGCGTCTGTGCGCTGGCCCGCTCGTCCTGTCTGGGCTAGCGCTGCAAGCGCCCATGCCGCAAGGCACCCGAGAGCCCATCCTCCCGTCATCTCAGCCCGCTGCGACCCATGCACGCCCTGATTGTCGAACAACTCCACAAGGTGTATGCCACCGGTTTCGAGGCGCTCAAGGGCGTCGATCTCGCCGTGGAGGAGGGTGATTTCTTCGCGCTGCTGGGTCCGAACGGCGCCGGCAAGTCGACGCTGATCGGCATCGTAACCTCTCTGGTCAACAAGACCTCCGGGCGCATCAGGGTCTTCGGCCGGGACCTGGATCAGGATGCCGAGGGGGTCAAGGCATCGCTCGGTGCCGTGCCACAGGAGTTCAACTTCAATCTTTTCCTGCCGGTGGAGGAGGTCGTCGTCAACCAGGCGGGATACTTCGGCATCCCGCGACCCGAGGCCAGGGCTCGGGCGGAGTTCTACCTCCGCAAGCTCGATCTCTGGGATCGCCGCCGCTCGGAGATGCGCCTGCTCTCCGGCGGCATGAAGCGGCGTCTGATGATTGCCCGCGCCCTGGTCCATCGGCCAAGGCTGCTGATCCTGGACGAGCCCACGGCCGGGGTCGACATCGAGATCCGCAGGGCGATGTGGGACTACCTGCGGGAACTCAACGCGGACGGGACCACCATCATACTCACGACCCACTATCTGGAAGAGGCCGAGAGTCTGTGCCGCAATGTCGCGGTCATCGACCATGGCCGCATTGCAGCGGTGTCCGAGACGCGTGCGCTACTCGCCGGCTTGGATATCGAGACCTTTGTGTTGAACCTGAAACGACCGGTGGCGGAGCCGCTCTTGTTGCCGGGCTTCAGCGTTACGCGGGCGGATGCGACGACGCTGGAGGTACAACTGCACCGCAGCCAGTCCCTGAATGAGCTGTTCGACGCCCTGGGGCGGCGCGGAATCGAAGTCGGCAGCATGCGCAACAAGCAGAACCGCCTGGAGCAGCTCTTCCTGGAGATGGTGGAGCGCGGCCGCGAAGGCTCGACGGTGGCTGCATGAGTATCTCGGCGCAACGCTGGCACCGCTATTGGGTGACCTACCAGACGCTGCTGCACAAGGAGGTGCTGCGCTTCTCGCGCATCTGGGTGCAGACCATCCTGCCGTCGGCGATCACCACGACCCTCTACTTCGTGATCTTCGGTCGGCTCATCGGCGAGCGCATCGGCGACATGGACGGCTTCGCCTACATCGATTTCATCGTGCCTGGCCTGGTGCTCATGGCGGTCATCACCAACGCCTACAGCAACGTTGTCTCGTCGTTCTACAGCAGTAAGTTCTCCCGCTACGTGGAGGAGCTGCTGGTCTCGCCAGCGCCGGCCTGGGTGATCCTCGCCGGCTACGTGTCGGGCGGCGTCGCCCGCGGCGTCGCAGTCGGCCTGGTGGTCATGGGCGTGGCGATGTTGTTCACCGATATCCGCCCCCACAGCGTGGTGGTGACGCTGCTGGTGTTCGTGCTGACGGCGATACTGTTCGCCCTGGGCGGCTTCATCAATGCGGTGTTCGCCAACAGCTTCGACGACATCTCCATCGTGCCGACCTTCGTCCTTGCACCGCTGACCTACCTCGGCGGCGTGTTCTACTCCATCGATCTGCTACCCGACGTTTGGCAGGCGTTGTCCCTGGCGAACCCGGTGCTCTACATGGTCAACGCCTTCCGCTACGGTCTCCTCGGTACCTCGGACATCCCGCTGTTCGCGGCCTTTTCGATGATTCTCGGCTTCATCGTCATGTGCGTCTTCATCAGCCTGCGCCTACTGCAGCGCGGAGTGGGTGTCAAGCACTGATCGCACAGGCACCTGCGCCACGTTTACGTGCTAGAATCTCGGCGCAATAGAAGACTTAACTTACTGACATGAAAGGCGGATACGTCCTGAATCCACCCTTGGTGGCCGGCGAAGCATCCGCGCCGCCCGGACGCGTCGGGCAGAGCATGAGAGGCCGATGGCAACAAGACAACGTAGCAAAAGGGCCGGGTCGCGCCGACGTTCCGTCCGGCGGGAGGGCATCGGTCTCACCGGTTTCCTGGTTCGCGGAATCGTGCTGCTGGCCCTGGGCGTCGGCCTGGCACTGGCGCTCTATGGCGTACACCTCGACAAGGTCGTGCGCGCGAAATTCGAGGGCAAGCGCTGGGCGCTGCCGGCGCGCGTCTATGCCAGGCCGCTCGAGCTCTACGCCGGTCGCTCTCTGACGATCGCGGAGCTTGAGGGCGAGCTCGCGCGCCTGGGTTATCGCGACGATTCGCGGCTCTCCCGTGCCGGGAGTTTTCACATCGCCGGCGAGCGGGTCCGTATCCGCACCCGAGCCTTTCGCTACTGGGATGGCTACGAGCCAGAGCGCTACCTGAGCGTGCAACTGGCCGACGGCGTGGTCATGGAGGTCGCCGACGGCAATGACGCGACCCCCTTGGCGCTGGTGCGGCTGGACCCTGCGCTGATTGCGAGTATCTACCCGACACACAACGAGGATCGCATCCTGCTGCGCCGCGAGCAGTTGCCGCCGCGCCTGGTCAAGACCCTGCTGGCCGTCGAGGACCGGAAGTTCTATCAGCACTTCGGCGTCGATCCCAAGGGTATCGCCCGTGCCGCATTCGAGAACCTGCAGGCCGGTCGTGCCGTGCAGGGTGCCAGTACCCTGACGCAGCAGCTGGTCAAGAATTTCTACCTCTCCCAGGATCGCACGCTCGAACGCAAGCTGAACGAGGCCTACATGGCCCTCCTGTTGGATTGGCGATACGACAAGGACGAGATCCTGACCGCCTACGCCAACGAGGTCTACCTCGGTCAGGACGGCGACCGTGCGGTGCACGGCTTTGGGCTCGCCAGCAGATTCTATTTCGACAGCGAGGTGGACGAACTCGACATCCCGCAGACGGCCATGCTCGTTGCGATGCTGAAGGGTCCATCGGAGTTCAATCCGAAGCGCAGGCCGGAGCGCGTCCTGGAGCGACGCAATCTGGTCATCGACCTGATGGCGCATCACCGGATCATCTCCCTGGCGGAGGCGGAGCAGGCCAAGCAGGCACCCCTGCGGCTGGCCGAGGGTGGTGCGCGTCCGAGTGGTGCGTATCCGGCCTTCATCCAGCTCGTGCGGCGGCAGTTGCGTCGCGACTACCGCGAGGAGGATCTGCGCTCCGAGGGGCTGCGGATCTTCACGACGCTAGATCCACTGACCCAGGCGAGCGTGGAGCAGTCCGTCGCCGAGCGCCTGCCGAGGCTGGACCGCGCCAGGCGCCTACCGGACGGGACGCTCGAAACCGCGGCGGTGGTGACCTCCGTGGCGCAGGGCGAGGTGCTCGCCGTTGCCGGCGGCCGCGAGGCCGGCTATGCCGGCTTCAATCGCGCCCTGGACGCCGTCCGCCCCATCGGTTCGCTGATCAAGCCGGTGATCTACCTCAAGGCCCTGTCGCAGCCCGAGCGCTACTCACTGGTCACGCCCATCAGGGACGTGCCGGTGAACTTGAGGGTCGCCGGCGTCATGTGGCAACCCAAGAACTACGACCACAGCGTTCACGGCAGTGTCCCGCTCTACCGGGCGCTGGTGAAGTCCTACAACCTGGCGACCGTCAACCTGGGTCTGGAACTCGGCATCGACGAGGTGGCGGACTTCCTGCACGACCTCGGCGCGGTACGCGACATCGATAGCGTGCCGGCCATGTTGCTCGGGGCCGCTTCCCTGCCGCCCATCGAGGTCGCACAGGCCTACCAGACCATCGCGGCTGGCGGTTTCCGCGCGCCGCTGCGGGCAATCCGCGAGGTGCTCGATGCCTCCGGTCGGCCGCTGAACCGCTATCCGCTGGCCGTGGAGTCGGTCGTCTCCGCGGAGTCCGCGTACCTGACCCAGTGGGCCATGCGTCGCGTCGTCACCCAGGGCACCGCGACCTGGCTCGGCAAGCGCCTGCCCGCCGATCTGGCGGTCGCGGGCAAGACCGGCACCACCAACGACATGCGCGATAGCTGGTTCGCAGGCTTCAGCGGCGACAAGGTCGTGGTCGCCTGGGTCGGTCGGGACGACAACAAGCCCATGGGGTTGAGTGGCTCGACCGGCGCGCTACGCGTCTGGGGCGACATCATGGCGAACATCGATGCCCAGCCCCTGGACGACCTGCCGCCCGAGGGCGTGGTCGCCAGCGGCGCCTGCGGGCGGTCGGTGCCCTACATCGATGGCTATGGGGGCAGCGCCTGCGGTGGTGGCGGTGCGTCAGCCGTCGCGAGTGCCTCGGGATCCGGCAATGGCACGCCGAAGTCGACGGCGCCACCGGCCCCGGTCGTCGCGCAAGAAGACGGTTCCGATGCGCTCCGCCCCACGGCTCCGAAACCTCGCCAGCGCGAGGACAACCAGGCGAAACGCGAGCATAGTCCGTTCTTGAGCGATTTCTACGGTGATTGATCGATGGTCCGATTACTGACGATTCTTGGCGTGCTTCTCCTAAGCGGCTGCGCGGCGCCACAACGTACCGATCCACCGGCGCCGGTGATCGAGTCCGGTCAGCGCCAGGTCGGGCAAGGGGTCACGGCGGCAGCAGGCGAATCCGCGGACAAGGCCGCTGCGACAACATCGGCCCCGGCCAAGCCCGCGGCGCCGAAGCCGACCCGGGTGTATGCGTATACACCGCCCGAGTCCGTGCCCGATCCGGAACCGACGCCCGAACCGGCGCAACAACCGGAGCCGTCGTCCTCCAAGCCGGCGGCTCCCACGGCAGCCGCATCCCCGGCGTCGAAACCCCAGGAGCGCACACCCCAGGCACAGCAGCAGCCCCAGCCGCCCCGCCCTGAGCGTGCGGCAGCCGAGTCTCAGCAGGCCGCGTCCGCTGCGCAACAACCGAGTGCTACCCCCGCGGCACCGTCAGCCCCACGGGTATCGACGGTCGATCGATCCGCACCCGCCGCGCAGGTGCCCGCGCCGGCTGCATCTTCGGCCGCAAGCGCGCCGACGCCGGCCCCGGCCGCGCCGGAGGTGGCGCGTCCGGCGCCGAAGTCGGAGCTCGCGCCTAGTGGCATGACGCCCGCGGTCGAGGCGCTCGCGGCACGTGCCGAGCAGCAGCGTCAGGGTGGCGATTACACCGGTGCTGCCGCGACCCTTGAGCGTGCCCTGCGCATCGAGCCCCAGCAGGCCTACCTCTGGAACCGACTCGCTCGAGTGCGGCTCGAACTGGGTCAGGGCTCGCAGGCCAGCAACTTCGCGGCACGCTCCAACGCGCTGGCGGGCGGTCAGACCAAACTCAAGCAGAACAACTGGGACATCATCGCCACGTATCGCCGGCAGAGCGGAGACATCGAGGGCGCCGTCGAAGCGGAGCGCCTGGCGACCGGCGGCTAAGGCGCGCACTGAGGGGACGACCTCCGTTGGCCAGCCCTGGGCTCGACGACATCGAGGAGGTCTTCAGGCCGGATGGGCTGCTCGCCGAGTCGCTCGATGGTTTCGGCTGGCGTGCCCAGCAACAGGCGATGGCCGCGCGCGTTGCGCAGTCACTCGACGGCGGCACGCTGATCTGCGAGGCCGGTACGGGCACGGGGAAGACCTACGCCTATCTGGTGCCCGCCATGCTGAGCGGTCGTAAGGTCATCGTCGCGACCGGCACGCGCAACCTTCAGGATCAGCTCTTCCATCGCGACATCCCCGTGATCCGCAGGGCCCTCGGGTTGCCGCTGCGGGTGGCCCTGCTCAAGGGGCGCGCCAACTACCTTTGCCGACACCGGCTGGACCGGGCCGTGGCACACCCGGAGGCCCTGCGCCCGGAGGTCCGGCGCGACCTTGCGTTGGTGCGCGACTGGGCGAGCGTGCCCGGCGACGGGGACATCGCGCGCGTGGCCATCCCGGAAGGTGCGCCCGTCTGGCCCGCGGTGACCTCCACCAGCGACAACTGCCTCGGACAGGCCTGTGCCGACTGGCAGCGGTGTCACTTCGTCGCTGCCCGTCGGCGGGCGCAGGAGGCGGACCTGGTGGTCATCAATCACCACCTGCTCTGCGCGGACATGGTCCTGCGGGAGGAGGGGTTCGGCGAGGTCTTGCCCGGCGCCGACGCCATTGTGGTCGACGAAGCACACCAATTGCCCGACGTGGCCGCGCAGTTCTTCGGCCATTCGCTGAGTAGCCGGCAGTTACGGGAATTTGTGCGGGACCTCCTCGAGACGCAACAGCGAGAGGCCGGCGACGTCCCTCAGTTGAAGCAGGTGGCGGAGGCCCTGGGTGCGTTGGTCCCGAACATTCGCCGCGCCTTGGGCCATGAGGAGCAGCGGCGTGGCGCTTGGTCGGAACTCGACGGCAACCGGGCGCTGATGGATCTGCTGGAGCAGTTGCTCGACCTCTTGGCCGAGACCGAGGCCCAGCTCGGCGAAGTCTCGGAGCGCGCCAAACCCCTGGAACAGTGCCATGCAAGGGCGGCGGCCTTCGGTCGGCGGCTGACGGAACTGCTGGACGAGGACGACGACACACGGGTGCGCTGGTTCGAGCTGCGCGGCGCGGGCTTCATGCTGCACCGCACACCGCTCGATGTCGCGGCCGTGTTTCGTGCCTACCAATCGGCGCAGCACGCGAGCTGGGTGTTCACTTCAGCCACCCTTGCCGTCGGCGATTCCTTCGCGCATTTCGCCGCGCAGATCGGCGCCGAGGACGCCGACACAGCGCGCTGGGACAGCCCGTTCGACTACCGGCGCCAGGCCTTGCTCTATCTGCCGAAAGGCCTACCGGACCCGGGTGCCGGCGATTACGACGAGACCCTGTGCCGGACTGCTTTGCAGGTGATCGCGGCGAGCCGCGGTCGGACCTTCTGTCTGTTCACCAGCCATCGCGCATTGCGCTTTGCTTCCGACTACCTCGGCGGTCGCATGGCGTATCCCCTGCTGGTGCAGGGCGAGGCGCCGCGGGCGGAACTCATCGAGCGCTTCCGGCGCCTGGGCGACGGTGTTCTGCTGGGCACATCGAGCTTCTGGGAAGGGGTCGACGTGCGCGGTGAGGCCCTGTCCTGTGTGATCATCGACCGGCTGCCCTTCGCCTCCCCCTCCGATCCGCTACTGCAGGGGCGAATCGATCTGTTGCGACGCCGCGGTGGCAATCCGTTCCGTGACCTGCAGCTGCCTGCGGCGGTGATCGCGTTGAAGCAGGGCGCCGGTCGATTGATCAGAGACCGCAAGGATCGTGGTGTGCTGGTACTCTGTGACCCGAGGCTGTGTTCCCGTACCTACGGGCGCGTGTTCCTGGACAGTCTGCCGCGGATGTCGGCGACGACCGATCTGCCAGTGGTGGAGCGCTTCCTGTCTCCGGTTCCGGCGCCGGAGCGGTGACGCAGCGTTGGTGCGCGTCTGCGTTCCGCTCGACTCTGGCTTCATCCTGGAAGACTGGCGCCGACGGTTGCGCTTGCGATAAGCCCCAAACCTCTCATGTTCCGTTCCGCCAATCCCGCCGAAGCCTTCGAGATTCCAGCGCATGCGTCTACTGGCCATCGATACGTCACAGATCCACTGCTCCGCTGCGCTGCGCATCGGCGCTGATGTCTCCCAGCGGCTGGTGGCCGCGGAACGCAGGCATGGGGAGCTCTTGCTGGGCATGATGGACGACCTGCTCTCCGAGGCCGGCCTGCGGGCGACCGAACTGGATGGATTCGCCTTTGCGCACGGGCCCGGCTCCTTCACTGGCCTGCGCATTGCGGCGGCCGTGATCCAGGGCGCCGCCCTGGCGGCGGCCAAGCCCGTGGTGGGGGTGTCGACGCTCGCAGCCTTGGCCCAAGGCTGCCACCGGAGGCGTGGGGTGCAGCGGGTGCTGTGCGCGCTGGATGCCCGTATGGGCGAGGTCTATTTCGGCGCCTACGCAGCAGATGAACACGGCCTGATGCGGCCGGTGTGCGAGGACGTCTTGGCCCCGCCAGACTCGATTCAGCCCCCGGACGACGGGCGCTGGACGCTAGCAGGAAGCGGCTGGGCGGCCTATCGTGAGCCCTTGGCCCGGGTCGGCGGTCTCGACGTCGATGACGGTGGCGCCGAGCAGCCCTGCGAAGCCCGCGACGTCGCCTGGCTTGCGGTCGGCGCCTTCGAGGCCGGGTTGGGGGGCGCCGCCGAAGACGCTGTACCCGTCTACCTGCGCGATCGGGTGACCCACGGGTCCTAACCAGGCGCAGGTTTGGCCGGGATCGAATGTCCGCCGCCCATTAGCCGAGTCGTCCATCCGCCTATGAGTTGTCCGTTGATCGCCGCCGCTCGGGCCTGCCTCTGTGAGTCGGATCCTGCTCGCAAGGTTGCCCTGACCCGCGACACCGTCCAGCGTATCCGCGATGGGCAACTGCGACGCCAGGGTGGGTCGTCGGACGGAGTTGTCGACGCCCCCGGACGTCCAGCACGCCCCGAACTGGTCGCCCCTCGGGCCTTGGCCCAGCGCGGCCTCGATCAGGCCGAGGGGCGCGCTGCGCTGATCCACGCCGTCGCCCACATCGAGTTCAATGCCATCAACCTCGCCTGGGACGCGGTCCAGCGTTTCCCGAGCATGCCGGCGGAGTTCGCGGCGGACTGGGCGGGTGTGGCCGATGATGAGGCGCGTCACTTCACCATGCTGCGCGAGCGGTTGACGGCGCTCGGGCACGACTATGGGGACTTCCCCGCCCATGACGGGCTCTGGGCCATGGCACAGCGGACCGCGGCGGATGTGCTCGCGCGTATGGCGTTGGTGCCTCGCGTGCTGGAGGCGCGCGGGCTGGACGTGACGCCCGGCATGATCACGCGCCTGCGTCGGGTCGGCGATGATGACACCGCCGATTGCTTGGAGGTGATCCTGCGCGAGGAGGTGGCCCACGTGGCCGCAGGTAGCCGTTGGTTCCGTTGGGCCTGCGAACAACGCGGCCTTGCACCGCGGGAGACCTATTTCCGCTTGCTCGCGGAACACCTGGGCGGCGGCGTGCGCTGCCCGCTGAACCGTGCCGCGCGGCTCGCGGCCGGCTTCGACGAAGGTGAGCTCGATCGGTTGGAGGCGCTGTGTCGCTGAGGCCGTCGGTGCGTGCCAACCCGCCGGGCGCCTGGTGTCAGCTAGGCAGCGGCAATACGGATTCGCGGACGAATTCACCGTCGCGACACACCAGCACCTCACCCTGACCCTCACGCCAGTCCGCGAGCACGTGCCGCGTCGCGGGCCGCCCGTCCAGGGTCAGGTCATGGTCCGCCGGACGATGGGTGTGCCCGTGGATCAGGCGGCGCACGCGATGACGGCGCATGGTCGCCTCCACCGTTGCGGGCGCGACGTCCATGATGGCGCTCTGCTTGTCTGCGGTGGCGGCCTCACTCCTGCGTCTGTAGTCGGCGGCGATGCGGCGTCTATTGCTCAATGGTTGACGCAGGAATAGCCACTGCACCAGCGGATTGCGAACTCGCCGCCGAAACCGCTGGTAGGGCACATCGTCGGTGCAGAGCAGGTCCCCGTGCATGAGCAGCACGGGCTCACCGCCGAGGTCGATGCGGCTCGGGTCGCGCAGGAGCGTGCAACCCGTTCGCCGCGCGAACCGACGTCCGATGAGGAAATCCCGATTGCCGACCATCAGCCGGCAGGCGGTGCCGGCCCTGGTCAGCTCGGCCAGGGCGGTCTCGACCTCGCGTTGGCCGTCGTCGTCGTCTCCGATCCAGGCATCGAACAGATCGCCCAGGATGTACAACGCGTCGGCATTCCGCGCACGCCTTCCGAGGAAACCGAGGAACAACTCGGTCAGCGCTGGCCTGTCCGTCGACAGGTGCAGGTCCGCGACGAACAGCAATTCCGCCGGGCGCTCGGCCGCCGGGCCGGGTGCAGGGCCGGAGCGAATCACTGGTCGCGCCATGGTTCACCGGCGAGCCCGGTACGCCTCCGGGTGCCGCGGCGCTTGTCCCGGTGCGCCTGCAGGCCTTGGCGGTGGGAGCCGACGCCGCCGCCGCGGATCAGACGATCTCCGCCTTTTCGACGACCACGTCTTCGACCGGGACGTCCTGGTGACCGGCGCGGGAGCCCGTCTTGACCCCTTTGATGGCGTTGACCACGTCCATGCCGTCGACCACCTTGCCGAAGACGCAATAGCCCCAGCCGTCCTGGCCCGGATAGTCGAGGAAGCCGTTATCGGAGACGTTGATGAAGAACTGCGCGGAGGCCGAATGCGGGTCGTTGGTGCGTGCCATGGCGATGCTGCCGGTGACGTTCTTGAGCCCGTTCTTGGCCTCGTTCTCGATCGGGGCACGGGTTGGCTTCTGCGCGAAGCCCGTGTCCATGCCACCGCCTTGGATCATGAAGCCGTCGATGACGCGGTGGAACAGGGTCCCGTCGTAGTGGCCTTCGCGGACGTATTGCTCGAAGTTGGCGCTGGTGGCAGGGGCATTGTCGTGGTCCAGCTCGAGTGTGATGTCGCCGTGGTTGGTCTTGAACTTGATCATGGGGGACTCCTGTGGAGGGAAATCGGTCGCGCGGCTGCCGTAATGGAGCTGGGGGCTCCGACAGCAAACCCGCCATGCTACGGATTTAATGCCCTCGGCAAAACCCCCGATCGTCGATTGATTCCGCCCGTTGTACTGCGCTGGTACGCTGTTTGCTAAGATTTCGGGGTCATCACCGCCCCTCGGCGCAAAACCATTGTCGGATACACGATGCTGCAGATCTACAACAGTCAGACCCGCCTCAAGGCCCCCTTCCAGCCGCTGGTTCCGGGCAAGGTCCGCATGTATGTCTGCGGCATGACGGTCTACGACCTCTGCCACCTCGGCCACGCGCGGGTGTTGGTGGTCTTCGATACCGTGTATCGGCACCTCCGGCGCCTCGGCTACGAGGTGACCTACGTCCGCAACATCACGGACATCGACGACAAGATCATCCGGCGTGCCAACGAGAACGGCGAGTCCGTCGAGGCGCTCACCGCTCGCTACATCGCCGCGATGCACGAGGACGCGGACAGGCTCGGCGTGTTGCGGCCGGATGACGAGCCCAGGGCGACGGCCCATATGGCGGAGATCCAGGACATGATCACTCGCCTGCTGGACAAGGGCCATGCCTACACGGCCGACAACGGGGACGTGTACTACTCGGTATCGAGCTTCGCGGATTACGGCAAGCTCTCCGGCAAGGACCCACGAGACCTGCGTGCAGGCGCCCGTGTCGACGTCGATGAGGCCAAGCGCGATCCGCTCGACTTCGCTCTGTGGAAGGCGGCCAAGCCTGGCGAGCCCGCCTGGGAATCGCCCTGGGGCCAGGGCCGGCCCGGTTGGCACATCGAGTGCTCGGCCATGTCCACCTGTTGCCTGGGCGATCAGTTCGACATCCACGGCGGCGGGGCGGACCTGATGTTCCCGCACCACGAGAACGAGATCGCCCAGAGCGAGGGCGCCACGGGCAAGCCCTTCGTCCGGTACTGGATGCACAACGGCTTCGTGCGCATCAACGACGAGAAGATGTCCAAGTCCCTGGGCAACTTCTTCACCGTACGCGACATCCTGGAACGCTACCAGGCCGAAGAGGTCCGCTACTTCATGCTGAGTAGCCACTACCGCAGCCCGCTCAATTACGACGATGGCCAGCTGGACGGCGCCCGTGCGGCGCTGACGCGGCTCTACACCGCGTTGCGCGGGCTACCGAAAGGCGGCGAGCGCGCTGGTGCCGAGGCGTACCGGGAGCGCTTCGACGCGGCGATGAACGACGACTTCAACACCCCCGAGGCCCTGGCGGTGCTGTTCGATCTGGCGCGGGAGCTGAACCGCGTCCGCGCGCAGGACGAGGTTGCCGCGGCTGGGTTGGCGGCGGAGTTGCGCTGGCTCGCGGGCGATCTGGGCCTGCTGGAACAGGACCCGGAGGCCTACCTCAAGGCCGGCGGCGATGCCGACGAGGGGCTTTCGGACGGCGACATCGACGACCTCATCGCTCGCCGCGCCGCCGCGCGCAAGGCGCGGGACTTCCACGAGGCGGACCGCATCCGTGATGTCCTGCAGGAGGCTGGCGTGGTGCTGGAGGACGGCGCCGCGGGCACCAGCTGGCGCCGGGGCTGATCGCGACGTCTGCCTTTGCTGCCGGGCTCGTGGCCCGATGATCCCCGACGCACCGGGCGCGTCCCGCGTCCGGTGCGGTGTCTCGGCGCCTCAACCGCCGGCGTGGAGTTCCGCCGCCTGGAGGGTGTTCTCCAGCAGGCTGGCGATGGTCATGGGACCGACGCCGCCCGGCACCGGTGTGATCCAGCCCGCCCGCGCTCGAGCACTGTCGAAGTCGACATCGCCGCACAGCTTGCCGGCGTCGTCGCGGTTCATGCCGACGTCGATCACCAAGGCCCCGGGTTTGATCCAGTCCCCGGGCACGAAGCGCGCTCGGCCGATGGCCACCACCAATACGTCCGCGGCGCGGGCCTTCTCCGCCAGATCCTTGGTGCGGCTGTGGCAGATGGTTGGGGTGCAACGCGCTGCGAGCAGCTCCAGCGCCATCGGCCGGCCGACGATGTTCGACTGCCCGATGACCACCGCGTCCATGCCTTCCAGGGGCTCTCCGGTGCGCTCCAGCAGCGTCATGATGCCCTTGGGCGTGCAGGGCCGCAGCAGCGGCATCCGCAGCGCCAGGCGGCCGACGTTGTAGGGGTGGAATCCGTCCACGTCCTTGGTCGGCAAGATGCGCTCGATCACGGCCTCGGCGTCGATCTGCTCGGGCAGGGGCAGCTGTACCAGGATGCCGTCGATGGTGTCGTCGCCGTTCAGCTGATCCACCAACGCCAGCAGCTCTGCTTGCGACGTCGTCGCCGGCAACTCATGGAGCTCGGAGTGGAAGCCCACCTCCGCGCAGGCCTTGCGCTTGTTGCGTACATAGACCTGCGACGCGGGGTTCTCACCGACCAACACTACTGCCAGCCCCGGGCGACGCCGTCCGTCGCCGAGGCGCCTGTCCACCACGGCCCTGATCTGCTGCCGCAGCTCGCCCGCGGTCGCTTTGCCATCCAGAATCTGTGCGCCCAAGAACTCTCTCCGAAAACTGATTCGTCTGAAGGGCACCTCGCCTCTGTCGAGATGCGCGCGCGGCACCGCAAGCCCTGCCGTGGCTCCCCCCCGGGCCCAACGGTTCGGCCGACGAGGGGCTGCGGCAGCTTGCCTCGGGCCATGCGCCAGGCCAACGCAGGCTTGCGTCGAGGTGCCCAAAGGAGGAGAGGATAGCCCGAATCCCGTCCGTTCTGTTACGCCGTGCCGGGCAGCTGCCTGTTACGCCGTGCCGGGCAGCTGCGCTGGCAAGCCGAGGTGTTTGACCGTCTTCACCGCCGTGTCGTCGGTCTGGATGATTTCCAGCGGGTGCCCGTAGAGCTTGAGGCTGGTGCCGGGCTGGGGGATGGTCTCGAGGTAGTCGATGATGAGCCCGTTCAGGGTCTTGGGGCCTTGCTTCGGCAGGCTCCAGCGCATGGCGCGGTTCAGTTCGCGCAGGCTGATACTGCAATCGATCAGCAGGCTGCCATCGTCGGCGCGGTGGATTTCCGGGTACGCATCCGCAGGGTCGGTGGTGAACTCGCCGACGATCTCCTCCAGCAGGTCAGCGAGCGTGACCATGCCCTGGAAGTCGCCGTACTCGTCCACGATCAGCGCGACGCGGCGCTTGACCCGCTGAAAGGCGATCAACTGCTGATAGAGTCGCGTGCCCTCGGGGACGAAGTAGGGCGGGCGGGCGATGGCGCGCAGCCGATCGCGGATATCGCCTTCGCCGTCGAGCAGACCGATGGTGTTGCGTGTGTGAAAAACCCCAACGACGTTGTCGATGCCGCCGTGGAACAACGGCAGGCGCGTGTAGTTGGCCCGTTTGATGGCGGCGACGATCTCGTCCGTCGGGTCCTGCAGGTCGATCCCTTCGACCTCGTTGCGGGGGATCATGATGTCGTCCACCACGGCGTTCTCCAGATCTAGGATGCCGAGCAGCATGTCACGCGAGCGCTCCGGGATCATCGCCCCGGCCTCGGTCACGACGGTGCGCAACTCCTCGCGACTGAGGGCGGATGAGCCGTCCTGATCTTCCGGGCGCACGCCGAGCAGTCGCAGCAGGTTGTTGGTAATGAGGTTGACGGACCAGACCAGCGGCCAGGTGATACGCAGCAACGGCGTGTAGACATAGGCCGCGGGGTAGGCGATGGCCTCTGGATGCAGGGCGGCGAGCGTCTTCGGCGTCACCTCGGAGAAGATCAGAATCACCAGCGTCAGCAGGCCTGCGGCGATGGCGATGGCGCCCTCGCCACCGAGTTCGATCGCGATGACCGTGGCCAGCGAAGACGCCAGGATGTTGACGAAGTTGTTGCCGAGCAGGATCAGGCCGATCAAACGGTCGGGGCGGTTCAGCAGATTTCGCGCGCGTATCGCGCCGCGATGGCCCTGCTCGGCACGGTGCCTTAGCCGGTAGCGGTTCAATGTCATCAGCGCGGTCTCGGAGCCGGAGAAGAAGCCGGACAGCACGAGCAGCGCCGCGAGGGCGAGGAGTTCCGAGACGGGTAGGTGTTCCACGGCGTAGGGCGTCGGGACGGGCGGCTTGGTGGGAGTGTGTAGGCGTCGGTTAGGGCGGGCTATTCGCCGAAGGACTGGGTGCGATAGCGCCACACGCGCATAGCGTCGCTCCAGTGGTCCGGCGGCAGCCCCGCCTTGCGCTTGAGCTGGCGCAGGAACTCGGTTGCGTCCGGCAGCTGTTCCCAGACCGAGGGCAGGAAGGTCCCGCGGTGGCCGGCCGCAACGGTCTCGTCAGCGAGGATCAGCCCGTCGACGCCTGGCGTCAGCAGGGTGATGAGTTCGGCCTCGCTTGCGAACTGGAGTGCTCTTGCCGGCGTCAGCACCGATACCTCAATGTGCAGCGGGTCCAATTCGGCAGCGGATAGCGGAGCGAAGCGTGGGTCCCGGAACGCCGCGTCGAAGGCGTTGTCCGCGACGCCCAGCGCCAGGGGTTCGATGGCCTCCAAGTGACCGATGCAGCCGCGCAACGCGCCATGGGAGTGCAGGGTCACGAAGGCGGCGCGGCGTTGGCGCAGACTGTCCGGCAGCGCCTTGAGGTCGGGCTCAAGGGGCCTGCCCGTTACCAGGCCATGGCGCAGCGAGGCCCGCGCGATGCCGAGCAGGTTGTGGCGATCCGCTTCACCGAGCCGTGGGTCCGGGTCGTTTGTCGATTCCGGCGGCATCGTGCGCATGCTCGTGTTGACGGACTCAGTTGAAGGCGAAGGCGCCATAGCCCACCACCCGGTCATGTGGGCCGGCCGTGTCGCCCGAGTTGCGCAGGTCGAGCATTTGCGCCACGAGCCCATGGGTGCGGGCAGCGGACAACAGGCCTGAGATCGGACGGAGTCCGCAGGCCTGGGTGGGGGCAATGGATGCGGCGTCGAGGGCGCAGATCGCTCCCGCCGTGCGTGCGTCCAAGTGTCGGGCGCTGTCGTAGTCCAGATAGTGGCTGAGATCGGAGCTGATCACGATCAGCGTTTCCGGGCCGCCCCAGAGCCGTTCCAGTACGGATGCGACTGCAGTCGCCTGCGCCTCTCCCACCAGCAGGGGCACGATGTGGAAATCGCATAGACGGACCTGGAGGAACGGCAGTTGCACCTCCAGGCAATGCTCGCCGTCGAAGGCGGCATCGACTTGCTGCACGCCGGGCAAGGTGCTGATCATCGCCAGCGCAGCGAGGTCCACGGGGATCTCGCCCAGTGGCGTCGTGAAGGCTTGCGCGCTGCAGTAGGCGATGCCGCGTAGCGGCCAGCGGTGGTTCGGCCCGAGCAGGGCGACGCGGCGGATGGTTGCGGGCTTTCGGATGCGCGCGTAGGCGCTGGCCGCGACGGCGCCGGAGTAGATGTAGCCGGCGTGAGGGGCGATGAGTGCCTTCGGTGGTGGTCCGCCGTCGTCCTCGGCGTCTGCCATCAGAGACACCACCTCACGGCGCAGGGTGTCGGCATCCTCCGGATAGAAGAGACCGGCGACCGCGGGCGGGCGGCTGTCGGATGTGGCGCGTTCTGCGCTACGGAATTGCATTGTCGGAACCATACTTGACCTAGGCGCGGCGTTGCCGCGCCTTCATCTCAAGTTTAGCGCGCTGGGCCCGCCTGGGTGCGCCCCGGGTTTGCTGCGGCGCATACGGGGAGGGGTATCATGAGCCCGATCCAGGCCTATCCGACCGCATTCTGGCATCGGCTCGAGGACGGGCGCGTGCGGTGCGACCTTTGTCCGCGCGCCTGTGTGCTGAAGGACGGCCAGCGCGGGCTGTGCTTCGTGCGGGGGGCAGAAGGCGGCGCCGTCGTGCTCTACACCTACGGGCGCTCCAGCGGCTTCTGCATCGACCCCATCGAGAAGAAGCCGCTGAACCACTTCCTCCCCGGTACGCCGGTGCTGTCCTTTGGTACCGCGGGCTGCAATCTCAGCTGCCGTTTCTGTCAGAACTGGGATATGAGCAAGTCGTGGCAGATGGACACCCTGGCGGCCGACGCCTCGCCGGACGGCATTGCCCAGGCCGCGGCGGTGCATGGTTGTCGTAGCGTGGCCTACACCTACAACGATCCCGTCATATTTCTCGAGTATGCCTGTGACACGGCCGAGGCCTGTCGCGCGCTGGGCATCCGCAACGTCGCGGTCACCGCGGGCTACATCTCCCGCGGCGCGCGGGCGCGCTTCCTGCAGTGCATGGACGCTGTCAACATCGACCTGAAGGCGTTCACAGACGACTTCTATCGGCGACTCTGCAGTGCGCGGCTCGGGCCCGTGCTTGAGACCATCGAGTACGTGCAGCACGAGACCGACGTCTGGATGGAGTTGACTACCCTGATCATCCCGGGCCACAACGACAGCGACGCGGAGATCGCCCGCATGGCCGCCTGGGTTGTGGAGCACCTGGGCCCCGAGGTGCCCATGCACTTCAGCGCCTACCATCCGGCCTATCGGATGCAGGCCGTACCGCCCACCCCGGCCGCCACGCTGGCTCGGGCAAGGCGGACGGCCATGGCGCAGGGGCTGCGCCACGCCTACACGGGCAATGTCCATGATGGCCACGGCGGCAGCACTTACTGCCATGCCTGCGGCGCACTGCTGATCGAGCGGGACTGGTACCGGCTCGGCCATTGGGGGCTCGCCAAGGATGGCCGCTGCATGCGGTGCGGCACCGCCTGCGCCGGCGTCTTCGAGGCCGAACCCGGGCACTGGGGCGCCCGCAGCCTGAGCCTGCCGCGGCGGGAGACGGGCGCGATGAGCTGACTTGGCGCGGGCTTGCGTTCGGTCCGCTGGGCACGATCGTGAAACAGCCACCGAGGAACCATTTGCCGCGATGCGCCGCATTCCGGATAATCCGCGGCTTTTTCGCGGGAGCAGCGGATGTTCAAGAACGCTCGGGCCTATCGGCTCAACACCCCCTTCGAGCTCGACGAACTCGGCCTGCACGAGCGGCTGACCGCCAAGGCATTTCGCGGCTGTGGTCCACTCGAGGTCATGACCATGGGCTGGTCGGCGCCGCTCGGGGCGCAGGCCGAGATGCTGGCGCACGCGGTCGGTGATGCGTTGGTGGTTTCTGCGAGGCGGCAGGAGCGCTTGCTGCCCGCGTCCGTGGTCAGCGAAGCGCTCGCCGAGCGCGTCGCGGAGCTGGAGCAGCAGGATGGCCGGGATGTCTCTCGTCGCGAGCGTAGTCAACTGAAGGAGGCGCTGCTCGTCGAGATGCTGCCGCAGGCCTTTACGCGTTCGCGCGTGGTCCGAGCACTGATCGATCCGAAGGCCAGCCGCGTTATCGTCGATGCGGCATCGGACAAGCTCGCCGAGGAGGTGCTATCGCTGTTGCGCGAGACCCTGGGGTCGCTGCCGGCGACGCCCATCGGGGCAACCTCCGTGGCGGAGCAGTTCACCCGCTGGGTGCTCTCGGGAGCACCGCCCGCGGGGCTGACGCTCGAGGATCAATGCGAGCTGCGCGACCCGGCGGACAAGGGAAGCGTCGTGCGTTGCCGCGGCGTCGATCTGGGTTCACCCGAAGTCCGGGGTCATATCGATACCGGCATGCAGGTGACCGCGGTGGGCCTGAATTGGCGGGACGCGTTGTCGGTGGTGCTCGGCGACGATCTATCCTGCAAGCGATTGCGGTTCGAGGACGAGCTGATCGAGCAGGCCATGGATGGCGCGGAGGACGAGGATCCGGCGTTGCGCTTCGCCGCCGAGATGATGCTGATGAGTGGGCAGTTGCGGGGCTTGCTCGACTGCCTCGAGGGCGTTGCGGCCACGGGCGTCTCGGCGTCGACGGGAACCGCCGCTGCCGCCCAGCGAGAGGACGCGATGCCGCCGTTCTGAGCGCTCAGGCTGGCGATGGCGCGGTGTGGGCGGAGGGGCCCGCGCCGACCAGCCCGGCTGCCGGTTTCCGCCTGCTCTGGGACTCAGGCGCCGTAGTAACCTCGGTACCAGTCCACGAATCGGGCGACGCCTGCCTCGACGCTGGTCGCCGGTTTGTAATCGAGCTGCTCGACCAAGTCCGTCACGTCCGCGTAGGTGTCCGGCACATCGCCCGGTTGCAGCGGTAGCATGTCCTTCTTCGCCTCGCGCCCGAGGCATTGCTCCAGCACCTCGATGTAGTGCATCAGCTCCACCGGCTGGTTGTTGCCGATGTTGTAGAGCCGGTACGGGGCCGTGCTGGTGGCGGAATCCGGCGCATCGCCGTTCCAGGTGGAGTTGGGCTTGGCGACCTTATCCACTACCCGGATGACGCCCTCGACGATGTCGTCGATGTAGGTGAAGTCGCGTCGGTGCTGGCCGTAGTTGAAGACCTTGATCGGCTCTCCGGCCAGGATGGCGCGGGTGAACATGAATAGCGCCATATCCGGACGCCCCCAGGGGCCGTAGACGGTGAAGAACCTGAGGCCCGTCGTCGGCAGGTCGTACAGGTGGCTGTAGGTATGCGCCATCAACTCGTTGGCCTTCTTGCTCGCGGCATAGAGGCTGAGCGGGTGGTCCACGTTGTCGTGCACCGAGAAGGGCATGCTGGTGTTGGCGCCGTAGACGGAGCTCGACGACGCGTACACCAGATGCTCTACGTCGTTGTGGCGACATCCCTCGAGGATGTGCGCGAAGCCGACCAGGTTGGTGTCGACGTAGGCGAGCGGATTCTCGATCGAGTAGCGCACGCCGGCCTGGGCGGCGAGGTTTACGACGCGGTCTGGTCGATGCTGTGCGAAGGCGGCGGCGACGCCGGCTCGATCCTCCAGGTTCAGGCGCAGATCGGTGAAGCGCTGATGCGCCCGCACCCGTGATAGACGAGCCTCCTTCAGGCCGACGTCGTAGTAGTCATTGAGATTGTCGACGCCGATGACCTCGTCGCCGCGTTCCAGGAGTCGCAGGGACAGGGCGGAGCCGATGAAACCGGCACTGCCGGTGACGAGCACTCTCATGGCGCGGATCTCTTGTTTGGGGGTCGACAGACTACGGGCCGCAGCGATGGGCTCGCATGGATACATGCATGGTCGCGGCCAAGACGCCTCGGATCTCGAAGGCACCCGGAACCATGGGAGGATTGCTCAGAGCCGACCGTCGACGTCGTCGGCGGGGAAGATGTGCTTCACGTCGTAGAGCATGGCGCCCGGCTTGGCGAAGCCTCGCGCCGCCTGGGCACCGGCCTCGGCGAATTGCCGATGGGCGACGGCTAGGACCACGGCGTCGTAGTCGTCGCCGGCGCTCGGCTCGATGAGGTCGATGCCGTACTCCTGCCGCGCCTCATCGGCGCTCGCCCAGGGGTCATGGACGTCGCACTGGATGCCGTAGGAGCGGAGTTCCGCCACGATGTCCACCACCCGGGTGTTGCGGAGATCCGGGCAGTTCTCCTTGAAGGTCAGGCCCATGATCAGCACGCGGGCGTCCTGTGGGAAGCCGCCCCTCGCGGCCATGAGCTTGACCACCTCGCTGGCGACGAAGGCCCCCATGCTGTCGTTGAGCCGGCGACCCGCCAGGATGATTTCCGGGTGGTAGCCGATCTCCTGCGCCTTGTGCGTCAGGTAATAGGGATCGACGCCGATGCAGTGGCCGCCAACCAGGCCGGGCCGAAACGGCAGAAAATTCCACTTGCTGCCCGCAGCCGCCAGCACCTCGTCGGTATCGATGCCCATGCGGTTGAAGATCAGCGCCAACTCGTTGATGAGCGCAATATTGACGTCGCGCTGCGTATTCTCGATGACCTTGGCTGCTTCTGCCACGCGGATGCTGCTCGCGCGGTGGGTGCCGGCCGTTATGATGCTGGCGTAGAGCTCGTCGACGAAGTCCGCGGCCTCCGCTGTGGAGCCCGCGGTGACCTTCTTGATGGTGATGAGCCGGTGCTCCCTATCGCCGGGGTTGATGCGTTCCGGGCTGTAGCCGGCGAAGAAATCCCGGTTGAACTCCAGCCCGGATGTCGCCTCCAGCAGCGGCACGCAGACCTCTTCGGTCGCGCCGGGATAGACGGTCGACTCGTAGATCACGACGTCGCCGCTGCCGAGCACCTGCCCAAGCGCCTTGCTCGCGGACTTTAGAGGTGTTAGGTCGGGCGTCTTGGCTCGCGTGATCGGCGTCGGCACCGTGACGATGTAGACGCTGCAGGGACGCAGATCTTCGATGTCGGTGGTGTAGCTGAGCCGTTCGGCGGCGGCGAGCTCCTCGGGTTCTACCTCGAGTGAACTATCCCGTCCCGCACGCAGCTCCTCGACCCTGGGGCCGTCGATATCGAATCCGATGGTCCGGTACTGTTGCCCGAGCGTCACCGCGAGCGGGAGGCCGACATATCCGAGACCCACGACCCCGATGGTCGTGGTGCGATCGAGCTGAAGTTTCATGGCAGCAGAATCCGATACGCCGGGAGCGGGTATGGGCGCGCGATCCAATCGCGGCGAAAGACGAGTGGCAGCATGGTATCACGCCGTGGCGAGCGACCCAGGGTTGGGCCGCAGCCAACAGCCCGGCGTGATTCCCCATCGGGCTCTTTGCTGTGGTCAGTCCCGCGAAGTGCTGTGCTACCATCCTGCGCCGAGTCCACAGGGCAGTCGGAGGTCGCTGGCTCGTCGGGTGCTTCCACCCGACTGTCGCGTGCCACGGCCCGGTCGCTTCCGAGCCACCGCTATGGACCCTGCGGCCCGCGTTTGGTCCCGTCTGCATCCACGGGTCCATTCGTGTCTCATGGTATGCCGCTTGAGGGTATCTCGAAGGGGTCGAGGTCTTCTCAAACGGCCCTCCACAGTCACCCATCGCGCCCCGTAGTTGGCAGGTTGTCATGATCCGGCTATTCGGCCACCACGTCTCCGGGCTCAATCTGTTGTTGGGTCTATCGGAGGTGATCCTGTTCCTCGCCTCGCTGCACCTCGGCGTCGGTGTGCGCTTCGGTTGGCATTTGCCCCACGACATTGCCCCGAGCGATCCCTGGATCACCGGTGCGGTCTTCGCGCTGGTCATGTCGCTTTCCGTTGCCTCGATGGGGTTGTATCAGCGACGGGCGCAGGGCAGCGAAGCCGGCTTCATGGTCCGGCTCGCAATTGCCTTCGGGATCGGCACCACGGTGCTCGCTCTGGCCTTCTATCTGTTTCCCGCCATCCTGATGGGACGTGGCATCCTTGCATGGGCGCTCCTGTTCGCCTTCGCCGGCACCATCGCGCTGCGCATGCTGTTCGATCGGATCGCGGGCGCGGAGTACGGCAAGCGGCGAGTGCTGGTCCTAGGCGCCGGTGTCAATGCGGAGCGGATCGCAGAATTGGAGGCACGCGAGTCGACTTTGGGATTCTGTGTCGTGGGTTACGTGCCGTTGCCGCGCAGCCAGCGTCTCGTCGCAGACGAGAGATTGTTGCCCCGGAGTGGCTCACTCCTGGAGTTGGCGATCGCCAATAACGTCGACGAGATCGTCGTCGCGGCGGACGATCGTCGCCGCAAGCTTCCGATCGGCGAACTGCTCGATTGCAAACTGAGCGGTTTCGCCGTTCTCGACCTGTTGAGCTTCTTTGAGAAGGAGTCCGCGGTGGTCAAGATCGATCTGCTGCATCCGAGCTGGATATTCTTCTCTCGTGATGGATTCGAGATTGGCGTCACGGGGCTCTACGGCAAGCGCCTGCTCGACCTGGTGGTGGCATCACTGATGTTGCTGATTGCGGCGCCGGTCATGCTATTGGTGGCGGCTTCGTCGATGATCGAGTCTCGCGGCCGACACCCGGTCTTCTACCACCAGATTCGGATCGGGCAGGGCGGCCTGCCGTTTCGACTGCACAAGTTTCGCAGTATGCGCGTGGATGCGGAGGCAGACGGTCGAGCGAAGTGGGCCACCAAGAACGACAGTCGCATCACGCGCCTCGGTGGTTTTCTTCGCCGAACCCGGATCGACGAGCTGCCGCAGCTCTTCAATGTGCTGAAGGGGCAGATGAGCCTCGTGGGCCCGAGACCCGAGCGCCCGGAGTTCGTCGAACGCCTCTCTACGGGGATTCCCTATTACGCCGAGCGTCATCGTGTGAAGCCGGGGGTCACCGGCTGGGCCCAGCTGATGTATCCCTATGGCTCCGACGAGGAAGACGCGAAACGCAAGTTGGAATTCGATCTCTACTACGTCAAGCACGCAGGGGTCTTTTTGGACCTGATCATCCTCTTGCAGACGGTGGAAGTCGTCTTGCTCGGCAAGGGCGCGCGCTGAACAGGGCGCCCCGACGGCAGCTATGCCGAATCACTTGTCGCCCGACCTCATCGGTGTCATTGGCTATGCTGCCGATGCCGCAGCGATGGCAATCCTGTGTCTGCTGTTGCTGACGACATGGCGCGGGCGCTTGCTGGGCGGTCTCCTGCTAACCGCGGTCTCGGTGAGTGTGCTGTGGGCCGTCCTGTTAGCCGTCCAGGCCAAGTGGCATTTGGTGCCGACGCAACTGATTTGGTCGGCCGAAGCGGCGCGTATGGTCGCCTGGTGCCTGTTCATGCTGCGGATGTTGGCGCCATTGCGCGGCGCCAATGACGGAGCGCTGCGCCCACTTCGCCTCGCCGTGATCTGCGGCGGGATCTTCCTCATGCTGCCGTTCGAGGATTGGCTGCCAGCGATGATTCCTGGCCTCGGTGGAGTCCCTGCCAGTATGCGCTTGATCGGTCAGGTGCTCCTGATGGTCGCAGGATTGTTCCTGATCGAACAGCTCTATCGACTGACCCCGTGGCAACATCGCTGGGGCATCAAGTTCCTCTGCTTCGGGCTCGGGGCGATCTTCGTCTACGACTTCTACTTCTTCGCCGAGGCGCTCCTGTTCGGACGTCTCGACCGTGGCGTTTGGCTTGCCCGCGGTGCCGTGAATGCCGTCATCACGCCGCTGCTTGCGGTCTCGGTGGCGCGAAATCCGCAATGGTCCTTCGATTTGTCCGTCTCCCGCGCGGTCGTGGTCCACTCCACCACCTTGGTCGCGGCTGGCATCTACCTGTTGTTCATGGCCCTGGCCGGCTATTACATTCGAGCCTACGGCGGCGAGTGGAGTGCGGTCTTCCAGCCGCTGTTCTTCTTCGGGGCCGCGCTGCTTCTGATCGTGATGCTCTTCTCGGGGCAGCTGCGATCACGGATGAAGCATTTCGTCAGTCGCCACTTCTATAGCTATCGCTATGACTACCGAGAGGAGTGGCTCAAGCTTATCGATGTCCTCTCAGGCAAGGTGCTGCAAGCGACCTTGCCGGAGCGGGTCGTTTTCGCACTCGGGGAGTTGGTCGACAGCCCGGGCGGAGCAATCTGGATCCTTGACACCGACGGGAGTTGTGCCTTGCGGCGCGCCTTCAATCTGTCTCTCGCCACGATCGATCCGCAATGGCAGGCAGATGCACTCTGTGCAGAATTGGAACGGCGGGGGCTGGTGCTGGAGCTTGGCTCTGCCGACTCTGACACCATCGTCGCGTTGCCTCGGTGGCTAAGGGATAGCGAAGAGATCTGGTTGGTGGTGCCTTTGGTGCACGAGGATCGGGTCATCGGCATCGTCCTGCTCTCCCGCCCACGTGCGCCGCAGGCACTCGATTGGGAGAACGTGCAGCTTCTTCAGGCTGCTGCTCGCCAGGCGGCGAGTTATATCGCGCTGGACGAAGCCGCTTCAGCGCTGGCGGAGGCGCGGCAGTTCGAAGGCTTCAACCGCCTGTCGGCGTTCGTCGTGCACGATCTCAAGAACATCGTCGCGCAGTTGTCCCTGGTCTCGCGTAACGCAGAGCGTTATCGCGACAACCCGGAGTTCGTCGGCGACGCCTTGCAGACGGTGCGCGACGCGGTCGCTCGCATGAATCGGCTCCTGCTGCAGCTGCGTTCCGCCGCGCCGTCGACCTCGCATGAGGAGGTTGCGTTGACGCCCGTGCTGGAGCGCGTGGTCGCTCAGCGCTCCGTGCAGGAACCCAAGCCGGTCCTGCGGTTGGACGGTGCGGTCGATGACGTCGTTTGCGTGGATAATGAGCGTCTGGATGCGGTCCTTGCCAACGTCATCCAGAACGCGCAGGAAGCGGCGGAACGCGACGGTCTCGTCAGTGTGACCCTGCGCAACGACGGGCCCTTCGTCGTAATCGAAGTCGTCGACGATGGCTGCGGCATGGATGCGGAGTTCTTGCGCGAACGGCTGTTCCGGCCGTTCGATTCCACCAAAGGGCTCGCGGGTATGGGGATCGGGGCATACGAATGCAAGGCGTTCATTGTCTCCGCGGGTGGCCGTGTCGACGTCGAGAGTGAACCAGGTGAGGGCACGCGCTTCAGCATCCGGCTGCCGAGCGCCGCCCTCCCGTCGGAAGGCCGTCAGTCGGCCTTGGTGGTTTAGAATCGTGGAAGATCAACCAATCAAGTTACTCGTTGTCGAGGACGACCCGGGTTTGCAGCGCCAGCTGCGATGGAGTTTCGAGGGCTGCGAAGTCAGCGTTGCGTCGGACTACGAGTCCGTGCTCACGCAGATCGGGGCGTGCGAGCCGACGGTCATCACCCTGGATCTCGGGTTGCCGCCGGACCCAGGTGGCACCAGCGAGGGCTTCCGTGTACTCGACGAGGTCCTGAAGCGCAACGCGGACGCGAAGGTGATTGTGGTCACTGGCCACAACGACAAGGACAACGCGGTGCGCGCGATCGGGCGGGGCGCCTACGACTTCTTCGAAAAGCCGATCGACCCGGATCTGCTCGGAATGGCCGTTAAACGTGCGGCTCGCCTGTCGCATCTGGAGTCCGAGTATCGCAAGCTCGCCACGGCGACCTCCTCGTCGCCCTTTGCGGATCTCATCGCTGTCAGCCCTCAGATGATGGATATCTGCCGCCAGATCGAGAAGCTCGCGCCCATCGACGTGACCACTCTGATTCTCGGCGAGAGCGGAACGGGCAAGGAGGTGCTGGTACGCATCCTGCACTCACTGAGCTCCCGCGCGAAGCGCCGCCTGGTCGCCATCAACTGCGCCGCGATCCCCGAGACCCTGCTCGAGAGTGAGCTCTTCGGGTACGAGAAGGGCGCCTTCACCGGCGCGGTCAAGACGACCCGAGGCAAGATCGAGGTTGCCGATCGCGGCATCCTGTTGTTGGACGAGATCGGTGATCTGCCCATGTCCCTGCAGTCCAAGTTGCTGCGGTTCCTGCAGGAGCGCGTCATCGAGCGCATCGGCGGGCGGCAGGAGATCCCGGTCGACGTGCGGGTGATCTGCGCCACACATCAGGACCTGCAAACCCTCATCGCCGAAGGCCGATTCCGCGAAGACCTGTTCTACCGGATCAACGAAGCAACCATCCAGGTCCCGGCACTGCGGGAGCGGCAGAACGATGCGGTGGTCTTGGGACGGGCTTTTCTCCGGCGTTTTGCAGCGCAGTTTCGCAAACCGGTCAGGACCTTCTCGAGACAGGCGATGGCCGCCATCGAGTCCCACAGCTGGCCCGGCAATGTTCGCGAACTCGAGAACCGCGTCAAGCGGGCTGTCATCATGGCCGATGGGCGGGAGGTCAGCGCCGAGGACCTGGAGCTTGCGGACGTCGAGGTCCAGGGTATGCCGTATGACCTGCGCGAGGTTCGGGTGCTGTCCGAGCGCAACGCGATCGAGCGCGCGCTCCATCACGGCGGGCAGAATCTATCGCGGGCTGCGGAGCTCCTCGGGATCACCCGGCCGACCCTCTACAACCTCATGCGCAAGCACAAGATTGCAACCTGACAAGCGAGGCCCTGCGCGTCCAATCGCGCGTGTCTATACCTGGTAGCTCGAGGCCCGTCCGCGTACCGATACGATTCGGAGATCGACATGTTCGCAACTTTGCTGCCGCGGCTGGGCGTGCGCGTCCGCACCCTTCTGTTCGTCGGAGTAGTGATCGGTGCCGCCTCTGGTGTCTGGGCAGATACCGACACCATGGGCAAGGCTCGAGGCTTCTTCGATCAGGGCAATCTCAGTGCCGCGGAGATCGAGCTCAAGAACCTGCTGACTGCCGACCCCAACTTGGTCGGCGCGCGCCTGTTGCTGGCGCAGGTCTACTTGCGAGCCCGTAACGGTGCTGCAGCGCAAAAGGAGCTGCGTCGTGCAATCGACCTCGGCGCCGACCCGGCGGAGCTGCGGTTCGACCTCGTCGAGGCACAGCTCCAGAGCCAGGAGTTCCAGGCTGTCGTCGATTCCCTCGAGCCCGAATCGGTCTCGCCGCAGGATGTAGCCCGTGCCTTCGGCTTGCGCGGGCGTGCGTACATCGGCCTTGGCAAGAAGGACGAAGCCAAGCAGGCGTTCGCGGCGGCCGTCGAGGCGGATCCCGAAAACCGCGAAGCCGGCGCTGGTCTCGTGCAACTCGCCATCCTGGAGGGCGACAACGCGACCGCCGATGCCTTGTCCAAGCGATTGTTGGAGCAGTTCGCCGACGACGTCGACATCATGCTGCTGCGCGCCGAGGTCGAACGCCGGGTAGAGCGCCCGGAGGCGGCACTGGATCTGTTCGGCGCCGTGGTGGCACAGGAGCCCGAGAACCTGCGTGGTCTGCTCGGCCGCGCGACGACCTTGGTTAGCATGCAGCGTTTCGACGAGGCCAGGGCCGACCTGGACCGCGTCGACGAGCTACAGCGCAATGTCGTCATCGTTCGCTATTTGCGAGGCGTCATGGCCTTCTACGAGCGCGACTGGGCAGCAGCCAAACAGCACCTGGATCTGGTGCTGAGCGTCGAGCCCGCCCATCTGCAGAGCCAGCTGCTGATGGGTGTCGTGAGCTATGCCCGCAACGACCTGCAGCTCGCCGAGGAGTACCTGTCGCGCGTCAATGCCGCCATGCCCGGCAATCCCCAAGCCGCGAAGGTGCTCGCCGCCACGAGACTGAAGCTGCGTGAGCCCGACAAGGCCGCCCAGGTGCTGGCGCCCGTGGCCGAAGCCGGCGACCCCCAGGTGATGGCCCTGCTCGGTAGCGCCTACATGCTCTCGGGTGACCAGGAACAGGGCCAGGCATGGCTCAGCCGGGCCGTCGACAGTGCCCCGGACGTTGCGGCGCTGCGCGCGCAGCTCGCGCTGACCCTGATCGCGGGTGGCAATATGGGCGGCGCCATCGACGAGCTCGAAAGCGCCGTCGACCTCGGGCAGGATGTGCTGCAGGCCGACGTGCTGCTGGTGCTTGCGAAGCTCAAGGAAAAGGAGTTCGAGGACGCCATCGCCGCGAGCCGGGCGCTGGAGGAGCGCCAGCCGGAGAACCCGGTGGCCTTCAACCTGACCGGCCTGGCGCTGTTGGCGCAGGGCAAGCTCGTCGACGCCCGAGCACGCTTCGAGAAAGCACTGGAGCTGGACCCGGAGTTCGCCACTGCGCTGATCAACCTCGCCCGTGTGGAGGTGGCCAGCGATGACCTCGACGCCGCGCAGAAGCAATACGAGCAGGCACTCGGGACCGATTCGGACAACCTCGCCGCGCTGCTTGGCATGGCTGCCCTAGCTGAACTCAGACAGGACGATGCCGGCATCCTGAAGTGGCTGAACAAGGCCCAGGATGCCAACGAGACGGCGCCGCAGCCCGGTCTGCTGCTGAGCCGCTACTACATCGACCGCAAGGACTTCCTCAAGGCCCTGACCGTGGCGAGTGACCTGGCAGGCCGTTTTCCCGAGAACGTCGATGTCCTGGAAATGCTCGGGCGTGCACAGACGCTCTCGGACGAGCCGGCCAGCGCCATCACCACCTTCGACCAAATCCTGCAAGTACAGCCCGATGACCCCCGCATTCTCTACCTGAAGGGCGGTGCGCAGTGGAAGACGGGCAACTACGCAGGCGCGGCTCAATCCTTCGAACGCGCGGTGGAGCTCAAGCCGGATTTCCTCGATGCCAAGGTCGCTTTGGCGTCCGTGCTCCTCGAAGCGGAAGACCATGACGCGGCACTCAAGGTTGCGCGTCAGCTGCAAAGGGACGACGCCGATCAGGTCTTGGGACACCGTATCGAGGGCACCATTCAAATGGCGGCGAACCGCCCCGGCGCTGCCGTACGCCCCCTGCAGACGGCCGTGGAGATGGCGCCCAACGGCGCGCTCGTTCGCCAGCTCGCCGAGGCCTACAACCGCGCTCAGCGCACCGACGATGCGGTATTACTGTTGCGCCGCTGGGCCGAACAGGATCCGGACGATCTCGGCTCTCAAGCCATGCTGGCGATGCTGCTCCATGGCGAGGGCAGGGCCGACGAGGCGCTGCCCATCTACGAGCGCCTCTACAAGGCAGGCCGGACCAATCTGCTGATTCTCAACAACCTCGCCTGGATACTGCATGAACGGGGCGACCCCCGGGCACTGGAGATCGCCGGCCAGGCCTATGATTTGGACCCGAACCGGCCTGAGGTTGCCGATACCTACGGCTGGATCCTGTTCAACAGCGGCGACCGGAAGAAGGGCCTGAGCATCCTGCAGCAGGCGCATCTGGCCTATCCGACCCAGACGGAGATCGCCTATCACACGGCGGTGGCGTTGAGTGATGTCGGCCGCGGTTCCGAGGCCATGCCCATTTTGCGTCGACTACTACGCGACCATCCCAACGCCGCCGAGGCGGACCAGGCGCAGGCCTTGCTCGACAAGCTGCAGAGCGACGCCGGCTGAGTGGGTGCTTACGAATCGCAAACACCCTCCGAGGCCAGGCCGCTTCAGTCGATGGCCGCCCGAAGCGCGAGCTCGGCGACGCCCTCCGCTGCCTCGGTGTCCTGGGCAGTCACGACCTCGACCCCGAGCAGGCGGCGGCGGAGGGCGGTCCAGGTCGGGTTCGCTGCGCCGCCACCGATGCTCAGTACGCGGCGCGGCGTCGGCGCACCGAGTGACGTCAGCAGCCGATAGCCGTCCCGTTCGATGCGGGCGATACCCTCCAGCAGGCCGTGTAAGAAGCGCGCGTCGTCGGCGGGCCTGGGGTCGAGCCTGGGGGCAAGGTCCGGGGCGTGGACCGGAAAGCGCTCACCGATGGCCGGCAGCGGGTAGTAGTCGAGCCCGCTATCGTGCCCGGGATCGATCTGCTCACTGAGTCGCCGCAGGGTCGCATCATCGAAACAGCGCCTCAGCACGGCACCGCCGCTGTTGGACGCGCCGCCGACCAGCCAGGCGTCGCCCAATCGATGGCTGTAGACGCCGTGGCGCGCGGACTGCACCGGTTCCGGAGACAGCGTCTTCAGCACCAGGGTGCTGCCCAGACTGGTGACGGCGTCGCCCATGTTCGAAGCCCCGGCGGCGATCACGGCGGCGGTGCTGTCCGTGGTGCCGGCGCAGATCCAGGTGTGCGCCGGTAACCCGCAGACCCCGGCCATACTCGGCGCGATGTGACCCAACCTTGTGCCCGGCGCATGGACCCGGGGCAGGGCGGATAGCGGCAGGCCCAGCGAGCCTAACCAATTCGGCCAGCGCAGTGTATGCGTGTCGTAGCCGAGCTTCAGCGCATCGTTCCAGTCCGAGTCCCCGAAACGCCCCAGCAGTCGGCCGGCGAGCCAGTCCGCCTGGTGCAGTGCATGGAGGTCGGGGCTGGTCGACGTCGAGTCCGACCCGCTCAAGGCAGACAGCAGGTGCAATACCTTGGCCAGGCTGGAGCCGGGGCCGAGCGCCGGGGAGTCCGCCGGAGCCAGCGCCACGACTCTCGCCGCGGCTTCCGTGGCGCGGCGGTCGTCGTACATCAGCGCCGGGGTCAGCGGTACCCCGTCCACGTCGGCGAGGAGGACGCTGGCGGAGGTGCCATCCAGGCAGAGTGCGCAGGGCGTATCCGCGAGTGAGATGTCCCGCGAGAGCCGAGTCAGCACGTCGACCAGCGCCTGCCACCAGTCCTCCGGGTCCTGCTCGGATGCGCCGTCCGCGGGCCGGCGGCTCGCCGGCAGCCCTGCGCTGGCGCGTGCCGACACCTGGCCTCGGCCGGTTAGCGCGACCGCACGCAGGCCGCTGGTGCCGACGTCGACGCCGATGCCGACCGGCCTGTTGCTCACGGCAACTGCACGGGCTCCGGCGTGCGCCAGCCCTCGGCCCGGTGCTCGGCGACCACCTTGGTGTAGATGCCGCCGCGCACATTGAAGTCGGCGGTGAGGCGCATGAATCGGGGGGAGGTGGCCGTCACCAGGTCGCCGAGGATACGGTTGGTCATCGCCTCGTGAAAGCCCCCCTCCTCTCGGAAGGACCAGACGTAGAGCTTGAGGCTCTTCAGCTCCACACAGAGCGCCTCCGGGATGTACTCGATGGTCAGCTCGGCGAAGTCCGGCTGGCCGGTCTTCGGGCATAGGCAGGTGAACTCCGGCACGCGAATGCGGATGACGTAGTCGCGTCCGGGTTCCGGGTTGGGGAAGGTATCGAGGGTCTTCGTCGGCTCGGTCATGGAGAGGTTTGAAGCGGGAAGTTCGAAGTGTGAAAGGTGGCGTGCGAACTTTCCGGTGCGAACGCGCGCGACCTTGTGTAGTTTGCGTAGGTTATCAGGGATTCCTGTCGCCATAGGGCGTCGGTCGCCGCTACGCCCCTGCTTTCGAACTCCACACTTCAAACTTCAGACTTTATCCAAGGATGCGGCTGGAAAAGATCAAACTCGCCGGTTTCAAGTCCTTCGTCGACGCCACGACGGTGCCCTTCCCGAGCAATCTCGTGGGCGTCGTCGGGCCGAACGGCTGCGGCAAGTCCAATGTCATCGACGCCGTGCGCTGGGTCATGGGCGAGAGCTCGGCCAAGATGCTGCGCGGCGAGTCCATGGCCGATGTCATCTTCAACGGCAGCACCAGCCGTAAGCCGGTCGGCATGGCCGGTATCGAACTCACCTTCGACAACAGCGACGGCCGCGCCGGCGGTGAGTTCGCGAAGTTCGATCAGATCGCAGTCAAGCGCCAGGTCACCCGAGACGGCCAGTCCGCTTACTTTCTGAACGGTGCCCGCTGCCGGCGCCGCGACATCCAGGACCTGTTCCTCGGCACCGGACTCGGGCCGCGCAGCTACGCCATCATCGAGCAGGGCATGATCTCGCGCTTCATCGAGGCCAAGCCAGACGAGCTTCGCCTGTTCATCGAGGAGGCCGCTGGCATCTCCAAGTACAAGGAGCGCCGTCGCGAGACCGAGAACCGCATCCGTCACACCCGCGAGAACCTCGACCGCCTGAACGACCTGCGCGATGAGGTCGGCAAGCAGCTCAAGCACCTGGAACGTCAGGCCGAAGCTGCGCAGAAGTACCGGCGCCTGACCGATGAGGCCCGGGTGCTGGAGGATGAGTTGACGGCGTTGCGCTGGCGCGAACTCGACCTGGACATCGGCGAGCGCGACCGCGAGCTCGGCGAACTAACGGTGGAGCTGGAACGCCAGCGCGCCGAGCAACGGCGGCTGGAGGCCCAGATTGAGGCCGAGCGCGACGCCTACACTGATGCGTCCGACGGCTTCAATGCCGTCCAGGGGCGCTACTACGCGGTCGGAGCGGAGATTGCCAGGATCGAACAGGCGATTCGTTTCGCCGAGGAGAATCGCAACCGCCAGGAGGCGGAGCTCGGTCGGGTGCGCCAGGAACTGTCCGCTGCAGAGGGTCACCGCGAGCGGGATCACGAGCGTCTTGCCGAACTCGCGGCCGAACTCGCCCGTGACGAGCCGGCGCTGACGGAGGTCGGCGAGCGCCTCGCTGCTGCCGGTGAGGAACTGGCCGAGGCAGAGATCAAGCTCGATGCCTGGCAGACGGGTTGGGATGCCCTGCAGGAGGGGGCCGGCGGTCCCACCGAGCGCGCGCAGACCGAGCGCGGGCGCATCAACGACCTGGAGCAGCGCCTCAATCGCGCCGAGCAACGCGCCGCGCGCCTCGCCCAGGACCGCGATAAGTTCGACACCACGGAGCTCGCGGAGAGACTCGGCCAGCTCTCCGAGCGTTCCGACGGGCTGGATGAACGAATCGCCGCCGCCGCCGACGCCCAGACACGGAACGCCGGTGACCTTCGACAGCTGGACGAGGAGCGGGCCGCCGTCGCTGCGCGGCTCGACGCGGCGCGGACCGAATTGCAGACCTGCCGCGGCCGTCAGGCCTCGCTCGAGGCGCTGCAGGATGCGGCGCTTGAGCACACCGACGATGGCGTAGGCGCATGGATCGACGACCACGGCCTCGGCGACGTGCCGCGCCTGCTCGATGGCCTGGAGGTGGATGCGGGTTGGGAGTCGGCGGTCGAGTCGGTGCTTGCCGACATGCTTGCCGCGCTCTGCGTGTCCGACCTCGACAGCCACGGTCCAGAGCTCGATGTCGGCCCGCTCGGTCTGGTCGGGCCTGGGTTGCCCAGTGATCCGGACCCAACACCGTCGGCGCCCGACCGCCTCATCGCCAAGCTGCGCTCGCCCTGGCCCCTCGCCGGCCTGCTGCACGGGGTGCGCACTACCAATACCCTCGCAGAGGCCCTGTCTCGGCGCGGCGAGCTGGACCTCGCGGAGCGCTTCGTCACCCGCGACGGCTGTCTGGTGGGCCGTGATTGGCTTAGGCGACCCGGCGACGGGCCAGGGGTGACAGGCAGCCTGGAACGCGCGGATGCGCTGCGCGGTCTCGGGACCGAAATCGAAGACCTGGAGCAGGTCATCGATGAGCTGGTCGAACAGAACGCCGAGATGGTCGAGCGTCGCCAGGGACTCGAACAGGCCCGCGACGACGCGCTCGACGGGCTCAACCGCCTGAGTCGTGAGCGGGCGGCCCTCGACGCGGAGGTCGGGGCCGGTCAGTCGCGCCTGGAACACATGCGCGAGCGCCGGGCCGCCCTAGATGACGAGCTGACCGAGCTCACCGAGGGCCGTGCCGAGGCCCTGGAGGAGATCGAGTCCGCGCGTGAACGCCTGCATGTGGCGCTGGCCGAGACCGAGGATCTGTCGGCTCAGCGCGAGGCCCTCGGCAGCGAGCGCGACGCGCTGCGCGGCCGCGTCGCCGAGGCACGCGCCGCGGAGGCCGCGCTGCGCGACGAGCGCCAGCGGCTGGAGGTTGCGATCGAGACCCGCCGTGCATCGAGGACGGCCCTGGAGTCCCAGCTCGACCGCGCCGCAGAGCAGCTGCAGACGCTCTCGGCGCGGCGCGACGAGTTGCTGGAGGCCCTGTCCGAGGCGGCCGAGCCCATCGTCGAGCAGCGCGAGCAGCTGGAGGCCCAGCTGGAGCTGCGCATGGATGTCGAGGCCGAGTTGGGCGAGGCGCGCTCGCGCATGGAGGCCCTGGACCAGTCCGTGCGCGACGCCGAGCAGCGCCGCCAGGGTGTCGAGCAGGCCGCCGCCTCGGTGCAGTCCCGACTCGATACGAAGCGCCTGGAACGGCAGGAGCGCCTGGTCCGCCGGCGAACCCTCGAAGAGCAGCTCGCGGCACGCGAACGCACGCCCGCAGCCCTATTGGACGGACTCGACCCGGCGGCCACGCCCGAGTCGCACGCCTCCGACCTGGTGCAAGTCCAGGGACGCATCGAGCGCCTCGGCAATGTCAACCTCGCCGCCATCGACGAGTTCCGCGAACAATCCGAGCGCATACGCTACCTGGACGAGCAGCACACCGACATCAGCGATTCCCTGGAGACGCTGGAGGCGGCCATCCGCAAGATCGACCGCGAGACCAGGACGCGCTTCCAGGAGACCTTCGATCGGGTCAACCAGGGTCTGCAGAAGCTCTTTCCGCGCGTGTTCGGTGGGGGGCACGCCTACCTGGAACTCACCGGCGAGGACCTGCTCGACACCGGCGTCGCCATCATGGCGCGCCCGCCGGGCAAGCGGAACAGCAGTATCCATCTGCTCTCCGGCGGCGAGAAGGCGTTGACGGCGGTGGCGCTGGTGTTCGCCATTTTTCAGCTCAACCCGGCGCCCTTCTGCATGCTCGACGAGGTCGACGCACCGCTGGACGACGCCAATGTCGGGCGCTTCTGCGAACTGGTGCGCTCGCTGTCCGATCAGGTCCAGTTTATCTTCATCACCCACAACAAGGTGACCATGGAGATCGCAGACCACCTGATCGGCGTCACCATGCACGAGCCTGGATGCTCCCGGCTCGTCTCCGTGGACGTGGATGAGGCGGCGGGGCTTGCGTCGATATCCTGACCCCAGGGAAGATTGCCACCTCAGTAGACTGGCCCCAAAGAAAATGCCAGGCACCGCCGTGCCGCAGGCTCCTTCGGCCAGGAAGCCCGCGAGGCGGACGCCGCGCTGATATACTGCTGTCGTCCTGAAAGAAGTCGTGGCGGCCGAATACGATATTGGGGGGCGAGCGCCGGATGGATGCTCAGACATTGCGCCTGGTTCTGGTGGTCCTCGGGGCCGTGTTCCTGATCGGGCTGTATTGGTGGGAGACCCAGCGCGGCGATGACCGCGAAGACAGGGCGACGTCGCGCCCCAAGCGGCGCTCGACACCGAGCCGGAATCAGGCCCAGAACCGCCGTTCCCAACGGCAGGTCGCACCCAAGCACGAGCCCAATCTCGGCCGGGTCGATGACGACCTGTTGAGCGAGGCCCGGAACGCGATCGACGACGAGGATCGGGATTTGGGCGACGTGCCCGATACGGCGGCTGCCGCTGCCGCACCAACGAGCGCCGCTGCCGAGCCGGAAGCCGGCCCCGAGCCGGGGGGCGAGCCTGCGGACGCCGGGCGCGAAGTGCTGATCCAGCTCTTCATCACCAGCCCGGACGGCGCCTTCTCCGGCGAGGACGTCCTCGAGGCCGCCGAGCGCTGCCGGCTGTTCCCGGGGGAGATGGACATCTTCCACCGCACGCGCGGTGACCAGCCGGACAGCGAACCCCTGTTCAGCATGGCCAATCTGGTCAAGCCGGGCACTTTCCCGTTCCAGGACATGACCGAGTTCACGACACCAGGCTGTGCCATCTTCGGCCAGTTCCGTGGCGAGCCGAACGACTTGATGGTCTTCGACGAAATGCTCGATTCAGCGCGGATCATCGCCGAGTTGCTCGACGGCGACGTGCGCGGTCCCCAACGCGAGCACCTGCGCGACGCCGACGCCGGCGAGCTGCGGTCCCGGGTGCTGGCCCTGTTGCACGGCAATACCCAGGGCTGAGCCGCGCCGTGGCTGGGTTCGACGCCGTCTCTCGGCACGCCGAGGAGCTGCGCGCCCAGCTCCACCACCACAATCACCGCTACTACGTCCTCGACGATCCGGAGATCACCGACGCCGAGTACGACCGGCTGTTCCGCGAGCTCCAGGCCCTGGAGACGGAGCATCCGGAGCTGCGCACGCCGGACTCCCCAACCCAGCGTGTCGGTGGTGCGCCGTCGGAGCGTTTCGCGAGCATCGAGCATCGGGTGCGGATGCTCTCCATCGAGAACGCCAAGGACGCGCAGGCCATGCGTGCCTTCGACGCCAGGATACGCAAGGACTTAGGCGCCGACCGCATCGACTACGTCGCCGAACCGAAGCTCGACGGGCTCGCCATCAGCCTGCTCTACGAGGACGGCGTGCTCACCCGCGGCGCGACGCGTGGGGACGGCAGCGTCGGCGAGGACGTCAGCGCCCAGGTGCGTACGATCGGTGCCGTGCCGCTGCGGCTGCAGGGGGAGGGCTGGCCACGGGTGCTGGAAGTGCGCGGCGAGGTCTTTCTGCCCATCGCGGACTTCGAGCGACTCAAGGCACGCATGCTCGACGCCGGTCAGACGCCCTTCAAGAATCCGCGCAATGCCGCCGCCGGCAGCTTGCGACAGCTCGATCCGGCGGTCACGGCCAGTCGGCCGCTCACCATGTTCTGCTACGGTTTCGGTGTCGTCGAGGGCGGTGACGTCGGGGCGACGCACATGGACGCGCTCACGGCCTTCCGGGGCTGGGGCCTGCGGGTGTCCTCCGAGTCGAGGTTGGTGACGGGTATCGAGGGCTGTCTCGATTACCACCAGGCGATCGGAGAGCGGCGCGATTCGCTGGACTACGAGATCGATGGGGTCGTCTTCAAGGTGAACGACCTCGCCGCGCAGGAGCACCTCGGCTTCCGCGCCCGCAACCCGATCTGGGTCATCGCATACAAGTACCCGCCGCGGGAAGAGCAGACCCGGGTCCGGGCCATCGAGTTCCAGGTTGGCCGTACCGGTGCCGTGACCCCCGTGGCGCGGCTAGAGCCGGTGGACGTGGCGGGCGTGACCGTCTCCAACGCAACCCTGCACAACATCGACGAGGTCTGGCGCAAGGACGTGCGCGCCGGCGATACGGTGATCGTACGCCGTGCCGGGGACGTGATACCGGAAGTCGTCGGCGTGGTCGAATCGCTGCGCCCTCCGGGTACGGAGCCCGTGAGCTTGCCGGCGCAGTGTCCCGTTTGCGGATCCGATGTGATCCGCGCCGAGGGCGAGGCGGTCGCGCGCTGCAGCGGAGGGTTGATCTGTGCCGCGCAGCGCAAGGAGGCGCTGAAGCACTTCGCCTCGCGACGGGCGATGGACATCGACGGACTCGGCGACAAGCTCATCGAGCAGTTGGTCGATGAAAATCTGGTGCACGACCCGGCGGACCTTTACCGGCTCGGCGTCGAGGACTTCGCCGCGCTGGAGCGCATGGGCGCGAAGTCCGCTCGCAACCTCGTCGAGGCACTGGAACGGAGTCGCGCCACCACGCTGGCACGTTTCATCTACGCCGTCGGCATCCGCGAGGTCGGCGAGGCCACAGCCGGCGCGTTGGCGGCGCACTTCGGTGATCTGCGGCCGCTCATGGCCGCGCGGAAGTCGGACTTCATCCGATGCGGCGTCGCGGGCATCGGCCCGAAGACCGCGGAGTCGCTGTTCGAGCGCCTGCGGGCGCGGCCGGAGGACGCGCCGGCGGCGGATCGGCCCCTCGCCGATTGGCTTGCGGGGCTCGGTATCCGCGGGCTCGGGAGCGATACGGCCAAGCGCATCGCCGAGCGCTATCCCGACAGCGCAGCGCTGCTGGAGGCGGGGGAGGATGGGCTCGTGGGCGGCGCCCGTAGCGTCGTGGACGGTGTGGGTCCGGTGGTGGCCGCGCATATCGTCACCTTCTTCGCGCAGCCGCATAATCGCGCAGTCATCGACAAACTGCTCGCCCCCGATGTCGGTGGCATCCACTGGCCCGGGCCGGTGGCGTCCGACGCCTCCCCAAACGCCGAGCCGGCCCCACTGTCCGGCAAGACCGTTGTGATGACGGGAACGCTGAGCCGCTCGCGCGATGACATCAAACAACGGCTGGAAGCCCTGGGCGCCAAGGTGACGGGCAGCGTGTCGGGCAAGACGGACTATCTATTGGCCGGGGACGATGCCGGGTCCAAACTGGACAAGGCCCAAGCCCTCGGGGTCAGTGTCATCGACGAGCAGCAGCTTGCGATCTTGAGCCAGGGAGCCTACGTCATCCAAGCCGGCTAGGAGGCCGCGACCAGCGGGTCCATCCAAACCCCGTCCCGTTTGATCGCTCGGCGGCGGCGGGGAATGATAATCTCGATGTGTGCCGCGAACGCGCCGTGGTCGCTTCGCATCGACGCGACATCGTCAAGCAGACACCCAAGCAGGGAACCTCATGTCCGACCTCAGCAAAGACCAGCAAATCCTGGTCGCGATGCGCAAGACGCTCGCGGCCGTCATCAAGGACGTGACCCCGCCGCCGGGCATGAAGCATCCGCTTTCGTCGACCACCATCGAGGACCTGCGCCAGTGTTTGGCGCTGATCTCGGCGCGCGAGAAGGAGCTGGCCGATCTCGATGGTCGCGGCGGAGAGCGGCCGTACTACGCCGACCAGCCCCAGGAGGCGCAGGTCGTGCCCATTTCCGGCCTCAAGCGTCCACAGGGCGGGACCTAGACCGATGCGCCGCGGGCCGTGTTTTCTGGGCTCGGGTCGTGCCGTGGCCATCGCGCTGGCGGGGCTCGTCCTTCCCCTGGCCCTGTCATTGGCTGTCGGTCCCGCCCTCGCCTGGCAGCCGGCCCCGTCGATACCCGACCCCAAGGCGATGCCGCAGTGGAACTACGGCGCGGACAAAGGGCCCTCCCGATGGGCAGAATTGGATGCGGGCTATGGTGCTTGCGGGCGCGGCGATGGCCAGTCGCCGGTGGCCCTGTCGGAGGCGGTGGCGACGACGGTGCCCTGCACGCCCTTGCGCTTTCGCTATCGCAGCAGCCCCCTGTACCTCACCAACGACGGACGCTCGCTGCGCCTGGGCTACGACCGCGGCAGCCATCTGGTGGTGGACGGCCTCAGTTACGAATTGGTGGAGCTGCGTTTCCACGTCCCGTCAGAGCACGTGGTCGAGGGGACGGCGGCGGACGCCGAGCTACAGCTCATCCACGCCAACAATCGGGGCGACATCGCCGTCGTTGCGGTTCCCATCCGGGCAGGGCGGCGGGTGAATCAGATCCTGCGGCGGGTGCTGGATCATGCGCCGGCCGCCGCGGGCGAGTCCTACTACGGGCGCAACATCGGTGTGAATGCCCTGTTCCTACTGCCGGGCCGAAAGGACTACTACGCCTATCTGGGCTCCCTGACCCGCCCACCCTGCACCGCGGGCGTGCACTGGTATGTGATGCGTACGCCGCTGGAGGTCGCCACGGTCGACCTTCAACGACTCGCGTCACTGCTGGGCCCGAACGCCAGGCCCGTGCAACGGCTCGGTGGCCGCGAGGTGCAACTGGCCTGCCAGGCGGACTAGGTTGATGGTATGGACCCATCCCACCTCACAAACGGCGTTGCGATGCGCAGCCGGTTCTCGCTTGTAACGCTTGATCGGCTACGTGACTGATTCCCCGGGCCAAAGCGACTGCGCGATCGTGAAAGCCGGCCCGCCCCCACGTCAGCGATGCCGGCGGGGTGCCGGGTCGGCTGAACCGCCCAACCGCGATCTCCTGAGAACCGGCTCCCGGGGACGGGAGCCAACAAGGCGCGTTACTCCTCCTCGCCGTCCTCTTCCTTCAGCTTCACGACGTCCTCGTTGAGGTCGACCGTGGCGTTGGCCCGGAGCTCGTTGAGTACTTGAGCGACCTTCTGCCGTCTCACCGCACCCTCCAGGGCGGGCTTGGCCTCCTCTAGGGATGGCGGAGCCGCGTCGCGGGTTTCTTCCAGCAGGATCACGTGCCAGCCGAATTGGGTCTGAATCGGCTCTTCGGTCCACTGGCCAGGTTCCAGCGTGCCGACGGCCTCGGCGAAGGGCTTGACCATGGTGCGTGCATCGAACCAGCCCAGGTCGCCGCCCTTGTCCGCGGTCGGCCCGAGGGAGTTCTCCTTCGCCAGTTTTTCGAAGTCCTTCGCCTTGGACTTCTTGACCTTCTTCGCGATCTCCTTGGCCTTTTCCTCGTCATCCACGAGGATGTGCCGCGCCTTGTATTCGGTGCGCTTGGACTGCTCTTTGAGGGTCTCATAGGCCTCTTCGAGTTCCTTGTCCGTGACCTCGGTCTCCTCGGCGATGGCCTGCAGTTCCGCCGTAGAAAGCACGGTCATGCGCTGGAGCTCCAGGGCGAGCTTGACCTGGTCGTCGTTCGCGAGTTTGCGCTTCTCGGCGGCCTGGGAAGCGACGACCAGATTCAGGAACTCGTTGAACGCACGCTCCTGGAATTCCGGGGAATTCTGCGCGTTGGTCTGCTGCATCCGCTGCGCGTAGAAGATCCGGAACAGGTCCAGCGAGTAGGCCTCGCCGTTGATGGTGGCGATGTTGGTGTCGGCATCGCCATCCTGGGCGAGCGCGGTGGCCATGAAGCCGCCGGCGCCGAGCGTGGCGGCGAGCAGGACGTGGGACAGCACGCTTGGGGTGCGTTTCGCGGACATCTTGAGACTCCCTCTGGTTGGAGACGTGACGTTAAAGACCGGGCGTCCGAGACGCCGAGTCGATGGGTTGCTTGACTGAATCGGGCCCCTCGCTGCCGTCGGAAAGGCCGACGACGGCTCGCTCCTGCGGTCGCATGGAGCGCCGTCTGGGTTCAGCGCGGCAGCACTTGCAAAAAGGGTTTGATGACCACCTCCCGATAGACCCCCGCGGCGACATAGGGGTCGGCATCGGCCCAGGCGCGGGCGGCGGTCAGATCCTCGAACTCCGCCACCACTAGCGAGCCGCTGAAGCCGGCCTCACCGGGGTCCGCGGCATCCACGGCCGGGTGCGGTCCGGCCAGGATCAACCGACCCTCCGCCTGGAGCGCGTCCAGGCGCTCTAGGTGGGCCGGACGGGCCTTGCGACGGGCGGCGAGACTGTCGGGGTGGTCGCCGGCGATGATGGCGTACAGCACGATGGGGGCTCCGGAAGAAGATTCGTTTCGATCAGGAATTGCTGACCTTGGCGGGATCGACAACAGTGCCTTTGGCGGGCACAGTTGCAGGTCTCGGGGAGGAAACGGCAGGCGCATCGTCCGGATCGGACATGAATTTTGACAGATACAGCGCCTGCGCGATGACGAAGACCAGCGTCATCCCCATCATACCGAATAGCTTGAAGTCGACCCATGCGGCCTCCCCCTGCCTGGCGGCATCGCACAGCGCCAGCACCTGGCCGCTGAATAGATCGGTGCAGTGGGCGAGGTCGATTTCGGCGTTGCCGCTGGCGGCGATCAGCGCCTGCTTGGCCTCAAAGAAACCGCTACCCACGTAGACCACATAGAGGTTGGACAGGCCCAGCAGCACGAAGAAGCTCGTCCAAGCGAGGTTGAGGCGCCGCCAGACGAAGGCCGGTGCATCCACCGCCTGCTCCATCATGCGCTGGATCAGGGGCTTGTCGCCGATGAATTGGGTCGTGAGGAAGACCAGCGCGAACAGCCAGTTGACGATGGTCGGCTTCCACATGACGAAGGTCGGGTCGCGCAGCGCCAGGGTCATGCCGCCGAACAGTACCAGCAGCCCGAGAGTGATTAGGTGCATGCGTTCGGTGCGGCCATGTCGGAAGCGGAACCAGGCCACCTGCGCTGCCGACGCGGCGATCGCGACCACGGTGGCGACGTAGATTCCCTGCAGCTTGTAGGCCGCGAAGAACAGGATGACCGGGAAGAGATCGATGAGCAGTTTCATGTCTGACCTGTGCCATGGCGATCCTGCCGGCATTGGCTTCGCCCGGGCGCTTGCACCCCTTAAAGACCGCAGCCGCTCAGCTTAGCAGGCAGGCCCCCTCCGTTGTAGACGACGAGAGGCAAACCACCCCATCAGTTACACTATCGTAATGAAGCCATCTCCTGACCTGCATACCCATTCCACCGCCTCCGACGGCACCCTGTCGCCGACGGAACTCGTCGCCCGCGCGGCGGCGGCCGGTGTTACAACGCTGGCGCTGACCGACCACGACACCGTCGCCGGTGTCGCCGAGGCCACCGCAGCGGCGGCCGAACAGGGCATCTTGCTGATTCCGGGCGTCGAGGTCTCGGTCACCTGGGGCGGGCGTACCGTACACATCCTCGGCCTCGCGGTGGACCCGACGTCCGCGGACATGCTGGAAGGCCTGGCGCGTCTTCAGGGCTACCGTGGCTGGCGCGCGCAGGAGATCGGTCGCCGGCTGCAAAAGGCCGGCTATCCTGGCGCCTACGAGGGTGCCCGCGCCGAGGCCGCCGGGAGCCTGATCGGCCGCACGCACTTTGCCCGATTCCTGGTCCGGCAGGGTGCCGCCGATGACATGCGAGGCGTGTTCAAGCGCTTCCTGGTGTCTGGGAAGCCGGGCCATGTGCCTGGTGAGTGGACGACGCTCGAACTCGCCGCCGGCTGGATACGCTCGGCCGGTGGCGTCGCCGCCATTGCCCATCCCGCGCGCTACGACTTCACGCGTTCGAAGATGCGTCGACTGCTCGGGGAGTTCCGCGAGTGTGGCGGACTCGGGCTCGAGGTCGTCTCCGGGAGTCATAGCAGGGACGACTACTTCCTCTACGCCCGCTACGCGATCGAGAATGGTCTGTTCGCGTCCGCCGGGTCCGACTACCACGGTCCAGACAAGCCCTGGATCGAACTCGGCCAGCTGCCGGCGCTGCCGGACGGCTGCACGCCCATTTGGTCGCTGCCGCAATTGCGACGCGGTGAGCCCCGTGCGGCGGCCTGATCGACGCGGCGCGGCACGACGCGCATACGACGACATGGCAGTAGGCACTGCTTCGGCGGTGCGGGCGGCGCCGCCTGGTCGCAGACCAGGACGCGTCGTCTGACATGGCCGACTATATCGAGATCCACCCGGACAACCCGCAGCGGCGCCTGATCGATCGCGCGGCTGATGTGCTGCGTGCCGGCGGCGTCATCGTCTACCCAACCGATTCCTCCTACGCCCTCGGCTGCCGTATCGGCGAGAAGTCGGCCCTGGACCGCATCCGCATGATTCGCCGCGTCGACGACAAGCACTACTTCACGCTGGTCTGCCGCGACCTGTCCGAGATCGCCACCTACGCGCGCGTCGACAACAGCGCCTATCGCCAGCTCAAGTCGTTGACGCCGGGCCCCTACACGTTCATCTACCAGGCCACGAAGCAGGTGCCGCGTCGCCTGTTGCACCCGAAGCGCCGGGCCATCGGCATCCGCGTGCCCGATACACCCATCGTGCGTGATCTGCTCGCCGAGTTGGATCAGCCGATCCTCAGCACCACCCTGATCATGCCCGGAGACGAGCAGCCCCTGGATGACATGTACGAGATGCGCGAGACCATCGGTCACTGCGTCGACCTGATCATCGATGGCGGTCACTGCGGCGGTGAGCCGACCACCGTCCTCGACATGACCGCTGACCCGCCGAGGGTACTGCGCCACGGAAAAGGCGACGCGTCCCTGTTCGAGTCGTGAATACGCGGTCCCGTGCGTCCGAACAGAGCCGTTCATGAACCAGTTCCTGCAAACCGCGCTCCTGCTGCTGCTCATCGCGCCGCCGGTGCTGTTCGCGATCACCGCGCACGAGGCGGCGCATGGCTGGGTCGCGAGCCGGCGCGGCGATCCGACCGCGTTGCAGCTGGGTCGGGTGACCTTCAATCCGTTGCGGCACATCGACCCCGTGGGCACCGTCCTGGTGCCGGCTTCGATCTTCCTGCTGTCGAAGACGCTGGTCGGCGTGCCTTTCCTGTTCGGCTGGGCGAAGCCCGTCCCCGTGAATTGGTTGAGGCTCAACAATCCGCGCTGGGACATGGCGCTGGTAGCGGCGGCGGGGCCCTTCGTCAACCTGCTGATGGCCTTCGCCTGGGGCCTCGCCATCAAGCTGATGGCCCTGATCGTCGTGGTCGTGCCTGTGCCAACGCTCTTCCTTCAGCTCTTCGTCGAGATGTGCGTGGTCGGGATCGTCATCAATCTGGTGTTGATGGCGCTGAACCTGGTCCCATTGCTGCCGCTCGACGGTGGCCGTATCCTGAACGCCCTGTTGCCGCCCTCGCTGGCGTCCGTTTATTCGCGTCTGGAGCCCTACGGCCTCATGATCCTGATCGCGCTGCTGTTTCTACCCAGCGGCACCCCCCCCGGTTTGCTCGGGGCGGCGTTGCAGCCGGTGATCAGTGGTGTATTGGACCTGATGCCGGCATCCGCTCTGGTGCGCGACCGCTTCCCCCTATGACGCGCTGCGGCCCGGTCCGTCGGTGTGTCGAGCTAAGGCCTGCTTCGTGAACTCCGCTACTCCATCGAACCTTCGCGTCCTCTCCGGCATGCGGCCCACCGGCCGTCTGCACCTCGGCCACTACCACGGTGTGCTGAAGAACTGGATCCAGCTCCAGCACGAGTATGACTGCTTCTTCTTCGTCGCTGACTGGCACGCCTTGACCACCGACTACGAGGACCCGTCCGCCATCCCTCAAGCCAGCTTCGACATGGTCGTGGATTGGCTCGCCGCGGGCGTCAGCGCCGGCGCCTCCAGGCTGTTCGTCCAATCGCGGGTGCCGGAGCATGCGGAGTTGCACCTGCTGCTGTCCATGATCACGCCGCTGGGTTGGCTGGAGCGGGTGCCGAGCTACAAGGACCAGCAGGAGAAGCTCAAGGAGAAGGACCTCGCCACCTACGGCTTCCTCGGCTACCCACTGCTGCAGAGCGCCGACATCCTCATGTACCGCGCCGGTCATGTGCCGGTGGGCGAGGATCAGGTAGCTCATGTGGAGATGACCCGCGAGATCGCGCGGCGCTTCAATCACATCTACGGCCGCGAGCCGGACTTCGAGGAGCGTGCGGAGCAGGCCAAGCGCAAGATGGGCAAGAAGAACGCCAAGATGTTCGACCAGCTGCGCCGCAGCTACACCGAGAAGGGCGATCAGGAGGCCCTGCACAAGGCCCGCGCCCTCGTCGAGACCCAGCAGAACATCACCGTCGGCGACCGCGAGCGTCTGCTCGGCTATCTGGAGGGCGGCGGCCGCGCCATCCTGCCGGAGCCACAGCCATTGCTGACCAAGGCCGCCAAGATGCCGGGGCTGGACGGGCAGAAGATGTCCAAGTCCTACGGCAACACCATTGCGCTGCGCGACGACCCGGTGCAGGTGGAGCAGAAGCTGCGCACCATGCCGACCGACCCTCAGCGTGTGCGCCGCACCGATCCGGGTGATCCGGACGTCTGCCCGGTCTGGCAGTTCCACCAGGTGTACTCCGACGGCTCCGTACGCCAATGGGTGCAGGAGGGTTGCCGCTCCGCTGGCATCGGCTGCATCGAGTGCAAGCGGCCGGTCATCGAGGCGGTGCGGGCGGAGCTGGAGCCGATTCAGTCCCGTGCCGCGGAGCTCGAGGCCCAGCCGGAGACCGTGCGCAGCTTCATCAACGAGGGCTGCGAGGCCGCCCGCGACGTCGCCCGCGAGACCATGGACGAGGTCCGCCGCGCCATGTCCCTCGCGCACGACTGACGGAGATCGGGGCGTGGCCGATTCCGAGTCCAGGGGCGTCGCGGGGGCCGAGCGGGAGGGCCCGCCCGAGAAGGCGCTGTCCATGGGAACGGAATCGGCAGACGCATCAGTGCTCCAGCAGCCGCGCGAATCAGCAGTAGTTCTGGCGACTGATACCGCTTCGGTAGAGCCCCTTGAGGACGAGGCGGCACCCCTTGCCGTCATCCGTGGCGCGCCGCTGCTGAAGTTGCCGGAGGACCTCTACATCCCGCCGGATGCGCTGGAGGTCTTCCTGGATGCCTTCGAGGGGCCGCTGGACCTGCTCCTGTACCTGATCCGCAAGCAGAACCTGGACATCCTGGACATACCCATTTCGCAGATCACGACCCAGTACATGGAGTACGTGGAGCTGATGAAGGAGCTGAAGCTGGAGCTCGCCGCCGAGTACCTGGTCATGGCCGCCATGCTCTGTGAGATCAAATCCCGAATGCTGCTGCCGCGCCCGGAGACGACCGAGGACGAGGATGCGGACCCTCGCGCCGAGCTGGTCCGGCGGTTGATGGAGTACGAGCGCTTCAAGCAGGCCGCGCAGGATCTCGACGGTCTGCCTCGGCTCGGTCGCGACACCTATGGCGTGCGGGCAGAGTTGTCCTCGGAGCACATCCGCCGTGTCCCGCCCACCGTGGAGCTCGGCGAGGTGTTGGCCGCGCTGCGCGACGTCATGCGCCGCGCAGACCTGTTCACCAGCCATCGTGTTGAACGAGAGCCCCTGTCGCTGCGCGAGCGCATGTCGCGGGTGCTGGGCGCGGTACAGCAGGGCGGCTTCGTCCCGTTCCAGGCGTTGTTTGACATCACCGAGGGCCGCGCCGGCGTCGTGGTGAGCTTCCTGGCGATTCTGGAGCTGGTGAAGGCTGCGACACTGGAGCTGGTGCAGCCGGAGGCCTATGCGCCCATCCACGTGCGCCTGCGTGGAGGCGAGGTGTGAGCGACGATCAGGATGACACCGTCGGCGGGGGTCCTCCCAACGCCCTGACGCTCACGACGCCCGATGTCAAACTCGTGGTCGAGGGCGCCTTGCTCGCGGCGGGAGCGCCCTTGACGCTGGATCAGGTCCTTGCCCTGTACCCCGATGATCACCGTCCAGCGAGGGACGAGGTCCGGGCCGCGGTCGAGTCCCTGGGAGCGGACTACGTGGGGCGCGGCATCGAATTGGTGGAGGTCGCCGGCGGCTGGCGTGTACAGGTGCGGCGGACCGTCGCCCCTTGGGTGGCGCGCCTGTGGGAGGAGAAGCCGACGCGCTACTCCCGTGCGCTGCTCGAGACCCTAGCCCTCATCGCCTATCGTCAGCCCATCACCCGCGGCGAGATCGAGGACATCCGCGGCGTCGCCGTCGGCACCCAGATCGTCAAGACACTGACCGAGCGGGAGTGGGTCCGTGTCGTCGGTCATCGGGACGTGCCCGGCCGCCCCGCACTCTATGCCACCACGCGCCGGTTCCTGGACTACTTCGGCCTGCGCTCCCTGAACGACCTGCCACCACTTGCAGAGCTCCGTGACCCTGCCTTCTTCGGCGAACAGCTCGCCGAAGCGGCGACGGCTAGGGGCAAGAGCACGACAGAGGCCGCTACGCGGGGCGTCGGCGCGTCCGCGGCCCTGGTCGTGCCGGCGTCGGTCGGGGCGGCGCCCGACGCGGAATCGGACTCTGGTGCGGCTCCGGACACGAGTGAGCCGGCGGCCGACGACACCAAACTTGACCGGGACGAGCTCGCACCCCCGACCACTGCAGCACCTGAGCCAAGGAGCGACCATGACGACCAACCGTAACCGCCGCCCCTTGCCAGCCAGTCATCGGCCCAGGGCGAGAGGGGGGGGCGATGAGGACTCCGTGCACGGCGGGCCCCGCTTGCCGCGTCAGCCCTGGCAGGGCCCGCGCCGCACTAGCTCGAAGCCCATCGATCGAAAACGGGACCACGCCCGGGAGCCGGACGTCCAGCCTCGGTTCACGTCGCCGCAAGGTGGACCCGTGGACGCCCCGGTGCGGTTGCAGAAGGTGCTGGCGGAGGCCGGGTACGGCTCCCGCCGCACCCTCGAGGAGTGGATTCGCTCGGGTCGGGTCCGCGTCAACGGACTGGTGGCCCAGCTGGGGGTTCGGGTCTCGTCCGGCGACCGCATCCAGGTGGATGGCAAGACCCTCAAGCGCCGTGCCGCGAGCCGCCAGCGGCTGCGGGTGTTGGCCTATCACAAGCCCGAGGGGGAGGTCGTCACCCGGCGCGATCCCGACGGCCGGCCGACCATCTTCCAGCGCCTGCCGGGTATCCGAGACGGTCGCTGGATCACCGTCGGTCGGCTCGATCTGAACACCTCCGGACTGCTCCTGGTCACCAACCACGGCGAACTGGCGAACCGGCTCATGCACCCATCCCGGCAGGTGGATCGTGAGTATGCCGTGCGCATCCGAGGTGACGTCCCTGAGGCGGCACTGGAGCGCCTGGTGCAGGGCGTCGAGCTCGACGATGGCCCGGCACGGTTCGAGGAGATCGTCGAGTCCGGTGGTGCCGGCAGTAATCGCTGGTTCCACGTACTGCTGACCGAGGGCCGCAACCGTGAGGTACGTCGGCTTTGGGAGGCCGTCGGCTGCGAGGTCAGCCGCCTGAAGCGGGTGCGCTACGGCAGCGTCATCCTCGGCGCGCGCCCGCTCCCGGGTCAGTGGCGTGAACTCACGGACGACGAACTGGACGGCCTGCTCGAGGCCGCCGGCCTGTCGCCGGGTCAGGCCCCCCGACGACCCGGCCCGGCCGGCAGACGCGTCCGGCGGGAGCCGGTCTTCAAGGCGCGCTCGCGGCGGAGCAAGGACGGCGGGCCGTCCTGATCTCCGCGGTCGGCGAGTTGGATAGGCCAGGGCAGGGCGCTGACCGCGCCGGGCGGCCCGCGTTCGGATGGCTGGCATCAGGCAGGCCAGGGAGATACCTTGGCACTCGCCGCCACGTCGGCGCGTCCGGTTTGCACTTCCACATCAGGCCTCGAGCGGGCATGCTCTTGCGACTTCAGCCGGCGCGCGGCGGCTCCCGAAGGCTTCGCTGAGAGCTCGTGCGCCAAGTCAGACCGCGAGAGGAGTGTTTTCCATGTCGGGTGTATTGACGCGTCTGGCCGAGGTTCTGGAGACCCGTAAGGATGCGGATCCGGACTCGTCCTATGTCGCCAAGTTGTATGCGAAGGGTCTGGACGCGATCCTGAAGAAGATCGGCGAGGAGGCCACCGAGACCGTGCTGGCCGCCAAGGACGGGGTGCCGGACAAGCTGGTCTACGAGGTGGCGGACCTCTGGTTCCATAGCCTGGTGTTGCTGGCACATCAGGGCCTGCATCCGGACGCCGTGCTCGACGAGTTGGATCGACGCTTTGGCCTGTCGGGCCTCGAGGAAAAGGCACGGCGCCAAGGTTGAGCCCCGGGCGGCAAACGCTCGCCACGAGGCGCCGTCGATGCGCTATCATTCTGCGGCTTTGGTCGCGGCGTGATCGGCCGCACATTGGCGTCTCGGAGACGCGAAAGCGGC
>JANQFX010000049.1 GCA_028277725.1 Thiohalocapsa sp.
CGGGCGCACCGGCACCCTGTGGGATGGCCGCTACAAATCCTCGCTGATTCAGGCCGAAACCTACCTGCTGCTCTGTCAGCGCTACATCGAACTCAATCCTGTGCGCGCCGCCATGGTGTCGGACCCCGCCGAGTATCGATGGTCGAGCTACCGCGCGAACGCACTGGGGCAGACGGACGCGCTGCTACGCGAACTGCGAAAGCGGGGCAGGCCACGCAAGCCCCCTGAACAGCCATCAGCGGGTGGAGAAGGACAGGTTGAGCTGTCGTTGGGACATTAATTGAGCCTGGCCCCTTTTCCCTTGGCCCCTTTTCCCTTGGCCCCTTTTCCCTTGGCCCCTTTTCCCTTAATTGAGCCTGGCCCCTTTTCCCACGTTCAACTTGATCGGTCTTCTGTTGATCGTGATCGTGATTGGGGTGGGGTTAGCAAAGCGCGGTTCAGATACATTCGAACGTATTGGGACCAATATCGAGACTTTCCAGAAACCAGAGGTTCTGGTGACTGATGGTCTCTTCTCGTTCAGCAGAAACCCAATGTACCTTGGCTTCGTTATGGCTTTGCTCGGCGTCGCAATAGTCCTCGGCAACTTGCTTTCATTTGCTGTCGTACTCGCCTTTATCGTGATTACGGATCGCTGGTACATCCCCTTTGAAGAAGCTGCCATGAAGCAGCAGTTCGGTGAGCAATACGAACGATACAAAGCAAGGACGAGGCGCTGGCTATGAAAGTGAAATTCCCAACGTCTGACCTGAGCCGGTCGGTCAAGCATTCTCGCAGTCTGCTTCCACCGATTGCCCAAGGGCGATCCACAAGCGCTCGATTCGCCTGCTGTCCCACATTGTCCCTGAGGAGGACGAACTGATGCGGTAGCGCGAGTGGTCCGGCGATGGTCGCCAGCGAGGCACTGTTGCTACGGGTGACGCTGTTCAGTCGGCTGTGCGATCAGTAGTCCAAGCTGGTGCCGGGCGTTCGCAGCCGGCGCTCGCGGAATTCCGTTAGCCGCCGCGCGAAGCTCGGCCTGTCCTCAAGCAGCAGGGCGAGTTGCCGGCGCTGCTCATCGATGGTCAGGCGCCAGCCGGGGCAGCGACGCTCCGGTTGCAACTGCCATTTGAGCGGCACGGGTCCTCACAGCGGACCCGACCACCGCGCCTGCAAGACGCACTAACCCAGCCGCGAGAGGTCCCGCACCGCGCCCTGTGCCGCGCTGGTGGTCAGTGCAGCGTAGGCCTGGAGCGCCTTGGATACCGGGCGCTGGCGGTCGAGGGGTTTGTAGGCGGCGGCACCCCGGTCGGCCTGGGCTTGGCGCCGCTGGACCAGGGTGTCGTCATCGACGGCGAGCCGGACTCCGCGGTTCGGGATGTCGATTTCGATGGGGTCACCGTCCTCCACCAGTGCAATCAGTCCGCCCTCCGCCGCCTCGGGCGAGACGTGGCCGATGGACAGCCCCGAGGTGCCGCCGGAGAAGCGCCCGTCGGTGATGAGCGCGCAGGCCTTGCCGAGCCCCTTGGACTTGAGATAGCTGGTGGGATAGAGCATCTCCTGCATGCCGGGGCCGCCGATGGGGCCCTCGTAGCGGATGACCACGACATCGCCGGCCTGGACTTTGTCGGTGAGGATGGCGCTGACGGCGTCCTCCTGGCTCTCGAACACCCGCGCAGGGCCGGTGAAGCTGAGGATGGACTCGTCCACGCCGGCGGTCTTGACGATGCAGCCCTGCTCGGCGAGGTTGCCATAGAGCACGGCGAGACCACCGTCCTGGCTGTAGGCGTGCTCGCGGTCGCGGATGCAGCCGTCGGCGCGGTCCAGGTCCAGATCCAGTCCCAGGTCGGTCCAGCGCCGCGACTGACTGAAGGCCACCTGGGTCGGCACGCCCCCGGGTGCGGCGAGGTAGCGCTGGCGGGCCTCGTCGGCCTCGGTGCTGGCGACGTCCCAGTGCGCGAGCCCCTCGCCCATGGTCGGGCTGTGCACCGTGGGCACCTCGGTGTGCAGTAGACCGGCGCGCTGCAACTCCGCCAGGATGGCGACGACACCGCCGGCGCGGTGGACGTCTTCCATGTGGTACTTCTGGGTGGCCGGCGCGACCTTACACAGGTTGGGCACCTTGCGACTCAGGCGGTCGATGTCGGCCATGGTGAAGTCCACCTCGGCCTCGTGGGCGGCGGCCAGCAGGTGCAGCACGGTGTTGGTGGACCCGCCCATGGCGATGTCCAGGCTCATGGCGTTCTCGAAGGCCTCGACGGTGGCGATGCCGCGTGGCAGCGCGCTCGCGTCGTCGTGCTCGTACCAGCGCTTGGCCAGCGCCACGACCCGGCGCCCCGCCTCCAGGAACAGCTCCTTGCGGCCTGCATGGGAGGCGAGCAGGGAGCCGTTGCCGGGCAGACTCAGACCCAGGGCCTCGGTGAGGCAGTTCATGGAGTTGGCCGTAAACATGCCCGAGCAGGAGCCGCAGGTGGGACAGGCGGAGCGTTCCAGCTCGGCGACCTCCTGGTCGCTCTTGTTCGGGTCGGCGGCGGCGACCATGGCGTCCACCAGGTCCAGGTGCAGCTCGCCGTCCGCCTGGATGATCTTACCCGCTTCCATGGGGCCGCCGGAGACGAACACCGTCGGGATGTTGAGCCGCATGGCCGCCATCAGCATGCCGGGGGTGATCTTGTCGCAGTTCGACAGGCAGACCAGGGCATCGGCGCAGTGGGCGTTGACCATGTACTCCACGGAGTCGGCGATGATGTCGCGCGACGGCAGGGAATAGAGCATGCCGCCGTGGCCCATGGCGATGCCGTCGTCCACGGCGATGGTGTTGAACTCCTTGGCGACGCCGCCGGCGCGCTCGATCTCGCGGGCGATGAGCTGGCCCAGGTCCTTCAGGTGCACGTGCCCGGGGACAAACTGGGTGAAGGAGTTGGCCACCGCAACGATGGGCTTGTCGAAGTCGCCGTCCTTCATGCCCGTGGCGCGCCAGAGGGCACGGGCGCCGGCCATGTTGCGGCCGTGGGTGGTGGTGCGTGAGCGGTAGACGGGCATGACGGGGCTCTCGGTCGGCGGTGAAACCCGTAAGTATACCGGCCGCTGAGAGGGCGCAAGCGTGCACCCACCGCGGTTGATTCGCGGCGCGCGATCAGCCCTTGCCCAGCAGCAGCTTCCGCAGCAGCGTCGATCTGTCGATGAGCAGATAGAAGAGGATAGGGAACAGCAGAGCGGCGGCGACCTTCGCCAGGAAGAGTCCGTAGCCGCCCATCGGGAGCCCGGCGACCTCCCAGTCCTTGACCGCGAAGGACAGGCCGATGCCGTGGTAGAGGTAGATGCAGTAGGACAGTGCACCCAGGACGACGAAGGGCTTCAGCCAGCCAAGCCCCTGGATGCGCAGCGTCAGGAACAGCGCGCTGGCCGCGGTGCCCAGCACCATGGCGACGGGACCGGTGCGAGCGGCATCCAACACCGGCGCGACGTCCAGGCGCGCCAGCGAATACAGCAGCAACGACACCGCCAGCGCGGCCCACCAGAACGCGCGCGCCGCGGACGCCTCCAGGACCGCCCCGCGGAACCGCGAGGCGCCGTGCGCCACGAGGAAGATCGGCAGCAGGTAGTTGACGCCCCAGAGGCTGAAGAACTCGCTGCCGGGCGCCAAGCCACAGACCAGCCAAGCCACCAGCACCGTTGCCGACCAGCGGCCGAGGGTCGAGAGCAGCCCGGCGGCATCCAGGCAGGCGACGAGGACGAAAACGACAAAGATCGCCTGCAGGAACCAGAAATACTCGAAGGAGAAGAAGTAGGCGTGCAGGTAACCCGACGGGCTCAACGGCCTGCTCACCGCGGCGCGCAGGATCAGGGTGATGGTGACGGCCGAGAACAGCGGCAGCAGAATCCGCATGACCTTGGAGCGGATCACGCGAGGCAATCCGTCCAGCGTCACCGGGCGCAGCGCGAAGACGTACCCGGCCATGAACGCGAAGGCGGGCATGATGAACGGATCGATGGCCGCCGCGAGCCAGCGCAGGGGCGCAACCCCGGCCTCGCTGGCGCCGACGGAGTGGAACAGCACCAACAGGAGGATCGACAGGCCGCGCAGCACCTCGACGGCGTCGTCTTGAGCCGCGACCGGTTTCTTGTCCATTTGCGTGAGGGCCCCGACCAGCATGGGTGAGATCGCGCTGGGGGTTGTGGTGCAACCCCTGAGTGGCGAGCGAGCCCCATGGTACATCCGTGCTGTCCGGGACTGGTCGTCAGCCTTGAGGCATGTCGACCGGCAGGCTGACACCCCAGCCGCCGACCGGCGTTGGGATCTTGACTGGAGCATCGGGCTGCAGGCCAAGCCGAATCAACGGGTAGCTAGAGACCGGTCAACGGTGCCAGACACCGTTGGTGAAGATGTCACACAGGGCCCCTCGGGCGACCCGCCTGAATGGCTCGCCGGGGATCGGCCCCGTCACCGATATCGTCGCCCTAAGCGGCGGTGAGTTCGACAGAAACTGGTTCGACTACGACATCTTGCTGAACGCCGTACTCACCGCTGGGCTGGAAGGGGCCCTCAGCGACCCCATCGCTGAGCTCACGGTGTTCGGCCCCAATGACTTCGCCTTCTTCCGTCTGGCCCGCGACCTAGGATTCAGGGGACGTGAGTCGACCAAAGAAAGCACCGGACGTCTCGAAATTCAGCGCTTCGCCGAGGTAGCCATCGGCTTGGAAGACTCCGACGGCGCACGCCCGCAACGCTTGGCGCGCGTTCGCATCGACCGTGATCGTTAGTGTCCGCTGCTGCATCGATCCACCACCGTGAAAAGGGCTTCGATCAGTTGCGCTGGCGTCAAAAACCGATAGGGTCAGTGTGAGACGCTCTCGATCAATTCGATCTTGAGACGCTTGCCGACGATGGCCGCGGCTCGGTTCAAGGTGTCGAGCTGCACCTTGTCGTTGTCGGGGTCCAACAGGCGATCTAGTTGGGAACGACTGGTTTGCATTCGCTTCGCCATTTCGACCTTGCTGAGATGCTGGCTTTCCATCGCCTGCTGGAGTTGCCATGCCAGCACTCGCTTAGCGGCAATTTGCCGCGCCTCCTCTAATTGGCCTTCCTCTTGAAGAAAGTCTTCTAGGCTGGAGCCAATGTGTTTTTCATCAATCATCATTTCCACCTTTCATCCGGTGTTTTGCGATGTTCAGCTCAGCGACGGGCGTTTGCTGGGTCTTCTTGACGAAGGCGTGCGATTCGTCCCGATGAAAGATGGCTGCGGACTTCCCATAGGCCCTTATGGCCGCGGATCGCTCGGCACAGGGGCATGCCGATCGGCCAACCAAACTCCAAAGTCTGGAGGTCATTCCCCACGATTTTGCGGTCAAGCGGCCCCAATTGCTTGAGCCACTCCCGAACAGGCTCTCTGCCGAGGTCCGTTCGGTAGAATGCGACCGGAATTCGTTTCTCATCCCCTGTCATCAGCTGCACCTCCTGTGACGAAACGTACCCTATGCGGTACATTCTCGGCAAGACCGATGAGCAGCGCATCGACGACGAGCCGGATTAAGGTTCCACGAACTTTCAGGACCGTCGCTTTGGACAGCAGAGCGAGAAGCCCTCGCTAGGCTACTTCGGCTCGTCGGTGGTTCTGAAGCTGGCGCTTGACGGTCTCGGGCAGGTCAAGCTCTGCGAACATCCCTGAACTATAAAGATAACCTTCGGACTCGGAGGTATCTTCATCCAGCACGCGGAGCATGGAATGTTTGGCGGCAGCGGAGTCCTCGACCGTTTCGTAGACTTTGCCGACGATGAGGCTGGCCTCGTTGCCGCCGTTATCGATGCAGATGACAAATTTGCTCATGAGATTAGGCGATTGTCGGAATGAAACATACCGCATGGCGCCGGATGCTCGTTCGCCTCCGCGAAGCGCCGACCCCCGCATAGTCGTTCTATGTGGGGGCTGGCGCGACAAAGGAGGCGGGCGAGAAGACAAGCCAGGTGGTATGTTTCATGACAGAAATCGCCTAAGCGACGACGCCACCAGGAGCGCAGCGTTGCACTCGGCCTTGTCTCGATTGGGCGAAGCCGTACGCTGCGGCGCAACGAGCTCAACATGCCCCGACATGACTGGCGCGAGGGCCTTCGGTGGCACGATCGGGAGGGACAGCAATGTCCGGTCAGGTGCCAGGGCGACGACCCGACGGACGAACCCGACCCTCCCTGGTCCGTGCCGAGCGGCCAAGTAGAACTCGGCGCTCCCACTCCAGTGGAGGCAAGCCGATACCTAGGCCGCCGAGATCATACGGGTCGGAGCCAGGGCGTCGATGGTGTCGCGGAACTCTCCGCGCAGGCGTTGCCACTCCATGACGAACCAGGGCGTCACCTGGTTCGGCTGCGTCTGGATCATCCGGTCCACTGCATCGCCCGCCACCCAACGCCAGGCCGCGATCTCGCTCGGGTTGACATCCACGCGAACCGGGGCCGGCACCTTGCCGACGAAGACCGAGCAGAGTTCATGCTCCGCACCGATGTCGCCAAACTCCGCGCGGTACTCGAAGCGATAGAGATACTCGAGCTCGGCGTCGACCGCCAGCTCTTCTCGCAACCGACGATGCACCGCCTGTTCGTAGGTCTCGCCACGGCGTGGATGGCTACAACAGCTGTTGGACCAGTAAAGCGGCCAGAGCGGTTTCTTGCCGCTGCGCTGCTGCAGCAGCACCTGATCGTCCTCGGTGAACAGGAAGATAGAGAACGCGCGATGCAACTTGCCGGCCCCCATGTGGGCATCGATCTTGCTCTCGTACCCGGTGACGCTGTCCTCCGAGTCGACAAGGATCAAGGGCTCGTTGTCGAAAGACACGATTTTGTGATTGTTCAAGTCCGCTCTCCTCTGACCGCGAGCCGGCAGGCCATGCGGCCGAAGACGCCGGGGCCGAACTCGCCAGTCTGAAATACCATGGCGCCAACCGTTCCGGCGACAGACGAAACGACCGGACGTTAGGGCCCGATGCTTGCACAATCGGCGACAACTGACAAGGCAACTGGACACTTGATGCGTCAATCAAACTTGACGCCGCGCAACCGCCGACACATCAACTGTGATGAGCGCACGGGAGACGTGGTTATGGAGCCGAAGTTCCGTCCCGTACGCCGGTGTCGACAACCCATAATCGCCAGCCCGTTTGTTGGGCATTACGACGGCCCGGCGGTGCGCTCGGCCCCCTTATCAAGACCAGCCCTAGGGCAGAGGAGGACAAAGGTCCCGACAACTCGGTTGCTGCCTACTGCCTTCGCCCGTGCAATGGTTTAGATTAGCCGACTACTGGGTTGGCCCTTATCGGGCATCGTTGCAGGGCTGGCGTTTCGTCATCGCGCGCCCGCAAACCGTCCGCGACGTCCGGGGAGCACCCCAAGGCCCGTGGCAGCCCCTGAATCGTTCTTTCCCGCATGCGCAACCAACAGGAAAGCCGCGAACCCGTACAAGACCTCGGCCGAGCTTGTCGACGAGCATGGGCGCCGGTCGATGGTGCGCCCCAGACCAGCCGTGGGTGCGGGCGGCCCCGAACAAGATAACAATCGCCCCGACACAGGAGCCCCCGCGTCCAATGAACAGATCGATGCTACGAACGATCCTGCGCTCGACGACACCAGTCATCGTCGCCCTGACACTGGCCGGCTGCAGCGGGCTCGTCAAACCGCCGGGCACACCCATGCTGCCCGTGTCCGCCGGGTACCCGAAGGAGCAGGCGATTGCGCTGCTGCTGCCGACGGGCGCATCTGGCTTCGTACAGCAAGCCGCCGAGGCCATTGAGGCCGGCTACGCAGCCGCACGCAAACGCGATCCCAAGGCGAGCATCACGCAGGAGACTGCCGACACCTACGGCGATGGCGCCGCCATCAAGGCCTACGAGACCGCCGCCGGGGCCGACCCGCGCCCACTGGTCATCGGCCCACTGCTCAAGGGCGACGTCAACACCGTCGCCGACCTACGCTCCGCCACCGCTCCGGCCATGCTGGCGCTGAACGAGGCCGAGACGGCCCAGAAGGGTCTCTATCAGTTCTCGCTCTCCCCCGAAGACGAAGCCAAAACCGTCGCCGCCCTCGTGAAAGAGCTCGCCAACACCGACAAGAGCCTAGAGACCGTCGTCGTCTACCCCGCCGATGAGCCCTGGGCCGAGCGTATGCGCCGTGCCTACGCTATCGGCATCGCACCGCTCGAACCGGCGGCGGCCATCGCCTACGCTAACAACACCAGCGAACTCGGTGATCAAATCACCGCCGCAGGCGCCAACCTCGTCTTCATGCTCGCCCGACCCGAGCACGCGGCACGGGTGTACTCCGCTATTCGCGCCGGCGACGCCAACGTGCCGGTCGTCGCCACCTCCCACGCGGCCGACCAGGTCGAGGACCGCGCCGACAAGCGAGGAATCTTCTACGTCGACGTGCCCTGGTTGGTGGATCAGGAGCGCGCACAAGAGTTCCAGCAGCGAGGCCCGGACAAGCCCGCAGAGGAGTACACCAAGGGCCAGCTGGGCAGGCTCTATGCCATGGGCATCGATGCCTACTACCTCGGTGCCGAAGTCGCCAACAACCCGAGTGTGCCGACTGCGCTTAAGCTCCCGAGCGGCATGACCGGCGCGCTCAGCTTCGCCCCACGGGGACGACTGATGAAGAGGCAACTAGCCATTGGTCGAATCGGCAGCGGCGGTAGCCTCACGGCATCGGGCCTGGACGAACTAGCCGCCGCGACAGCGCCCCGCGCCACTGCCGCGGTCGATGACGAAGCCACAGAGGCCGCGGACGCGGCAGAACAGGGAACCGACGCGGGCTGAACCAACGCGTCTCCCCTGTACCCGCAATGGGGGCCGGGAGACGTCGGGCGGCCTGGTCGTCGACGAGGAGGACAGGCCCTCGGGACGACCGCCGGCCTGCATCCCGCACGGTGCCAGGCCCACTGGACATCTAGCGAGCTCAGCAACACCTTCCGCCCCCGAAACGCTGAGCGCTAGCGCAACGGCGACCTAGGGAGAGGCCGATAAGTCGGCGTTTCCCTAGGGGCCGGTTAGAATCGCCGTTATGGATGACGACCGGACTTCCAGCATTCGGCTAGCCCTGCTGGGTTTGCTGAGCGGGCTGCTCGCGACCGCGGCAATCCTGGCGCTACGCGCCGCCATCGATCAGGGCCAGCGGTTCCTGCTAGGGGTCGGCGGCGGCGCAGGTTATGAGTCCCTTCCGCCTTTGGCCCGGGTGGCACTGCCCGTAGTGGCGGGTCTGCTGCTGGGGCTCCTGTTCGACCTGCTGCCGAGGGCGCTCCGCGACGTCGGCGTGGTGCATGTGCTGAACCGGCTACAGTCCCCCGGCGGCGAGCGGCTCCCCGTCGCCAACATCGTGACACAGTTCGTCGGCGCCGTCGCTGCCATCGTCGGCGGCCATTCGGTGGACCGGGAAGGTCCCGCCGTGCACCTTGGCGCCGGCAGCGCGAGCCTGCTAGGGCGCTGGTTGAAACTGGACGCGGAGGAGGAGCGATCCCTGCTGGCAGCAGGTGCGGCTGCGGCCATTGCAGCAGCCTTCGACACACCGCTGGCCGCGGTGGTCTTCGCCATCGAGGTGCTGCGGGTGCGCTACGAGGTGGGCCGGTTCCTGCCCATCATCGTCGCGGCCGTCACCGCCTCCATCGCGTCGCGGGTGCTCGCGCTAACGCCCGCGAGCTTCACGGTCATACCCGAGTACCTGAGCACCCACTGGGAGATCGTCGCGGTACTCGTGCTCGGCGGCGGCATCGGCCTCCTGGCCAGCGGATTCTCCACGCTCGCGGTGCGCACGGCGCGGGCGACGAGCCAATGGCGCTGCGTGATCGCCTTCCCGGCGGCGGGGTTACTGACCGGTGCTATCGCACTGTGGACGCCCCAGGTGATGGGCATCGGCTACGACACACTGGCGGTGATGCTGGCAGGCCAGGGAGAACTCGCGCTGGTGGTGCCACTGGTCGCAACCAAACTCATCGCCACCTCGGTCAGCGTCGGTCTGCGTGTGCCTGGGGGACTCATCGGGCCGACCCTAGTCATTGGCGGTGCGGCGGGAGCGAGCCTCGGCTTGGCGCTGGCGATGCTGGCATCCGACCAGGCCGCCTCATCGGGGTTCTATGCGACCGTCGGTATGGCGGCGATGATGGGGGCAACCCTGCGTGCTCCCCTGGCCGCCCTGACCGCACTGCTGGAGACGACCGCTAACCCCAATATCATCTTGCCGGGCATGATCGCAGTGGCCTCGGCGGAGGTGGTGCGCCGCTCCATCGGCAATAGCCGCTCGGTATTCGACATGCTCCGCGACGCCCGACCGGTCGCCCGTCGACGGGGCTGACGGATCGAGACCGCCCCATCGACGGCGGTCGCGTCGGGAAGCCTCGGCCCTAGCCGCTCTGGGCAGCCCTGGGTTCGCGCAGCTCCTCCAGTAACCGAGCGGCCTCGGCACGACGCCGGAAGGAAGGATCGCTATGCTGCAGGAGCTGTGTCAGTTCCGCCGCGGCCTCCTCGTTGCGACCCAGCGCTTTCAGTGCAACAGCGATGTGGAAGCTGATACCCGGGTCGCCGGCCGCGCGCGTTTGCGCATCACGCAGATACTTCAACCCTTGCGCGTACTCGCCGCGGCTGACGAGCACCCAGCCAAGGGTATCCCCTGTCTCGGCAGCACCCGGCAGCAGCTCGTATGCCCGGCGGGCGTAGTCCAGTGCCCGCGGATCGCCCAACTCGTTGTAGATGACGGCCAGGTTGTTGAGCAACATGGCGTTGTCGGGGGCATCGGCGAGGATGCCCTCGAACATCCTCGCCGCTCGTTCGGGTTCGCCGAGCTCGTAGTAGCCCTCGGCGAGGGTCTGGGTCGCAACACCATCACCCGAATGCTCCTCCAACCACTGCCGAAGGAACTCGACCCCGACGGCTAGACCTTCTGCGTCGCGCTTGGCGCCGTAGGCGCGGATAGCGAGCAGGGGCGAGGGCTTGATGTCCAGTGCTCGGGAGAACGCCTCGAATGCGGCGGCGTGGTCTCCGCTGGCGGTGGAGATGAGGCCGAGCAGGTGATCGGCGTAGGGCTCCTCCGGGAAGTCCACGCGCAATCGCTGCGCCACTTCCAGCGCCTCGTCGATGCGGCCGTACTCGGTGAGCAATTCCCCGAAACGCAGTCGCGCCGGCAAGTACTCCGGGTCGCCCTCGGTGGCCTTCTGAAGAGACCACAGGGCACCTTGGATATCGCCCGCGTCTCGCTGCAGCAAGGCGACGTCCAGGAGCATGTGCGCGTCGTACCCGGCGAGGCTCGAAGCACGCCGCAATACCACCTGTGCCGTCGCCCTGCGTCCGCTAGCGATATAGGCTCGGCTCAGCGTTGCCATCAGATCTGCATCGTCGGGGTTCTCCGCCCGGACCTGCACGCCCTCGGCGACCCGCACCGCCTTCTCGGGCTCACGGGCACTCAACAACAGATTGGTCTGGTAGATCGCCGCCCGAACGGACGCCGGATCAGACGCGACCGCGCGCTCGGCGAAGCGCAGCGCCTGCGCCTGATCCCCCGCGTCCTCGTAGGAGCGTGCCAGCAACATGAGTGCGTTGACGTCTTCGTCCTTGAAGTCGAGGACGCGCCCCAAATGCCCACGCGCCAGTTCCACATCGCCTAGACGCAGCAACAGCTCCGCGAGGTTCGAGCGCGCCGGGTAGAACGCGGGGTCGCGAGCCAAGGCCAGTTCGAAGGCCCATCGCGCGGTATCCAGCTCGTTGTTCGCGAAGGCCGCCGCACCGAGCAGATTGACGTAGGAGAGGTTGCCCGGAACGCGGAGCAAGAGCTGTTCCGCGCCCTCCATCGCCTCGTCGAAGTCGCGCTCCTGCATCAGCATCAAGACGAGCGTAGCGCCGGCGTTGCTCAGATCCGGGCGCGCCTCGAACAGCAGTGAGAGCTCGTTGATTGCGTCGTCGCGTCGCCCTAGCCCGAATTCGTTGACGGCGCGCTGGGTGCGCAGGACGATATCGCCCCGACGTTGCTCCGTGGCACTGCGCAGCAACTGCGCGGCCTTCAGGTGTTGGCCGGTCTTCATGTAGGCCTCGGCGAGCAGCGACAGCGCCGGCACGTTGTCGGGTGTCCGTTGCACCGCGGGCTCGAGCAGGCGTATGGCCTGCTCCGGCTCCCCGCGCCGTTCCAACGCGAGGCGCGCGAGCAGGACCCGCGGCCCTGTCGCTCGGCTATTGTCCGCGAGGTACAGTCGGAGGTAGTCGTCCGCCTGCTCCCACTGCTTCAGCGTGTAGGCAAAGATCCCCGCCAACAGCAACGTCGGCCGGTGGTTTTCGATGAGTTCGCGAGGGAGCCGGGCGATCAGATTGGCGCCGTCCTGCAGTGCCGCCTCAGCGCCCGCCTCGTCGCCGAGTTTGGTCTTCACGACGGCTGTAAGGTAATGGCTGCGCGGGTCGTTGGGGTAGATCTCCACCACCTCTGCTGCGGCCGCTTCGGCGTCCTCCAAACGGACCAGACGCAGGAGCAGGCTGATGCGGGAGATCTGCGCGGGGAGGTAGGCCGGGAGTAGTTCCGCGGCCTTACCCATATCCGACAGCGCGCCGCTGAGGTCGCCGAAGTTCTCCGCGAGCAGCCCCTTCAGGTACCAGGCGCGTGCGGACGTCGGCGCGACCTCGACCGCCTCATCGGCCAGCGCGCGCGCCTTTCCCAGTTCCTCCTGCAGGAGCATGACCTGTACCCGCCCCAGGATCGCCGCCGTCGATCTGGGGTTCAGTTCCCAGGCCTGGGTAAAGGCGCGCTGGGCATCGAAATACTCCTCCAGCATCAACAGCGCCTCACCACGCAGCGCGAGCAACTCCGCGTCCTCCTCTGGTGCGCTGCCGACGGGAAACAGCTCATCGATGAGCAGCTGCGGCCGACCTTGCATCAAGTAGGAGCGGGCGAGGGAATTCTGAATCAGCGATCGGTGGGCGCCGAGGCCATCGGCAATCAGCAACTGCCTCTCGGCGTTCTCGCCCTGCCCCATGGAGAGGTAGATCCGTCCGAGTAACAGGTGCGCGGGGAGCAGCAGGGAGTCTTCCTTGAGGGCGTTCTTGAGATAGATGTATGCGGTGCGTACGTCCCCTTTGTTGTATGCGATCAACGCCTGTTCGTAGAAGTTGGCGGCGGCCTCCGCGCTCTCGGAATCGCCCGGCGTATCGATGGAAAATGGCTGCGCCGACAGGGCATCGGAACCAAACACCGAGACTAGGGCGATCAATAGGAGTAGTGCATTGCGGGCTGGCATCGTGTCCCCGTGTGCTGACAGCTGAGGCCCGATTCACGACTCCGCGGTCGGCGCAGCGAAGCGGGGGCGTTCCACACTCTCACCAACAAGGGCGACGTGCGGCGGCTGAGTCGGCCACAGTATAGGCGAGCCGCCCCTGATCAGGGGCACAGACATCGGCTCAGACGTCCAACCAGCCAGAGCCGCGATCCTGCTGCGCGATCATGGGATCGAGGTCGCTCTGCACCGAACGAATCGCCGCCACTGCCCGCTCCGGGCAGTTGTTCTGCTGGCTGAGGTGGGAGAGCAGAAGCAGCCGCAGACCACCATGCCGGACCCGCTCGAACAACGCCGCCGCCTGCGGATTGCTGAGGTGCCCGAAAGGTCCCTGGATGCGCCTCTGGACGCTGGCCGGATAGGGTCCAGCCCGCAGCATCTCGGGGTCATGATTCGCCTCGAGCACCAGGGCGTCGCACTCGCGTAGCGACTCACACATCCTTGGCGTCACGGCGCCCGCGTCTGTCATGACACCGAGCCGCCGCCCGTCGGCCTCGAAGGCGAACTGGCAGGGCTCGCGGGCGTCGTGTGGGACCGGGATCGGCCGCAACGTCAGACCGCCGATGCGCACCGATCGGGCATGCCCCGGAAACAGCCTGAGCCGGTCGACCTCGGGGGCGCCGGCCCCCTTCCAAGTGCCGGGCGACGTCCAGACCTCGAGTCCGTAGCGGCGCGCCAGACGGGCGACACCGGCGATGTGATCGCCGTGCTCGTGGGTGACGACGATGGCGGCGAGGTCCTGCGCCTGGACGTCCAGATCGAGCAAGCGGGCCTCGACCTCCCGCAGGCCGAAACCACAGTCGAGTAGTACCCGGGTGCCGTCGGTCTCGATTAGCGTTGCGTTACCCCGGCTGCCGCTGCCGAGCACCGCGAAGCGCATTCAGCGCAGCTGCTCCTGCAGCAGCGCGAGGATACGCTCGCCGGTGCCGCCCGTTTCCGGCCGGCCGTCTGCATCGAGCACGCGCACGCGCGTCTCGTCCGCGCCGCCGTCGACGCGCACCTGGTAGCGCTCGACGCTGCGCTCATCGTTGCCGCGCCAGAAGGCGATGCGATCGGTCAGGCCCTTCTTGCGGGCGCCGCGCTGCGGGTCGTCGTAGCGGACGAAGAAGGTGCCGCTGCTGCGGTCGCGATCCTCGACGGCGAAGCCGGTACGGTCCAGTGCCAGTCCCGTTTGACGCCAGGCTTGGCGGTACTCGACGGGCAGCACCAGTTCCGCGTTGGGCCCGCTGCCGACCAGCTTGGCCCCCATGGCCGCACCCGCCGCGGCCGAGCCAGCCGCCGAAGTCCTGGACGAGCCGCCGCCGGCCCTGATCATCCGATCCGCGTCGCGATCCGAGACACCCAGGTAGAGCATGAGCCGACGCAACATGACCGCCTCCTTGTCGGGGTCGGTCGGGGCGGGCTCCCAGACGGTGGTCGCGCCCTCGCCGACGGTGTTGCGCACCAGTCGCTCCTCCATACCGCGGTGGGTCAGATACAGCTCGGTGGAGCTGCGCGTCGGCCCCGCATCGAGGCGCACACGGAACTGGTCCCGCGTGGAGGTCGAGTAGAGGCCGTCGAGCACCTTGCGGACCTGGCGGGTGATGAAGTCGCTCCGGACCTCGGCGCGATTCTCGATCCAGTCCGTTTTCATGACGCCGGCTGCGGGGTCCTGCTCCACCAGCAGGATGCCCTGTGAGCGCCAGAAGCCAACCACCTCCGGCCAGACGGCGTTCGGCGGGGCGGCAATGTCGAGCCAGCGGCGGTCACCGGAGCGGCGCAACGAGACGCCCTGTACCTCTGGCAGCACTTCGCCACTGCCCGCGAGCTTGGACCGCGCCGCCTGATCTCCGGCATAGTCGGAGTAGGTCGCACTGCCAGAGACCCCCGGGATATCCAGGGCGTCGTCGAAGCTGGTGCCCGCCAGATCAGGCGGTAGCTCGAGGTTCTCCGAGGCCTCGCGTTGGCGCTTGTACTCCAGGGACTGGTCCGGGAGCACGTTCTCCATGGTCCCGCCGCATCCGCTGAGGAATAGCGCGGCGGCCACGGGGACCAAAGCGGGACCTAGAGCGGGGATCAAGGCGATCGATCGTTTGAACATAACTGAAAGTTCGGCTGGTTTCCGGAAGCCCGCCCAAACGCTCGCCGCGGCGCGCCCGCCCGACCGTCAGAGAACGCCGGCGCGCTTCATCGCCGCCCTCAAGGCGTCGTGGTGAACGTCCGACAGTCGGGTGAGTGGTAGCCGGATGCCGGTGGGGGAGAGCCCCAGCTCGGCGACCGCCCACTTGACCGGTATCGGGTTGGACTCCAGGAACAGGGCGTGGTGCAGGCCGTCCAACTGCCGGTTGAGCGCTTCGGCGGCGTCTCGTTGCCCGCCGAGGGCGGCGTCGCACATCCGACTCATGAGCGCCGGGGCGACGTTGTTGGTGACCGAGATGACGCCGTCGCCACCGATCAGCATGAACTCGCAGCCGGTGGCGTCGTCACCGCTGTAGAGGCCGAAATCCGGACCGCACAGCTCGCGAAGGATCGGCAGCCGCGCCAGATCACCGGTGGCGTCCTTGAGGCCAACGATGTTCGGATGCTCGGCGAGGCGCGCCGTGGTCTCCGGCAGCATGTCGCAGGCCGTGCGGCCAGGCACGTTGTATAGGATCTGCGGGATCGCGACCGCCTCGGCGACCGCCAGGTAATGGGCGATCAGGCCGGCCTGGGTTGGCTTGTTGTAGTAAGGCGTCACCAGCAGGGCGGCATCCGCGCCAGCCCCCATCGCGCAGCGGGTGAGGCGGATGGCCTCGGTGGTGGAGTTGGCCCCGGTGCCGGCGATGATGGGCAGACGCCCGGCTGAGAGCTCGACGCAACGGCGGATCACCTCGCAGTGTTCCGACTCGTCGAGGGTCGCCGACTCGCCGGTGGTGCCAACGGCCACAATGGCGGCGGTTCCCGACGCGACATGGAGGTCGATCAGCCGAGCCAGCGAGCCCTCGTCGACGGCACCGTCGGCGTCCATGGGCGTAATCAGCGCGACGATGCTCCCGCGTATGAACATGGTTTCGAAACTGGTTGGGCGACTCAATCCGCGGATGGTAGCGCGCGGCACAAGGCCCTTACAAGGTTGTGGGGGCAAGCGCGGCAGCGCGCCTTGAATCCTGCACGGCTGCGGTCGCGGCTGGCTGCACGATTCGACTTTGCTATACACTCGCGCTGAAGCCGTTTGCGATCGCCCGACCCCCCAGGGAGCCCATGAGCACGCTGAAGACCTATCTCGTGATTTCCGCGCTTGGTGAAGACCACCCCGGCTTGGTCAACGACTTATCGCGGACCATCCTCGAACAGGGCTGCAACATCGAAGACAGCCGCATGACGGTCCTCGGCGGTGAGTTTGCGGCGATCCTGCTCGTCGAAGGCAAGTGGAACACACTGGCCAAGGTCGAGAACGCCGTGCCGGAGCTGGAGCGGAGCCTGGGTCTGACCATTGTCTGTAAGCGAACGGGCGAACGCGAGCGCAGCACCGAGAAGGTGCCCTACGCGGTCGACGTCATTTCCATGGACCACCCAGGCATCGTCAACAACCTGGCGGGATTCTTCGCCGAGCGCAAGATCAACATCGAAGACCTCGCCACCAATACCTATGCGGCGGCCCACACGGGCACGCCGATGTTTGCCGTGCACATGACGGTGGGCATCCCGGCGACTACACACATCGCGACCCTGCGCGAGGAGTTCATGGATTATTGCGATGGCCTCAACCTCGACGCGGTACTGGAGCCGCTCAAGGCCTGAGGCCGCCGAGGTCTGTCCCGCCATTCGCGGCGCGGGCAACGCTAGAGTCTCCGATCTCGCCTTACTCCACGTGCAGGCCTGAGCCTGACCCTGAGCAGAGCGTCGGCGCCGACGATCGGGTCAAGGCAATCTCATCAGCTGGGTCGGCGCCCGACGTTCGACGCAACGGTCGAACCCGACAGGGCTCCGGTCCATGGCCGTGACTCACGCGCCGCCCCAGCAATCGATTTTCCGCCCGTCGACCCCACTCCCTGACCTTTGAACCGCCTGAGGAGACCCATCATGGCAGCGACGATCGGCGAGACCGTACCCGACATCGAACTCCCGGCAACGGGCGAGAAGACCCTCAAACTGTCCGACCTGCGCGGCCAGCGCGTCGTGCTCTACTTCTATCCCAAGGCCAGCACCCCGGGCTGCACCCAGGAGGGCCTCGACTTCACCGCAGCGTTGGACGCGTTCAAGGCTCTGAACACCGCCATCGTTGGCGCCTCGCGCGACGGCATCAAGGCGCAGGAGAACTTCAAGGCCAAGCAGTCCTTCGGCTTCGATCTGGTCTCGGACAAGGAAGAGGCCCTGTGCAAGGCCTTCGACGTCATCAAGCTCAAGAAGATGTACGGCAAGGAGTCCCTGGGCGTCGAACGCAGCACCTTCCTGATCGACGAATCCGGCGTGCTGCGTCGCGAATGGCGCGGCGTCAAGGTCAAGGGGCACGTGGACGAGGTGCTCGCCGCGGTGCGCGAGCTGGGCTGATCGACACCTGCGCCCGGCCTCGCCGCCGGGCGCGACGGCACGCGGCGTGCCCGCATCCTGTCCGCGCGGAGCCCAGAGCCGCGCCCTCATCCAAACCGCTGACGCGCGGCGACGCCCCATGATCAACCGAGAAAACGACAAGCCCTGTCTGTTCGTCCTCGACACCAACGTGCTGATGCACGATCCCACGGCGATCTTCCGCTTCAAGGAACACGACATCTACCTGCCCATGGTGGTGCTCGAGGAACTCGACGCGGCCAAGAAGGGCGTCTCGGAGGTCGCGCGCAACGTGCGACAGGTGAGCCGCTTCCTGGACACTCTGATGCAGGACGCGGACAAGGATGAAATCGATGCGGGTCTATCGATCCAGTCGCCGGGGGAATTCGGCTCCGGGCTCACTGAGCCGCCGGTCGGGCGACTCTTCTTCCAGACCGAACCCCTGGCCCGCTCCGTCGATACCGCCCTACCCGGCACCTCGGCGGACAACGAGATCCTCGGCACCGCGCAATCCCTGCGCGAGCGCCGCGCCAGCCACACCGTCGTCATCGTCTCCAAGGACATCAACCTGCGCATCAAGGCCGCCGTCCTCGGCCTATCAGCAGAAGATTACTCCAACGACCGCGTCCTCGACGATGTCGACCTCCTCTACACCGGCCTGGCGCCCCTGGCGGAGGACTTCTGGCAACACCATGCGAAGGAGGTCGACAGCTGGCAGGAAGAGGGTCGCACCTTTTACCGCGTCAAGGGTCCGGACGTCGCCGATTGGTATGCGAGCCAATGTCTGTACAGCGGGCAGGACGACGGCTTCGAGGCCATCGTCCGCGAGCGCCCGAGCGAGAACGAGGCGGTCATCGAACTGGTGGAGGACTATCGCGTCCAACGCCACAACGTCTGGGGGATCATGGCGCGCAACCGCGAGCAGAACTTCGCGCTCAACATGCTGATGGACCCGGACCTCGACTTCGTCACCCTGCTCGGCACCGCCGGCACCGGCAAGACGCTGCTGGCGCTGGCGGCCGGACTCACGCAGGTGCTGGACCGGAACATCTACCGCGAGATCATCATGACCCGGGTCACGGTGCCGGTTGGTGAAGACATCGGCTTCCTGCCGGGCACCGAAGAGGAAAAGATGACCCCCTGGATGGGTGCCCTGATGGACAACATGGAGGTACTGACCCAGACCGAGGGCGGCGACTGGGGCCGCGCGGCAACCAACGACCTGATGCGCTCACGGGTGCGCATCCAGTCCCTCAACTACATGCGCGGCCGCACCTTCCTGCACAAGTACATCATCCTGGACGAGGCGCAGAACCTGACCGCGAAACAGATGAAGACCCTCATCACCCGGGCCGGGCCGGGCACCAAGATCGTCTGCCTGGGCAACATTGCGCAGATCGACACACCCTACCTGACCGAGACGACCTCGGGGCTGACGTATGTCGTCGACCGCTTCAAGGACTGGCAGCACAGCGGCCACATCACCCTGATCCGAGGCGAGCGCTCCAGGCTCGCGGACTTCGCGTCCGATCACCTGTGACGCGGCGAAGACCACCACCAATGCCAGTAACAACGATCCAAACTAGGAGACACCCATGCGCCCGGTCCGCACCGCGCTCGCATTGAGCCTGATCCTATCCATTTGTACACTCGGCACCGCCCTCGCCGACGACAAGCAGAAGGTCGTCTACCACGTCTCGGACGAGGACAAGGTCGGCTTCGCCCTCGCCAACATCCGAAACCACATCAAGGGCGTCGGCGGCAGCGACAAGATCGACATCGTGCTCGTCTCCCACGGTCCCGCGGTCAAGCAGTTCAACGACATCGAGGCAGTGGATCGCGTGCGCACCGGGGTTGCCGAGCTGCAGAAGCAGGGCGTGAGCTTCGAGGCCTGCGCCTACACCCTGGAGGCCTACGATCTCGCCCCGGACGAACTGCTGCAGGGCTTCGAGATCGCGGAGTCCGGCGGCGTCACCCGGATCACGGAACTCCAAAACCAGGGTTACGCCTACCTCCGCCCCTAACACCGCTCACGGCCTGGGGCTTGGCGCCGGGGCATCGACGCCCGCCATCGCCCGCAGGGCGGGCCGCTCTTGTCCTCTGCCGAAGCGCCTGAGCTCGCATGAGGCAAGGAACCAGCCGCACGCCTGCTATGCGCCGACAGCGCCGGGATGGCATGCTTCGGCGCCGAGCCAACCCCAACGACGCCGCCCCGTTCCCCGAAGGACGACCCGCCGATGGCAGAACCACACCAATTCAGACTCGGTCCATTGTTGCTGGCACCGGGCGTACACCGCCGGCACGCGTGGAGTTTTCTCGCGACGGCCTTCCTGTCCATCGGCCTGATGACCTTCATCGCCGTCGGTCAGACCTATGTACTGAACGTCAACCTCGGCATCCCCGAGAACGACCAGGGCAGTATCACCGGCAGGCTCATCGCGGCCACCGAAGTGGTGGCACTGCTGCTGTTCATCCCGGCGGGCATCCTCGTGGATCGTATCAGCCGCCGCGCCGTCTACGCCGGCGGTTTTCTGCTCCTGGCGGCGACCTACCTGGTGTACCCCTATTCCGGAACCCTCTGGGAGCTGTACCTGTATCGCTGCACCCTGTACACCATGGGCTTCGTCGCCGTCACCGCGGCGCTGTCGACGGTGCTGGTGGACTACCCCGCGGAGGCATCCCGCGGCAAGCTGGTCGCTCTGGTGGGTTTTGTGTGTGGGCTCGGTGTCGCCTTCATCCAGGGCTTCGGCGCGCTGCCCGAGACCTTCGCGGCCCAGGGCTACGATGACCTGACCGCGGGACGTCTAACCCACCTGCTCATCGCCGGCATCTGCGTCTTCGCCGCTGCGCTGTCCTGGCTCGGGCTGAAGCCGGGCATCCCCATCCAGCGGCACCAGCGCCCGAGCGTGCGCGAACTCTTCGCCAGCGGCTTCTCCGAGGCACGCAACCCGCGCGTGCTGCTTGCATACTCGGCCGCGTTCATCGCCCGCGGCGACCAGGCAGTCAACGCCTTCTTCCTGATCCTCTGGGGCACTTTGGCCGGCAAGGCCGCCGGCCTCTCGTCACCGGACGCCGTCAAGGCAGGCACCATTATGTTTGTCTCGGCGCAGATCGCCGCCCTGATCTGGGCCCCCATCCTCGGGCCGCTGCTGGACAAGCTGGACCGGGTCACAGCGCTCGCGATCTGCATGGTGCTCGCCGCCATCGGCAACCTGTCGCTGTTGCTGCTGGACGACCCGCTGGCGAGCTACGGTATCGTCTTCTTCATCCTGCTCGGCATCGGACAGGTCAGCGTATTCCTGAGCGCCCAGTCCTTGATCGGACAGGAAGCGCCAGCCGACAAGCGCGGCTCTGTGCTCGGCGCCTTCAACATCTCCGGCGCCGTCGGCATCCTGCTCATCACCCTCGGTGGTGGCGAGTTATTCGATGCGATCGACCCGCGCGCGCCCTTCGTCGTCGTCGGCAGCATCAATGTACTGCTGTTCTTCGCGAGCCTGTATGTGCGACTCAGGGCGGGACCGAGAACCATGACCAGATCGCCTAGCGCCGGCAGCGCATGACCCCGATAGCCTGAGAACCTGTAGGGGGAGCTCTCAGACGCCCCATAGCCTGTTCAGGGGAGCGAAGCCCCACGCCCCGGAGCGCCGGGCGATTTCCTCGGTGCTCATGCTGGGATATCGACCATGCTGCCCCACGATCCGAACGACTACGACGAGCACCTGACCCTCAAGGTGCCGCGCATGCTGTGGCTGGTGATCGCCTTCCTGCTGCGGCATCTGCTCCTGCTCGGCATCACCTTTCTGCCGACCACCGGCGAGGAAATCACGGTGCTGCGTGACCTGATCCGTCCGCAGTTCCTCGCCGCGGACCTGCTGGCACTCCCCGTGGCCGTGATGGCCGCGCGGCGCCGGCCGCAGGCGGCCGATTGGATGCGGCGGCTCTGGCCCTGCGGCCGCTCGCTGCTGACCCTCTCGGCGCTGCTCTATCTAGCGCTGCTCATCAGCGGGATCGCAACCAGCGGCACGCCTCTGATTCGCACCGTGGACGAGGCCGTGCTGATATCGGCGCTGCTCAACCTCGCCGTCATCGTCTATCTATGGCGCTCATCGCTGGTTCGAGACCTGTTTCGCGAGTTTCCTGCCCGGCCGTGAAGCAGCGCTCGGGCCAGGCCCCTTGGCCACGTGTCGTGCCGAGCGGAGGGTGAACCATCGACGGTGGGCGTTGCGCGGGTCGCGCCGGCGCACGAGAAGCCGCAAACACGGCCGATGGACCAGGGGGGCCGAACCGCGTCCGTTCGTCGGATTCTTGGCCGACACGCAGGGCCTAGACGTCCCTGAGGGCGAATCGGGTCTTGCACTGAGCGCGCGCTCAGGGCTATGGTTTGTGAACACGGCGTGGACATCAATCACGCGTGTACAGAGCACACAAGGCGAACTTCCATAGACGGAGACAGGCCCATGAGCATCACCAAATCCACCCGCAAGCTGACCCTGACCGCAGTCACCGCCGCGCTGCTACTCGGTTTGAGCAGCGGCGCCCTCGCCCAGGAATGCAAGGACATGGAAAAGGCCGCCTGCGAAAGAAACGGCGGCCGCTGTAGCTGGGTCAGCCCCTACACCCGCAAGGACGGGGTCAAGGTGAGCGGCCACTGCCGCAAGAAGCCGAAGAAGAAGTCGGGCAGCTGATGCAGAAATCGACGCACCGGGGTCTGCGATACCGATCCACGCCTAGCTGACCGGGGCATTCCGCGAGCGCCCCGGTCGACCACGTCCGACGCCCCGTTCGGAGGTTGGCCGCCGCGTCCAAGCCACTGCTATGGCGCGCGGCATCGAGCGGATCGCAAGCGGACCCCGGTCAGCCCTCACCTGCAGCAGTGGGCTCGTCGGCGTCGGCAACCCGCTGCCCCTTCGCGAAGTCCAGCGTCCCCTCGTAGATCGCCCGGCCGGTGATGGCCCCGGTGATGCCGCTGTTCGCCACCGCGACCAGGGCCTTGATGTCGTCGATGCTGGTGATACCGCCGGAGGCGATCACCGGCACCGAGATGGTCTCGGCCAGCCTGGCGGTGGCCTCCACATTGGGCCCGGTCAGCATGCCGTCGCGGCCGATGTCGGTGTAGACGAGTGCCTGGACGCCGTCGCCCTCGAAGCGCCGGGCCAGGTCCTCGACGCGATGGTCCGTCACCACGGCCCAGCCGTTGATGGCCACCTGCCCGTCCTTGGCGTCGAGGCCGACCATGACGTTGTCCGGGAAGGCGCGGCAGGCGCGGGCGACGAAATCGGGCTCCTTGACGGCCTGGGTGCCGATGATGCACCAGCGCACACCCGCATGCAGGTAGGCGGAAATGGTCTGCTCGTCGCGGATACCGCCGCCCACCTGGATGGGCAGGTCCGGATAGGCAGCGGCGATGGCACGGATGGCCTCGCCGTTGACCGGCTCGCCGGCGAAGGCTCCGTTCAGATCCACCAGGTGCAGCCGCCGAGCCCCCGCATCATGCCAGCGCCCTGCGACCGCCACCGGGTCGTCGCCGAACACGGTCTCGTCGTCCATGCGGCCCTGGCGCAGGCGCACACACTTGCCGTCCTTGAGGTCGATGGCGGGGATCAACAGCATTCGGGAGCTCCGTGGTCGGCTCGCTTTCGGGCGGGTTGATGGGCGTGGGTCGCGCGGTTCAAAGCGCACCCTTGGTGGACGGCAGGATAGCGCCGGCGCGCGAGTCCGGCTCCACCGCCATGCGCAGCGCTCGACCGAAGGCCTTGAAGACGGTCTCCGCCTGGTGGTGGGCATTGATACCGCGCAGGTTATCGATGTGCAGAGTCAGCGCGGCGTGGTTGGTGAGGCCCTGGAAGAACTCCCGCAGCAGGTCGACGTCGAACCCGCCGATCATCGCGCGCGTGTAATCGACCTGATAGGTGAGCATGGGCCGGCCGGAGATGTCCACCACCACCCGCGACAGCGCCTCGTCCAGCGGCACATAGGCGTGCCCGTAGCGGCGGATGCCCCGCTTGTCGCCGAGGGCGGCGGCGAGCGCCTGCCCGAAGGTGATGCCAACGTCCTCCACCGTGTGGTGGGCGTCGATGTGTAGATCGCCTTCCGCCACGACCTCGATATCCAGCATGCCGTGGCGGGCGACCTGGTCCAGCATGTGCTCGAGGAAGGGCACGCCGGTCCGGAAACTGCCCTTGCCGGTCCCATCCAGGTTCACGGACACGCGGACCCGTGTCTCCAGGGTATTGCGCTCGATCTGCGCGCTGCGGTCTGGCGGTGATGCGCTCACGTCGGCCTCTGCTCTTGGGTCTTGGGATGCGATTGTAGCAGCGCGGCCGACACCCGCCGCGCGGACATGGTGTCATCCGACCTCAGGCCTGAAGCCAGAAGGTCACCGGGCCGTCGTTGGTCAGGCTCACCTGCATGTCCGCGCCGAAGCGGCCGGTCGCGACCGAGCCATGGGCGGCCCGCGCGGCGGCGACCAGGTGCTCGAACAGCCGCCTGCCCTGCTCGGGCGGGGCCGCGGATGTGAAGCTGGCACGGGTGCCCTTGCGGGTGTCCGCGGCGAGCGTGAACTGCGGCACCAACAGCAGGCCGCCGTCGATGTCGCGCAGGCTCAGATTCATCCGACCATCGGCGTCCGGGAACACACGGTAGCCGAGCAGGCGCTCCAGCAGCCGCTCGACCCGTGCCCGGTCGTCGTCCGGCTGTACGCCCACTAGCACCAGCAGGCCGCGGTCGATGGCGCCGATCAGCGCCCCGTCGACGGAGACGCCCGCGGCGGAGACGCGCTGCAACAGCCCGATCATGTCTCGCCCACGAGTCGCCCGGAGAAGCCATCGGTGGCGGCCACGAGCGCGGCGGCGATCCCCGGCTCGAAGGCCGCATGACCGGCGTCCGCGATGACCTTGAACTCCGCCTGCGGCCAGGTGCGATGCAGCTCCCAGGCGGACTGCAGCGGGCAAATGCCGTCGTAGCGGCCGTGCACGATCACTGCGGGAATGTCCGCGAGCTTGCCGACATCGCGCAGCAGCTGATCCGGTTTCAGAAAGGCGTTATTGACGAAGTAGTGACACTCGATGCGTGCGAGGCTCAACGCCAACCGATGATCGGCGAAGGCCCGGCGAATGGTGCTGTCCGGCAGCAGGGTGGCGCAGCGGCCCTCCCACACCGACCAGGCGACGGCCGCCTCGTGCATCGCCGCCTCGTCGGCGCCGGTGAGCCGCCGGTGATAGGCGCCCACCAGGTCGTCGCGCTCGGCCTCCGGGATGGGCGCCAGGAAATCCTGCCAGTAGTCCGGGAACAACAGGCTCGCGCCCTGCTGGTAGAACCACCGGATCTCCCAGGGCCGGCACAGGAAGATACCCCGCAACACCAGGGCACTGACCCTCTCAGGATGGGTCTCCGCATAGGCCAATGCCAGGGTCGAGCCCCAGGAACCGCCGAACACCAGCCAGCGCTCGACACCTAAGTGCTCGCGCACCCGCTCCAGGTCCGCAACCAAGTCCCAGGTCGTGTTGTGGGCCAGCTCCGCATGCGGTGTCGAGCGACCACTGCCGCGCTGATCCACCAGCACAACACGATAGCGCGCCGGGTCGAAGAAGCGCCGATGGGAGGGGCCGCAGCCGGCGCCTGGGCCGCCGTGCAGAAAGACCGCCGGAATGCCATCCGCACGGCCGCATTCCTCGACATACAACGCGTGGCCGTCGCCGACCGCGAGGCGATGGACGGCGTAGGGCTCGATGGGCGGGTAGAGCGGATCAGCAGACATCGGATCGACCACGCGCGGGTTGGTGAGAGGGGTTGGGGCCGTCTGCCGGACGCCGCTCGACGACCTCGACTCGAAACGACGGCAGGCCCGGGCAGCCGATGCCGGACTTGGGAACAAATCTGACAGGCACCGGCGCCAACGTCCTACAGCACCCAAGACCGCCGGCGTCCAAACTACGACCAGGCTAGGGCAAGCCGCAAGGAAACACCCAGCAGGATGCCGCGGCATGGATCGGCTGGCAAGGACATCGCCGGGGACACCGCCAGAACGGACGACGCCGACGGGACGGCGAGCCAGGGAACGCGCCATACCAACGGACTGCTCTCGGACAGCGCAAATGGACAGGCCCAATGGATGTACCGGGCAGGATGCCCGCAAGGAGGCTCATGAACGGATTCGCGCGCGACAGCGCTCAATGGAACGGCACACCTGAACCCCTGCGCACGGATGGCGGGGGTCCTTCTCGTCGTGTCATCGCGCGACACGCCAAGCGCTCGGGTGACCGAACCCGGCACCGACCGCTGCCCGCATCGGGCTCGGGGTGTTGACCCCGCCAAAACCGGATCAATTGTAGGCCAATTCCCACACCGATCAGTGACATTGACCGACAAACCCCCGCCCGAGTTTGCCCGAGACTACAGGTGTCGCCGACAGGGACCAAACTGCCAAGGAAACACCGACAAGGAACGACCGACAGGGATTGCCAGAGGGACCCGTCTCCAGGGACGCCAGACATCGGACCCCACTCGGCGCGGCGACACTGGCCCTCCGACAGCGGATGTTGGGGGTCTTTCTTTCTGTGGCCGATGGCTCGCAGCCCCCTGGAGCGGCGCCTATTCGCTTCGACCCCTGTCTGCTTCGATCTCTGCCCGCTTAGACCTCTGCCCGCTTAGACCTCTGCCCGCTTAGACCTGGCGACCAGCCCTGCTCTGCCCATCTGCATTGCGGCAAGTCCAAGGCTCATGACTATCGCCTAGGATAGAATTGCGGCATTGCAGCAACGCCAGAGACCCGACATGTCAGCAGTCGCCGGAATCCGCGACCTCCCAGCCGACGCCGCCCCACAAGCCCCCTCGACGCCCACTATGGCCGAGCCCTCGGCCGACACCGAGCCCGAGCGACGCCTCCGCGAGATTCCCTACAACTACACCTCCTTCTCGGACCGGGAGATCGCCGTTCGCTTCCTCGGCGAGGCGAACTGGCGGCTCATCGAGGAGCTGCGCGGCACCCGACGCACCGGGCGTTCCGCGCGTATGTTGTTCGAGGTGCTGGGCGACATGTGGGTGGTGACCCGCAACCCATACCTGCAGGACGACCTGTTGGAGGACCGCAAACGCCGCGGCCTGCTGATCGATGCCATGCGGCACCGGCTGGACCAGTTCGAGCAGCGCCTCAACGACAACGCCAAGGCCGCCGCGTTGCTGATCGCCGCGCGCGCCGCCGTGACGCGTTTCGCAGAGCAGTTCGAGCAGGACCGGGCACTGCGCAAGCGTGTCCGCCAGCGGCTCGCCGGCATCACACGCAAGGACAACGTCAACTTCGGCGGGCTCGCGCGGGTGTCGCATGCCACGGACGCGACGGACTGGCGCGTCGAGATGCCCTTCGTCGTCGTTACGCCGGACACCGAGGACGAGGTCGCCCCCATCGTCGCCGCCTGCATCGACTGCGGCCTGCCGATCATCCCGCGCGGCGGCGGCACCGGCTACACCGGCTCGGCCGTGCCGCTGGATGCGCACACGGCCGTGATCAACACCGAGAAGCTGGAACAGCTCTCCGGCGTCGAGCCCCTGGACCTGCCCGCCAGCGACGGCCGCGCGCCACGACGAGCCGTGCCGACGGTACGCGCCGGCGCCGGCGTCGTCACCCGCCGCGTGTCGGACCTCGCCGATGCCAACGGGCTCGCCTTCGCGGTCGACCCGACCTCCCAGGACGCCTCCTGCATCGGCGGCAATGTCGCCATGAACGCCGGCGGCAAGAAGGCCGTACTCTGGGGCACGGCCCTGGACAACCTGGTCTCCTGGCGCATGGTCACACCCGAGGCCGACTGGCTCACCGTGGAGCGGCTCGACCACAACCTGGGCAAGATCCACGACGCCGAAACCGTGCGCTTTCGCGTCAGCCGCTTCGCCATCGACGGCACCACGCCCAAGGGTGCACCCGAGATCCTGGACATGCCGGGTACTGCCTTCCGCAAGCTCGGCCTCGGCAAGGACGTGACGGACAAGTTCCTCTCCGGCCTGCCCGGTGTGCAGAAGGAGGGCTGCGACGGCCTCATCACCTCCGCCCGCTTCGTGCTGCACCGGATGCCGGAACAGGTGCGCACCGTCTGCCTGGAGTTCTTCGGCACCGACCTCGACCAGGCCGTGCCCGCCATCGTCGAGGTCAAGGACTTCGTCGACGGCCACGAGGACGTGCTGATCGCCGGCCTGGAGCACCTCGACGAACGCTACGTGCGCGCCGTCAACTACTCCACCAAGGCCAACCGCCGCGAGCTGCCGAAGATGGTGCTCATCGCCGATCTGGTCTCCGACGACGCCGACGCGGTGGGCTTCGTCGCCGACGAGGTGGTGCGGCTCGCCAACGCCCGCGACGGCGAGGGCTTCATCGCCGTCAGCCCCGAGGCGCGCAAGCGCTTCTGGCTCGACCGCGCCCGCACCGCGGCCATCTCCAAGCACACCAACGCCTTCAAGATCAACGAGGACGTCGTCATTCCGCTGGACCGGCTGTCGGAGTACAGCCGCGGCATCGAGCGCATCAACATCGAGCAGTCCATCAAGAACAAGGACGCCATCATGGCGGCCGTGCTGGACTACCTCACCGGGCCGCTAGACGAGGCCCGCCCGAGCGGCACCTACGACACCTCCAGCGAGGCCCAGGCCATCCTCGACGCCAAGCGGGATGCCGCCATGGCGCTGGTGCGCCAGACCCAGGCGCGCTGGCGGGACATCCTGCGCCTGCTAGACGCGCCCGCCATCGAGCACCTGCACCTGCTGCGCGAGCCCGAGCGCGCCCTGGTCCACGCCGACGATCGCCTGCTCGACCTCTTGCTCCGGCGCGACCTACGCCAGACCTACCGCAAGGAGGTCGCCAAGCGCCTGGGCGAGATCTTCTCCGGCCAGGACCTGGCGCCGGTGCGCGAACGGCTGAAGGCGATCCACAAACAGGAGCGGGACGCGCGCCTGTTCGTTGCCCTGCACATGCACGCCGGCGACGGCAACGTGCACAGCAACATCCCCGTCCACTCGGACAACTACGCGATGCTCAAGGAGGCGGACCGCATCGTCGACCAGGTCATGGCCCTGGCCACTCGCCTCGGCGGGGTCATCTCCGGCGAGCACGGCATCGGGCTGACCAAGATCGGCTACCTGGAACGCGAGAAGCTCGAGGCCTTCGCGCGCTACAAGGGCCAGGTGGACCCGCACGGGCGCTTCAACCCCGGCAAGCTCGCCGCGGGCTCGGGCCTGGACGGCGCCTATACGCCCTCGCTGCGCCTGGTGCAGCAGGAGGCCATCCTGCTGGAGGAGACCGAGCTCGGTGCCCTCAACGACGACGTCAAACACTGCCTGCGCTGCGGCAAGTGCAAGCCCAAGTGCATGACCCATGTGCCGCGCGCCAACCTGGACTACTCGCCGCGCAACAAGATCCTCGGCACCGGACTCATCATCGAGGCCTTCCTGTACGAGGAGCAGACCCGGCGCGGCCTCTCGGAGCGTCACTTCGACGAGATGAACGACGTCGCCGACCACTGCACCATCTGCCATAAGTGCCTGACGCCCTGCCCGGTCAACATCGACTACGGCGACGTCACCATGCGCATGCGGCGCATCCTGGTGGACCGGGGCAAGAAGCGCACCAACCCCGGTGCGGCGGCCGCCATGCGCTTCCTGAACACCCAGAGCCCGCAGGCCATCGACCTGATGCGCACCGGCATCGGCCAGCTCGGCTTCAAGGGGCTGAACCTGGCCAATGCGGCGGCGAAGCAGCTCAAGCTCACCGAGCCTGCCAACCGGCGCCCTGCCAACAGCACCGGCACGCCGACCCCCCTCGGCCAGGCGGTGAATCTGATCAGCCGTTCCGTCCGCGTCGAGGTGCCCAAGCGCACCTTCCGCCACGAGCTGGCACTCGAGGACCGCTCGCGCGTGCCCATCCTGCGCGACCCCGCGGTCTCCGACGACGCCGAGGCGGTGTTCTACTTCCCCGGCTGCGGCTCCGAGCGACTGTTCTCGGACATCGGCCTGGCGACGCTGGCCATGCTGTTCGATCAACGCGTCCAGACCATCCTGCCGCCGGGCTATCTCTGCTGCGGCTACCCGCAGCGCGCCGCCGGCCTGGAACAGAGCGGTCGGCAGATCACCATGGACAACCGGGTGCTCTTCCACCGCGTCGCCAACACGCTCAACTATCTGGACATCCGCACCGTGGTCGTCTCCTGCGGCACCTGTATGGATCAGCTGCTCAAGTACGAGTTCGAGCGCATCTTCCCCGGCTGCCGGCTGCTCGACATCCATGAATTCCTGCTGGAGAAGGGCGTCGGCCTCGACGGCGTGGCGGGGGTGCAATACCTCTACCACGACCCCTGCCACACCCCCATGAAGACCTACGAGCCCACCTCGGTGGCCAACAAACTCATGGGCCAGCCGGTGCAGCTCTCGGATCGCTGCTGCGGCGAGGCCGGCACCCTCGGCACCGCCCGGCCGGACATCGCCAACCAGGTCCGCTTTCGCAAGTCCGAGGAGATCGCCAAGGGCGTGCGCGACCTCACCGGCCAGGACACCGCCGCACCCGGCAAGGTCAAGCTCCTCACCGCCTGCCCGGCTTGCCACCAGGGCCTGGCCAAGTATGCCGACGAGACCGGCGTCACCACGGACTACATCGTCGTCGAGATGGCCAAGCACCTGCTCGGCGAAGGCTGGCAACAGCGATTCATCGAGCGGGTGAAGGACGGCGGGGTGGAGCGGGTGTTGTTGTAAGCCCTTGACGACCCGAGGTCCTGGCTTAGGATGGCCCTCGAACTTGAACAAGACCGAGCAGACATGATCCAGCTCACTAACACGGCAGCCGCTTACCCCGGCGGGCGCATCGAACTCAGCATCCCGCCGGCGATGCCGCTGGACGACGAGTTGCTGTTCGCTTTCTGCGCGGCCAACCGCGAGCTGCGGATCGAGCGAAACGCCCGAGGAGACTTGGAAATCATGCCACCGACAGGCGCCGAGACGGGCCACCGCAATGCTGAGCTGGCGCTGGACTTCGGCAACTGGGCGCGCCTGGACGGTCGCGGTGTCGTCTTCGACTCGTCCACCGGCTTTCTGCTGCCCAACGGCGCCGTGCGTTCGCCCGATCTCGCCTGGGTCCTGCGGGAACGATTAGCGCAACTGACGTCCGAGCAGAAGCGCCGCTTCCTGCCGCTGGCGCCGGACCTCGTCATCGAACTCGCCTTCCCAAGCGACGACCCGGACAAACTCCGCGGCAAGCTCGACGAATGGCGCGACAATGGCGTTCAACTCGGCTGGCTGCTCCTGCCCGATCAACGCCAGGTCTGGCAATACCAACCGGGTACCGAACCGAAGCGGATCGAAAACCCCGTAACCATCGGCGACGGGGCTTTGCTGCCGGGCCTAGCACTGCCGCTGGCGCGAATCTGGGAGCCTTTGCTATAGGTCGAGTTGCCTAGCCCGGGGCGGATCAGGTTCGCACCATCCCGAACGAGCGCCAGCGACTGGACAGAGACCGCGCGGCATGCGTTACCATAGTCGGTCTGTTCGGCGAGAACGCTCGGCGTGCGTCATGGCCAACCGGTGCAGAGCACAGGGGTGATAGTCGGCTCGCCAGCACCCGCGCCCGCAAGCAAGCCAGGGGTAGACCTGGGGCGACTAGGCGCAACTGGGGCGGCGAGCTGCGACGCACCCACCGGGGCCGAGCAAGCAACCGCCACTGGGCGTGCATCCGCACCGACCCCATACCCTCCCCTCCCCGAGGAGCGCTGCAACGAGGCATCTGCCTTGCCAGGCTCGGGCGCGGGTCACCACCGTTGCAACGGCGCTCACTCTGTTACTCACACCTAGCCCTAGGAGCTGAATACCATGAGTGAGTTTGCCGACTACAAGGTTGCCGACCTGTCCCTGGCCGACTTCGGCCGCAAGGAACTGGACATCGCCGAGACCGAGATGCCCGGCCTGATGGCCATCCGCGCCAAGTATGGCCCGGACAAGCCGCTCAAGGGCGCGCGCATCACCGGCAGCCTGCACATGACCATCCAGACCGCGGTGCTGATCGAGACCCTGGTGGAGCTCGGTGCCGAGGTCCGCTGGTGCTCCTGCAACATCTTCAGCACCCAGGACCACGCCGCCGCCGCCATCGCCGCCCGCGGCATCCCGGTCTACGCCTGGAAGGGCGAGACGCTTGAGGAGTACTGGTGGTGCACCGAGCAGGTGCTGAACTGGCCCGACGGCCAGGGTCCGAACATGATCCTCGACGACGGCGGCGACGCGACGCTGCTGGTGCACAAGGGCGTCGAGTACGAGAAGGCCGGTGCCGTGCCCCAGCCCACCGCCGACGACAACGAGGAATGGACCGCCGTCCTCGGCGTGTTGAACCGCACCTTCGAGCGCGACAACCGCCACTGGCACCGCACCGCCGAGGGCATCAAGGGCGTCACCGAGGAGACCACCACCGGCGTGCATCGCCTCTACGAGATGCACAGGGCCGGCGAGCTGCTGTTCCCGGCCATGAACGTCAACGACTCGGTCACCAAGTCCAAGTTCGACAACCTCTACGGCTGCCGCGAGTCCCTGGTGGACGCCATCAAGCGCGCCACCGACGTGATGATCGCCGGCAAGGTCGCCGTGGTCTGCGGCTACGGCGACGTCGGCAAGGGCTCGGCAGCCTCCCTGCGCGGGCTGGGCGCCAACGTCTGGGTCACCGAGGTCGACCCCATCTGCGCCCTGCAGGCGGCGATGGAGGGCTACCGGGTCGTGCGGCTCGATGACGTCGTCGGCGAGGCGGACATCTTCGTCACCGCCACCGGCAACAAGGACATCATCACCGAGGCGCACATGCTGGCCATGAAAGACCAGGCCATCGTCTGCAACATCGGCCACTTCGACAACGAGATCCAGGTGGACAGGCTGTCGACCTACGAGTGGATCGAGGTCAAGCCGCAGGTGGACCAGATCGTCTTCCCGGACGGCCACCGCATCACCCTGCTCGCCAAGGGCCGACTGGTGAACCTCGGCTGCGCCACCGGCCACCCGAGCTTCGTCATGTCCAACTCCTTCACCAACCAGGTGCTGGCGCAGATCGAGATCTTCACCAAGCCGCAGGAGTACCCCATCGGCGTCTACGTGCTGCCGAAGCACCTCGACGAGGAGGTGGCGCGGCTGCACCTCGACAAGGTCGGCGCCAAGCTCACGACCCTGCGCCCGGACCAGGCCGCCTACATCGGCGTCACCGTCGACGGGCCGTTCAAGAGCGACCACTACCGCTACTGATGCGGCGCTGAGACTCAGGCGCCTGGACGCACGTGTCTAGGTTCCGGAGCAAGCGAGTCGAAGGCCGGCATCGGGCACCGCCCCCGATGCCGGCCTTCGGCTATTGGCACCCAACCGATCCCCCACAACGGACGTCGCCATGCACACCCAAGACACCCGCAGCTTCAGCCTCGAGCTGTTCCCACCCAAGACCCCCGAGGGCATGGAGAAGCTCAAGGGCACCGTGGCCGAGCTCAACGCCCTCGGCCCGGCCTACTTCTCCTGCACCTACGGCGCCGGCGGCTCCACCCGCGCGCGCACCTTCGAGACCGTCGACTGGCTGCGCGCGCAGGGCATCGAGACCGCACCGCACCTGGCCTGCATCGGCTCCGACGAGGCCGAGATCCGCGACATCGTCAGCCACTACATCGACCAGGGCATCACCCGCATCGTCGCCCTGCGCGGCGACATGCCCTCGGGCATGGGCAGCCCCGGTCTTAGCGCCTTCCGCTATGCCAACGAACTGGTGGCATTCCTGCGCCGCGAGTACGGCGAGCGGTTCCACATCGAGGTCGCGGCCTACCCCGAGTTCCACCCGCAGGCACCCAACGCCGAGGTCGACCTGGCCAACTTCAAGCGCAAGGTCGAGGCCGGCGCCGACGCGGCCATCACCCAGTACTTCTACAACCCCGACGCCTACTTCGAGTTCGTCGAGCAGTGCGACGAGCACCGCATCGATCTGCCCATCGTCCCCGGCGTCATGCCGATCACCAACTACACGCAGCTCGCGCGCTTCTCGGACGCCTGCGGCGCCGAAATCCCGCGCTATATCAGAAAGCGCCTGGAGGCCTACGGCGACGACAAGGCCTCCATCCGCGCCTTCGGCCACGAGGTGGTGCTGAACCTCTGCGCCCGCCTGCTCGAGGGCGGCGCACCCGGCATCCACTTCTACACCATGAACCAGGCCGCGGCGACGCTCGCGCTGTGGCGCGAGCTCGAGCTGCCGGCCGCGGGGTAACGAAGACGGCAGGGCCCAGCGCGGCCCTGCTGTTACAAGGCTTCGCCGATGACCCACCACCGCTTGAAGAGTGACGGCTGCCGCTTCTGGATGGAGTTCCGCCCAAGCATGCGCGACCACGCGTCAACGCCGGCCCGAGACTCGGTGACAACCCATGGCCCGTCGACGCGCGCTACGGTTGAACTCGGCAAGCGGAGGGGACCGCCTTGCATCCGCCGGATGCGTATCGCCAACTACGTCGGCTTGGGCTAGGTCAGCAGCCGGATGTCCCACGGCCAGATCCCGGAGGAGTAGCCACTTCGGGAGGAACATGACATCTTGGCCACCTCTCCCTTGCGGCATACCCGGAGCATCGTATCGGAGCAACCTATGTCCATTGACAAAGTCGTGATCGGCGAAGCGGGCGAGGTCGTCCTGCCGCCAAGTATTCGTGCCGCGCTGCACCTGGAGGCTGGAACGGAGTTGTCTATCGAACGGGCAGGTGCGGGTGTGTTGCTGAAGCCTGCGACACAGGGAGGCGGTCTGCGGCTCGAAGATCTGCGCGGCTTTCTAAGGTCCGAAGGGCCGACTGTTCCCCTTGAAGAACTCTGCCGGCCGGTGGACTACACCGCCGATTGGCGAGACCCGGCTTGTCCGTTCATACGGTCTCCAAGGGCATCTGTGCACGACCGGCGCCCGCCAAGTCCCGCATCCGCATCGGCGGATGGTTCCTGATTGGGATGAAGATCTCATGTTGCGCGCCGCGCCCGGACAGGGACGTCTCATCGTCGAAGGACGACGCACACGAGAGCACGTCGTAGCGGAAGTCGCGCCGGCGAAACTTGCCGCGCCCCAGCAAGCCCCACTCCGCCAAGACGATGGGTTCGCCGGCGGCGGTGCGCATTTTGAGGGCGTCGCCATGCATCAGGTTTTGCGACAACATGTAGGACGCGGCCAGGTAGAGATCGTCCGAGGGGTCCAGCAACAGATACTCCGCGAGCACTTCCAGCAGGTTCGCGCGACACTCGGCGGTGTTGTCCGGCAACAGCTCGATGCCGAAGATGCACATGACGGCGAGCAGCGCGAAGTGTCGCCGCTCAAAGTCGCTCTTGCCGTGCTTGAGCTCTACGGCGGCGAGTTTGCGCCGCAGCACCTGCACCAGAAAATTGCCGCTGCCGCAGGCAGGCTCCAGAAAACGGGCGTCGATACGCTCGGTTTCCCCCTCGACCAGGTCGAGCATGGCCTCGACCATCCACTAGGGCGTATACACCTCACCATAATCGGCGACGCGCTGTTTGGACTTGATGTGTTGGTTGGGCCGATTCACTTCGGTCGACATTTCCCCTGGCACTTGGTGGTCAGGGCGCAATTCTAGGGCTTACGGGCGCTACCGGGAGAGGAGGAAGGTCAAGCGCCGGCACGCCGGGGACTTCGAGCCCCATTTTTGCGACGCATTTTTTCGCATAGATCAGAAATCTGCGGCCATACCTGACCAGCGCGCTAGCCGTGCGCAGCATCGCAGGCGCCGACGGCCAACCGCCCTGTGAGCCCTACCCGTCTCGCCGTCGCGATCATGCGGCGCGCGAACCTCCGGCTGCTGGCACGACCACGCCGCGCGCGGCCGCCCAGCGCCCGATGTGCACCGTCGCGCCTGGGCGAAACTCCTTTCCTTTCATAGCTCAGAATCTATCCCAACCCGAGAAATCATCGATGCTGCGGCGGCATTCACTCGGCTAAGATGCGGGTGTTTTTGTCAGCCTCCGGTTCAACCCATGCGCGCGACTGCCCTGACTACGCTGCTCCCGTTCCTCCGCTGGTTCCCGATCACCGGGGACAAGCTGCGGGCCGACCTCATCGCCGGTATCACCGTCGCGTTGGTGCTGGTGCCGCAGAGCATGGCCTATGCGCAGCTGGCCGGGCTGCCGGTGGTGTACGGCCTGTACGCGTCGACGGTGCCGGTGATCATCGCCTCGCTGTGGGGCTCGCTGCCGCAGTTGCACACCGGGCCGGTGGCCATGTTGTCGCTCATGTCCGCGGCGGCGGTCCTGCCGCTGGCGGCCATGGGCAGCGACGATTTCATCGTACTGTCGGTGATGCTGGCATCCATGGTGGGCGTGCTGCGGCTGCTGCTCGGGCTAATGCGCATGGGCATCCTGGTGAACTTCCTGTCCAGCCCGGTGATCGTCGGCTTCACCAACGCGGCGGCGCTGATCATCGGCCTGTCGCAGCTCTCCAAGCTGCTGAACGTGCCCTTCCCGCGCACCGACAACTTCGTGCTCGACCTCTGGAACGTCATCGAACAGCTGCCGCAGACCCACATCCCGACGCTGCTGTTCGCCGTCGCGACCTTCGTCATCATCATCGGCGCACGGCGGGTGGTGCCCAAGATCCCGGGCGTGCTGCTGGCCGTGGTGCTGACGACCATCCTGAGCTGGGCCATCGGCTTCGAGCGCAACCAGACGGTGCACCTGTCGGGCATTCAGAACGAGGAGGCACGCCTGCTCGCCGCGGAGTACGGCGCCACCCGGCGCGCCATCAGCTGGCTGGGGGAACAGACGGCGGACCTGAACCGGCGCATCCGGGCGCTGGACGGCGCCGACGACCAGGAGAGCTTCGCATCACGCACCCTGCTGGAAGCGGACCTGCAGTTGCTGATGCGCGAGCTGGACCAACGCAAGCGCGCCAATAACGGGCGTCAGGTGAAACTGCACAACCTGCGCTTCGAGCACGTCGCCACCAAGGACGACCAGCACCTGTTCTTCAACAAGGGGCTGGTGCCGGAGTCGGTCATCACGGACGGGCACACCTGGCGCATCAGCAAGGTCGACGCCGAGGGCGTGACCATGATGGGCGGCGGCGCGGTGGTGGGCAGCATCCCGGCGGGTCTGCCCAGCTTCCAGGTGCCGGAGATGCGCATGGACTTCTTCTGGACCCTGTTGCCCTCGGCGCTGGTGATGGCGCTGATCGGCTTCATGGAGGCCACGTCCATCTCCAAGGCCATCGCGGCCCAGACCCGCGAGCGCGTGGACACGAGCAAGGAGCTGGTGGGCCAGGGGCTGGCGAACGTCGTCGGCAGCTTCTTCAGCTCCTTTACCGTCAGCGGGTCCTTCTCGCGCTCGGCGGTGGCCGCGAAGAACGGCGCCAAGACCGGCATGTTCGCCATCTTCAGCGCGCTCGGCGTCATGTTGGTGCTGCTGTTCCTGACGCCGCTCTTGTACCACCTGCCGCAGGCGGTCCTGGCGGTGATCGTGATGATGGCCGTGTTCGGGCTCATCAACGTGCGCGCGCTGATCCGCGCCTGGAAGATCGAACGCCAAGAGGCCCTGGTCGGCGTCATCACCTTCGTTGCGACCCTGGCGATGGCGCCGCAGCTGGCCAACGGCATCCTGCTCGGTGCCGGGCTCGCCATCGTGCTGTTCCTGCTGCGCACCATGAAGCCGCGTGCGGATATCCTGGGCCTGGACGCGGAGGGCCGGCTCGCCGGTGTCAGCATGAACGACGTCAAGCCCCTGGGCCGCAACTACAGCGTCGTGCGCTTCGACGGCTCGCTCAATTTCGTCAACGCGTCGCGCTTCGAGGACCTGCTGCTGGAGGCCCGATCCAAGAACCCCAACGCCCGCGCCGTGCTGGTGGAGGGCAGCGGCATCAACGACATCGACGTGAGCGGCGAGGAACGGCTGCGCGACGTCATCCAGACCTTCCGCGACAACGGCGTGGAGCTGTACTTCTCGAGTCTCAAGTCGCAGGTCTACGACACCTTCCGCCGCGGACGGCTGTTCCACATGCTGGACGAGACCCACTTCATCCGCACCAAGAGCAAGGCGCTGGAATTCATGGAAGCGCGTTTCGACGGCAGCGAACCCCTGGAGCCAGCGAAGCCCGTGGTGGGACCGAAAACCCCGGTGCTGGGGTGAAGTGTGAAGTTCGAAGTGTGAAGTTTGAGGGGCGGAGCCAAAGGGTCTGGCTCCGCCACGGCCTTGGGGGCTACCAGGGGAGGCGGAGCTCGACCATGATGGGGTGGTGGTCGCTGGGCTTCTCGCTGCCGGCCTTCTCGCTTCGCTTGTAATCAAGCGGCCGGTAGCTGCCGCGCACCAGCCAGTCCGCCGCCGGGCCGCCGAGCACGATGTGGTCGATGGCGTAGGGGTACTTGGGGTTGTAGGCGAAGGGGAAGGGCTTGCCGGCACCCGCGAGCCGCAGGTCGGCGTCCGCATCCTTGTGCTCGGTGCCGGGGCGGCAGCGCCGGCCGAGGGTGCGGTCGTCACGCCAATCGCAGACGATGCCGTCGTCGATCTCGACCCAGAAGTGGTCGTTGCGCTGGTCCAGCTGGCGGTTGAAGTCGCCGAGGATAACGAAGGGCCGGTCGGCCTCCGCCTGGGCGTCGATCCATTCCTCCAGGATGCCCCGCTGGCGGATCAGCGTTTGGCACTGCTCGCGCTCGACTCGACCATCCAGCCGGTTGTAGGCACAGCCGGATTTCAGATGAACGGCCATCAACTCCAGCGGCTGCCCGGACCCGCGTTTGGGCTCCAGCTGGATGCGAGTGCCCCAGCGGCGACCATCGACGCCGAGCGCCTGGAGGCCCCGCCGCACCCGGTAGTCGATCCCCCGCCGGGCGAGGGCCTCACGATCGACGGCGAAGCCGGTGCGCTGCGCGGTGCGACGCTGACCGTTCATGCCGCGGCAGGTGGCACGGCCCTGCTCGCGCCGGGCGGAGACGACCAGGTCGTAGCGCCCGCGGTCGAACACCCGCGCCAGGGCCTCGGCGTTCTGGACCTCCTGCACGGCGACGATGTGCGCGTCCATGCGCTCGGCCACCGCGCGCAGGCGTCGATAGTCGGCCTCGTCGCGCGGCCGGCAGCCGGCGCCGTCGGCGGCGGCGAGGTGTTCGATGTTCCAGGTGGCCAGCCGCAGCTCCGCGGCACCCGCGGGAGGGAGCAGCAACGCGCACGCCAGGGCCAACCCGAGGGCGAGCACCGGCACCGCGCCCATCGGGCCGGCGACCGAGCGCCACCTGGCTTTCTCCAGGCGATGGCCCAGCATCAGGGCAGGCTGATGCGACGCATGATGCCGTCCTGCAGCTTCCAGTGCTTCAGGCCGGCGCCGATGTGCAGGACCAGCAGCACCGTCACGGCAACCCCGGCGTAGCCATGGAACAGGAACAACTGCTGGCTCAGGGCCTCGTTCTTTTCGATGAAGCCCGGCGGTGCCAGCCCCGCGTCGCCGAACAGGCCGAAGAACTGCAACGGGTAGCCGCCGAGCCAGGTCGCCGCCATACCGCCGATGGGCATGCCCAGCAGCAGCAGGTAGAGCAGCAGGTGGATGCCGCCGGAGACGATCTTCTCGGGGGTGGTCAGGGCCTTGTCGTAGGCCGGCGGCGGAGCGCTGCGCCGGAGCCCGAGCCGGAGCACCATCAGCAGCAGGAGCAACAGCCCGAAGCTCTTGTGGTACATGTACAGGTCACCGGCGGTCTGCTGACCGAAGGTGTCGACAGCGCCCTGGTAACCCAGGGCCCAGAGCGTAAAGCCGATGGCCAGCAGGCCGAAGACCATGAGTGCAATGAGCCAGTGCAGCAGGCGCTGCGTCAGGGTGTAGCGGTAGGCGGATGCCATGGAACTCTCCGAATTCTCAGTTGCTGACGATAAAGGGCGCCGGGCCGCACGCTGGACGGACACCGACACCAGGCTTGCCAACCGGCATTTAGGCGAAAACGGGTCGGGACCGCAAGGACAAAGCACCGGTGGGCCCTCTACCTGCCACCGAGCCCGCGTGTTCCCAAGCTCTACCTAGTACAGCGGCGCAGAAGTACGACCAACACGATCCGGACGCAGCCAGCGGTGGGCGTTGTTTGCGTAACTGCGGCGCGGCAGGACTAACCGGTGCACCCATCCCGCATCGATTCCTTCCCGGGCGGCCCGCCCCCACGTTCAGGCAAACCGAACAGGAGACCCCAGGATGCCCGAGTCCACGCTGCCGACCCGCCGCCTGCGCGAGAGCCTCGGCTACCTGAACTGGCTCTACAACCCCTTCCATGGGCTCGATGCCGCGGGCGTCTACGACCTGCTCTCGACCAACTCCCCGACAGAGCGCGGTCTTTACCTCAATCTGGGCTACTGGCGCGACGCGACCGACCTGGACGCGGCCAGCGGCGCGCTGGCCATGCTGGTGGGCGAGCGGGCCGGGCTCAATCCCACCGACACGGTGCTGGACTGCGGTTTCGGCTTCGGCGACCAGGACATCCTCTGGGCACAAACCCTCAAGCCCGGGCACATCATCGGGCTCAACATCACCGCCTCGCAGGTGGACTTGGCACGGCGCAGGGTCGCAAACCTGGGCCTGGACGAGCAGATCGACCTGCGCCAGGGTTCGGCCACCGACATGCCCATCGAGTCCAACTCCGTGGACAAGGTCGTGGCCGTGGAGTGCGCCTTCCACTTCCGCTCGCGCGAGACCTTCCTTCGCGAGGCCTGGCGCGTCCTGCGACCTGGCGGGCGGCTGGTGCTGGCGGATATCGTGCCCATGCCCAAGGTCAGCGGCCTCTCGTCGCGGCTGGAGCAGCGCCTGAGCTGGCGCCTGGTGGCCGGCAAGTTCGCCATCCCGCCGGAGAACGCCTACACGCGCCCGACCTACCACGCCAAGCTCGCCATGGCCGGCTTCGATCGGATCGACATCGAATCCATCCGCGAGCAGGTCTACGCGCCGCTGCACCGTTTCCTGGCCGAGCACCCGGACACCCTGGAACGCCTGCACCCGATGGCCCGACTGCCGGCCAGGGTCGCGCTGCGCTTCGAGGCCACCAGTGTCTATCGTGGCCTCGACTATGTGCTCGCCAGCGCGGTGAAGCCCAAGCAACTGCTGGGGCCCGGCGGCCGGCGGCCCTGATCGGCGGCACTTTCGGCAACCATGGACCGCTTCGCCTTCGAGCCCATCGGCGTCGCACGGACACCCTTCACGGACAAGTTCGGCATCCCGCGCCAGCCGGGGCTCGCCGATGCGCCGGGGCGGATCCTGCTGAACCCGCCCTTCGCGCGCCCCGCGGCCTTCGCTGGGCTCGACGGCTTCAGCCACGTCTGGCTGATCTGGGTGTTCCACGACGACTGCCTCACGGCGGGTTGGCGCCCGACGGTGCGCCCGCCACGACTCGGCGGACGCCGCAAGGTGGGCGTGTTCGCGAGCCGAGCGCCCTATCGCCCGAACCCCATCGGCCTATCGGTGGTTGCACACCAGGGCCTCGTGGAGGGCGCGGATGGCCTGGCGCTGCGGGTCTCGGGCGTCGATCTGCTGGACGGCACGCCCATCCTGGATATCAAGCCCTACGTTGCCTACGCCGACGCCCTGCCCGACGCCACCGGAGGCTTCGCACCACTGGAACCCGAGGACCGATTCAGGGTGCGGTTCAGCGACTCGGCGACCGCGGCCATTGCCGAACGCGATCCCGACGGCGAGCTGGCACTGGCCCGACTCATACGTCAGCTCATCGCCCAGGACCCGCGCCCCGGCTATATGGATCGGTACCCGGACCGCCGTCGCTTTGCGTTCCGGCTGTATGATTGCGACATCCGTTGGCGGCTCGATGAAGACACGGCGACCGTCGAGGAATGCAAACGCGAGCCGGAGCCCCGACCATGACCGCCGGCACCGACTGAACCGCCCGCACTGATGGTGGCCATCGGCCGCGGCGGTGAAATGGCCCGGCGCATGGGTTAGAGTGCTGGGCTGACTCTTTTTTCGAGCCGGCCGCAGCCCGCAAGCCGGCCACGCCCCACCGGAGAATGCCGATGGCCGTAGAAGACCTGATCGCCCCGTCCATCCTGTCCGCCGACTTCGCGAAGCTCGGCGAAGAAGTCGACAACGTCCTGGCCGCCGGCGCCGACATCGTCCACTTCGACGTCATGGACAACCACTACGTGCCGAACCTGACCATCGGCCCGCTGGTCTGCGAGGCCCTGCGCAAGCACGGCGTCACCGCACCCATCGACGTCCACCTGATGGTCAAGCCCGTCGACCGGATCATCCCGGACTTCGCCAAGGCCGGCGCCACCTACATCACCTTCCACCCGGAGGCGAGCGAGCACATCGACCGCACGCTGCAGCTGATTCACGGCGAGGGCTGCAAGGCCGGCCTAGTGTTCAACCCGGCCACGCCGCTGTCGCACCTGGAGTACGTCATGGACAAGGTGGACATGATCCTGCTCATGTCCGTGAACCCAGGCTTCGGCGGCCAGAGCTTCATCCCGTCCGCGCTGGACAAGCTCAGAGAGGCGCGCAAGCTCATCGACGCCTCGGGCCGTGACATCCGGCTGGAGATCGACGGCGGCGTGAAAGTCGACAATATCGCCGAGATCAAGGCCGCCGGCGCCGACACCTTCGTGTCCGGCTCCGGCATCTTCGGCAAGGGCCAGGACGGCGATCCGAACCGCTACGACAGCATCATCGGGCAGATGCGCGAGGCGCTTGGGTCGGCTGGCGGCTGAATCGCCGGCGCCCACATCGTGCAGAGCAGGGACGCTCCGTGGCTCCAAGATCAGGCCGACGCTGGAGGAGGCCATGCACCGAGGCGATGCGAGAGCACGATCGCCGCCCCTGAAGCAGACCAGAGCGGCCGACCAAGCGCCGGCCAGGGAACGCCCCTAAGCACCAACCTCCATACGCGATGACAATGGTTTGCCCGGCCGGGTTTCGGCGGCGCTGAGGCGCCGACCCAGGGCGGCCGGATTGCGGACCAGCGGCACAGCAGCCGCGCCCGCCGATGCCAGCGCAGTATCACCCGCCCCCTCCCGGACCCTCGACGCAGCACCCGCATGAAGTCAGTATTCACCCCCAAAATGGCCCTCTTGGACCTGGACGGCACCCTCGTGGACAGCGTGCCGGACCTGGCCCGTAGCGTCGATCTGATGATGGCCGAGCTGGGTGGCCCGCCGCGCGGGGAGGCGGCCGTGCGCAACTGGGTCGGCAACGGCGTCGAGCGGCTGGTGCAGCGCGCGCTTGTCGGTTGCCTGGACGGCGAGCCGGATGCCGCAGACTACGCTCGGGCCTACCCGATCTTCGCCCAGCTCTACGCGACCCACAACGGCAAGAACTCACGACTCTATCCCGGCGTGCAAGAGGGTCTCGACGCCCTGGCGGCACGGGGTCTCAAGATCGGCTGCGTGACCAACAAGGCGGCGTGCTTCACCGAGCCGCTGATCTCTTCCCTGGGCGTCGCGGAACGCTTTGCCATCGTCATCAGCGGCGATACCCTGCCCGAGAAGAAACCAAGCCCGCTACCGCTGCTGCACGCGGCCGAGTACTTCGGCGTCGCTCCGGCAGACGCGCTGATGGTGGGCGATTCCGTCAGCGACGTGAAGGCGGCCAGGGCGGCCGGATTTTCGATTGTCTGCGTCAGCTATGGTTACAATCATGGCGTCGACATCCGCGAGGCGGAGCCGGACGCCGTCATCGACTCCCTGATGGAGCTGGACGGGCTACTGGCCCCGCCATAGCGCCGAATCGGTCGACAGCACAGACGCGGCGCCCGAGCCAACCGCCACAAGCGAGCCGATGAACCAGAATCATCGAACAGAGCAGGCAACCCCCGGATGCCGATGGCGCAGCTGACGCCTCGCCCCCGAGCATCCAATGTCCGTTCGTCTGGAGCCCGTTCGATGACACCCGAGAACTTCGCCGCCCTGGCCCGCCAGGGGCACAACCGCATCCCGTTCGTCTGTGAGGTCCTCGCCGACCTCGACACACCGCTGAGCTGTTATCTCAAACTCGCCGCGGGACCCTATTCCTATCTATTCGAGTCCGTTCAGGGCGGCGAGAAGTGGGGCCGTTACTCGATCATCGGCCTAGCGGCGCAGACGATCGTCAAGGTGTTCGGCCACCGCATCGTCGTGGAGCGCAACGGGCAGCTGATCGAGGCGGCCGAGGCCGAGGATCCGCTCGCCTGGATCGAGCAATTCCAGGCCCGGTATCGCGTTGCCGAACACCCGGATATGCCACGCTTCGCCGGCGGACTGGTAGGCTATTTCGGCTACGACACGGTGCGCTACATCGAACCGAAACTGGCCCACTGTCCAAACCCAGACCAAATGGGCACCCCGGACATCCTGTTGATGCTCTCCGAGGAGGTCGTCGTCTTCGACAACCTGCGCGGGCGCATCTACATCATCGTGCACCTGGACCCGGAGGCCGGCGACACCCCCGCCACCGGACAGGCCCGCATCGACGCGTTGGTGGCAAAGATGCAGCGCGGCGCCCCGCGCAACCCGCGCGCCGTCGGTCGTCGCATCGCCGAGACCGACTTCGTATCCGGTTTTAGCCAGGCCGGCTTCGAGGCCGCCGTGGATCGCATCAAGGAGTACATCCTCGCCGGCGACTGCATGCAGGTCGTGCTCTCGCAGCGCCTGTCGATCCCCTTCCAGGCCCCTCCGCTGGATCTGTACCGGGCGCTCCGCGGCCTCAACCCGTCGCCCTACATGTATTTCCTGGATCTCGGCGAGTTCCAGGTGGTCGGCTCGTCGCCCGAGATCCTGACGCGCCTGGAGGATGGTGTGGTCACCGTGCGCCCCATCGCCGGCACCCGACGGCGCGGCTACACGGCGGAGGAGGACGCGGACCTGGAGGCGGAGCTACTTGCGGACCCGAAGGAACTCGCCGAGCACCTCATGCTCATCGACCTCGGCCGCAACGATTGCGGGCGCGTCGCCGAGACCGGCAGCGTCCGGTTGACGGAGAAGATGATCGTCGAGCGCTATTCGCACGTCATGCACATCGTCAGCAACGTGATCGGAACCCTGGGCGAGGGCCTGAGTGCCATCGACGTGTTGCGCGCGACCTTCCCCGCCGGCACCGTATCGGGCGCGCCGAAGATCCGCGCCATGGAGATCATCGACGAGTTGGAACCCGTAAAGCGTGGCGTCTATTCCGGCGCCGTCGGCTACCTGGCCTTCAACGGCAACATGGATACCGCCATCGCCATTCGCACGGCGGTGATCCAGGACGGCACGCTGCACATTCAAGCCGGCGCGGGCGTCGTGGCAGACTCGGTGCCGGAGCTGGAGTGGAAAGAGACCATGAACAAGGGCCGCGCCGTGTTCCGCGCCGTCGCCATGGCGGAGGCCGGAATCGAACGCCACCCCTGCGTCGGGGATGACTGAGCGCACAGGCTAGCGAACCGCGGACGCATCGACGGAGGGCGTTTAGCTGCCCTCGGCTTCTCCTGCCTTGGCTGCAAGCGCACGCCTGGTCTGCAAGCCGCCCGGGCGTTGGCCAGCGTGTTTGCGATGTGCGCGGTTCGGAATTTCGATCTGGACATTCGAGAAACCGTCCTCGACATGCCCAGCCCGCGATCGGACGCCGACCGCAGGGCGAAACCAGACATGGCCAAGACATCGCGCAAACCACGTCGGAACCTCGGGTTTTCACCTATAACTTGCAACATTTCAATGACATAGCGCAAACAATAAGGCACCGACAAGGCCAAGAATCGCCCCGTTCGTCGGACAAAAAGGAAAGAATTCGAAAAATGCGTTGCGCAGGGCCGGTCTTGCACTACCATGAAGCCAAGTCGGAATTGTCCAGCTTTTGCCGCAGGAACTTTCCGTTCAAAACCTGCTCGAAAACCCGGCGACCCGTGTTGTCAAAGCCGCGTCGGCTTGATAGCATAATTTCCGAGAAAACTACTCAGGAATAGAACCCATGACTGACGCCACGACGCAAGACATCGCAAGCATCGGCTCTTTGTCGACGGGCACGATCGATGCTTACATCGCGAGTGCCTACCAGATTCCGGTTCTGACTCAGGAGGAAGAGCGCAGCCTGGCCCTACGCCTGCGCGACCAGGGCGACATGCTGGCTGCACGCCGGCTCGTGCTCTCGCACCTGCGCTTCGTCATCCGCATCGCCCGCGGTTACCTCGGCTACGGCCTGCCGCTGCCCGATTTGATCCAGGAGGGCACCGTCGGCCTGATGAAGGCGGTGCGCCGCTTCGAGCCCGACGTCGGCGTGCGGCTGGTGTCCTTCGCCGTGCACTGGATTCGCGCGGAGATCCACGAGTACATCCTGCGTAACTGGCGCATCGTGAAGGTCGCCACCACCAAGGCCCAGCGCAAGCTCTTCTTCAACCTCCGGAGCGCCAAGAAGCGCCTCGGCTGGTTTACCAAGCAGGAGGTGGACGACGTCGCCGCCGACCTCGGCGTCAAGCCGGAGACCGTTCTGGAGATGGAGTCGCGCCTGGCGAGCCACGACATGGCCTTCGACGGTTACGATGACGACGATGACGAGGGCCCATCCGCACCCTCGACCTATCTGCCTGACACACGCATGGAACCGGCCGCGAAACTAGAGCGCGAAGACCACGACGCACACCAGAAGAAGCGCCTGTTCGCCGCGCTGGAAGGGCTCGACGAGCGCAGCAAGACCATTCTGCGCGAACGCTGGCTCACCGAGAAGAAGCAAACCCTGCACGAATTGGCACAGCAGTTCGGCGTCTCCGCCGAGCGCATCCGGCAAATCGAGAAGAACGCCATGAACAAGCTGCGTGTTCAACTCGAGATGTAGTCCAGCCTGGCCGGCGGCCTTCCCCTGTGCCGCCCCGCCCCTGAAAGCCCGCCATCGTGCGGGCTTTTTTACGCCTGCGCCCCGGATCGACTGTGCCAACACGCGGGGGCCGGGCAGCGCGCTCGCGGACGCCGCCCGGATTGTCCACTGAGAGGCGGCAACCGACCTGTCCCGTTCGCCAGCCGATCACGAGACTGTGCCATCATCACCACCGAGGCTCCGTTCCTCGACCACGCGTGCAACGCCAGCGTTCGGGTTTCCCGGCCGCCGCCGCGGCCCTGGATATCGGGCTCCGTGCTGGCGAACTCCGGCTTCATCGATTCAACACCACGGGACCCTTTGCGCAGACCATGCAACAGACTGTTCGATTCGCCCTCCAGCGCGCCCTGCTGGCAATCGCACTCTTCCTGCCAGTCGCCGCCCACGCCATTCCGGCGGCACCGGTCATGACCCTGTACAAATTCAATGGCTCGCTGACGGTGCCGACCTACCGCATCGGCGCCAATGGACCCGGTGCCCAGGCCGGCAGCATGACCCAGGGTACTGCCGTGATCCCCTGTCTGGTCATCAAGAACGGCCGCCCGCTCACCGACGGCAAGGGCACGCCCTACGTCGGCTTCGAGGTCGTGGTCGACTCGGCTCGGGCGTCGGACCAGTCCGCCACCCGCGCCTTCGAGCGCGCAGTGGCCGCGCAGAAGAACAAGCAGGTCCGTAACCACCACTGCGGGCCGGGCGTGAACCGCGTGGTCAGCGTGCGCGACCTCTACGCGCTCGAGAAGTCACCCTTCTTCGACCCACCGGGCCGCGGCGACCAAAAGGCCGCCGAGCGTGGGGGCAAGGGCACGCTGGACAGCATCGTGCGCAGCTTCCACAACTCGTCGCAATGCGCCTCCGTCAACAAGCGCATGCCCGGGCGCCGCGCCCGGCTCGCGTCCGCCTGGGACAATTTCATCTCACGCAACACGGGCAAGTGGGACAAACAGACCCTGGCCCAGGCCAAACACCTCGACTACAGCATGCGCACCGCCATCTACGAGGGTCACCTCGACCGCGGCTGTTCCGCCTACGGCGCCTGCGAGCGCAACACCGTGGTGCTGTCGGTTCGCAATCGGGCCGTGGGCCAGTGCCTGAGCCGACAGGGCTGCCGCTTCCCGGGCGACTTCCAGGGCGTGGCCTCGGATGTGTCCCAGTACAACATCTGGGACGAGTACCTGACCATGATCTCCGGGCTCACGGCCTGCTACCTGCGCACGGACCTCGCCAACAAGGACTTCTACGACCGTATCCAGGCCATGTATGCCCAGAGCGTCGGCGACGCCGAGCGCCTGCTCTACGGCGGTGACTCCGCCCTGCGGGAGGTGTTTCCGGGCAATTCCCAGTCGGACCTGACCGCGATGCGCCACTACTATCACCCGCCAGCCATGGGCAAGTGCTTCCCGCAGCAAGACCGCATCGAGTACATGTCCGGCGCCGTGGCCAGCAAAGGCGGGGACCATGCCCTGATCGCCAATACCCGCATCGAGGTCGGCCGCAGGGTCGGCAACGGCTACGCGTTCAGGGAGTTCCGCTTCGACATGGAGGACTGGGGCGATGCCATTCGCGTCGAAGACAATTATCCGGGCTTCATCGTCGACGGCAGAAAGGTGCGGCTCGGCGGCGGCGGCGGCTGCACGGCCTATGGGGTCTCCCGCGGTTGCAGCTTCAGCAAGGTGGGCCGCTACCGCAAGACGCCGAGTTGGCTGACCGCCGGCAAGCCGGTCGCGCTGAACTGCCGCATCAAGGATCAGGGCGAGTCCTGTCGCGGCGGCGCTCGCATGACCCGCGTCAGCGTCGGCGGCGCCTGCGATGTCGACATGATGCCGGTGAGCGGCGTCCACTGAGCCGATGTCGAAGCGGAGCCGACAAACGCCGGGCCGGCGAATGTCGGGCTCCGAAGGCAGTCGGACTTGGCGTGAGCGACTACCCTCCGGCCACTCTCCCCTGCCGAGACAGGACCGACCCCGTGCCACAGGCTTCCGTCCGGAGCCCGAGACTCCGAAGGGCACGGGAGCAGACCCGGCAAGCGATTCCGCTGATGCAGGACGTCGCTGCGCACAAACGGTGCAACCGCGACCCATCTGCTTGCACGGACGTGCATGGAAGGCCGCGACCGCCACCGGACCGCGACCCTGCAGCCGACACAGTCCACGACGAGGCACACCGATAAAACCAAGCAGGTCAATAGGCTATTGGCCGTGTCGGTACGACCTCGCCATCTGGTGACCCAGTACGCATTGCTTTGGCACGGCGTTCGCTAAGGTCAGGACAGGCCCAAGGCGATGCGATCGCGCCGAGGCCCTCTGACAAGTTCATTTTTGCGGAGGAAACGACCATGCGCTGCCTCTACGACCCGACCCTCGACACAGACGGCTACGCAGACAGCGTGCTGCACTCCGGGGACGACCATGAGCCCTACGGCTACGCTTCCCCGACACACGGCTTCGACACACAGGCCCGCCTGCAGCCGATTGCAAGCGACCCGATCGAGCCGCGCAACCCCAGTTTCGACCGCGTCATCGAGGCGCAGATTCTCGCGGACAGCAGCATGGTGGGGTGCTGAACATGAAGCGCTACAATCGGACCCCCAGTCCCCGAGCCCGGGCCATTGCCCTGACCCGACGAGCCGATGCCGCACGAGAGGTGCAGGCGCTGGCCCTGTTCTCGGTGCTCTGCGGAGTCGGTGCCTGGCTACTGAGCCTCTGATCCGAGCAGTGACCGCGGGCCTGGCGTCGGCGGTCTGTTCAACCTAGATGGAGCAGTTGATCGCTCAGTCCCGTGCGCAAATGTCTGTGCCGTCTGGAATTCATGCGTTCTTCGCAAATCACGCGCCGGATGAAGGCCGCTACGGCCGCCAGGGCACGCCCCGCGTGCCGCTGAGCTGCGTTACAACTCGTTGGAATAGAATGGCTATTCCGCCTCGCTGTGCCTTGCTCAGCACCCCGCGGAACGCACCCTGACGACCGTCCAACGACTCCATCTAGGTTCAAAGGCACGCGACGGGAGGACAATCGATTGAGCACCGATTCCAAGGTTCGCTGCGGTTGGGTGGGACTGAGCAAACCCCATACGCTCGCCTACCACGATGAAGAGTGGGGGGTACCTGTCCACGACGATCGCCGTCAGTTCGAGTTTCTGCTGCTCGAAGGCGCTCAGGCCGGGCTGAGCTGGGACACCGTGCTGCGCAAACGCGCGGGATACAGAAGGGCCTTCGATCAGTTCGATGCCGAGCGCATCGCAAGTTACGACCAGACGAAGATCGACGCACTCTTACGGGACCCGGGAATCGTCCGTAACCGGCTGAAGGTCCAGAGTGCCGTGCGCAATGCCAGGGTCTTCCTGGAGATCCAAGCGACGTTCGGAACCTTCGACCGCTATATCTGGGACTTCGTCGACGGCCAGCCGATCATCAATTCCTGGAAAGACCTATCACATGTGCCGGCAACCAGTGCGGAGAGCGACCGCCTCTCCAAGGATCTGAAGAGACGCGGCATGAGCTTCGTCGGAAGCACCATCGTCTATGCCCACATGCAGGCAACCGGCATGGTCATGGATCACACCACGGACTGTTTTCGTTATGCGGAACTGGCCCGATGACTGTGATCCGTCGGGCCGGTCCCCGTGATCACCACCCGGAGCGCCCAGGTCCTCCCGAGGCAGGCTCCGCCCGATTCAGTCACGCCAGCCGCGCAGGATGTCCAGGCAGATCCTGTTCATGTCGCGCGCGCGCTCGAAGCCGTCCGCCTCCGTGTAGGCGCGCAGTTCGGGTGCGTTGCCGGATGGGCGCAGGTGCGCGATCTCACCGCTGCTGAAGGTCACGCGCACGCCGTCGGTGTGATCCACCGACGCGACGTCGCCGAACGCGGCGCCGAACACAGCGGTGAGGGCACTTCGATTCGCCGCGTCGTCATCGGAGCGAAAGGCCGCGAGCCGCTCCTCACTGAGCTCCGTCGGGAAGTCCTTGATGCGATCGCTGTAGGTGACACGGGCCGGCAGCTCGGCGCCGAGGGCGGACACCGGTAGGCCACGGCGGCGGGCGGCGGCAAGGATGCTCACGGCCACGATGAGGGCATCGCGGGTGGGCAGCGCCGGAAGGCGGCGGCCGTCGCGGTCGATGTCACTGTCGGTGAGGAACCCCCCATTGGCCTCGTAGCCGACCACGGGTGCGATGCCCTCCGCGCTCAGCGACTGCATGCCGGCGATGACGTAGGGAGAACCGATGCGTGTGCGCAGGACCGCCTCGAACCAGCCGGAGCGCTCCACTGCCGTATTCGAACTCACCGGCGTCACGACACCGCGGGCGCCGAGTTCGCGGGCACAGAGGATGCCAGCGACGTCTCCGCGTAGCCAGGTGCCCTGCTCATCCGCCACCAGCGGCCGGTCGCCGTCGCCGTCGGCGGACACCAGCGCATCGAAGCGCCCGTCGGCCGCCCAGTCGCGAGCCAGCTCGACGTCTTCCGGGCGGATCGCCTCGGTGTCCACGGGGATGAACCGATCCGAGCGCCCGAGCGCCGTCACCTCTGCCCCGAGCCCGCTCAGGATGGTCACAAAGACATCGCGGGCAACGCTGGAGTGTTGATAGACACCGACCCGGAGCCCGGCCAGGCAGTCCGCCGGAAAGAACTCGAGATAGCGGGCCACGTACGCGGACAATGCCGCGTCATCCCGATCCGGCAGCAGCGGGGCGGTTCGGAATCGCCCGTCGGCATCGAACGCGGCATCGGGCATGTCCACAAGCTCAGCTCGGATGGCTTGTTCGTCGTCCTTCAGGATCTCGCCGGTGGGCAGGTTGAACTTGATCCCGTTGCGGTCTTCAGGGATGTGAGACCCCGTGATCATCAGCGTCGGCATGCCATGTGCAATGCCGTAGGCCGCGAGGGCCGGCGTCGGGATCTCGCCGAGGTAGCACGGCTCGCACTCCATCGCCCGAACCGCCGTGGCGCAGGCCGCCAGGATGCGCGGGCTGCTCGGGCGATGATCGCCGGCGATACCCACTTGCGCGTGGCCGGACAGACCATGCCGGGCGCGCAGGTGCTGCAGGAACGCCAGGGTGTAGGCGTAGCAGACCCGATCGGTCATGTCGACGACGCGCCCGCGGGCACCGCTGGTGCCGAACTTGACACCGCTGTCGGTCATCAGGTCATCGATAGTCAGCATAGTGGGGTCGTCCAGATCAGCACGGCGGGCGCCGATTGTAGCAAGGCGAAACCGCGAACCCCGCTCGAGTCCGCGCAGATGCGGCGAGCACAGGCGATCCAGCCGGGGTCCCAGCCGCCAAGAGTATGTCGATGGCGGTCGAGTTTGAGTCAGGTCGTCATGGCGGGCCAGCGCGATCTTGGGATTGTTTTCTGCTTCGGCCTCTAGCGGCGGCACGTCACCGATGGGCGCGCCTCCCCCCACTCCGCAGCAGCTCATCCACGCGCGTATGCCCCTCCAGCACGGAGCGCCGCGGCGTTTTTTCCCTACACCAACCATGCTATGGTCCGCCTCGTTTCGCCCGTGGTGCATCCCCGTCGGTCGCCCGGGCGCAACGCGATTCGAACCGGCCGCGGATACCCCACCGCGATGAGTCGCCCCAACCACCATAAATCGAGGAGTGATCCGAATGATCGACAGCAAACGTCAGCTGCTCTGTGCTTCGGCCGCCGTTCTCGGGCTTTGCCTGGGCCCCGTCCATGCCGAAACCGCCCCGGCAGCCGCACCAGCTGAAGCGGCACCGGCGCCTGCACCTGCTGCAGCCCCTGCACCTGCTGCGGCCCCCGCGGCTGCCCCCGAAGCGCCAGCAGACCCACGCGCAGCCATGGAGGCGCGATTCGAGGAGGCCATGGCCGAGCGCAACAAGCGCTATGAAGAGCTGCGCAACCGTGCCGAGGAGGTGGGCCTGGAACTCCCCGAGACACCGCCGTGGGCCCGCGGTGATGTACCGCAACCCCCGGCAATGCCTGAGGGCATGACGCCGCCCGCCGGCATGGAGCGCCCCGAACCGATGACCAAGGAAGAGTTCGAGGCCAAGCGCCTGGAGCGCTGGGAAGCCATGCGGGCCCGGGCTGCCGAGATGGGGCGTGAGTTGCCGGAGACTCCGCCCTGGGTGGCCGCCGAGGAGCGCCACAAGAAGATGATGGAGAAGTACGAGGAGTACCGTTCCACCATCGAGGCGATGACGGACGAGCAGAAGGAGGCCATTGCAGCCCTGTTCGGCAACCGCGCTCACCATGGCCAGATGCGCCCGCGTCATCACGGCATGATGCCCTACGGTATGGGGCCGGACATGCCCGCACCCATGCCGATGCCGGGCACCGGCGCAGAGCCCGAGGGCGCCGCCCCGGCCGCGCCTGCGGCACCGGCCCCCGCTCAGCAGCCCGAGCCGGCCGGCTGATGCGGCATGCGGTCGGCCCGGCCGGAGTCGGTGCCGGGCCGGCCGCATCCGCCGATCTACCCAACCGTCAACGGTAGGCAGACATGAACCTGATTCGCAATCTGCTCGCGGTCATCGGCCTGATCACACTCGTGGTCGTCGGCGTCGGTGCCGCGATGCTCGGCCCCAAACTCGCGGGCTTCGACCCCGGATTTCCCAAGGCCTATGCGCAGTTCGCCGGGCGCCTGTTGGAGACCGGGGACCCCGGCGTGGCAATGATGTGGGAGATCCCAGTCGAGGAAGGACTCAGCACCGACGACGTGGTCGAGTCGCTGAAGAGCCTGGCGACGTCCGACAACCTGCTCTTCGTCGGAGAATCGCCCTTTTATAAGCAGGTCCAGGCCATCACCGGCGAACCCTATCGGTACGTCAACTTCCTCTCCTTCTGCGACGCGCAGGTGGGCCGGATGATGCTCGAGTACCGCGACCATTACAGCGGTTTCATGCCCTGCCGAATTGCGTTGGTCGAGGACTCCGAGGGCAACCTGCGCCTCTACTCCATGAATCTCGACCTAATGATCCACGGCGGCCAGCCCCTGCCCCCGGAGCTCAAGTCGGAGGCGATGCGGGTACGCAACAGCATCCGCGCCATCATGCAAGGCGCCGCGGCCGGGGAATTCTGAGCACCGCAACCGCTGGCTGGGCGGTCGTGCGGGCACCGCTCGCCGGGCCTCAGCCGAACTTGCTGCCTCGCACCGCCGAGGTCGGCTCGCGGTCCAGCAGCCCCAGCCAATACGCGAGCCTTGCCTGCACCTGCTCCACACCCAGGCCGCTTTCTGCCGAGAAAGGCATGACCTCGTACTCGACGCGCAGGGCCTGCAGCTGTTTCCGGGTCTCGGCTACCTGGCGCTGAATCGCGCCACGCTTGAGCTTGTCGGCCTTGGTCAGCAAGAGCAGCATGGGCAATTCCGCCTCCACGCCCCAGTCGACCATTTGCCGGTCGATGTCGGTGAGCGGATGGCGGATGTCCATCACCACCACGAGCGCCTGCAGGCACTGGCGACGGCGTAGGTAGTCCCCCATCAGCGTCTGCCAACCGGTCTTGAGGGCGAGCGAGACCTTGGCGAAGCCGTAGCCCGGCAGGTCCACCAGCCGGCGTTCGTCATCGAGCCCGAAGAACACCAGCTGCTGCGTACGCCCCGGCGTGCGACTGGTCCGGGCCAATGCGCGCTGGTGGCAGAGCTTATTGATTGCGCTCGACTTGCCGGCGTTTGAGCGCCCGGCGAAGGCGACCTCAAAGCCCTCGTCCAGCGGCGTACCGGCGACCGAGACGGCGGCGGTCAGAAAGCGAGCCCGCTGGAAATCCGGATGCATGAAGCTGTCCCTCAACGACCGATCAGATTCATCGACACCGACGCGGAGCGCCTTGCTCCACGAGATGAAACACGTCGCTTCACTCCTGGCGCCGCCAATGACCGGAACGGCCGCCTGCCTTCTCGAGCAGGCGGACACCTTCCATGCTCATGCCGCGATCGACGGCCTTGCACATATCGTAGATGGTCAGCAACGCGATCTGCACCGCGCACAGTGCCTCCATCTCCACGCCGGTCTGGCCTCGCGTCTCGACGGTTGCGGTGCAGCGCACGCCCAAGGGCTCGCGACTGGGCGCCAGCGCGACCTCGACCCGTGACAAGGGCAAGGGGTGGCATAGGGGCACCAGGTCCGCCGTCCGCTTGGCGCCCATGATGGCTGCGATGCGGGCAATACCGAGCACATCGCCTTTGGCGTGCGTGCCGGCCTCGATCATCGCCAGCGTCTCCGGCTGCATCCGGATCTGCCCCTCGGCGAGGGCCCGGCGATGGGTGATTTCCTTGTGGCCGACATCGACCATGCGGGCGGCGCCGTCGGCGTCGAAATGGGTCAACTCTGACATGGATGGAGTGCTCCTCTGGGCATCCGAGAGGTCCTTCGGACGTCGCGTCCGGATTGATGCCGCTCGGCACCTGCGCTGGTCTCAGCGCGGCAGCAAGGGCACATCAGCCACGCAGTAACCGACGCGCTCGTTCGATGGCATCGTAGTCGCCGAGACCACCATCATAGACCTTGGCCGCGTCCTGGGGCCGACGCCGGAAGCGGCGATAGGCCCAGAGATACTGCTCGGGACAGACGTCGATGCAACGCTCGATGCCCTCGTTCAGCGCACGTGCAGCGGTCGCGTCGTCGTCGCTGTCGATACCCTCCGGGGCGGGCAGGCAATGGATTCGGAAGCCCCGCGCGACCGGTAGGCGCTCAGCAAACATGAAGATCACGCGCGCACCGCTTTTTCGTGCCAGCCGATTCACCAGCACCATGGTCCAGGCGGGCATGCCGAACAGCGGCGCGAAGGCCGCCCCCTTGTCCGCGCGCGGTTCCTGGTCCGGCAGGATGCCGGCGTACTCGCCGGCCTCCAGCCCCTTGACCAGAGAGCGGATACCGCGTGCGGTGATGGGCGCCAGGGTCGCGCCGCTGCGACGGCGGGCGGCGACGATGAGGTCGTCCAGGCGTTTCTGCGGCTTGTAGAAAATCGTCGTCGGCCCCTGTTCGATCAGATAGAGCCCGGCGAGCTCCCAGGCACCGAGGTGCGGCGAGAGCACGATGAGACCGCGACCGTCATCGCGCCGCAGCAGCTCGCCACCGCGAACGTCCCGGATCAGGCCGAGCACCTCGTCCGTCGGTCGCAGCCAGAGCCGGCCCATCTCGAAATAGGTTCGTCCGAAGGCCTCCATGGCGCGGTTGCGCAGGCGAATCAGCTCGCGCGTCCTCTCCCGGGGCCGGTACAGCGTCAGGTTGATCAGGGCGTTGCGGCGCTGGCGATTCGGCGTATGGGCAATCCACCAGCCGACAACCGTGCCCAGTTGGTGTAGCAACCAGAGCGGCCAGCCGGACAGGGTCTCGAGCAGGGCACGCAGGTAAGGCTCCTGCGCGGAACGGACACGATCGCGATCGTCCTTGCGGCGGGCGGCGGGCGACATGGGAAGGGAAGAATCGTTGGAGGTCATGCGATTGGCGACACTGCTAGACTCGGGTCCTGTTGCCGAGCATCGAGGAGACGATACCCATGACCGAGCACGACCCCCAAACCGACGACCAGACCGGAATCCACGGCAGCGAGACCGGATCGCTGCCGCGCTCGGTGACGCCACAGGCCGCCCATGCGCTGCTGCAGGAGGACCCGACCGCCGTGTTGGTGGACATCCGTTCGACCATGGAGTTTCTGTTCGTCGGGCACCCGAGGGGCGCGGTGCACGTACCCTGGATCGACGAGCCGGAATGGACCGTCAATCCCGAGTTCGTCACAGACATTCGCAAGCTGCTGCTCGGCGGGGCGACCTGCACGGCCGACGGCCCCTGCGCGCCCGTGGTGCTCATATGCCGTAGCGGTAAGCGGTCCCTGGAGGCCGGCAAGGCATTGCTCGCGGCGGGGCTCGGCAATGTGTATCACGTGGACGAGGGATTCGAAGGCGAACTGGACGAGGAGCATCACCGCAGCACCGTCGGCGGCTGGCGCTTCCGTGGACTCCCCTGGGAGCAATGCTGACGCCCGCTGTCTCCACCGGAACCAATTCGCCCGGTGGACCGGCGCGGGCCTAGGTGAGCGACGACCGAACCCCGCGAGGCGGCGCCGGGCCTGCTCACCGTGGCGAGGGAGGCCCCGGCGAAGGGCCCGATTGGATGATCGACTAGGAGCCCGCTTCCGCGGCGACCGCCCGCTCTGCGCCCTTGGACCGCGCGGCGGCGGGCTGGTCGCGATGGGTCTTGCAGTTCCCCGCGTGCTCCGGGCGCCGGTCCACGAGATCCTGGAGGCTGATATTGGTGAGGTAGCCGTGTATGCGCTCGCTCAAGTCCATCCAGAGGTCGTGGGTCAGGCAGGGATAGCCATCCTTGCAGTTGCCCTGGCCACCGCAGCGGGTGGTGTCCAGGTGCTCATCCACCGCGGTGATGACCTCCGCGATGTGAATCGTCCCCGCCCCCCGCGCGAGATGGTACCCGCCGCCGGGCCCGCGGACACTGGAGACGATGCCGTTCTTGCGCAGCTTCGCGAACAGCTGCTCCAGATAGGACAGCGAGATGCCCTGGCGCTCTGCGATGTCCGCGAGCGCGATGGGGCCCTGCCCCTCATTGATGGCCAGATCGAGCACCGCGGTCACAGCGTATCGGCCTTTCGTTGTCAAACGCACGGAACATCCTCCCGGTACGGTTCGTCTGTGGCTTGAATCCTACGATAACCGAGTTTCACCATCAATTTCTTGGGGCAATATCAACGAATCGGGCCGTCAGGACTTCGACTGGTCGGCGACGAGGGGCGCGCGACCCGGGTCGGACACGTTCTGGTCGCCCGTCTCCGCCGTCGACTCGGGCGTGGCTGGGTCGATGGTGCAGCCATCGAGGTCGCACAGGTGCTCGAAGTGGCGAGTGATGCCATGCTCCTCCAGGGCAAGGGACATGGCCTCCATACGCCGGTCCATGATGTGGATGTGGTCCAGCATTCGATTGATCGCATTGGCCACGGGGTCGGGCGCATCGCGCACCGCACCGTAGGCATCGAAGCCGATACGCTTGGCCGTGTCTGCACGGCGCCTGCTCATCGGGTCCACCGGTCGCTCGATCACCCGCCCGGGCACGCCGACCACGGTACCGCCCGGGGGCACGGCCTTGACCACTACCGCGTTCGAGCCGATGCGCGCGCCGTCGCCGACCTCGATGGGCCCGAGCACCTTGGCGCCTGCGCCGACGACCACATCCCGCCCCAGTGTCGGGTGCCGCTTGCCCTTCTGCCAGCTGGTACCCCCCAGTGTCACGCCGTGATAGAGCGTGCAATCGTCGCCGATCACGGCCGTCTCACCGATGACTACCCCCATGCCGTGGTCGATGAAGAAGCGCCGTCCGATGACCGCACCGGGGTGGATCTCGATACCGGTGAACAGCCGCGCGATGTTCGACAGTAGCCGAGCCATCCACTTCCAGCCGCGCTGCCAGAGGGCATGGGTCAGACGGTGTGTGATCACCGCGTGCAGCCCGGGGTAGGTGGTCAGAATCTCGAAGGTGTTGCGCGCCGCCGGGTCGCGCTCGAACACACAATGAATATCTTCCCGAAGCCTGTCGAACATCTAACTGCTCCGTTGGGGGGCTCTGCGGAGACCGCGCCGGCGGCGTAGGCTGCTCGTCACGGCGGTCGAATTGGTCAGATTATCGCAAGCCGATCCGCAACGGGATAACGACGCCCGACAAACCCATCGCCGTCTGGCTTACCTCCAAGACGCGGGACCCCATGCGCCAAGAGGCGCTGTGCAAACGCACCGCGCGGTTGGCCTCATCGGTCGGCCCCCAGTCCTTCGATCCGGTAGCCATTCGGATAGCTCGGATGCCGCTGGCGTGTCAGTAGCCGTGGACGCCGACGCGGCGGCAACCAGCGCAACGCCCGGCGGCGCAGGTCCATACCGCCCAACACCAGCGCGCGCACCGGTGCCGGCGCGGGGTCGAAGCCGACCGCGCGCAACATGGGCTCGTCGAGCATCGCGTGGATGAAGGGCGCGGCCGCAGGCCAGATCGGGCGAGGCAGGAACCAGCCCAGCATCAGGTTGCGAGTCGCCTCCGCCAGGGCGCGGTTCTCTTCGCTATAGCGGAAGTTCGCTCGCTCGAACTCGATATTGAACCGCTCCAGTTCGTCGTAGTCGTCCGGGATGTCGCGAATACCCATGCGTGCGCCGATGCGCCGCCAGACATGGAAGGTGGCGAGTCGTTCGACCTCGCTCATGCGCCGCCAACCGAACCGAGCGTTCCAACGGATCGGCTCGAAGACGAAGGTGGTCAGGGTGTACAGATACTCGTCCTGCGGGATGCCATAGCGCCCGTGCTGTTGGTTCATCCGCTTGAGGGCCGCGCGACCGCGGGGGTGGTCGACGCCATTTTCCTGGATCTCGGCCAGGATCAGTGCCGTGTCGTCATAACGCTTCTGGGTGCGGCGAATGAGCTCCCCGGTGTCCACCAGCAGCGGCGTGCCCTTGGCGACGCCGAAGGTGCGCAACAGCGCGAGTTCCAGGGAGCGCGTCGTGTCCCAGGGGAACTCGCAGCTCGCCAGCAGGAAACCGATCTGCTCGCAGTCCCCTTGCGGATCCAGACCGGCAATATAGCGGGCACGGGCGAAGCGATCCCTCGGCGCCAGGACGTCCGGCGGAATCAGGGTCTGGAGGTAGGGGGGGTCAGACGCGTGAGTCGAGGTCATATGACGTCCCGCTTTCCCATGGCGCATGTGCGACCAGGGGACCACAGCGCCTACCAGAGCTTCACCGTAGCGACGATGAGAGCGCCGACGGTGGAGATGAAGCCGATCAGCCACAGGAAGTGACGGTCGTGTCGGCGGAGCGTCTCGTCGAAACGGGCGTCGACCCGCTCGAAGCGGCTGTCGATCTGATCGATGCGCTTGTCGATCTGCTCGATGCGCTTGTCGATCTGCTCGAAGCGCTTGTCGACCTGATCGAAGCGCTTATCGATCTGCTCGATGCGCTTGGCGACCTGATCGAAGCGCTTGTCGACCTGATCGAAGCGCGCCAGTACATCCTGGCGCAACTCCTGGTGGCGTTGATCGGCCTGCTCGAAGCGCTTGTCCATGCGCACAAAGCCCTCGCGCATCAACTCACGCTGGTGCTTGAGCTCCTCCTCGACACGGACCATCCGTTCGCGCAGCTCGATCTCGTACACGGCCGTCGGCTTGCCGAGGCTCTGCTCGATCAGCCAGTCGGCCATGTTGGCCTTGATGAACTCGATGTCTTCCTGGGTCAGCGTCATGTCGCGTCGAAACCGCTTGAGGGGCGCGTGTCGTGAAGGAAACGCCGATCCATCGGCGCCTCCCCTGCGGGGCAGAATGCCTCGCCGTGTTCGGTTGCTCCCTAGTCTAGCAGCCACTCCGGGCCTCAGAGCCCCAACTCCCGCCAGCGCCCCTGCACCCGTTTGACGGACACGGGGTAGGCGGTGCCGAGTTGCTGCGCGAATAGCGATACCCGCAGCTCCTCGAGCATCCAGCGAATCTCCTCCAGTCGCGGGTCGTCGCGCTCCGCGGCGCGGGCCGCGGCCTGACGCTCGGCGAGCTGTTCCAGCAGGGGCCCGAGCTCCGCCAGGCGCTGCTGATCGCGGCCGGCGGCATGCGAGAGCTTCTCGGTGCGCTGCTCGGCGGCGCGCAGATAGCGGGGATACTCCTTGAGACGCTCGAAGGGCACCTGCTCCATGAAGCCGCGGAACACCAGGGCATCCAGCTGCGCGCGCAGATCCAGCACCGATGGCATCCAGTTGATCTGAGTGATGCCCGCCAAACGCTTGCGGAGTTGCTGATAGGCGTCGAGGATGCGCCCGGCCAGGGCCGAGACCTCGTTCGCGGTCGGCATGAGTCGCGCCTTGCAGGTCTGAATGCGGGCCTCGAAGGCGGATTGATCGCGAATCGGCGGCTGCCCCTCGGTGAAGGTCAGGTCGACGATCAGGGCCGCCAGCTCGTCCGCCAAGTCCGGCGGCGCATGGGCTTGGCCGCCCCCCGGCGTCGGCGCCTTGGCGTACTGCAGGCGCATGCGGTCGAGCCCCGGCAGGTTGCGCCGCAGGTAGCGCATCTCCTGCGATAGGCTCAACGTGATCAGTCGGCGCAACCCGGCGTGCATGGAGCGTGCGGCCGTGTGCTCCGCGTCGAGCACGCGGATCGCCACGCTGTCGCCCCGGTCCACCAGGGCCGGATAGCCGCGCAGCTCGATGCAACCGCCGCCCTTTCCTCCACCCTGGCCGCCGCCGAGCCTGCGATCGACGTGCTCCGGCAGCGCTCCGAAGTCCCAACGCGTGATGCCGTCGCGCTCGATGCCTGTACCTGAAACACCGGACACCGGCAGGGCTGCGGGCGCGGAGTCGGCGTGCTTGCGTTTGAGCGCCACCAGGTTCTCGCCACTCGCCACGGTGCGGCCGTCCCCGTCCACCAGGCGCACCTTCATCCGCAGGTGCGCCGGCAGCGCACCGATATCCCAGGCGTCCTCCGGCACATGCTCGCCGTAGAGCGCCCTCAGCTCCTCGGCGACGGCCTGGATCAGCGGGCGGTCGGAAGGCTTGAGCCTTGCTGCGATGCGCTCGGCCGTCTCGGGAATGGGCACGAAGGCCCTGCGCAGGGCCTTGGGCAGGCCGCGCAGCATGGCCGTGATGCGCTCCGCGAGCAGGCCGGGCACCAGCCAGTCGAGCCGCTCCGGCGCGACCTGATTCACCAGCGCCAGCGGCACCACTAGCGTGAGGCCGTCGGCCCGGTTGCCCGGATCGAACTGATACTCCAGCGGCAGGTCGGTGGCGCCGACGCGCAGGCTATCGGGGTAGCGCTGGGGCGTGATCTCGGCGGCCTCGCGGGCGAGCAGGTCCGTCAACTGCATGTGCAGGAGCTTCGGCTGCTGCTTGGTCGCCTTGCGCAACCACGGCTCGAACTGGGGCTTGGAGTAGACCCCCGTCGGCACGCGGGCGGCGTAGAAGGCGTAGATGGCCTCCTCGTCCACCAGAATATCCCGGCGCCGCGACTTGGCCTCCAACTGGTGGACCGAGTCGATCAGCTCCTGGTTGTGGCGCCAGAAGGGGGCGCGGGTGTCGAAGTCCCCCTGCGCCAGACCGAAGCGCAGAAAGACCTCCCGCGCCTCCGGCGGGTTGATGGGGCCGTAGTTGACCCGCCGCCGGCTCGCCAGCGTGACGCCGAACAGGGTCACGGTCTCGAAGGCTCCGACGTAGCCGCGCTCCGACTGCCAGTGCGGTTCGGCATAGCTGCGCTTGATCAGGTGCGCGCCGGCTTGCTCGATCCACCCCGGCTGCACCTTGGCGACGATGCGACCATAGTCGCGGGTGGTCTCGACGCGCTCGGCGCAGATGATCCACTTCGGGCTCGCCTTGAACAGCCCGGAACTCGGGTGAACGTGAAAGCGCCCGCCGCGGGCGCCGAGGTATTCGCGCTGCTCTTCCTTGCGGCCGATGTTGCTGAGCAGGCCCGTCAGCAACGCCCGATGTGCTTCCTCGAAGGTCGCATCCGTCTCGCCCTCCATGAGCCCCAGCTCGGCGAGCTGCTCGCGGAGCTGGGTGTGCACATCGTGCCACTCCTGCACCCGGTTCCACGACAGGAAGTGCCGCTTGCAGAGCTGCTGGAACTTGCGCCGCGACAGGTGCTTGCGCTCCTGCTCCAGGAAGCGCCACAGATTGAGGAAGGTCAGAAAGTCCGAGTCCGGGTGGTTGAAGGTCGCGTGGATCTCATCGGCGGACTGGCGCTGCTCCAATGGCCGCTCGCGCGGGTCCTGAACGCTCAGCGCGGCGGCGATGATCAGCACCTCACGCAGGCTCTTGTGCTCCCCGGCGGCCAGCAGCATGCGGGCAATGCGCGGGTCCACCGGCAGGCGGGCGAGCTTGCGGCCGATGTCCGTGAGCCGGCCCTCGCCGTCCAGCGCACCCAGTTCCTCGAGCGTCCGATAGCCGTCGGAGACCAGCTTCGGCTGCGGCGGGTCGATGAACGGAAAGGTCTCGATGTCGCCGAAGCCGAGCTGCTTCATCTGCAGGATGACCGCCGCCAGGTTGGTGCGGCGGATCTCGGGCTCGGTAAATGCCGCCCGCGCCTGGAAGCCGTCCTCGTCGTAGAGACGAATGCAAACACCGGCGGCAACGCGCCCGCAGCGACCCTTGCGCTGGTCGGCGCTGGCCTGGCTGATGCGCTCCACCGGCAGGCGCTGCACCTTGCTGCGGTGGCTATAGCGGCTGATGCGCGCAAAGCCGGGGTCGACGACATAGTGGATACCGGGCACCGTCAGCGAGGTCTCGGCGACGTTGGTCGCCAGCACCACCCGGCGGCGTCCGTGCTGCTGGAACACCCGCGCCTGCTCCGCCGGCCCCTGGCGGGCGAACAGGGGCAGCACCTCGGTGCTCGGCGGGTGATGCTTGCGCAGGGTCTCCGCAGTCTCGCGGATCTCGCGCTCGCCGGACAGGAAGACCAGGACATCGCCGCGACCCTCCCGCGCCAGCTCGGCCACGGCATCGGAGATGGCCGTCTGCATGGCGTCGTCGCGCTCCCCGGCGGACGGCTCCTCGGGCGGGCGCCAACGCACCTCCACGGGATAGGTGCGACCGCTGATCTCGATGATCGGCGCATCGCCCGCCGGCCCGGAGAAGTGCTTGGCGAAGCGCTCGGGGTCGATGGTGGCCGAGGTGACGATCAGCTTCAGGTCCGGGCGCTTGGGCAGCAGCTGCTTCAGATAGCCGAGCAGGAAGTCGATATTGAGGCTGCGCTCGTGGGCCTCGTCGATGATCAGGGTGTCGTACTCGGTGAGCAGCCGGTCATGCTGCAGCTCGGCCAGCAGGATGCCGTCGGTCATGAGCTTGACGGCCGTCTCGGGATGCACCCGGTCGTGGAAGCGCACCTTGTAGCCGACCGTGGTGCCGAGTTCGGTGCCGAGTTCCTGGGAGACCCGGCTCGCCAGACTGCGGGCGGCGATGCGCCGGGGCTGCGTGTGGCCGATGCGCCCGAAGATGCCGCGCCCCTGACCCAGCCCCTGAACCAGTCCCTGACCGGCGCCGCCCAGCCCGAGGGCCGGGTCCAGGCACAGCTTCGGCAGCTGGGTGGATTTCCCCGAGCCGGTCTCGCCGCACAGGATCACCACCTGATGCGCGCGGATCAGCCGCGCCACCTCATCTCGGCGCTCGCTGACGGGCAGCTCCGGCGGGTACTGGACGCCTGGCACCGCCGCGCGGCGACGCTGCACCAGAGCCTGGGACTGGCCGATGGTCTCGACCACCGTCGCCAGGCCACGGTCCACCGGCAGCCCCTGCTCCGCGCGCCGACGCAGGCCGCGCAGCCGGCGACGCAGCTCGTGGCGGTCGCGGATCAGGCAGCCGGCGAGGTCGGCATCGCCGACGTCGAGGCCCGGTGTTGTCGCATTCGGGGATGCGGAGCGAGGCGCCGCCCCTGGCTTTCCGACGTCTGTGCGGGCTTGCGGTTGGGATTGGGCATGCGCCGACGCTGGTCGGGAGGCGTCGGGAGCCGAGTCGTTCTTCTGCATGCGCTTAACATGGGGGCAAAGGGGTCATTCCCGGAGATTGGCGGGCCCGAATCCACCTCGCGTCGGCGATGCACGCGCACCGCGGCGCGCACTGCGCCCGGAGCGCTCCATCGTTGCCGCTAGGGCGTCGAATCGGCAGGCGTGTCCAGCCGGCTTGCTCCGGCGACCGAGTCAGGGGGTACGTTCAGTTGGCGGAGCCGCGGCCCTGCGGGATGCGCACGGCCAGCAGGTCGCAGACCTCGTGCCGCAGGAGCGAGCGGGAGGTGGAGCCGAACAGCCTGCTGAGCCAGTTGTGATCCGGGGCGCCGACGACGATCAGGTCTACCTCCAGGTCCTTGGCGACGCTCTCAATGCTGCGACCGGTCGGGCCGAACTCGACGATCCGATCCTCCGGCGGCACGCCGATGCGCTCGCCGAGGGCATCCAGTTCCCGGCGCGCAACGTCCACCAACTCATGCTCCAGATCGAGATCCGACGGCAGCGTCGGCTCCGCCATGAAGGCACCACCGGCGAGCTCGGTCTCCGGCGAGACGTACTCGACGACATTGAGGATGCTGAGACGCGCACCGAAGCGTTCGCGCATCTCGAGCGCGCGCTCCACGACCGCGTCGGACTCCGGCGCGAAGTCCACGGCGAGCAAGAGATGCCGATAGGTGTACTCGGACATGGCCTATCCCTCCAGCAGCATGGGGGTTCGATGGATGGTGCTGAGAGTATAGGCCCCGGAGCCCCCCTGCCCAGGCGCAATGCGCGGCTTCGCGCCTGCGTTTCGGCGGCACGCGTGCCGCTGGCTTAGAATGCGCGGCTCCAGATCGCTGCCCCGAGCCGACATGCCCAGCCACCTGATGCCCCTGTCCCTGAGCAACGCTGCCCCCTACCAACGCTGGCGGGACGCCAAACTCGCGGACCTGCCACGCAACCCGAGCGATCTGGTGGTCGAGGTGCGTGACCCGAGACACCTGAGCGACGCCGAGACAGAGGCCATCCGAGCACGCTGCAAACGCTGGAACATGGCCGTCTACGTGGCCGCCACCGGCGACGACCCGGACAAGGACATCCCCAGGCGACTGGGAGAGCGATTCGGCCTCAGGCGGCTGGATCACAACCCGGGGGCGGACGCCGATGCCATCACGTCCATCACCGTCCAATCCGATGCCCTGCATCGGGGCTTCATCCCCTATACCGATCGGCCCATCGCCTGGCATACGGACGGCTACTACAACCCGCCGCTGCGTCAGATCCACGGTTTCATCCTGCATTGCGTGCACCCGGCCTCCGACGGCGGCGAGAACGCGCTGCTGGACCCTGAGATCGCCTATATCCGGCTACGCGACCGGGACCCGGAGCACATTCGGGCGCTGATGCGCGCCGACGCCATGACCATCCCCGCGAACGTGGTCGATGGCGAAGAGCAGCGCCCGGCGAGCATCGGCCCCGTGTTCACGAGCGGCGAGCGCGGTCGGCTGGCCATGCGCTACACGGACCGCAAGCGCAATGTCGAATGGCGCGACGACGAGGCCACCACGACGGCCGTCGCGGCGCTACGGGCGGTCTTCGAGGCCGAGGACACCCCGATGATGCGGCTGCGCCTGCAGGCCGGCTGGGGCGTCATCTGCAACAACGTGCTGCACACCCGCACGCGCTTCAGCGACGCGGGCGAGCCTAGGCTCTTGTACCGGGCGCGATACTACGATCGCATCGAAGGGACCTGAGACGGATTGTCGGGCACCCTGTACACGGCCCGACCGATGCCGGAAACGGCCGGCTCAACGTCGCGCCAGATACCACTCCAGCAGCCCGGCTGTCGAGCTATCGTGATCGGCGCCAGGCTTGCCGTCCTCGATCTCTCCGAGGATGACGCCCGCGAGCTGCTTGCCGAGCTCCACCCCCCACTGGTCGAAGGAGTTGATGCCCCAGACGATGCCCTGGGTGAAGATCTTGTGCTCGTACAGGGCGATGAGCGCACCCAGGGTCCGTGGCGTTACCTGCTCCATCAGGATGGTGCTGCTCGGTCGGTTGCCATCGAACTGACGCTGCGGTGCCAACCGGTCCGCCTCGGCCGAGTCCAGGCCGGCGGCCAGCATGCCGTCGCGCGCCTCCTCCAGGGTGCGGCCGCGCATCAGGGCCTCGGTCTGGGCGAAGCAGTTGGCGAGCAGCTTCGCGTGGTGATCACCCATCGGGTTGTGGCTCTTCGCCGGGGCGATGAAGTCGCTCGGGATCAGCTCGGTGCCCTGGTGGATCAGTTGATAGAAAGCGTGCTGACCGTCGGTGCCCGGCTGCCCCCAGACCACCGGCCCGGTGTGGTAGGGCACCCGCGCGCCATCGCGCGTGACGTGCTTGCCGTTGCTCTCCATGTCGCCCTGCTGGAAGTAGGCCGGGAAGTGTTCCAGATACTGGTCGTAGGGCAGGATGGCGTGGGTCGCGGCGCCGGCGAAGTCGATGTACCAGACGCCGAGCATGCCGAGGAGCACGGGCAGGTTCTGCTCCAGCGGCGCGGTGCGGAAGTGCTCGTCCATCTCGTGCGCGCCGGCGAGGAGCTCTTCGAAACGTTCGAAGCCCACCGCGAGTGCAATCGGTAGCCCGATGGCGGACCAGAGCGAGTAGCGCCCGCCGACCCAGTCCCAGAAGCCGAACATGTTCTCGGTGTCGATACCGAACTCGGTCACCTTCTCGGCGTTGGTCGAGACGGCGACGAAGTGGTTGCGCACCGCGGCGTCGGAGCCGAGCCCGTCCACCAGCCACTGGCGAGCGCTGCGGGCGTTGGTCATGGTCTCCTGGGTGGTGAAGGTCTTGGACGCGACGATGAACAGCGTCGTCGACGGGTCGAGTCCCTTGAGGGTTTCGGCCAGATGGGTACCGTCGACATTGGAGACGAAGTGCGGCCGAGGCGCCTCCGACTGATAGGGCGTCAGTGCCGTACAAACCATCTTCGGGCCCAGGTTCGAGCCGCCGATGCCGATGTTGACCACGTCGTTGATCGGCCGCCCGGTAAAGCCCTGCCAATCCCCGGCGCGCACCCGGTTGCTAAAGTCCCGCATGCGATTCAGCACGCCGTTGACCTCCGGCATGACGTCCGCCCCGTCGACCAGGATCGGGCGATTGCTCCGATTGCGCAGGGCGACATGGAGCACGGCGCGATCCTCGGTGGAATTGATGTGCTCGCCGGCGAACATGCGCTCGCGCCAACCTTCGACCTCCGCCGCGCGGGCAAGCTCGAGCAGCAGTTTCAGCGTCTCGTCGGTGGCGATGTGCTTGGCGTAGTCCAGGTGCAGGCCGGCGGCGTCCGCGCTCATGCGCTTGGCGCGGTCCGGCTCCCTGGCGAAGAGGTCGCGCATGTGAACCTGCGCCATGCGTTGCCAGTGCGCCGCGAGGGCTTGCCACTGTGGGGTCGTGTCGATGAGCGCCATGGGGTGTTGTCTCCTGGGTTGGGCCCGGGGCCCAATCGCTGCTGCGTGTGGACGCGTCTGTCGGTTGGCGGCGCGGACTCAGTCGTCGAGGTTGTCGAGGGCCTTCTGGAATCGATTCGCGTGGGAACGCTCCGCCTTGGCGAGGGTTTCGAACCAATCGGCGATTTCATGGAACCCTTCCTCGCGAGCGACCTTGGCCATACTCGGATACATGTCCGTGTACTCGTAGGTCTCGCTGGCGACGGCGGACTTCAGATTGTCGCTCGTTGTGCCGATGGGCAGCCCCGTCGCCGGGTCACCGACGGACTCGAGGTATTCCAAGTGGCCATGCGCATGGCCGGTCTCGCCGTCCGCGGTGGAGCGAAACACCGCGGCGACGTCGTTGTAGCCCTCGATGTCCGCCTTCTGCGCGAAGTACAGGTAACGGCGGTTCGCCTGGGACTCGCTGGCGAAGGCGTCCCTCAGACACCGCTCGGTCTTGCTGCCTTTGAGTTCCATGCTGGGATCCTCTTTGGGTTGGCTGATGGGGGGCTGGAGTGCTGCCGCACGCCCTGAATGACTGCTTGCCGGATTGGCGCACTTGGGCGTTGCCTTAGGTCGAGCAAGAGGAGCCGACGAGCAACTCTGCCTGCCGCGATGCCCGAGCCAACTCGCCACGAAGCCCGTTCACGCAGGGGCGACCATACCCGCGCAAAAAGCAGGGCAGCAACCCCTAATCACATTGCATCGGGTGGGGCGCGAGGCGCCGAGCCGATGCAATCGAGCCCGTGCCAACGCTGGCGCGACGGGTATCGGCGTCGCCGCGGCCTTGGGCGGAACGATAAATTCCCTGAAGCTCGCATATCCTGAATTGGTTTGCCGCCGGGCGCGGAACCTGATAGTAGTTGGTGAACGGACCCATGAATCGGCACGCCCAGGACTCCAATGGCCGAGATCGATGCAGAGCGCACACCGGCTTCAGGCGCACACACACCGCCCGCGGCCGGGCCCGTGAGGCTGCTCCAGTTCACCGACCTGCACCTGTTCGCCGATCCGCATCGGCGCCTGCTCGGGCAGGACACCCGGGCAACCTTCGAATCGGTAGTGGCGCTTGCTAGGTCGCGGCATTGGCCACCGGACGCCCTGCTGCTCACCGGCGATCTGGTGCACGACGAGGTGACAGCAGGTTACCGGCTGCTGAGGGAACGCCTGGCGGCCCTGGGCATTCCCTATTTCTGCATACCGGGCAACCACGACCGACTCGACCTGCTCGTCGGCCATTTGGATAGCGGCGCGGCATCTGCAATGCGCGTGGTCGCCATGGGGGCCTGGGACCTGGTCCTGCTGGACTCCACCATCCCCGGCGAGGCAGGCGGACACCTCGATGCGAGCGTCCTGCGCGGGCTCGCCGAGCACGGAGCGGCCTCCGGCCGCCCGACCATGGTCTTCCTGCACCATCACCCGTTACCGGTGCAGAGCCGCTGGATCGACACCATGCGAGTGGACAATGGCACGGAGCTGCTCGAGACACTGCGACAACACCCGCAGCTTCGTGCGGTCGTCTTCGGCCACATCCACCAGGGATTCGAGCAGGCTTGGAGCGATAGTCGCCTGATCGGGACCCCGTCCACCTGCGTGCAGTTCCACCCTCGCAGCAGAGACTTCCAGCTCGATTCGGCCACACCTGGCTACCGTTGGATCGACCTCTATCCGGACGGCCAATTCGAGACGGGCATCGAGCGCACGGACACCTATCCCGAACCGCTCGACCTCGCCGAGATCGACGGCTACTAAGTGCACGCTGCACCGGTGGCCACTCGCCTGCCCCCGGTCGCGACCGCCGGCATCATCCTAGATGGAGTCGTTGGACGGTCGTCAGGGTGCGTCCCGCGGGGCGTCCAGCAAGGCAAAACGACGCGGAATAGTCACGCTATTCCAAGGAGTTGTAACGATGCTGGGCGCTCCGCGGGGCGTGCCATGGCGACCGTAGCGCCCGTCACCCAATGGGTGATCTGCACTTCTCCGCGGAACCCGAAGCAACTCAGTGCCTTGCCTAGAAGTCGGCGCGGTCAACTGCTCCGTCTAGGATCATGGGCCTTCGAGGTCGACCGGCACCAGGTCGGCGGCGACGATACCGTCGTCGAGGTGCCGCATGCGCACCGCCAGCAACTCCACACCCGCATCCGCCGCGGCGAGCAACGCCTCGCCATAGGCCGGATCGATGTCCCAGGCCGGAGCAAAGCACTCGCCCTCCGGTCGATTCAGCGCAAACAACATGACCCCGCGCAAGCCCGAGCGCACGGCATGTGCGAGTAGTGCCAGGTGCTTGCGACCGCGTTCGGTCTTCGCGTCCGGGAAGCGCAGCCGGTCGCCATCCAGCAGCGTGACGTTCTTGACCTCCACCAGGGCGTCGGCCACATCATTACGGGAACCAGGTGCGAGACCATCGCCGAGACCTTCATCGGGAAGGTCGGACGCGCGGCCGCCGTCCAACGCGATATCGACACGGCCGGAGTGCGGCCCGGCCGCGTAGGAGACCTCCCGCCGCAAGCGGTCATATCCGGCCAGGGGCGGGATGCGGCCGGCCTCGATGCCCTCCGCCATGACCTGATTCGGGCGCTGGGTGTTGACGCCGATCCAGCCACCGCCCATGTCGGTTCGCTCCAGGGTCCAGCGCAGCTTGCGGCGCGGGTCGGGGGCAGGCGACACCTGCACCGGTACGCCGGTCGTCCAACAGCTCATGAGCGTGCCCGTGTTGGGCACGTGCGCATCGACGCGCTGGCCGGTGGCCAGTTCAACCTGCGCAACGAACCGATTGGGTCGCGCCAGAATGCGTCCGTGATGGAGTTCGGGGAGTTGCAGCGGACCGCCCCGCCTCAGCCCGTCGTGAAGCCCTTCATGGGGCTGTAGGGAATGGTCTCGCAGGCGACCCCCGTCACCTGTGCCTGCGGAGGCCCCCGCCGCAGCCACTCGCGCAGCCGGCCGATGGTCTCGGGCTCGCCGCAGGCGGTGACCTCCACGCGGCCGTCATCCAGATTGCGGGCGTGACCGGTGAGGCCGAGACGGAGGGCCTCCTCCCGCGTAGAGGCCCTGTAGAACACGCCCTGCACCTGTCCGGCGACGGTGCAACGGACGCAGACCAGGGTTTCGTTCGGTTTGGAGTCGTTCATGGCGATCTGGCTACTGCCCCGCGCCTTCCTGCTCGCGCTTGTACTTGGTGAAAGTCGTGTCCTGGTAGGCCCCCTCGACGATATAGCGCCCGAGCAGCATGAACTCCTCGGCGTTGCGGGTCGCCCCGGTGTAGCGCCCCACCATGTTGCCGTCGAGGTCGAAGAACGCGAATACGGGCGTGGCGCGCACGCGCAGCCCCTTCAGCGCAAAGTCCTTCTGCGGCATGGTGGTGCCCTCGAAGTCCGTGATCTCGATGTCGCCCTCCACATCCACCGGGAAGACCAGGAAGTGCTCCTTGTAATAGTCCTGCACCTCGGGCCGATTCAGCACCGTGGTCTTCATGCGATGACAGAAGGGGCACTCGTCCATTTCGAACATCAGCAGGACACCCCTCTTCCCCTCGTCACGGGCGGTCTGCAACTCCTCGCTGAAATCGCCGAAGGTCTGGTCGAAGAAGTACTCGCCCGGGTCGCGCGTGGCACTCGCCTGCGCTGTGGCCACCGCCATCGCGACCAGCACGACGATCAGAAGGACCAGTCGAAGGGACGGAGTGAATCCCCGGCCGAGGTCGTTTGTGAAACTCTGCATGATGCCACCTCGAGACTCGAACACCCGGGATTGTCGTTTGCACGACGAACCTTTGCAACGCGTCGGCGTGCCTGATTCGGGCCAGCCCGCGAGACCCGGCGACGCCATGCTCCTGGCCAGCGGCTACACTGCCGATTTGCAATGGCATCGACCGGTGATGCGGACAATGGGGGCGGAGAGTACACAATGGAACTTTTGATACAGCTACTGCGGGGGGCGCTCGGCATCGGCGCACTGCTGGCCCTCGCCTGGCTGATGAGCGAAAACCGACGCGGCATCGACCGCCGGCTGGTGGTCGGCGGATTGCTGCTGCAACTCACGCTCGCCCTGTTGCTGCTGAAGCTCCCCGTGGCGCAGCAGTTGTTCGTCGCGGCCAACGAGCTGGTGCTGGCCTTGAGCCGCGCCACCGCGTCCGGCACCGGATTCGTCTTCGGCCACCTCGGCGGCGGCCCTGCGCCCTTCGACATCGCTCATCCGCAGAACAGCTTCGTGCTCGCCTTCCGCGCCCTGCCGCTGGTGCTGGTCATCGGCGCCCTGTCGTCGCTGCTGTTCCATTGGCGCGTGCTGCCGCTCGTGGTGCGCGGCTTCGCGCTCATGTTGCAACGCGGGCTCGGGGTGGGCGGCGCGCTCGGCCTCGGCGCGGCCGCCAATGTCTTCATAGGGATGGTCGAGGCGCCGCTCCTGGTGAAACCCTATGTGGCCGGCATGAGCCGGGGCACGTTGTTTGCACTCATGACCACGGGCATGGCGACCATCGCCGGCACCGTCATGGTGCTCTACGCAACGCTCATCGGCGACGCGGTGCCCAATGCCATCGGCCACATCCTGACCGCGTCGCTCATCAACGCCGCTGGCGCGCTCGTCGTCGCGGGCATCATGGTGCCGCAGCCCGCGAGCGCCCACGCAGACCCGCTCCCCCAGCTACCTCACCAGGATGGGAGCGCCATGGACGCCATCACCCGCGGCGCGCTCGACGCGATGCCGCTGCTGCTCAACATCGTCGCCATGCTCATCGTCATGGTGGCCTTCGTGAGTCTCGGCAACGAGCTGCTCGGCCTGCTGCCCGCGGTGAATGGCGCACCCCTGACCTTGGAGCGTGGGCTCGGCTGGGTCTTTGCACCGGTTGTCTGGCTGATCGGGATTCCGTGGCAGGAGGCAGCGGCGGCGGGGCAGCTGATGGGCATCAAGACCGTATTGAACGAGTTGCTGGCCTACGCCCAACTGGCGTCATTGCCGCAGGACGCCCTCGGCGAGCGTTCACGCCTGATCATGACCTACGCCCTGTGCGGCTTCGCCAACTTCGGCAGCCTCGGCATCATGCTCGGCGGGCTCGGCGGTCTGGTGCCCGAACGGCGCGCGGAGATCGCCGGGCTCGGGCTTCGATCCATCGTCGCCGGCACCTTGGCGACCCTGATGACCGGCGCCTGGGTGGGGATGCTGCTGTAGCCGCAGACGCGACGATCATGACGCGTCGGTCCGAGGCGAAGCCCCGCCGGAAATCCGCTCAGTCCAGGCGGGCCTTCGGCTCGTCGAGCACGAACATGGGCTTGCTCTCCGGTCCGGTGTCGTGCACCGAGGGGTCCAGGGCCCGATTCCTGAGCGAGGGGCTGACCTTCAGCGACAGCGTGGACAGGTCGACCCGGCGCATGCGGCGCGCCTGCTCCCGCGGCGACAACGCCCGCCCCATGCGGGCCTTGCGGGGGCCGGAAGGCCCGGCCCGCGCCATCTCGGGCGTCAGGGTCACGCCGGTGAGCTGACGGGCCTTGCTGGAGTAGATACCCACGCCCTTGCTGCGCAGATAGGAACTCAGCACGCTGTGGGTGTAGCGCTGGGTCTCGGCGTAGGTCACAAAGCCGCGGTGTCGTTCCAGCGCACCCTCGCCCGCGTTGTAGGCCATCACCGCCTTGCCGACGCCGTAGCGGGACACGAGCCTCTTCAGGTGGCGAGTGCCGACACGCATGTTGGTCTCCGCATCGAACAGATCGGACACGGAGCGCACGCCATAGTCTGCCGCGGTGGCCGGCATCAACTGCATCAGCCCGACGGCGCCCGCATGTGAGACCGCGTGCGAGTTGTAATTGGACTCGGCGCGGACCACCGCATGCACCAGCGACGACTCCAGCCCGTAGCGCTTCGCATAACGGCTGATCAGCTTGTTGACGGTGCCGCGGCTCGCCCGGGCACGGCTGGGCGGGCGCGGCAGGGCGGGGCGCCGTGTTTCTTGTGAGGTGCCCTCGGGGGACGCGGAACCTCGGACCCCGATCTCCCCCGCGACGGCCAGTGCGCCCAAGGGACCACCTAGGGGTCCAACGAGGGGACCGATGGCGGCACAGATGCCGAACGCGAGTGCAACCAGTGGTCGCGCCGACCGGATGACGCAGCGACCCGACACCACCTCAAATGGCTCGACCTGTTGCATAGAGGCAACTCATGCGATGTTTTTCTTGGACCAATCATAGCCCCTAACCGGGCAGTACCCAAGGTCTGTCAGCAGGTTGCACCAACAACCGAAGACATCGTGGAAAGTTGCAAAGCCACACCCGCCGGGCGGAGAATAGCGGGGCCGGCGCGCGAAACCCGAGTCGCCCCCAACATCGCCGCCCAGCAGATCACCGCTCAGCGGGCCACGGATGTTCCGAACTGGCGGCGATACAGCACGCAACGCCAGCCCTCGCGGTCATCGCCAAGCCGGAGCCGACCTCCCGCCATGCCATCGGAGCTCGAACAGCCGCCCCAGGCCCCCAGTCTCCCCGAAAACGGCACCATCGCGGAGGTCGACGGCCGCACCTGTATCCACTTGGACGGCTACTGGATCAAGTACTACGAGCCGCCGCCCGAAAGCTTGGCCGCCAAGAAGGCCCTGATCGAGGCCCTGACCCGACGATTGTTCAATCATGTCGAGCACGGCATCAATATCCCCGGCATCAGGCTGGCGGAGGCCCGGGCCGCCTACGAACGCGAGACCGATCCCGACCGCAAGCGGGTCAACGGCGCCATGCTCGCCGGGGCGCTGTTCAACCGCGCGGCGACCATCTTCACCAAGCTCGTGGAGCTACAGGCGGACGGCGTCGAGATCGAGCCCGATGACGCCCTGATGCACGAGTGCGGGGACTACCTGCTTCAAGCCCTCGAGCTCGGACGGCTGGTGCGGCACCGCGGCGGCGACGAGGGCATCGACGAGCTCTGGGGGGAGCCCTTCAAGGCCTTCAGCCAGCCCATCGCGACCTTCTACCAGAGCCGCTATCTGAAGATCGCGCAGACCATGCGCGATATCGACCGCATCACCGCGACCCTCGCCACCACCTTCGAGGGCAGTCACCAGCTCCCGGCGCTGAAACCACTACTGGAGGAGCTCGGGGAGTGTGCCAAGCGCAAATGCGAGATCCTGCGCACGGACCCGGACGTCTTCTCGGTCTGGCCGGCCTTCGTCGTCACCAGCGAGAAGCTGCGCAACGTCCAACCGCGATTGCCCGCGGCGCCGACCCTCGCGCAGATCCACGAGGCCCAGGAGAGCAATCGCATCCTCAAGGCCGGCACGGCACTGATCAAGCACATCGTGCGCGCCAGGGTGCCGATGCCGAAGAGCACGCGCGAACTCATCGATCGATGCGATCGATTCCGCCGCACCTACCTCGAGCCAGGGCTGGCATCACATCCCTGAGCGAACGCCCGACGCAGCGCCGGACCGATCCGCCTGCCCCACTCTGGTCAACCAGGCTTGGCGTTCGCCGTCGACTCGGGCTTGTGCCTGATGCGGGGACGCACCACCAGCACCCGAGGAGCCGACGCGCCCGATGGCTCCTGCGCCTGATCCGAAGGCGAATCGGGTCCAGGTTGCGATAGGGGTTCCGATAGAGGTTCCGCCGGGGGCTCCGATGGCGGCTCGGACACGAGCTTCGGCAGGGGCTCGCGCGATGGCTCCGGCTCAGGCAAGGTGTCCGCTCCCGCGGGCGGCATGGCCTGCGCCCGATCGATCCCATCCGCGTCGTCATCCCCGGCGAGCATCCGACCGAGTTCGACGCGCTCGGTCACGTCCGTCGGCAGCGTCGACATCGCCTCGATGCGCTCGAGACGCCGCATCAGCCCGCACTGGTTGGCGATCTGGATGGCGAGCCCCGGCCGGGCGTTGACCTCCAGCATCATGGGTCCGCGCTGTTCGTCCAGCACCAGATCGACGCCGCAATAGCCGAGTCCGGTGAGATCGGCACAACGCGCACCGATGACCAGCAGCTCATCCCACCCGGGAATTGCATGGCCGGACAGCCTGGTGCCGAAATCCGGGTGTTCGTCCACGATCTGGTCCCGCACCACCCCGTGCCCGGTCACACCGCTACCCAGTGCAATCCCGACACCAACCGCACCTTGGTGCAGATTGGCCTTGCCATCCGAGCCGCGGGTCGGCAGACGGACCATGGCCATGGCAGGGATACCGCGAAAGATCAGCAGCCGCACGTCCGGGACGCCGCGATAACTGATGGATTCGAACAGGCGGCTCGGCTGCACGCGATACTCGATCATCGCCGCATCCGGCACGCCGCCGAGGGAATGCACGCCGCTCAGCACGTTGGAGACGAAGTACTCCAGATCGCGCAGCGACAGCGCCCGACCGTCGCCCTTGATGAACAGGTCCCGACGCCGGTCGGTCACCACCAGCACGCCGTCGCCGCCGCTTCCGTGCGCGGGTTTGATGACGAAGGAGCCCAATCCACGGAGCAGTCGGTCCAGGTGGACCAGCTCGCCCTGGAAGCGCACCGCTCCATACAACTGCGGCACGGCGAGGCCGGCCTCCAGGGCCAGACGCTTGGTGGTGAGCTTGTCGTCCACCAGCGGGTACTTGCTGCGCGCGTTGTAGCGCATGACGTAGCGCCGATTGCGCGCATTGATGCCGAGCACGCCGGCGTGCTTCAGTGCCGACCAGTGCCCGAGCCAACCAAGGCCGCCAAACCGGTCCTTGGCCACGACTCAGCGCGCCCCGCGCAGACCGGCGAAGCGCACCAGCTCCGTCAGCCGGTAACCGCTGTAGGCGCCCAGCATCAGGGTCGCCGACAGCACCACGAGCAACAACTCCGGGAAGTAGAACATCAGGTGATCCAAATGCGTCTGGTTCATCACGAAATAACCGCAGACGGCCACGAACAGCGAGCCCATGGTCTCCTTCAAGGTCTCGCCAAATCCGCGCTCCTCCCAGACGATGGACATGCGCTCGATGGTCATGGCCAGGATCACCATCGGGAACAGGGCGATGGACAGCCCCTGCTCCAGCCCCAGCCGGAAACTCAATACCGTGATCCCGAGCATCAGACAGACCACGACCACCAGGATCGCGGCCAGCCGTGGAACCAGCAGCAGCCGCAGCTGGGCGAGCATGAGCCGCAGCGACAGGCCGATCAGCACCAGTGTCAGGAACAGGGCCACACCCCAGAGCAGCTGCGTCTCTCGGAATGCCAGGGCGATCAGGATCGGCATGAAGGTGCCGAAGGTGGGTACGCCGACGACGACGCGCAGGAAGGCGACCACCAACGCGCCGAGCGGCAACATCAGGACCACGTGATACAGGTTCTGCACCGACACGGGCAGCCGCGACAGGCTGATTCCGAACGGCTCCACCCGGAAGTCCGCGCCGGTGAGCTCGGCGACGTCCATCTGCGGCACGCGCGTCTGCGTGGTCGAGAAGCTGCTGCCGACGTCACGCACGCCGCTGGTGCGTAAGAGATCGGCGCTGTCGTAGCGCCAGATGAAGAAGCCCGGCGGATAGCCGGGGGTGCCCGTGGCCGCGTCGTAGCCGCGCCACTGGTAACCGTTGTGCACCTCGAGCCAGGGAATCAGGCGCGCATCCACGCTCGGGCGCTCCAGCGGCAGGCCGTAGGCGATGCGCGCCGGGATGCGCGCGCCGGCGAGGATCTCAGCGACCAGATGCGCCCAGCTGCGGCGGTCGTCGACGTTGCGGATGACCTTGACGTTCTCGTCGTCGCCGTCGGCGAGCAGCAACAGGGTCTGCTCCGTGAACGAGAACACATCCGCCGATTGCGCCCTGGCCTGCTTCAGCACGGCCTGGATGGCGGAGGCCAGGGGCTCCTTGTAGTCCGGCACCGGCGGAAACGGCGGCACCGAGGCATCGGTGAGTACCTCGTCCCCCAGGACCTTGGCCTGGTAGTAGAGCGCCTGCTCGGTCCTCGGCGTGCGCCGCAGCGTCCAGGTCGCGGTGCGCGGCGAGCCGTTGGCGTCCAGGATGGCGAGTCCATAGCCTCGCGAGACAAAATTCTCGTCGATGACCCGCTGCATGGACACCGGTACGGGCAGCAGGAAGTCCACCTTCGAGCCGCTGCCCTCGCCCTCGAAGCCGATGCGCGCCTCCACGGTCCAAACCGAGGTGGTCAACTCCGGCAGCAGCGGCACCTGGTAGCGCCAGACCTTGATGGCCGTCATGCCGAGCCCGACCGCGGCGAGCAGCAGCGCAATCATCGCCAGTGGCGACAACCGCGCGAAGAAGGATGGGTTCATACGTCCTTATCCGGTCAAAGCGGGCACTCGTAGCGGAAGACGAAGGTCTCTGCCGAGTTGACCGTGAAATGGTCCTTCAGGAAACTCCGCCCCAACAACACCGGGTAGTTGAGGTTCGAGCGGTCGTCGAGGCTGAATTCCGCGTCCATCAGCTCGCCGTCGATGCAGAACGCGAGCTTCACCTTGATCCGCTCCTCCGGGGGCTTGCCCGGGCTGCGCTTGATGCGCACCTCACCCTCGATGGGCAGATCGTAGGTGAGTTTCGGCCCCTGCTGCTCCGTGTGGTCCCTATACAACGTGAACCGGACTCGCTCGACACCGCCACGCTCGAAGCGCTCGACGTCGATGGCGTGGATCGCCGAGGACTTGGCACCGGTATCGAGCTTGGCCGTGACCCGCACCCGGTGCGGCTCGAGCCGAATGCTCTGCAACCAGCCAGCCTCACGCAGTTCGCCCGCGTTGGATAGCACGGGGAGAAAACCCAGAAACGACAGCAATAGAATGCGCATGGGTGACAGCCGTATGACTCAAGGGCATCTCGAACCTCTACGAGACGCCCGCGCGACGCGGAAACCGCGTCATGGCCAGAGCAGGGCTCTTCGCGTCTCGAAGACCGCCATGGAAGGCGCTAGTCGAGGTCCCCTCAAGGCGCGGCGCCCGCAGGAGGGCCGGACCGCGGTGGGATCGAGGGGGCAACCGCTTGTATTCGCTGGCTCGGCCGAGCACGGGGCACCGCGCCCAATGGCCCCAGACCCCTCGGGGATATGAGCCTATCCTCGATGTTGCTTTTCAGCAAGTGCGCTGAGGCCGAGTGTTGCATCCAGCTCAAGGCCCCTGTCGATTCGCACCCGCTCGACACCGGCGGATGAGCGATAATCGGCTCAATGGTCCAGCAACAGCCGCGCAGCCCGACATGACCCCGAACGAGCCCGGGACCCCAACCCGACACCCCGCGCCCGCAAACACCCGCCAGGCACGGTATCTAGACACATCGGATCCTGCGCCTTCGCGCCCGGTGCCCCGTGCCCCGGCAACGGTGACGGCGGCACATCGGCGACCATGAGCAGGGTCACGCTGACCACGCGCGCCCAGCGCAGCCTGGCCGCGCTGGGCGACGCCCTGCCGAGGCTGCCGACGCTCTCCTGGCGCCGGCGCGGAGACGAGGGCATCGGTTCCGGCTTCGAGCGCCGCCCCAGCCTGCTCGAGGTGCTCACCCTCAGGCCCTACGGCCGCAGCATGCTGACGCCCGCGGCGGGCATCTGGCTCGGCTCCGCCTGGTTGATCATCCTGCTCATGGCGAGCATTGAGGGCTTCGTCTGGGGGGCCGTCGGCGCATCGCTGGTGCCCTCGGCCTCAGCCGCGTTGCGCTGGCCCGTCGCCGTGTTCATGTTCTTATTGTTGTTCTGCATCGTCTGGATCGTCGATGCATCCCTGATCATGTCCGAGCGACCGGAGTCGCGGCGCCGACGCGCGCTCGACGACGACAGCGTCAACCCCGTTGCACGCTGGTACATCGGCATCGTCGTGCGCATCGCCATCGTCGGCATCTCGCTCTACGTCACCGCGCCCTTCATCGAGAAACTGATCCGCGCCGACGACATCGCCAGCTGGCACCAGACCCAGGTGGAGCGCTACTACGAGACACGCGAGGCGACGCTGCGCAAGCAGATCAAGGAGCGTGCCGAACAGCGCGACGCGGGCCTGCTCGGCCGGGTGGACGCACTGGAACGCGACATCGAGCGCATCGAGGCATCGCTGGCCGCCGAGCGCGAGCGCCGCGCCGCCATCGAGGCGGAATTCACACCCCAGCTGGACGTGCTGACACGCGACCTCGCCGACGCCCGCCAGCGGGTCGGCGACGAGGTGCTGGGCCGCGAGGGCCGGCCGGAGGGCTACGGCCCGGAGGCGCGCAAGTGGGACGCCCGCGCCCAGCTGCTGGAGGCGCAGCTCGCCGACATCCAGTCCCAGCGCGACGCACGCCTGTCCGGCATCGAGGCCGGCATCGTCGAGCTCAGCAACCGCCTCGGCGAGCGCACCGACGCGCTGCAGGACGTGCGCCGCGAACAGGCCGCCCTGGTGGCGGAGATCACGCGCGAGGTGGAGGCCGAGCAGCCCCCGGCGCTGCCGCCCAAGCTGACCTTTGCGGCCCGGTCCAAGGCCCTGAGCGCGCTGCGCAACAGCCCCGCCGAGGCCGGCGTGCCGCACTTCGAGACGGTGGAGGGCTTCGCGCAGGCGGCGCTCGGTATCCTGTTCTTCGCTTTGCTGGCGCTGAAGTTGTTCGAGCCGCCTGCCGTTCATGCCTATTTCAGCGAGGCGGTGCAACTCGCCTACCGCCGCTACCTCGACGGCGGACTGGCCCATCTCCCGGGATTCGATCAGCACCAGGACCCCGCCCGCCGTCTTGCGCCGGTCGGCTTCGCCGGGCTCTGGGAGCAATGGCAGCGCGACCCCCATGGCTTCGCCGCCCGCCAGCAGCACGTCCAGTCCGCGGAGTCACGCCTGCGCCGCCTGGGCGCCGATATCGACTACGAGTCCGAGCTGCTCGATCGGCGCCGCGACGATATCGACGCCCGGCTGGTCCTCGAACGCCGGCGCCAGGAGGCCGAGCTGCGCGCCCTGGAACAACAGCTCGACCTGGAACTGGCCGAGCACCAGCGGCGCCTGTCCGAGGAGACCGACGCCGAGCTGGAGCGGCTCACCCAGCAACGCGAGCAGGCCCGCAAGTCGCACGAGCTGGCGCTCGCGGAGCTGGACCAGCGCTTCGCGACAGAACGCGCGCGGCTCGACGACGAGCTCGCGCAGCGGCGCGCGGCCTGGCAACGGGAGCAGGCCGAGGCCGAGGCCGAGCTGGAGCAACGCAAGCGGGCCGTCGAATCCGCCGAGCGCCAGCAGCGCGAGCAGGTGCGACTCAAACAGCTCGCGCTGGACGATCGCCGCCGCCTGCGCGAGCGCGCACTGGAGCACCGCTCCGCCGCCGAGCGCGCCGAGCGCGACGTCGCCAGCCGGGAGCTGCGCATCCGCGAGACCCGGGCCCTGCTGGAGCAGGAGCGCGAGGCCGAGGCGCGGCTGCGCGAGCAGCGCGGCGAGCTGCTGGCGAAGCGTAGCGAGCACGCCGACCGCGCCGCAGCACTGGCGGCGGAACTGGAGCAGGGCGTGCTGCGGCAGTCGGAGCTCAGCGGTCGGGCCCGCGAGCTGCGCACGGCCATCTCGGACATGGGCTCCACCGATGCGGGGGGGCTACCCTTCGGCGGCGGCGAGGACGGCCGCCGTCGGCGGCGCGTCGACAAGGAGCTGAAGCAGCTCGACCGCGCCATGGAGCAACTGCAGCTGCGCCGCGGCCGACTCGCGGTGGAGCGCGCCGGCGCCGATCAAGCGACGAGCGAGCTGGACGCCAGCATCGACGCCCTCGACCGCGACATCGGCGACGCCGGCTCACGGGTCGGCCGCTACCGCGACACCCTGGATCGGCTACTGCTGGCGCGCGGCTCGACCTGAACCGGCCGCGGCCTCGAATGCACGGCTCCGACTGACCCGCGCCTCGTCGCCGACGCGCTCGACGAACAGCGCCGCCAGCCCCAGCTCATCGGCCAATACCCTGCCCCGCTCCGGACCGAGCACCAGCAGCGCCGTGGCCCAGGCATCGGCGTCGGCGCAATGCTCGGCCAGCACGGTCACCGAGGCCAAGGCGTGATCCACCGGCCGGCCCGTGGCGGGGTCGATGGTGTGGGAGTACCGTCGGCCGCCCAGTTCGAAGAAGTTGCGATAGTCGCCGGAGGTGGCCATGGCGCGGTCTTGCAGCGACACCACGGTCAGCACGGCGCGCCGGTCCACATCCGGGCGCTCGATGGCGATACGCCAGGGCTCCCCCGCGGCATTGAGCCCGTGCCCGCGCAGCTCGCCGCCGATCTCCGCCAGGTAGTGCTCGATGCCGGCCTCGGCCAGCAGATCGGCAATGCGATCGACGCCGTGGCCCTTGGCGATGGCGGACAGGTCGACATAGAGGTCGGGCGCGGCCTTGCGCAGCGCCGGCGGCGCCATGCGGGTCTCGACCTTGCGCCAGTCGACCCGTGCCAGGGCCGCGTCGATGTCCGCCTGGGCCGGGATCTGATCCGCCGTCACCTCCGGCCCGAAGCCCCAGAGGTTCACCAGCGGCCCGACGGTGACGTCGAAGGCGCCGTTGCTCTGCTCGCTCACGGAGCGGGCCTTGTCGGCCAGGCCGACGAGCTCCGGCGAGACCTCAAACCAGCCCGTGCCGTCCTCGGCATTGAAGCGCGACAGCTCCGAGTCCGGCTGGTAGGTGGACATGCGGTCGTTCACCTCCGCCAGGGTCCGGGTGATGTCCGCGAGCAAGGCGTCCGGGTCCAGGGACTCCGGCGGCTGCGCGACCTGCACGCTCCAGGTGGTGCCCATGGTCGCGCCGGACAGGGACAGGGTCCGACCCTCGGAACCGCAACCGGCGAGCAGCACCAAGGCCAGCAGGAGCAGGACGGCGCCGAGTGACAAAGCGCCCGGCAACCGGCCGGCGGGCGGGCACTGGACAGCGCGGGCGCCCTTGCCCATGCTGCGCGCGAAGGCAAAGGGCCCGGTGAAGGCACGACTCGACATGATCAAACTGGTGGTCTCCGACCTCGACGGAACACTTCTGACGCCGGAGCACCGGCTCGGCGATTATACGCGCGAGGTGCTGGCCCGCGTCCGCGCCGCCGGCGTCGAGTTGGTGCTCGCGTCCGGCCGACACGTCATGGATATCCGGGTGCTCGCGTCACAGGTCGCGGGCGAGTCCGACGCAAGAGACGGCGGCTGCCTGGTGAGCTGCAACGGCGCCGCCGTCAACGCCGGCGACGGCAGCCTGGTGCACTCCACCTGCCTGCCGCCGGAGATCGTGGAATTCCTGCTGCACGACCCGCTGTTCGAGACCGTGCAGAAGAACGTCTTCCTCACCGACGGCTGGCTGGTGGAGCGCGAGGAGCCGAGCCTGCTGCGCTACCACCAGGAGTCCGGCTTCCGCTACCAGGTCGTCGACTTCGCCGACATCGACCGGACCGCCGTGCTGAAGGTCTTCTACTACGGCGAACAGGAGCAACTGCGGGTGCTGGAGCGGCAGCTGCTCGACCGCCACGGCGGGTGCATCAGCACCACCTTCTCGCTGCCCGTGACGCTCGAGGTCATGGCCGCAGGCGTCAGCAAGGGCGCCGCCCTCGCCCGGCTGCTGGCGACGCGCGGGCTCGACGCCGCGGACGTCCTCTGCGTCGGCGACGGCATGAACGACCTCGACATGCTCCAGCTCATCGCCGAGGGCGGCGGCCGGGCGCTGGTTATGTCCAACGCCGACGAGCGCCTGCACGCCGCCCTGCCCGACCTGCCGCGCGCCGGACACAACAGCCAGGAGGCCGTCGCCCGGCGGCTGGCGCAGCTGCTCGACGACGGGCAACTCGGCAGCGGATAGCCCGACGCCGGCGCGTGTCTCCAAACTGACACCCGGCCGGCACCACCCGCGCCGCCCGGAGGCGGCAGACCACATGGCCCTTCAGATCACACCCAGCATCAGCATCGACGAGGACGAACTCCAGGAGCGCTTCGTGCGCGCCCCGGGCCCCGGCGGGCAAAACGTCAACAAGGTCGCCACCGCGGTGCAGCTCAGCTTCGACGTGCGCAACTCCCCGTCCCTGCCCGCCGCCGTGCGCGCCCGGCTGGAGAAGCTCGGCGGCTCCCGCGTCGACAACGACGGCGTCCTCAACATCCAGGCCCACAGGCACCGCACCCGCGAGCGCAACCGCGCCGACGCCCGCGAACGCCTGGCGGAACTCATCGCCAAGGCCAGCCATGTCCCCAAGCCCCGCCGCCCCACCAAACCCTCCCGAGCGGCCAAGGCCCGCCGCATGGACGACAAGAAGCAACGCTCCCGGATCAAGCGGATGCGCGGGCAGGTTCGGGGCGGGGACTAGTTGGCAAATACCAACCGGCATCGAAGGGGTGTCGGCATGTGCGAGCGGCATTCCTGCCGCGACCGACTTCCAGAGCGGGTCAACGCCTTTCGGCATCACGGATGAGGGGCCGCATGAAGCGCGAGGACCACCTGGCGCCGGGGACGTGCTCAACGCCTTTCGGCATCACGGATGAGGGGACCGCGTGCCATAGCTCAGGCCGTCCGCACGCGCGGGTGCTCAACGCCTTTCGGCATCACGGATGAGGGGACAGGAACCCCGAAAGCACCCGATGTCTTGGTCGGCGGGTGCTCAACGCCTTTCGGCATCACGGATGAGGGGACCCGTCTGGGGGACGGTCACACCGCGTCGGGAATTCGTGCTCAACGCCTTTCGGCATCACGGATGAGGGGACAACATCATCGGGCAAACGGGCAATACGAACGGCGAGTGCTCAACGCCTTTCGGCATCACGGATGAGGGGACCTGATCATCGTCAACGTGATTGGTGCCGGCGTTTTGTGCTCAACGCCTTTCGGCATCACGGATGAGGGGACTGGACGAGGAAGGCACGAAGCCCACGGTCACTAAGTGCTCAACGCCTTTCGGCATCACGGATGAGGGGACCCCGGATAACCGTCATCCTGGCCGCCACAAGGAACTGGTGCTCAACGCCTTTCGGCATCACGGATGAGGGGACACTACCGTTCGTCGGACACTTGGTTAAAAGTATAGAGTGCTCAACGCCTTTCGGCATCACGGATGAGGGGACCCGCATCAATCCCTGCGAGCTGGGCTAGTGCGACTGGTGCTCAACGCCTTTCGGCATCACGGATGAGGGGACGTCTCGCGGTCGCGGTCGTTGCCTTGGCTCTGTTGTGCTCAACGCCTTTCGGCATCACGGATGAGGGGACCTGCGATCATGAGGAGACGGGGCAAGAGTGCATCGTGCTCAACGCCTTTCGGCATCACGGATGAGGGGACCGTGTCAACCACGCCAAAGGGTTCAATCTCTATCGAGTGCTCAACGCCTTTCGGCATCACGGATGAGGGGACTCGTATACGAGCTCGACCAAGACCCGCCATGCAAATGTGCTCAACGCCTTTCGGCATCACGGATGAGGGGACCCATCCTTGACGCCGAGGCGGCCTCGCCAAACACATGTGCTCAACGCCTTTCGGCATCACGGATGAGGGGACAGGGAGGCCGAGTTCAGAGAGAACTCGGTTATAGAGTGCTCAACGCCTTTCGGCATCACGGATGAGGGGACACAGTCGTACTTCTTGGCGATGTTTTCCGCCGTGACGCCGTGTGCTCAACGCCTTTCGGCATCACGGATGAGGGGACACACCCAGCCGCCCGAGCCCCGGTCCGCGCCAGCCATCTGGCTCAACGCCTTTCGGCATCACGGATGAGGGGACACGTGCTGCTGCTGCCTTTCGTCGATGCGATTTGGCAGCTCAACGCCTTTCGGCATCACGGATGAGGGGACACGCGCCATCGATGCCGGCAATCAGCCGGTACAGATGCTCAACGCCTTTCGGCATCACGGATGAGGGGACACACCGCGATTGTAACAGCCTGTTGTTAAAGAGCATTCACGGACTTCTGCGGGCATGTCGACGACTCCGCGACAACCGTGCCGGTCGAATCGGGATCGATGCACAAAAACCTTGCTTTTTCAGTTTCTTACGGCACACATGGATGGCTGGATTGAAGACATCATCAGAGGTGGTTATCCGCGCGGGACATTCCGAGCCCGACGGCCGGCGGCAAGGCCGGCCAAGCGCTGATACCCGCAGTCACAGGATCTCATATCTGGGACGATGGGCATCCCAGCCGTTATCTTGGCCTTTGACCTGTACCCGACCCGCGCAACTGGGGCACAGGTGCACGAACATCAGGTCGTCCTCGTCGGCGAGGACGCGGTGCAGTTCCCAGCGCAGGCGTTCCATCTCCGTCTTGGATAGCCGGCAGCGGAACAGGGAGTACTGGATGCGCTCTCCAGTGCCCTTGAGGACCTTATAGGCGTCACGCCAACGCGCTTGGTCGCGGATGTCGTAGCTGACCAAGTACCAGCGCTTCTCGGCATGTTCGTGATCGTGGGACATCAGCGAACCCTCATCCGCGCGAACAACCCAGGCGCGCCGCTCCATTCCTTTTCCAACAGCCGGACTTCGAGCTCGATGGCGCGCGCATAGCTCAGCGAGTATTCCAACACCGGGTGTTTCCACCGCTCCTGCTTGCGCTCTTCGTACAGTGCGATGGCGAGCTTGCGCCCCTCCGACGAGAGCCAGACCTGGGACGGCGCGATGGCGAAGTGCCCTTCGCTCCACTGACGCCGATTGACGGATGCCACCAGCGGCATATCCCAGAGCGTGGTGCGGAAGAGCTCCATCAGGTCCAGAGCCAAGGGGTAGGCCGCACTGCGCGCCGAGTGGAAGAATCCCAGCGCGGGGTCGAGCCCCACACAGAGCACCGCCGCCATGACATCTCGATACAGGAGGCTGTAGCCGAAGCTGAGCGCGGCATTGAACGGGTCCTTCGGCGGGCGGCGATTACGCCCGCTGAAGCGCATGAGGGTCTGCTCCGAATCGAGCAATGCCCGCAGGCCGGCAAAGTAATGCCGCCCGGCCATGCCCTCGTGCCCACGATAGGCGGTATCCGAGTCGTCCCGCTCGATGCCGCGCAGTGCGGCTCGCAACCCTTGCAGCTGGCCTGAGATGGCTTCAGTGCACTTGCGGCTGCGCCCGCCGCGGATCAGGAAACCGAGCTGGTTCTCGATCTTGGCCTTGACCAATCGCTTGACGAGCTGTTCACGGAACGTCGTATCCGCGAGGCCGCGATACTGTCGCAAACGCCGCTGAACCCCAGGCGCCGGTGCTAGGGCGCCGATGTACGAACCGCCGCCGCTGAGCCAGTGCACGGCGATATCCCGCGACGCCGCGAACTGGATCAACTGCGCGCTGATCTGAACGGCGCCATGCAGCACAATGGCCGCGACATCATGTGCCGGCAGGGCATGCTCCGCCCCCTCCCTTGGCTGAACCAGAATCTGCTCGCCCCGTTTGCCGACCCGAGTGCCTGGGTCCATGACGTGCAGGATGGTGCGCTCATCGTCCGCCGGGAACAGCCGTGGTGGCCTGCCCGCTGCACCTGTCGCGGCATCGGCCTGCGCCCGCAGCAGGCGCTCCTCCTCCGGCAGGCAGACGGGCGCCAGGGAGCAACGGGCACAGAGCCGCTCGTTGCTGGCAACGGGCGGGCGGTCGATACTGGCCCTGAGCGAGCGGGCCTGGCGCACGGCCGCGTGCACGGCCTGCTGCGCATACTCATCGACCGGAACGCGCACCGTCTTGTTGCTCGCGTGGTAGCGGATACGCGCCTGGGGTATCGGCTGCTCCAAATGCTCGGCGAGCAACATAGCGTAGGCGACGACCTGAAGCCGGTCCGAGTCCCAGGCGTCATCGCCTCGGGCACGGCCGCGCTTGTGCTCGTAAGGACAAACGGCGCCATCGCGATAGCGCACATAGTCGAGTTTGCCCTTGATACCCAGGCGCCCGCTCTCGAGCGTCACGGTGGTCCACTCGCCATCCTCGTCGATACCTTCGTGCAGGGTACGCCCCGCGTACACGCGGTGGTCGGCTACGCGGATTTCTTCGACCTCTTCGAGGTAGAACAGGCGCTCGCAATAGGCGAGCGCATGCAGCGCCATGACCCGCAGCAGGGGTAGCTCTTCGGTTTGCGCTTGCATGATCGCATCCCTCCATTATCCTTCGATAGATGACTCAAACGTCCTACAGAGGTGCCCTCATGGACTTCGTCAACGTTCGTGAACTCCGCGTTCAACCGGGTGTGGTGTGGAAGCGGCTCGCCGAAGAAGGCGAACTCGTGCTGACCCGCAACGGCAAACCCTTCGCAATCCTCACCGGGACCACGCCAACCGGTCTGGAACAGGATTTGAATGCCCTTCGCGCCGCCCGTTTTGGCCGGGCGCTTGCGGCAGTGCGACGCAACGCCGCCGACACCGGCACGGACGAGCTGAGCATGGAGGAGATCGACGCGTTGATCCGGGACGCCCGGAGCGAGCGGCACCATGCGGCTGGTGATTGATACCAACGTGCTGGTGTCCGGCCTGCTGTCGGCCGGCGGACCGCCCGGCGCGCTGCTGGATGCAGTGCGCGCAGGCGAGGTACGCCCGGCGGTGTGTGAGCCGATCCTCGCCGAATACCGCGATGTGCTGCGCCGCCCTCGACTGCGCATTGCGCCATCACTTGCCGATGAGCTTCTTGCGACATTGGACGACTACGCCCTCCATGTGCCACCGGCCGAGATAGACCCGGCGGGATTTCCAGACGCCGATGACGCACCCTTCTATGCCGCCGCCTTGGCCGCGCACTGCCCACTGGTTACCGGCAACCTGAAGCACTTCCCCCGCGCCGGCACGGTCGTCGTCATCACGCCGCGCGAGGCCATGCTGCTGCTGTCGGCTCGGGTGAAGGGAGCCAACAACGCCCCCTAGTCGTAGCCCACCGCGGTCCAGGCTGATGCCGGCACCGCCTCTGTCACCGCGGACGCGAACATGAACAGCCGACTCTCGGTGCGCGACATGTCCGCCCGATCAATGCGGACGGTGAGCCGCATGGGCTCTGCCTCCATGGACATCGGCTCGTCCGTGCCCATCGGCACGAGCCAGCGCGCCGCTCGGGCGGCCGGCAGCGGCTCGATCCGATCCGGCAGAAAGCTGTTGTCCCCCAGAAACGGCAGACCATAACGAGACGGCCCGCGGCCTTCGAGACCGTCCACCACGGCCGCCGCCAGCGCATCGTTTCCGCGCAGTCCGATGCAGGCCGAGAGCCCGGACAGGAAGGCCCGCCGAGCCGGCGCGATGTTGTACTTACTGCCCCTGCAGGCCGGCGCGTGCGCCTTGCCACTGCTGCCCACGGGATAGTTGTGCAACTGCTGGTAAACACTGTGCCGATCCGGCATTTGCAGCGCACCGATGGCGAGTTCGGCGCAGGGCAGATCGGACCCGATCAGCGTCATGGCGGACTTGCCGTCGTCGCGGCGCATCTCGATGCCGGCCAGATTCAACAACAGCCCATAGCAGGCGGACGGCGTCAGGAAGGGCGCTGTCGGCCTGAAACTGCCGGCGGAGAAGGTCCGAAAGGTCGCGAAGGGCGCTTGCAGGTAGAGCCAGAGCATGGCGGCGTCACCGCCTGGCGGGCGTAAGCCCAGCGCGATCCGCGACGGTCTCCAACAGGCGCTGCGGGCTGCGCTCCAGGGTTACTCCCTGCTTTTCGAGGGCGTCGCGCGTGGCGTCATCCATGTCCTTGACGATGCGCCCGCCGAGCAGGAACTCATCCCCCGGATAGTCTCCCTCCCGCAGGTCGGCCACCAGCTCTGGGAGGCGGTGCGTCTCGCCGTCGACGCGGAAGCCGTAGGTGTCGAAGCCAGCCACCAGGCGCTTGGTCAGTCGCACGACGATCGAGGCCGGCGCCATCTCGAAGTAGCTGCGCGCGTGGTTGCCCGCAACCTCGTTCAGCTCACCGATTACCTGCAGCAGGGTGCGCGTCCAGTCCTGGTGAGCCGCGCAATCATCGAGGTTGAGCGCGCACGGGTACTGATACGCGGTGTAGGTGGTCTCGCGGTGTAGAAGCTGACTCTTGTCGGCATTCTTCCAGGGGCTGCCCACCTGCGCCGGCGACTGAGTGAAGACCGTGTCGTGCCGATAAGGCTCCAGAGCGACGGCCATGTTCATGCGAAGGATCGAGTCACGCCGGAAGCTGAAGCGCGCGGGATCGCGTCCCGCCGTCTGCAATGCCTTCGTAATCTTCTTCCGATCGGAATCGCCGGCCGCGACCAACCACCCCATGAAGAAGTCGTCTGCGAACCGGTCTGGATCGGGGTAGTCATCGAACTTGACCGCAAGCTGATCTTCATCGCCCAGGCGCTCGCGGTTGCACGGCAATCCCATCCGCCGCAGGTGCTCGCGGATGGCGTTGCGAATCGCCTCCGGGCTGATGATTGCGTACTCCAAGTTCCCCTTTGCTATCTTCTGAATCACGGCCCGATTCTCGGCGGACTCCCCGCGATAATTCGCGCTGGGCGCGGCGTAGGTTAGTACAGTGGCGAATAGATTCATGATATGGGCTCCTTCCGGTTCAAGCAGAAACGGCCGAGGTGTCGTCCTTCGGCTTGGTTTCCGAGCCGTTGTCGCCTTGCGCACTCCAGGAGTGCGCTGAAAGCGCAAGCATTGCGAGGGTCTTGACTTGCTCGGGTTCGTTTAGAAGTCGATCCGCAAGCAGAAGAAAATCCGACTCTTTCAGGTGAAAACCCTGCGCGCACAGGGTGCCTGTGAAGTACTCGGCGACGTCCTGCGCGCGCCTTGCACGCAGCGCCAGAAACGCGTTGCTCGCAACCTTCGGTTTAGCGTCTCGATACCGAGCAAATTCCGCGGGAACGAACTGATGGAAGTCCTTTCCGCTATTGATACCCGCCCGATCTCGCGTGCGCTTCTCCACATAATTGCGCACGACCCGATAAATCAGGCTCTGTAGGGCTTTGTCACGGTCCTCATCAAACATGGATAACTCCTCATCACAAATATCGGCAATGGTCGCCGAGAATTGCCTGCGCACGTCCGTGCCAAAGAAACGGCCCCTCGGGGTCTTGGGGCCGTGCACGAAATATTCCGAAGGAAAGCACTCGAACAAATCGAAGGCGCCGGAATACCACGGACGGCCATCCAGCAGATTGCGTAGTTGCAGCCGTTTGAACAGCGGGTGCTTCTTGCCATCGCCGCGTACTCGTTCGTAGTCCGCCAGCAACTCCGCCCGCGGCACCAGCTTCTCGGCGGCGAGCTGGCGGACGTTGTTGCCCTGCTTGTGCTGGTGGTAGAGCTCCACGGCATGCAGACTGTCCGTCAGGTGCGATTTCCCAATACGGCGCTGAGCCAAGTGATATAGGAATTCGAGGCCGCCCTCCTCTGGCAGATCGACCAATGCCGACGCCGGCCGATAGCCGACCTTCTCGGCATCCAGGGATTTCCAATAGAACTCCATATCTTCGACGAAGGTTTGCAGGTCGGCGACCTCCGGAATCGCCAGCAGAAACCCCTGATAGTCCCAAGTGCCCTTGCGCGGATCGATGACTCGCGGCACGAAAACGGGTGCCGCCCAGGGCCAGAAATGGAGCAGCAGATTGTGTTCCACGTGCCCCTCGAACCCAACCCGCTCGGCGTTCTTGTCCTGGGCGCCGATGAACAGCGACCCGGCGATGGACTCGACCACGAACTTGCCCTTGGCGCGGCCCGCTTCCGCCTTCGTCAAAGAACGCCAAAGTCTTTCAGTGAAGCCCACGGGTTGCCCGTCCGCCCGGTTCTGGTACTCGCCTCGGGTCTTGGGCTGCGCCCGCAGTACGCCCCAGAGCATCCCCTGCCACAAACGAAACCAGGGATCTTGCTTGCCCTGGGGGCGCCAGTGGGCAATGACTTCGCACTGGGGCCGGAGGTCCTTGTACAAGAACAGCTTGACCTGCTCCTCCTTGCCGTTGCGTTGCACGGCGTCGGTCTTCTCAGCGAGCGGCGCCTTACTCGGGTACTTGCTCCGCACCCGGTTGTCTTCCAACGCGCCGGCATAGAGGTCATCGAACAGGCATTGCAGCGAGTCCCGGCTGATGCGGATGCTTGCCTCCAACGCGTCCGCCCTCTCGAGGACCGGGCCGGCGGTGAGGTGCCGAGCCTCCAGGCTGCGCAGGTGCAACAGCAACCCGGCGAGGCCGGCCTTGTGCTGTGCGGTCGGCAGGTCGGTGAGGTTGTACTGGAGCAGCAGGCTCTGCTCCTCCGGCGTTTGTGTTGCGCTCATGCGTCAGCATCCTGGTTTGTCGTGAGCGGTTCCTTCATGAAGCCCAGTGCGGGCGAGTAATGGCTCGCGGGCGCCTGCCGCAGATGGCGCGGCAAGCCGGGGTTTGTGGTTAGCGGAAAGCTCCTCGGCACCGGCAGTACGAGGCCATCCGCTCCCGGACGCCAACGTGGGAGGTCTCGGTCCAACACGGCGCTCACGGTGAAGTCGTCCGTGTCGCGCAATCTGTTCGCGCCACCCCGCGCCCAGGGACCATCCACGAGGAAGGCGTTCAGCACATCACGCTCAGGCTGAGCATCCCGGGTCAGATCATCGAGTAGCTGTTCGAGGCGGGCTTGGCCCACCTGCCGCCCCTCTAGCGCGGCAATGAAGACCTCCGATCCGGCCAAGTCCTCGGCCTGGTACGGCCGTTCCTTGTCAGGCTCGTAGATGAAGACCTCGCCCAACGGGCGACCCTGCCGGAGGTGACGATGACAGCGACCCATGCGCTGGATCAAGGACGTGACCGGCGCCCGCTCGGTGATGAGTACGTCGGCATCGAGGTCGAGGCTCATCTCGCAGACCTGGGTGGTGATGGCGATGCACCCTCCGACCTCATCGTGCGTCGCCGCGAAGCGAGCGACCACCTCGCGGTGGCGCTCCTTGCGGTCTTCGAGCCTGAATCGGCTGTGATAGCAGAGCGGCGACAGGGACCGCAGCGTTTGGGTCAGGGCCTGGCAGCGGTCCACGGTGTTGACCACCCAAAGAACGCGCTTGCCGTCGGCGACCGCCCGCCGCGCGATGTCGTAGGCCGCCTCTTGATCTGCGAGTGAGTCGACTTGGTAGCGCGGTGCCTTGGCCTGCGCCTCTAGCTCCGCGAATTCGGCAAGATCTCTCGGATAGACCTCAAACCCCAGGCCCTCCAGTCGCGCGCGCCGCTGGACCGGCAGGCTTGCGGTCATACAAAGAACGGGCAGATCGAAGGCCTCAAGAAAACTGGTCAGCACGGCGAACAGGCCGGCATCGAAGCTGTGGACCTCATCGATGACCACAACGCTGTCGGCCAGCACCGGCAGCAGGCAAGCGCTTTTGTAGACCTGCTGCATGAAGCCCAGGAACTGGTCCACTGTGGCACTGAAAATGCGCTTCCGCCACAGACCAACGGCATACAGGCGTTCGTCCGTCTCGAAGCTGCGATCGCCGCGGGGATCGTCCGGGTTGCTGAACATGTCCTCCAGTTCAAAGGCGGCGGTAGCACTCAGCAACGCGGCGTCCGCCTCCGGTGCATGCGATACATAGTCCTTGAACCCCTCGCTGGCGGTGCCGCGCGTCGGGTAGAGGAAGATCGCCCGCCCGGCTGGGTTGGCATCCAGTTGGCTGGCGACCCAACGCCAAGCGGCGTAGGTCTTGCCGGTGCCGCAGCTTGCGATCAACAGGGCGCGTGCAGCGAGTTCCGTAGCGCGGCGTTGAAAATCCCGCTCTCGAAAGCCCTGAATCTGTTTGCGCCGGGGCGCAAGAATGCCGTTCTCGATCTCTTGCGCCTGCAATCGGGCCGCCGGGAAGGCTTGGGCTATCCAGCTGGGAATATCCTCGCCAGTGCGCGGGAGACCGGAACCCGCCGAATCCGCGACCAGCAATGCCGCCTTCAGGGCCGGGAGCATCAGGTCCGGTGCGGGACCGTTAGCCCGATACCGTCGAGCGGCGCGTTCCAGTGGCCGCAAGTCACGCTGCACCGCTTGCGCTGCCGACGGTATCGACTCGCCCTTCTCTCCGTCGAAACTCCAAACCCGCGGTGGTTCGGGTGGCTCGGGCAGACCGAGCCTTTGCGCGGCCACGCGCAGTAGGGCGTGCACTTCGTCCGTCTCGGCGATGCGGAGCACATTGCGCTCGGCACTCGGATACCGTCCGGCGAACTCAGGGTAGCCGACGAACGGCGGCGGACTCGGATGCGCCTTCAGGTGATGGCAGGCCACCACGCTGATCACGAACTTGGGCTCCAGCAGCGGGTTGTGTGCCAGCCAGTCGCGCATCGGCTGGTGTGCGAGCAGCAAGGCGCTCAGATGTTCATGCCGCATCAACTGGGCGTCCCGCTCGCCGTGCATGGCGGCCTGGAAGCCGTCGTTGGCCTTGCCCAGATCATGCAGCAGGGTGGCGGCGGCCAGGTTGGCCCCGAAGACCGACCAGCATTCTCGTCCGAGCCGAAAGAATCGCAACCATGCGATCCCGAGCGCGGTCGGCGCCTCTCCACTGCCGAATAAGGCTTCGGCCGCGGCGAGTACATCCTCGGAGTGGGCTCTCAAGCCCTTGGGCGGCAACCCCTCCTTGTGCCCCTTGGCGAGCAACATGCTGGTCATCCTCGCCACGGGATGAATACACCGCACCCCATCTTCCGGCGCCCGCCGAGCCCGCTCGCCTGTAGACGCAGCGAGTGGTCCGCGCTGAGCTCGCTGACGAGCAGGGAGTGTCCAACGATCGTCTTGTCCTTGACTCTCACGACCCGCCGCTTACCACGAGTGGCCTTGGCTACGATGCCGAGCCGCTCCATCTGCGCGGCGATTTCGGCATCGAAGCGCGCCTCGTCGTCTCCGTTGCGCGTTGTCACGACATGGGCATAGAGCGCGACGGCGGGTCGGAGCAGCCTGGTTGTCGGCACGCCGATGCACAGGCCGTGCCCGTCCAATCGGATGGACTGGCCTGCGAGGCCGAGCACGTACGGGAGGTCTTCCGCGGACAGCCGCATGCGCAGCCTACTCTTGTCCGTCAGCCGCAGTAGTCCAGTGGAGGCGTACTCGCCTCGGATGAGTTGAATCGCGGCCTGATCGGTCTCGTGGAGCCATGACCCCGTGGGCGCGGACGCGCAGAGCGCAGCGTACAAGGTATAGCCGTGGTCGAGCGGGATACGGTCGCCGCGCAGGCCGAAGGCGCAGTCGACGATACGGAGAGGGTGGTTGTCGGTGTGGCCACTCGGCATCCGGGTGCCTCCTTGTGGTCTCTGTTTGAGTGGAACCATCTCGACCCGAGCGAAAGCACGCGTGTCCGAGTGGCTACTTTTTAGCACGGTCGGTAGCTCAGAGAGTGAGCCTGTGCGTGGAGCGCCCGAAGGCATCAAAGATGATAAGTGTGTCGACGACGCCGTCGCGACGGGAAAGCAGGTAGTGCTCAACGCCTTTCGGCATCCAAGAGAAGGATCAGACCGATGTCCCTAGGTTGGCCCGCGACCGACGATCTGCATCAAGAATGTCACTATCACGGACCATAAGCCTAGACCGCCCGCGCGAGAGCGCCCGGTGTCGCGGCGGTCGACCGGTTGTGACTCGAAGGTTTCTTCGCAGGTTTGCGCCGCGATCCTGAGACGACCGGCCTGATCGAAGACCTCGACGCCATCCGAGTAACGAGCGTACCGCACTGTTACGTCTTCTGTTCCGACGCGCGCGAGTTGCAGCAACCGGACATGGCCTAAGCCGTGAGGTCGGGCAACGCTCGCCGCGCGCGCTAGACTGACGACTACGCCAAGCCGGACCGATCTCGCCATGCCCACCCGCAAGAAGCTGCCCATCGGTATCCAGACCTTCCGCGAGATCCGCGAGGGCGGGTACTACTATGTCGACAAGACGGGCTTTGCGCTGCGACTGGATGACGAGGGCAAGTATTACTTCCTGTCGCGCCCGCGGCGCTTTGGGAAATCTCTGTTCCTGGACACGCTGGCGGAGTTGTTCGCCGGCAACGAGGCGTTGTTCCGGGGCCTGGAGGCGGAGCGGCGTTGGGACTGGTCGCGGCGGTTTCCGGTGGTCCGGCTCAGTTTCGGCGCGGGGGTTGTGCAGAGCGCCGCCGCGCTTGAAGTGCGGTTTCGCGAACTGCTGCGCATCAATGCCGAGGCGCTCGGACTCGCGCTGCACCGGGAGTCGGACATCAGCGGTCAGTTTGCCGCTCTGATTCGGGGTGCGCACGCCAAGCATGGCGAGCCGGTCGTGATCTTGGTCGACGAGTACGACAAGCCGATCCTCGACAACCTGACCCGCCCAGAGGCCGCCCGCGAGATTCGCGACGGGCTGCGCGATCTCTACTCCGTGATCAAGGACAGCGACGCACACATCCGCTTCGCGTTCCTGACCGGGGTGTCGAAGTTCAGCAAGGTGAGCCTGTTCTCGGGGCTCAACAACCTGAACGACATCACCGTCGATCCGCCCTATTCGGCGCTATGTGGCTACACGGAGGCGGACCTGGACCAGGTCTTCGCGGCGGAGCTGGAAGGACTCGACCGCGCCGAGCTCCGCGACTGGTATAACGGCTACAACTGGACCGGGGAGGCGGTCTATAACCCCTTCGATGTCTTGCTGCTGTTCCAGAAGCGCGACTTCCGCCCCTGGTGGTTCGAGACCGCGACGCCGACCTTTCTGGTGGATCTGCTCCTGCAGCGGGAGGTGTTTCTGCCGCGGCTCGGGCAGCTCCAGAGCGACGCGGCCCTGCTCTCGCGGTTCGATGTGGGTGACATCGCCACGGAGGCGTTGCTGTTTCAGACCGGTTACCTGACCATCGAGCGCGAGGAGCAGCGTTTCGGCGAGTATTGGTACCGGTTGCGCTACCCGAATCGCGAGGTCTATCAGAGTCTCAGCAACAGTCTGTTGAAGGCTTGGACGCCCAACGGCCAGAGCATGCTCGGCAACAAACAGCGTCTGGGCGACTTGCTGCTCGCGAACGACTTCGCGGGCATGGAGGCGCTGTTCACTGCCTTCTTCGCGAGCATCCCGAACGATTGGTATCGCAACAACCCGATTGCGCACTACGAGGGCTACTACGCCAGCGTGTTCTACGCCTACTTCGCCTCACTGGGTTTGGATTTGACGCCGGAGGCGTCCAGCAACGCCGGCCGGCTCGACCTGGCGCTACGCTTCAACGGCCAGCTGTATCTGTTCGAGTTCAAGGTGGTGGAGTTGGCGCCCGAGGGCCGTGCCTTGCAGCAGATCAAGGACCGGGGCTATGCGGACAAGTACCGCGGAGAAGGCATGCCGATCCATCTGATCGGCGTGGAGTTCAGCCGTGAGCGGCGTTCGGTGGTGGGGTTCGAGGTGGAAGAGTTCTCGTCGACAGGGTGACCGATGTGCCTTGCCCCGTCTGGTTGAGCAGGACTCGGGGGCACCCTGGCGAGGGTTGGCCTGCGCCATCTCGAATGACAACTCGGTGGCGCGCGCTCGGCAACGTCGGACTGCGCGCGCCGGGGTCGCGACGCCCTCGCTCCCAGGGGCCGGCAAAATGCCGGCGCTCCGGGGCGCAGTCCGATCAGCGATTGGCCGAAAGCTCAGGGGTATCGGCGGGAGGGATGTCGGCGAAGTCCTCCTGCACCTCGTCGACGATGTCCATGGACGAGAGCTCCTCGACGCGCTCGGGCGGGTAGCCGAGGGCGGCGTAGTCGAGGATGCCGTCGGGGCTGTGGCAGTCCTTGCAGGTGTGGCCCTGGCGCTGGATGCCGTGGTTGACCATGAGGGTGCCCATCTGGCGCATCCAGTTGGCCTCGACGTCGGGCATGCTGCCGTCGGCGGCGATGGGGTACTGGGTCTTCCAGCCGCCCTCGACGCCGAAATAGGCCATGAACTCGTCCATCATGTACAGCTTGAAGGGCTCCTGGTACATGCGTTTGACGATCTCGTCCTGGATCGCGACCTTGACGGACTGCAGCGAGTCACCGGTCTGGTAATACACGTTGTAGTCGAAGGGCAGGATCATGGCGCCGAAGGGCCCCTGGTTGACCATGTCCTCGTACATCATGGCGTTGAAGCGTTTGAACGGGTAGATCTTGCTCTCGCCGTCGGCCATGGCCTGCTTGAGGTTCTTGTCGATCATCTCCCGGCGCTTGGCGAGCATCTCGGGCGAGAGCTGCGACAGGGGCTGTGTCGCGGCCTTGACATAGGCGTCGACGTCGATGCTCGGGTAGATTGCTTGAAGCTCCTCGGCCTTGGCGCGGACAGCGGCGATGACCTCGGGCTCGGTGATCTCGGCGATCTGGTGCATCAGCGGGTCGTAGCTGCCGTCGCCCTCGGGGTTGTCGCCTAGGGCGTTGGCGAGGAAGGTGCCGTTGCCGTTGAACCAGAGGTAGATCAGGCCTTCACCGGGCTTGCCGGAGCGGTAGACGTCGGTGAAGACCCATAGGCCCTCCTCCTCGTCCCAGGTGGGGTGCACCCAGTCGCGCAGGACGACATTGGTGTCCTCGAGCGCGGGGATGTGGCAGGTCTCGCAGGCGATGCGGGCGATGTGGCCGTTGAGCAGGGCGCGATGCTCGGAGGCGTTGTGCGGCGCCTCGCTGTGGCAGCCCTCGCAGGTGACCTCGCGATCCGGGAGGTCGTTGGCGACCAGGTCGACGCCCTTGGTGCCGCGCGGGATCTTGTGCCCCTGGGGCACGTGGCAGTCGGTGCACTGGATGCCGGCCGCGGCGTGGGCGTCGCTCTCGGGGCTGAAGGGGTTCCCACGCTTGGCGCCGGTGTGCAGGATGCGCTGGTGCTTGTCGCCCAGGCTCTTGGCGGCGACGTTATTGACGTAGGCATCGCCACCCATGTTGTGCTGGTGGCAGTTGAGGCAGGTCTCCTTGCGGGTCTGTCCCACGCTCAGGGCCGCGCGCATGCTGCGGTCCTGGTTCCAGCGCTTGCCGTGCTCGTCCTCGATGACGTAGCGCTGGTTCATGTCGTACTCGGCGGCATGGCAGATCAGGCAGTCGATGCCCTGCTTGGCCGTCTCGGGCACGTCGCCGACGGGCATCATCTTTTCGGTGGCCGGGTGGTAGTTGCCGCCGATGTGGCACTGGCCGCAGCCCTCGCTGCGCAGCACCACCTGGTCCTCCGGCAGCGCGGCGACGTCGTCGACGGCCGCGGAGTGCGGCGCGCTCTTGACCAGCCTGGCCCAGCCGGTCCAGGAGAAGCTGCCGGGGATGCCGCAGGCGCGGTTGATCTTGCCGACGGGAATGGGCCGACTGCCCTCGGCGTTCACGCGGCGGCCGTCGTAGCCGAAGGTGGAAAAGGCGCCGCCCTCGGCGCTCTGGAACTTGAAGTGCACCGAGTTGACGATGTCGTCCAGCGTGCCGACCGTCTTCAGGCTGCCGTCGGCGTGCTCCACCTGCATGGTCTCGTGGCAGGCGAGGCAGGTGGAAGGGCCTTCGTAACGGCGGATGCCCGCGTCGCGGAAATACTTGATGTGGCTGTACTCGACGCCCTGCATGTAGGAGGGCGTGTTCATCAGGATCTCGACCTTGAGGTCGCGTGCGAAGCGGTCCTCGTCCTCGGTGACCGCGGCCTCGGCCTTGTCCCGCCGGGCGGACTCGGTGAGTTCCAGCGCGAGTTGCTCGAACTCGGCATCGGACAGGGTCTGGCTGCTCGCGTAGCTCAGCGGCGCGTTGGTGACGCCGGTGTAGGCGTCGAAGACCAGCGGATAGACCAGCTTGTAGAGCAGGAACAACAGCACCGCGACGGCGAACAGGATCACCGCGATGCGGCCTGGGTCGAAGCGTCTGGGTCGTGCCGGGCCTGTGGCTGGAGCTCCGGTGGGGGTGTTCATGGTCTCGTGCTCGCGTTCAGGTGCGGGATCTGATAACCGCTGGGATATCGGCTGAGGGCTGGGTGTCGGTGCACTGGGGGCGAAGCGTCGGGGTGAATCGCCGACGGCGGTCGCCGCGGTGGTCCTCCGTGCACCCCTACCGGATTCGACCGGCCGCTTTGCCCGGAGTTGCGGCGCCCACCGGTGGTCACCCCGACCCGGTGGCGGAGCCGCCGGTCGCGTCCCCGCCCTCGCGGTGCCAGCCCGTGATCATGGCCTTGAGGTTCGTCGTCGGCGTCTCGCCGGTGGTGATGATGTACAGGTGCACCACGATGAACAGCAGCATCATCCAGGCAAGCAGCAAATGTGCCATGGCGACCACCCAAATGCTGCCGATGCCGAACAGAGTCTCCGGCAACTCCGCCGAAAACAGGAACGCCCAACCGCTGAGGATCAGCAAGGGCATCAGGCCGTACATGACGCCGACGTAGCTCAGGGTCTGCAGGGCGTTGAGCTTGTGGTCGGCACTGACGTGGAAGGGGTGCGGCTCGTCCACGAAGATGCCGTAGACGTAGTAGCGCACCTGCCGAACCAGGTCCATCGGCAGGGTGCGGAAGTTGATCAGATAGTGCTTGCCGTTGCCGCCGATGACGTTTCCCACCAGAAAGGCGAGCCAGGACAGCGTCAGCAGGATGCCGCTGACGTTGTGCGTCGGCACGGCGACGTCGAACGGGATCAACCAGCCCAACGAAAAGTGCATGCTGATGCCGGTGGCCAGCAGCGCGAAGAACAGCAGCGCATTCAGCCAATGCCAAAGGCGCAGCCAGACGGGATAGAGATAGAGCTCGCTCATTGGGATGCTCGCTTGCGCTTGTGGGCCAAGTAGCGGCCGACGCCATGGGCGGCGACGCCGAGGATCATGAGTCCGACCACGGCGAGCCCGATGCGGTCGATGGTGGGGCTGCGGCTCATGCCGATGATGTAGGCGTCGTTGTAGACGGCGTGCGCCAAGAAGCCCTGCTGTTCGCGTTCCTCGCCGGCACGATGCACATAGAGCTGCGACAACAACTCGCCGCCCTGGCTGTGGCACTCGACGCAGTTCTGGTTGCTCTCGGCGGCGCCCAACAACTGGTGGGACGGCGCATACAGGTGGCGGCCTTCCAACGGCGTGTGGCAATCCAGGCAACGCACGGCGCCCCAGTGCTGCCTCGGGCGCGGCAGCCACTCATGCCCCTTCGGCACCGGCGCATCGAGCTCCGTGTGGCAATCCAGGCACAGCTGATTGTTGGCCGCGACCACCTCCGGCACCGGCGTATCGTCCGGCAGCGGCCGGAAACTGTGCGGGTTGTGACAGGAGAAGCAGCTGAACGCCGCGCCGCTCTCGGGCTTGGCCTCCAGGGCGTGCACGCTGTGCTGGTACTGGATATCGAAGCCGGCGAGATCCGGTGGGCTGACGTCCGCGTCGCCCTGGTGCTCTTCATGGCAACCGACACAGGTGAGGCCCTCGTCGGCGCTGCTCGTGCGATGTGGGTAGTGCCTGTAGCCGCGGGCGTGGCACTCGCTGCAGGCGAGATCGTGATGCACCGAGTGCTCGTAGGCGTCCCGGTCGATGGACAGGTCCACGATCTGCCGCGTCTCCGAGTCGCGGTAGGCCATGGTCTCCATCCAGTGGCAACGCATGCACTCCGCGCTATCGCCCTTGGTGAGACCGGAGCCGCCCGCATCACCATGGGGCGCGACCTGCTGGGGTTGCGCACCGACCACCGCGCCGGGTAGACCGATGAACAGGAGCAACACGAGGTGCACCAGGGCAAGCGACTTGGTCGGTGTCGGTGGTGACGCACCGGCGTTCGGGGCAGGGGGGCCGCCGGCGCGGCTGAGGGGGTTCGACATGCCGTTCATCTGCGTCTCGTTGGCTTCGCGGACATCTTGCGTTTGGAGACGGGGCCGCGCCCGCGGCCTGTTTGGGTTGGTTGCAACAACAGGATCGACGGAGGCCGCAACGCCCCGGACGGGCGCCTCGACCCTTGGTTCGCGCTCCACGGGTCAAGCTACGCGGCAACGCGGTTCGCGTTAATGACTTGCCGCAATGGTGCCGCCGGAAGCGGGACTTGATTGCCCTGAAGGAACCGAGAGAGCGTGTCGGCGTTGCCCGACGCCGGGAGCGGCGTTGACCGGGAGGTCGACACGCAGGTCGAAGGCTACCCATTTGAAACGTCACACCTCGAACTTCAGACTTTCCCGACCTCGCTCTCCCGCCGCCGCCGAACGCGCCGCCGCCGGCGTTGCACCAAGGTCAACGCGGGGCCGGACAGGGCGTAGCCGATGAACATGAGGAAGAGCACGATCGGCGGGTCCAGCACCACGAGTGCGAAGCCCAGCATCACCGCCACCAGCGCGACGAAGGGGACGCGTCCGTACAATTCCAGCATCTTGAAGCTGTGATAGCGGAAGTTGCTGACCATCAGCAGCCCGGCGCCCGCGGTGAACAGCGCGATCAGCAGACCGACGTCACCGCCGGCGATGCCGTTGTCCACACCGATCCAGACCGAGCCGGCGATGATGGCCGCCGCCGACGGGCTGGGCAGGCCCTGGAAGTAGCGTTTGTCGGCGATGCCGATCTGGGTATTGAACCGCGCCAGGCGCAGCGCCGCACCCGCGGTGTAGACGAAGGCCGCGAGCCAGCCGAGTTTGCCCAGATCCGTCAACGCCCACTGGTAGGCCACCAATGCCGGCGCGACACCGAAGGCGACCATGTCCGACAGGCTGTCGAACTCGGCGCCGAAGTCGGTCTGGGTGTTGGTCATGCGAGCGATGCGCCCGTCGAAACCATCGAGGATCATCGCCGCGAAGATGGCCAGCGCGGCCGCCTCGAAACGCCCGGCGTTGGCCGAGAGCACGGCATAGAAGCCCGCGAACAGGGCCGCCGTGGTGACCAGGTTGGGCAACAGATAGATGCCGCGCGGGCGCCCGGGGTGCTTCGGGGCTTGACTCGGGCTCGGTTCTGACTGATCCGCTGGGCTGTACATCGGTCCTCAAGGGTGCGGGGCAAGGCTGCGGGTAGCGGGTGGGCGCAGGGTACCAGCGGCGGCGGTTGGCGGCTCGGCGTCTCTCGGCCGAAGTATAGTCCCAACCTCGGCGCCGCCGCCTGGGACGGCCGCCCAATGACTCGCCTTGCATGGGGTTTTCGCCTGCCGCAAGATCACGAAATCTTCGCTTTGACTTCTCGGCCCAGCACGCTTTAATTGGGGCCAGCGTGACGGGCCGAGGACAAGGGCCGCACCGACCCGGTCCAGCACCGACCTTCGCCAATCCATCCTGGCACCGGTGCAATCAGCGCCAGCCCACCCAGTGCCAGCCCAGGAGGCCAGCCGTATGCAGCGAACGCGACCGGACCTGCCCAGCAGCGACAAACGTTGGAAGCTGGTCAACGCCACCATGCGCCGCAACGGCTATGCCGGCCACGCGCTCATCGAGGCACTGCACAGCGTGCAGGATGCCTTCGGCTACCTCGACGAGGTAGCCATGACCTTCGTCGCCGACTCCCTCGACCTGCCGCTGAGCAAGGTCTACGGCGTCGCGACCTTCTACCACCTGTTCATGCTCAAGCCCCAGGGCCGTCACGCCTGCGTGGTGTGCACCGGCACGGCCTGTTACATCAAAGGGGCCGGCGCACTCATCGAGGGCATCGAGCAGCGCTTCGGCGCCGCGCCCGGCGAGACCACCGCGGACAAGTCCCTATCCGTGCTCACCGCACGCTGCGTCGGTGCCTGCGGCCTGGCGCCCGCGGTGGTGCTGGACGGCAACGTCATCGGCAAACAGGCCACCGAACAGCTCATCGACCGCATCGAACAGGAGATTGCCGAATGAACCTCGACGATCTCGAAGAGCTCGCCGGCAAGTTCCGCGCCGAGACCGCGGACGCCGAGACCGAGGTCCGCGTCTGCATGGCCGCAAGCTGCCAGTCCTCCGGCGCGGAGCCGGTGATCAAGGGGCTGACCGACGCCTGCGCCGCCGCCGACCCCACCGGAGACAGCAAAGGCAGCGCCTGTAAGGTGAAGGCCGTCGGCTGCATGGGACTCTGCTCCGCCGGGCCGCTGGTCGCGGTGGCGGCCCCGACGGCCGGGCTCGACGAGGCTGTGATCTACCGTGACGTCACCGCCGACGACGCCGCCGACATCATGCAGGGCGCGGCGCCCGGCGGCACGCCGGTGGAGCGTCTGCGCATCCCGAGCGACATGCCCTTCTTCGCGCGCCAGCACAAGATCGTGCTGGAGAACGCCGGTGTCGTCGACCCCGACAGCTTCAGGGGCTATGTGGCCATCGGCGGCTACGCGGCCATGGTGCGCGCGCTGAGCGAGATGACGCCGCAGGAGGTCATCGCGGAGGTCACCGCCAGCGGCCTGCGCGGACGCGGCGGCGGCGGATACCCAACCGGGCTCAAGTGGTCGACGGTGGCAAAGATGCCGTCGACCCAGAAGTACGTGATCTGCAACGCCGATGAGGGTGACCCCGGCGCCTTCATGGACCGCGCCATCCTGGAATCGGACCCGCACCGCGTGCTGGAAGGCATGGCCATCGCCGCCTACGCCATCGGCGCGAGCAAGGGGTACGTCTACGTCCGCGCCGAGTACCCATTGGCCGTGGAGCGGCTCAAGACTGCCATCCGCAAGGCCAAGCGCCAGGGCTTCCTCGGCCACAGCGTCTGCGAGTCGCAGTTCAGCTTCGACGTCGAGATCCGCCTCGGCGCCGGCGCCTTCGTCTGCGGCGAGGAGACGGCGCTGATGGCTTCCATCGAGGGCGGCCGCGGACAGCCCCGCCCGCGCCCGCCCTACCCCGCCGAATACGGGCTCTGGGGCCACCCGACGCTGATCAACAACGTCGAGACCTACGCCAACATCGCCCCCATCGTCGACAACGGCGGGAGCTGGTTCGCGGGCGTCGGCACGGACAAATCCAAGGGCACCAAGGTCTTCGCCCTGGCGGGCACCATCGTCAACACCGGCCTCATCGAGGTCGACATGGGCACCAGCCTGCGCGACATCATTTTCGAGATCGGCGGCGGCATCCCGGACGGCAAGGGCTTCAAGGCGGTGCAGACCGGCGGCCCGTCCGGCGGCTGCGTGCCGGCGGAGCACCTGGACATCCCGGTCGACTACGACAGCCTGAAGACGCTCGGCACCATGATGGGCTCCGGCGGCATGATCGTCATGGACGAGACCAGCAACATGGTCGATGTGGCCCGCTTTTTCATGGAGTTCTGTATGGACGAGTCCTGCGGCAAGTGCGTGCCCTGCCGCACCGGCACCCAGCAGATGCACGGCCTGCTCGACCGGATCGCCAAGGCCGAGGCGAGCCGCGCCGATCTGGAACTCCTGGAAGAACTCTGCGAGGTGGTGCAAGCCACCAGCCTCTGCGGTCTGGGCCAGACCGCGCCCAATCCGGTGATGTCGACCTTGCGCTACTTCCGCAATGAGTACGAGGAGAAGCTGGGATGACAGCCGGTCCGCATGGCGGACCCCAACGGCCTAGGTTCTCGTAGATACTCTGTTCGCGCGCAAGTCCAAAGTGCCTCCAATCCATCGATTTGCTTTATGGCTCGCGCCTTGCACCCCTCCCGTGTGGGGGAGTGGA
>JANQFX010000103.1 GCA_028277725.1 Thiohalocapsa sp.
CACCTCGTCCAAGCTCCGCGCCTCCAGAATCCGATCCGACCATTCCAGGAGTGTCTCGGAGTCGGCTTCGTTGATCCGGGTGCGGATAGGCTCGCTCGGGGTGCCAAACTTGCGCTCGATCAGGCGCAGGAGCATCTTGGCCTCGCCGCGTTGCTCGCCACGCTGCTCGCCTTGTGCAATGTATCGGTCGATGAACGTCTCCATCAGAGGCTCTCCGGATAGGGTTTGTTCGTGGAGGCGACGGACCTGTGCTTCATCAAGCCGCCCAGTGTTTTGGACATAGGAGCGCAGCAAGTATTCGAGAATGTCCAGCCCGGTCGGGTCGTGACTGACATTGGCAAAAAAATGACCAACCGTTCCAAAACGAGATCGGCGAGCAGCACGTGCGGCAAGGTGTGTCGCAGGAAATCGCGCGCAATGGTCGGCCGCACGAAGTTCTCGCGGAAGAAGCATTCATGCGGGGTCAGGGTGCTGGTCATGCCTGGGGGTCACTGCTCGGCGGCCCACTGATCGCCTGTTTGACCAGACGGGTCGGCAAGCAGGCCCAGATAGGCGCGCATAGCGGCGCCACGCCCTGCGTGCCGCTCGACATAGGAGCGGCCGTTGCGGCCTAGGCGTGCGCGCTCGGCGGGATCGCCGATCAGGTGCTCGACAGCGGCGGCGAGCTGGGCCGGCTGGTTGGACGGACAGGTTACGAAGGCGTCCGATTCGGCGCGCAGTGCGTCGAGCGGCGAGCCGGGATCGGCGGTGCAGATGAAGGGCCGGCTGGCGGCCATGATTGAATAGACCTTGCTCGGCACCGCAAAGGCGGCGCCGGCTGGGTCTTGCGGAACCAGATGGATGTGCCCGTCGGCTAGTCCGTCGGACAGTGCCTCAATCGGGGTGAAGGGCTCGAAGCGGAGGTTCTCAAGCTGCCTGCCCGCGGCCTGCTCTTGGAGGGTTGCGCGATAGTTACCGTCCCCGCGAATGGCAAGGGTGCAGTCTGTTTGGCTATTCCTGAGCTGCTCGGCAAGGTCGATGAGCAACTCGAGCCCTTGCTTGCGGCCGATATTGCCGCTGTAGAGCAGCAGGACGGGACCGGCGCGCTCGGGCTGGGGCTGAATGAGCGAATCATCCACAGTGGGCGGGATGATCACCACAGGCGTCTTGACCCCCAGTCCGCGGATCACCTCGGTCATGGCGGGTGAGAGGGTAACGATCTGATCGAGACCGGTCAGGGTGAGACGTTCAAGCCATTCCAGTATCGTCGTGATCGTGCTGTGCGTAGCGATGTTAAGCGATTTGGCCAGCCCGGACTGGATGTCATGCACCACGCCGATGCGCTGTACCTTGCGCGAGACGGCCAGCCGCATGGCAAGCACGGCTAGGATGGACGGACACACGGCGATGGCGACCTCGGGGCGCGGCTGCCAGCGCAGTGCCCACCAGGCCTTTAGCGCAAAGATGCCTTCGGTTTTCAGCACCCCCAGGGCGCTGCGATGCGCCGGCTGGGGCGGAACGGCGAGCCGGTGGATGCTCACGCCATTATGGTCTTGGCGGTCCTTCGAGCCGTCTCGATACTCCGGGAAGATGGCCATCTCCGGATAGGATGGACGAGTGGTCACGACCGTGACCCGCGCGCCGTCCGCGGCCAGGATCTCGGCCATCTGCTGCACGGGCGGCGCCCCTCCGGCCTTTTCGGGCCAGTAGCAGAGCGACACGACGGAGATAGTAGGCGATGCGGCCATGGGACTTATTCGTTGCGGCTCAGGGTGGCAAACCCTTCACGACTGCAGAGCTGATCGCGCTCGGCCTCCTTCAGGTCCTCACGCATCATCTCGCTGACCAGCTCACTGAAGCTGACCTGCGGGATCCAGCCGAGTCGCTCGCGGGCCTTGGTGGGATCGCCGAGCAGGGTCTCGACCTCGGTGGGGCGGAAGAGCGAGGCACGGGGTCAGATCTCCCATCGTACATTCGGCTCTCATTGGAACCTGGCGGTCATCAATCATGATTGCAACTCATCGTTGTCGAGCCCGGATAGAAATCATCCCACAGCAATTGCTCCGCCGTGTAAGGACAGGCATCTGGAAAGGTCTCGACAGGTAAACGGCTCTCTTTGCTCGCCAAGTCGACGGCATCCGGGTAGGTGGCCAGGATCGTTTCGGCTAGGACGGACTTGAGCCCAGGCGATTGACGCAATAGCACGGCAAGCTGCTTCCGCTGCTCGGTGATGCTCGCGCGCCAGCTGCGGCCATCGAATTCACGCCACCGTTCGGAGAGCATTGGATACTGGTATTCCCATTTCAGCACATGCGCGATGAGAATCAGCAGTCGGCTTTCCAGCTCCCGTCGCTCGCTCTTGCTCATGTCGCTCAGCTCGTCCAACAGGTGCGCGATATCCATCTCTGCAAAGCGACCAGAACGCAACAGCTCGACATGACGCTTGGCCCAAGCGGCATAGTCGGTTTGATAGAGGTCTTGAAGGTCAGTCAATGAACACCTCATCCAGGCCGAGAACACCATGTGCGAACCGCATCAAACAAGAAACGCAAGACACTGACGCGAAACGGGTCAAAGTGAATGGGGCGACGGGATCAAGCAGCCCCGGGGTCACACAGCCCAGCCCCGGGGTCAAGTCTTGAAATTCAGCAGGAACTCGAGGCTCCCGGGGCACATCAGCAAACAGTCTATCCATCGCGCTCGTCACTCGGATTCTCTGACATGCACGTCGCGCGGACAGTCGCCACGATATGCTCCGCCTGCTCAACCAACTCTCTGGCGTCGTTTAAGCCGATAGGGCTGCCTTCGTAGTCGGCAACATAACGAAATGTCTCTGCATGTTTCAAGAAACGTCCGATGTCTTTGGGCAAGGGCCCATCTTTGATGAAACAAGCGCTGAATGCGTTAAGGACGCCTCTATGCATCTTACCAACCTCCATTCCGATCGCCAGCAGTGCTGCGCGGGCAGCGTCGAACATGGCGTAATACGCGCGGTTGCAGGCTCCATCCGCATCGCCCGTCTGGAGTAGCACTCTTGCCGACGTCGCCGCTTGGGCGGCCTTTGCCATCAAGTCGGCCGGTGTCACAATCTTACCCCTTCATTGGCGATGTTTTGGAGTAGGACCGGATTTGAATGGGTTTTGGGAGACTCCCATTCATTGAGCCACACCGGTATGGGCGCAATGTTGATGCCGGTTTCCAAAAGAACGTCATAGGCTACATCTGCCATCCCTAGAGCGGTGGTCAGTACCGGTTGACGCTGGCCCTTGAGAATTACGGCAACATCAGCATCGCTATCGGGGCGATGGGTCCCACGTGCGCGACTGCCATAGAGGATGACCGCGGCAGGGTCATATCGGCTCGCAATCCGGGAAATGAAACATCGAACTGCGGCTTCCGTCTCTTCATCGATGTGGGTCACGGCGAAACTCGGGAAATTGGGGGCCAGAAACAGGGGGTCAAGTCTTGAAAAGCAACATCGGAAATCGAGCACACAGACGCGCAGTCGATCCATGTATGAGCCGGGGCCAGACGTCCCATTACGCGTAACTCTCTCAAGCAAGAGGGGTCTTGAAACACAACATCCGCAGCCGAGCCCTCGGCAGGGTGTCTTGACCGGACGCTAACGCTCATGCCGTGATGCCGGCGTCCCGGAGGATAGACCGGACGCACTAGCGGCCTGCGAGCGCGTCGCGGCGGGGCGCCGCTCCCACGGATCTGGCGACCGCGGTGCTGTTCCACGCTAACGCACATGGCGAGCCGCCACCCTGAATGATGAAACGCGTGCGGATCGCCCAATGCGCTCCCTCTCCCCGGCCCTCTCCCAGCTGGGGAGGGAGATTTCGAGCGCGGGCGGCGCAGGTTTCACGCCAACAGACATCAATGCAGCACCTCATCCAGACTCCCGGCTTCGAGAATTCGGTCCGACCAATGCAGGAGTGTATCGGAATCTGCTTGAGTGATGCGGTTGCGCACTGCCTCGCTCGGTGGGCCGAACTTGCGCTCGATCTGGCGCAGAAGCATCTTGGCTTCGCCACGCTGCTCGCCAAGCTGTCTGCCTTGGTCGATGTATCGGTCGATGAAGGTTTCCATCAGCGGTTCTCCGGGAAAGATCTGCTCAAGCAGGGCGCGCGCTTGTTGCTCATCAAGGCGGCCTGTCCCTTGGACATAGTAGCGTAGCAGAGATTCGAGGACGGACAGGGCGGTGGTGTCACGGCTGACCTTGGCGATCAATTCGAGCAGTTCCTCGAAACGCTCGCTGGGCTGGTCGCCGTAGATATGGCGCAGCGCAAGCTGGACCAGGCGGGAGAGCACCTCGCCCTTAATCTCGGTGTTGCTCTTTGCCGAGATGTCGTGCAGGGCATAGCCGAATTGGGGCACGAATGGCTTCAGCGCCCCGGGCAGCGGCTCGATCAGGTCGTGGAAGCGCGTGGGTGCGCGCCAGTTCGCTTGTCCGTGGTAGAGCACCAGCGGATAGATGGGTGGCAGGCTCTTGGCTTCGGGATTCTGGTCGCGGTACAACTCGCCGCTGGCGACCATGTAGCGTAGCAACTGCAGCAGCACCCAATGGTCGGAGTGGCTCTTGTGCTCGAAGAGCAGATAGACCGAGAGCCGGGTGTCGCGATAGGGAATCTGGTAGACGAGGTCCGAGTAGATCTTGCGCAGGGCCTCGGTGACGAAGGTGTCGGGTGAGATCCTCAGCCGTTCCAGATCCAGGTCCGCAAGCACGGCTTGGGGCAAGACGTGGCGCAGGAAGTCTCGCGCGATGACGGGGCGCGCGAAGTTCTCGCGGAAGAAGCAGTCGTGTGGCGTGGGGGTCGTCATGCGGGCTGTGGGGCTGGGATCTCTGTGTCTTCTTTGCGGCGCAGTAGGCTTCGCTCCTGTGCCCGACGGCTCGGTGCGGCTCAGTAGGCGTTCTCGTCTTTTTTTGCCAGCAGCATCAGGGTTTTGAGGATGGTCAGCAGGTCGAGGAAGACGCTCCAGTTCTCGATGTAATAGAGATCGTGCTCGACGCGCTTCTGGATCTTCTCGGCCGTATCCGTCTCACCGCGCCAGCCGTTGCATTGCGCCCACCCTGTGATGCCCGGCTTGACACGGTGGCGGCTGGCGTACTCGTCCACGACCTCTTCCAGCAGTCGCCCTTCCGACTTGGTGCCGGTGGCATGCGGACGGGGGCCAACCACGGACATGTTCCCGAGCAGCACGTTGAAGAGCTGCGGCAGCTCGTCGATGCTGGTCTTGCGAATGAAGCGGCCGACCCTGGTGATTCTGGGATCATCCTTCACGGTCTGGCGCTCGCAGGAGCGGTCCGTCATGTCGGTATACATGGACCGGAATTTGTACACCCGAATCAGATTGTTCTTGAAGCCTTGGCGCTCCTGGACGAAGAAGACGTCGCCTTTGGACTCGAGCTTGATGGCTAGTGCAACGAGCACCAGCAGCGGGGAGAGCAGGATGAGCGCCGGGACGGCGATGCAGAGGTCTTCGATTCGCTTGACGACGGCGTTCCATTCGCTGATGGGTCGGTCCTCGAGGCTGAGTACATGCATGCCACCCACGCGGAAAACGGGCCGATCAGCATAGTGGAGCCCAAGCTTGTCGGGAGCCATGTAGATGTCCACGGCCCAGGTGGAGAGCTTCTTGATCAATCCTTTGATCCTTTCATGGGCGCTCCAGGGCAAGGCCATGATCACCAGATCGGGTCCCTCTTCGCGCACCAGCCGCTCGATGAGATCGGTCCGCCCCAGCAAGCGGACCCCGCGGTAAGACTTGGCGAGCCTTCCGAAACGGTCATCGAGAAAACCGACGACCCGGATACCCAAGTCGTCGAATCTCAAGATGTGATCCAGCACGTCCCGGCCGTTCTCTCCTGCCCCGACGATAATCGCCTGGCGGGTCATGAGGCCACGTTGCGCAGGGCTCGAAAGGTACCAGGTCAAGACCAATCGACTGACCACGATGTAAAGGGCGACACTGATGAACCAAAGGCCCATCCAGAGTCGGGAATAGTGGTCCGTGATCTTGAGCGCAAATCCGATGATGAGGAGGGCGCCGAACGCGAAGATGATGCCTCCGAAGGCGACGGCGGGTCTCCTCACATGGTGGCGGAATTTCCGCCAATCGTATTGACCGCTGTGGAAACCCACGACGCTGTATACGGTAATCACGATCAGAGCCGTGACACCGTACTTAAGGGTTCCCTGAAACCAGTCGTTGCTCCCAACCACCAAGAGCCATAGGGCCACCGACGAGGCGACGATGAAGCCAACGTCCAAGAAGTAGGTGACGTAGTGAAGGCGGCAACCAATGCGGGCGGAGAAACCCTTCGCACCAAGCAAGGGGCGAACATCAACAACGCTGTGCTCCATGAGCGAATTCCCTTTGTCCTCGCGTTTGCTATGTAACTCGAAGTGTTCGCCGGCTCGGGAGCAAGGCAGAGGACACGTGATCAGGGATGACCAAGTCTTGCTCTCCATACATCCGGCTTCGCTCGGCAGGCACACCCGCAGAGAGGGGCGGCTGACCGCGGGAGACGCCTTCGACGCGTGAATGACTCACCTAGAAGAAACACAGAGAAAGATACTGGAATAGACCCTTAGTGTCTATGTCTCGAGCGGGGATTCGACGGATTAACACCCAGAGTGCTTGATCCATGGCCAGCACGGGGTCGAGTGAGGCGCCGAGAGTGGGCAACGGCTTGCCTGTCGCCCATGACGGCCAGGCAGCGAAGTGACTGACTGCGAAGTCTATCCGACCAGGGCCTGCGCCTTCAGGCCGACGGAGTTAGGCGCACCCGGCAGCCAGCCTCGACCTGAAGGACCGATTGGCGATTGCTCGTTGAACTCTGCCTGAATTGCGGATGATCGAGAGGCCGAGAGGCGTTTCCGAGCGATCGCTGCGGCGATCGGGTGCCAGGGCCACATTCGCGGCAGCAGCTCGAGCAAGCACCCCTTGGCTCTCCAGACACGCCGAGCTGCTTGGAGGTCAGGACACCGGTGTGGTGGAAGTGAACTGGATCGAGCGAGCGGGGTCTAGGGCCACTGTCGTGGATTCCCACAAGGCAGGGAAATACGCTGTGTGATCTTACTACACACTCTTATGCTGGTTGACTTGTTTTTGGTGTGTCCATGGTGAGCACGTTTGCAAGCCATTGCAGCAAAGTGCCGATTCTGGAGGTTCACGATCCAGCGGCAATGCCCGAGGATGCCAAGTCGGCTGTTGTCATTGCCAAGCCCTCACGGTTGTTTGTTCAACGCCTGCTCGAAGCGCAGGAGGAGGGTTTCGTCTTTTCCGAGCATCCTGGTGATGAACGGACGTAGGCGCGGCTGTTTCCGGACCAACTGGACCAATCCCTTTCGGTTGGGATGCCAACCGGGTTCGGCGAAGATGGACATCATCTCCCGCCGCAACATGCGGAAGAAGGCGACATCCCAGTGCTGGTTGCACCTCAAGGCCAAACCGAGCCGGTAGAAGAAGAAGCTG
>JANQFX010000046.1 GCA_028277725.1 Thiohalocapsa sp.
CAGCAGGGTCGCACTGAGCCGCTCGATGAGCGGCGTGACCAGCTCGGCGAGTCGGATCATCCAGCGTGCGGTGGTGGCGCGCGGCAGGTCGATGCCGGCGCGCTGGAGGATCTGCTCCTGGCGGGCCAGCGGCAGCGCATCGCAGTACTTGGCGGTGGCGATGTGGGCCAGCAGTCCGGGGGATGCGTTGCTTTTGGGAATCGGCAGCGGCGCGGTGGCGACGGTGTCCTCGCACGCCTTGCAGGCGTACTTGCCGCGCACATGCTGCAGCACGCGCACCTGCGCGGGGACGACGTCGAGCTGCTCGCTCGTCTCCTCGCCGATGCGCGTGAGCCGGCAACCGCAGGTGCAGGTCTGCTCGCCCTCCGGCAGGTCGTGCTCGATGCGCACCCGCGGCAGGTAGTCCGGCAGCGGCTTGCGGGCGCCTCGGCGGTTGGTGAAGACATAGAGCGTCTCGGCGAACGGGTCTTGCCCCAACGCATCCTCCACCAGCACCGCGAGCGAGCGCATGCCTTTGCGGAAGTCCACCGGCTCGCGGCACAGATACACCCGCGGCAGGTCCGCCGACGGGCGCATCATGGCCGGCCACCCTCCAGGCGCAGCAACTGCCCGATCAGGCGCAGGTCCGCCGCACCCTGCCATTCGAGCACCAGGCCATTGGGGAACAGCAACCGATGCCGGTCGGCCCCGGTGGCTGGCGCCGGCGCCTGACTCGGTGCCGCCACCGCTGCCGGCGCCGCCGGCTCGACGCGCACGAACGTCCGCGCCGATGCCTCGCCGAGCAACCCCTCGGCCTTGAGCCGTGCCTGCCAGCTGTAGAGCGTCGAGAGCCCGAGCCCATGTGCCTCGGCATACGCCTTCAGACTTTGCCCGCGCGCCCGGCAGCGGCGAAGGTGCGCCAGCCACGACGCGCGGCGGTCCGATGACGTTACCCCGACCTGCGGGTCTGCGCTGATACCCATCTGCGATCCTCCTCGCCTGGATTGAATGCGAGGTGAACTGTGCCCGATCGCGGGCGGCGCGGGCAGGTGGGGTTGGTGGAGCGCCTACGGTGGATCGGCTGGCCCACTGCGGGGTATGCGCCCGGAACAACGTGCTGCCCGCGGGCAGGTCGACGAGGATCAACCGACGAACCCGGTGCTGATGGATTCCAGGTAGCCGATCGCATCCTCGGTCCGGCCTTCCTGCACCAATTGCAACAGGGTCTTGTGACGGAACGCGGGGATGGGTTCGTTCTTGACCAGAAAGATGGCGCGCTGTGGATCCGGCTGCACCGCCGAGGCGGCCGACAACACGCGCATCAGATCACGCAGGCCGGATTGCAGCCTTGGCGATTCCGGATGGGTGCGCAGGGTGTTGCGATGGACCCCCGTCAGCTCGGCTAGATCCTGCTGCTGCAGGCCGAGGATGTCGGCGACGCCGGACACCGAGAAACGGGACGTTCCTGGTTCCCGCGTCGATTCGAGGACCTCTGCGAAGAGAGCGGCCATCGAGAAGCTGCCGCAGATCGAGCGGCTAGCGGCTCCGGAAGTGGCGGGGAAGGCTCCTGCGCCGACGCGAGGCAGGATCGCCGGAGATCCATCCGTTCCAAGATGGCAACGGGCGCCTGAGTCGGGTGCTCACCACCCTGCTGCGGTGAGTGCGACGTCGGGCGGCCTGTGATCCCTACCGATACAGCTCCGCGGGGTCGATCAGCGGCTCTGCGATGACCTCGACGGTGTCGCCGCGCACCGCATTGTAGAAGCAGTTGCGGCGGCCCGTGTGGCAGGCGGGGCCGGTCTGCTCGACGAGCAGCAGCAGGGTGTCGCCGTCGCAGTCGATCCGCAGCTCCTTGAGTTGTTGCACCTGGCCCGAGCACTCGCCCTTACGCCAGAGCTTGCCGCGGGAGCGGGAGAAGTAGCAGACGCGGCCGGTGGCGAGGGTCTCGTCCAGCGACTCGAGGTTCATCCAGGCCATCATCAACACCTCGCCGGTGTCGTGCTGCTGGGCGATGGCCGGGATGAGCCCGTCCGCGGTCAGCTTGAGGCTGGCCCGGATCTCCGCCCAAGGCCTGGTGTGCCCCAGCGCGGCGCGCTCGTTGGCCGCGATACCCTGTGCGTGCTGCTCGCTCATGTGCAGACCTCCCGGAACCCCCTAGACTGTGAACCTAGTTGAACCAAACCGCGGGCCCAATCATAGGCCCACCGCGACGCAGGTTAACAGAGGCCCGCCCACGGTGACGATCGGCCCACGACCGCGTCGGATAGCGCGTCCGACGCGCCGAACAGACCACAGGAATCACTACCATGCCGAGCCTGCTCATTGTCAACGCCGAGGTCGTCAACGAGGGCCGCCGCTTCGAGGCGGACGTGCTGGTGCAGGACGGGCGTATCGCCGCCGTCGGGCCGGACCTGCAGGGCCGGCCGGCGGAGCGGGTACTGGACGCCGGGGGCCGGCTGCTATTGCCGGGTATGATCGATGATCAGGTGCATTTCCGCGAACCCGGCCTCACGCACAAGGCGGACCTCCAGAGCGAGTCGCGCGCCGCCGTGGCCGGAGGCATCACGAGCTTCATGGAAATGCCCAACTGCAAGCCGCCGACCCTGGACGCCGAGCGATTGGCGGCCAAGTGCGCCCGCGCGGCGGAGGTATCGCGGGCGAACTATGCCTTTTATCTTGGCGCGAGCAACGACAACATCGACGCCATCCGCTCCCTACCGGTGGGCGATGCCTGCGGGGTGAAGGTGTTCATGGGTGCCTCCACCGGCAGTATGCTGGTGGACGACCCGACCGTGCTGGACGCCATTTTCCGCGACAGCCCGGTGCTCATCGCCACCCACTGCGAGGACACGCCGACCATCCTGGCCAACGAGGCCAAGTACCGGGAGCGCTACGGCGAGGACGTGCCCATGGAGGCGCACCCGCTGATCCGCTCCGAGGCCGCCTGCCTGAAGTCGTCCACCCTGGCCGTGGAGCTGGCCCGTCGCCACGACGCCCGCCTGCACGTGCTGCACCTGACCACGGCGCGGGAGCTTGCGCTGTTCGAGCCCGGCCCGGTGGCGGGCAAACGCATCAGCGTCGAGGCCTGTGTTCATCACCTGTACTTCGATGAGCGGGACTACGCCGACAAGGGCGCACTGATCAAGTGCAACCCGGCCATCAAACGGGCAGAGGACCGCGAGGCCCTGCTGGCGGCAGTCGCCGAGGACAGGATCGATGTGATCGCCACCGACCACGCGCCGCACCTGTTGGAGGAGAAGGACGGCACCTATTTCCAGGCCCCCGCCGGGCTGCCGCTGGTGCAAGACGCGCTGCCCTCGCTGTTCCACCACGTGCACGCCGGCCGGCTGAGCGTCGAGCAGGTGGTCCGGAAGACGAGCCACGCCGTGGCCGAGTGCTTCAATCTCCAAGAGCGCGGCTTCATCCGCGAGGGCTACTGGGCCGATCTGGTGCTGGTGGACGCGAGCAGCCCCGTCGAGCGAACGCGCGATCAGGTGCTGTACAAGTGCGGCTGGTCGCCCTTCGAGGGCCGCGAGCTGGGGGCGCGGATCATCGCGACCCTGGTCAACGGCGAGGTGGCCTACGAGAACGGCCGGGTCGATGACGCGGTGCGCGGGCGGCGGCTGGCGTTCGGGCCGACCCGCTGAGGCGGCGGCGCTCGGCCCGGAGCGGGAGGCTTAGGGACATACCGATTATTGATCGGCGTCTCCCTAGGCCGGCTCGCGGAGGTCGAGCCGCCGTTCGATGCGATCCAGGCGGGCCTCGATCCCGTCCATGCGCTGGTGGGCGATGGCGTTGTCGCCGTGGAGGCCGGCGACCTGTGACTCCAGCGAGGACATGCGCCGCTTCATGGTCGTCATGTCCTCCGACAGCTGATCGACCCGCCCGCGGATGTGGCGCAGGTGTTCCAGAATGAGGTTTTCGACTTGTTCGGTCATTTCGGGTCGCCCTCTTTCGTCCCATCAGAGACTTACACCAAAGGTTGCCACTTGCAAGGCGCGGCAGGCTCAGCGCATCAGGTCGTAGTCGATGCCGCGGGCATGCAGCGCGTCGGTGCGATGCTGGAGCCAGCGCTGAAAGTTGGGCTGGTGGCGATAGGCACCGGTGGCGACGTAGTCCAGCACGCCGTGAACATGAAATGCCTTGAGATAGCCGTCGGTGCGGAAGACCTCGTTCCCGTCGTCATCGAATAACACCAGGCTCGGGGTGTACTGGATGCCGAGTTCCGCGGCCCAATCCCTGCTGGGCAGTGTACGCCCGGCCGGCGTCTGGATGGTCTCCTTGGACGAGATGTCGACGATGGCCCCGTCCAGGTTGGTCAGGGCCAGCGCCACCGGCTCTCGGCGCAGGATGTCTTGGTGGAGCTCGTCGCACGCGACGCAAACCGGCTGCTCGAACATCACCAACAGGGGTCGCTCGCTCCGGGCGCGGTTGTCGGCGAGCCGAAGCGGCGGCGCGAGGAAACCCGGCTCTTGGTGGAGCTCGCCGCTCGCCGTCTGCGTATCCTGGCGCGCGTAGAAGTCGCGGAAGGATTCGCCCGCCTCCTCACGCTTCTGCGCCACGTATCGGAGCCCGGCGTGGAACTGGTGCGGCGGATAATAGCCGTCGATGCGCAACACCGTGGCCGCGTCCTCATCCAACAATAGGATGCTGGGGGTGTATTGCACACCGAGGGCCGCCGCGAAGGCCTTCTCGGTGGTCGCGGCGCCGTCGATACCCGTGACCTCCCGATCACCCCAGATATTGAGGGCGATGACCTCGAAGGCGTCCCGGGCCGTCTCGCTGATGGCCTGGTCGCCGAAGTTGTCCCGAAGCAGCTTCTCGCAGTAGGGGCAGCCGTCCTGATAGAAGTAGAGCAGGACGCGCTTGCCGGCGTCGGCGGCCTCGACGACGTCCTCGCGGATGTCGAGGAAGGAGTTCTTGAACCACGAGGGTTTGGAGTGATAGCCGGGGTTCTGCAGATCACTCAGGACCTCCGTGTCATCGGCGGCCAGTGCCGGTTGTGCGATCAGCAGCACGGCGCATAGCGCGAGCGGAAGGTGGGTCGGCCTCGTCATCGGTGGTCACCATCGTCGTCGTTGTGGTCAACCGATGGTGGGGCGAACAGCCACTGGGTCAATGGGCCTTGCGGACAGGGTCAACCGGGGGGCTGCTCGAACAGGTCCGCCATGGGCGGCGATTCTGGACGCGGCGGCGCCAGGCCGAAGTGCCGATAGGCGCTCTGGGTTGCCATGCGCCCGCGCGGGGTACGGAGCAGGTACCCCTGCTGGATCAGGAAGGGCTCGAGCACGTCCTCGATGGTGCCGCGCTCCTCGCCGATGGCCGCGGCCAGGCTTTCGACCCCGACGGGTCCGCCGTCGAACTTCTGAATCACCGCTTGCAGTAGGCGCCGGTCCATGTGGTCGAAGCCGAGCTGGTCCACCTTGAGCATGCCCAGGGCCTGGTCGGCGACCTCGCGGGTGATCTGGCCGCCGGCCTTGACCTGCGCGAAGTCCCGCACGCGCCTGAGCAGCCGGTTTGCGATGCGCGGTGTGCCGCGGGAGCGCCGGGCGATCTCGGCGGCGCCGTCTGGCTCGGCGTGGATGGCCAGGATCTGTGCCGAACGCCGGACGATGTGGGCCAGGTCCTCGGCGCTGTAGTACTCGAGGCGCTGGACGATGCCGAAGCGATCGCGCAATGGGCTGGTGAGCAGGCCGGCCCGCGTCGTGGCGCCGACCAGGGTGAAGGGCGGCAGGTCGAGCTTGATGGAGCGCGCGGCCGGCCCCTCGCCGATCATGATGTCGAGCTGGAAGTCCTCCATGGCCGGGTAGAGGATCTCCTCGACCACCGGGCTCAGGCGATGGATCTCGTCGACGAAGAGCACGTCGCCGCTCTCCAGATTGGTCAGCAGCGCGGCGAGGTCGCCGGGTTTCTCCAACACCGGACCCGAGGTCTGGCGCAGGTTGACCTGCATCTCATGGGCGATGATGTGCGACAGCGTGGTCTTGCCGAGCCCGGGCGGGCCGAAGATCAGCGTGTGGTCCAGGGCCTCGGCGCGACCACGGGCGGCGCCGATGAAGATCTCCATCTGCTCGCGCACCGCGGGCTGGCCGACGTAGTCGACGAGCTTGCGCGGCCGGATGGCGCGGTCCAGCGCGCCGTCTTCGGCGGCTTCCGCTGGGTCGATGACGCGTTCGGGTTCGTCCATCCGGTTTCAGTCTGGTTCTCTGCTGCTGAGCTCAGGGAGACGGCGATCACCGGCCCTTGCCTAAGGAGAGGCCGATTGCTGGCCATCCATGGCCGAAGTCGGTGCGGGAAGCGCCGATAAACGATAAAGCAGCGCTTCTCTAACGGTAACCCAAGACCAGGCCACCCGGCGAGTAACCCGCGCCGGCCATCCACGCACTGCTCATCCGGCGGGCTGTTGAGAAACCTGCGCGGTAGGTTGTGGATAAGCTGTGGGTGCTTTGGGACGGAAAACTTATCGACAGGTTATTCACAGGTGGAGGACATCGAGCCAACAGTTTTCCACAACCGCAACACATTGGCGAGCTGAGCAAAATCGTCGCTTTTCGGGTTGTCCACTGCATCTGTAACTACTGATTTGGAGAATTCCCAACATGACAATAGGCCCACCCCATGGGCCGCTCCTCGGCCCGATTACGAGCCCAATCGGTGCGGAGAACGGCGGTGGACGCCTCGGCACGTTGTGCTTAAGCTGGCGAGCTGACTGATGCCGGCCACCGAACTCCCAATCGCAGTACCATGCACGCGCCCCAGACCACGCCGGATGCCGCATCCAGACAGGCCCTCGATGCCGATCCGATGAGCCTGTCCGTGGTGATTCCGATGTTCGAGGAAGCCGAGAACGTCGAGCCGCTCCTGGCGCGCATCCATGAAGGACTCGCTGGGTACGCAGGCCCCTGGGAGCTGATCCTGGTGGATGACGGCAGCCGCGACGGCACGGGAGATCGGCTGGCAGCCGCCGCGGAGACCTATGGGCGGCACGTACGCATGATTCGGTTTCGCCGGAACTTTGGCCAGACCGCGGCCATGCAGGCGGGTTTCGACGCCGCGCGCGGTCAGCTGGTGGCGAGCCTGGACGGGGATCTGCAAAACGATCCGGCGGACATCCCGCGCATGGTGCGGGAGCTCTTGGATCGCGACCTCGACCTGCTCCAAGGCTGGCGGCGCAACCGCCAGGATGCGCTGGTGAAGCGCAAGTTGCCATCTCGCATCGCAAACGGGCTCATCGGCCGGGTGACCGGGGTCGACCTGCACGACTACGGCTGCAGCCTGAAGGTCTATCGGGCGGAGGTCATCAAGGAGGTGCGGCTATTCGGCGAGATGCACCGGTTCATTCCGGTCTGGGTCGCCGGCATCACCGACCCGGCGCGCATCGGCGAGACCGAGGTCACCCATCGCGCGCGCGAACGCGGGGAGTCCAAATACGGCATCTCGCGGACCTTTCGCGTCCTGCTGGATCTGCTGGTGGCCTTCTTCTTCCTTCGCTACGGTGCGCGGCCCGGGCACTTCTTCGGCGCCATCGGTCTCGGCTTCGGAACCGTCGGCGGGCTCATGATGACTTGGCTGTTGATCGTGAAGTTTGGCCTCGGTGAGGACATCGGGCAGCGGCCCATGCTCTTCGTCGCGATCCTGCTGCTGGTGGCCTCCATCCAGTTCCTGACCACCGGTGTGCTGGCGGAGGTACTGTCGCGGACCTTCTTTGCCTCCCACGAACGCACGCACCACTGTATCCGCTGGGAGTCCGATCCGGCGCTGGCCGCATGGAAGGCCCCGGCTTGATCACCAACCGCAGGGACCCTTGGCTGACGCCGCCGACGGCCTTCGCGCTGTTGGCGCTGGCCGTGTGGCTGGCGTTCTTCTGGCAGCTCGGCGCGGTGCCCCTATACGACCTCGATGAGGGCGCCTTCACCGAGGCCACCCGCGAGATGTTGGCAAGCGGCAACTTCATCACGCCGCACCGCGACGGCGAGCCGCGCTACGACAAGCCGGTGCTGATCTATTGGCTGCAGGCGGCGTCCGTGTCGCTGCTCGGCTTCAACGAGTTCGCGCTGCGCCTGCCGTCGGCCCTGGCCGCGACCCTCTGGCTGGTGGTGCTCTGGGGCTTCACCCGAGCCCGGCTCGATGCCGCCACCGCGACGGTGGCGGCGCTGATCATGGCGTTTGGTCTGCAGGTCGCCATCATCGGCAAGGCGGCGGTGGCCGACGCGGTGCTGAACCTGTTCATCGCGCTGAGCTTCTTCGATATCTACCGCTGGCTGGAGCGGCCGAGTCGCGGGCTGTTGCTGCGGGTGTACCTATGGCTCGGGCTCGGGTTCCTGACCAAGGGTCCGGTGGCGGTGTTCTTCCCGCTGTTGGTGAGTCTGGCCTACTGCGGATCGTTGGGACGATGGCGAGATTGGCTGCGGGCGGTGTTCGCGCCGCTCGGCTGGCTGGTGTTCGTCGCCGTGGCCGGTCCCTGGTACCTGGCCATCTACATCGACGACGGGGCGGGGTTCTTCCAGAACTTCTTCCTGGACCACAACATCGGCCGCTACGGCGGCGTGAAGCACGGGCACGCGGGCTTCCCCGGTTACTATTTCGTGATGTTGCCGCTGGTGCTGTTGCCCTTCACCGGCTGGTTCCTGCGCCTGCTGCCCATGGCGCGGGCGCTCTGGTCGGACCCGCTGGACCGCTTCCTGGTGATCTGGTTTGTCCTGGTGTTCGTGACCTTTTCGTTTTCGGACACCAAGCTGCCGCACTACATGGTGTATGGCATCACGCCCCTGTTCATCCTGATGGCCCGGCACCGCGCGGCGCTGCGCAACCGCTGGCTGGCGTTTACGCCTCCGCTGCTGTTCCTGGCGCTGTTGGCCGTTCTACCTCTGCTGGTTGGGCCCCTGTCGGCGCAGGCGAACCGGGCGCACGAGCAGGCCATGTTCGCGGACGCCGCGCGGGTGCTGGACTGGCGTTACCTTATTGCCGTGATCGCGGGGTTCGCGACGGTCTTGCTGCTGGCGCTGATGCCGGGGATCGCGCTCTGGCGCCGCCTGCTCCTTGCCGGCGCCGTGCAAACGCTGGTGGTGTTCGGCACCGTGGTACCGCGGGTATTCGAGGTCATGCAGGCGCCGGTGAAGGAGGCCGGGCAACTCGCCGCGCGCATGGACCTGCCTACGGTGGTCTACCGGACCAGCATGCCGAGCTTCAGCGTCTATCGCGGGGCCGTGACGCCGCAGGTACCGGCGCCGGAGCCGGGACACCTGGTCTTCCTGCGCGTCGACAAGCTGCAGCGCCTGGCGGCGACCCGTCCCGAGTCGTCGCTGACGGTGATCTACCGACGCGGTCCGGTGGCCTTGGCGATCTTCGGCGACGTTGCCGAACATTAGTCTTCGGAGCATGGGATCTTGATTGGTCAGCTCGCATCCGACTGGGCAGCGGACCAGCAGCTGGCGCTGGTGCGCGGCGTCGCCCGTGATCCGGCGCCAGATGCCGCCGCGGAGTCCTGGCTCACGCAAACCGTCTTGACCTTGCTGGTGCTCGGCACCGGCCTCTGGGCGCTGTGCGGTTATCACGCGGGCTTCGAGCGACTCAATGGCGCCGCGGCGAGGCTCCCGCCGGAGCTTTGGCAATGGTTGACGATGCTCGGTGACGAGCGGGTCGCTTTCGCGCTTGGACTCCTTGCCGCCCGACGGCACCCGCAGGTGTTCTGGGCGCTCATTTGCGCCGGCGTCGTCGCGCTGGCCTACGCGCGCGGCCTCAAGCCCATCTTCGACGCGGCACGGCCGCCGGCGGTGCTCGACCCGGGTACGTTCAACCTGATCGGCCCCGGCCATCGCGGCAAGGGCTTCCCATCCGGCCACAGCACGACCGCCGGGGTCTTGTTCGGCGTGTTCCTCTGCTTCGCAAAGCGTTGGCATTGGCGGCTGCTGTTCCTAACGTTGGCGCTGTTTGCGGGTGCGAGCCGTGTCGCCGTCGGCGTCCATTGGCCCGTCGACGTGGCCTTCGGACTCGGGGGCGGCATGCTCTCCGCCTGGGTGGGAATACGACTGGCCAGGCGCTTCTCCTGGGGTATCGAAGATGCCTCGGTGCACCTCGCACTGGTGACCTTGGGCGTCTTCGTCAGCATCAGGCTCTGGTTCGACGACAGTGGTTATTCCGCCGCGGCACTGCCGCTGCGGGTGCTTTGTGTGGCCGTGCTCGGCTACACAGTGTTGGCGTACGCGCTGTTGCCGGGCTGGCGGGTGCTGCGGCGTACCCTCGCCCCCAGCCCCAGGTCGGTTTGAACCATCCTGCCAGCATGCGGCGAACGAGGCGGGTGCACGCACCAGTGGCGTACCATCTCAGACGATGGCTTCTCGCAGTTCCAGTGTGATTTGCCGGTGGTGCGCCCGGACCGGAGTCGCCCTGTTCGCCGCCCTGTTTCAGGCGAGCCAGGTCGGCGCGTCGGATCTGCCGCGTGTGATGGGTACCAACCTGTGCGCGGACCTGCTGCTGCTCTCGCTGGCCGCGCCCGAGCAGATCGTCTCGCTGTCGCGTGCGAGCCATGATCCTTCCCGGTCCCAGGTCGCGGACCGAGTTCGCGCCTACCCGATGAATCGCGGCGGAGTGGAGGACCTGCTCTATCGGCAACCTGACATCGCCTTGGTGTTTCAGGGCTGGACGGGTGGGCGCTTCAAGGGCTTGCTCGCAGGGCAGGATATCCGGCTCCTGCCCATGCCCTATCCCACCGGCTGGGACGACGCGCTGGCCACGGCGCGGACGGTGGCACGGGAAATCGGCCGCGCTGAGGAGGGCGAGGCCATCATTGCCGCGGCGGAAGCCCGCATGCACGCCCTGGCCGAGGGATTACCGGCGTTGCGCACCCTGTACCTGCGCCCCGGTGGAGGCAGCGCCGGAGCTGGAACCTTCGTCGATGATGTTCTAACGCGGCTCGGACTGCGCAACCTTGCCAGGGAGGCGGGGCACACCGGCTGGGGGAGGTTCCCGCTCGAGCGCATCGTCGCGGACCCGCCTGAGCTGTTCGTGCTCGGCTACTTCGACCAGGCGCTACCGCTGACAGACTCCAGCTATGCGCGGCATCCGTTGCTGCGCGACCTGCTTTCGCGAACGCCGAGCATTGCTGTTCCCAGCAACGGCTGGGGCTGTGGTGGGCTGGAGCTGCTCGAGGCCGCCACGACCATCGCGGAGGCTGTCCGAGGACTGACGTCGACCAGAGCGAACCGCCCGTGACGTCCACCCCTGTTGTGGTGAGGGAGACGACGGCCGACGCCCCGAGGATGGCACGATCCCGGTTGCTCACGCTCGGACTCTTCTGCCTGCTGCTCGCGCTGAGCCTGGCCTCGCTCGGGTTCGGCGCCGCGCCGCTGTCCTGGGCAGAAGTGCTCGGCGGGCTGTTTGGACTCGGCTCGGAGCAGCATCGCCTCATCGTCACCGAGATCCGTCTGCCGAGGGTCCTGCTGGCCTGGCTGCTCGGTGCGGCGCTCGGCATGTCGGGCGCCGCCTTGCAGGGCCTGCTGCGCAACCCCCTCGCCGAGCCGGGGTTGCTCGGCATCTCCTCCAGCGCCGGACTCGGCGCGGTGTTGGCGCTCTACTGCGGCCTGACGGCCCTGAGCATCTGGGCCCTGCCGGTGTCGGCCATGATGGCTGCCCTGTTGGCCACGCTGCTGCTGTACGGCCTCACCCGGGGCGGTGCATCGAACCTGACCCTGATCCTGGCGGGGATCGCGCTGTCGTCCCTGGCAGGTGCGCTCACATCGTTGGCGCTGAACCTGGCACCGAATCCAGCGAGTCTGCAGGACATCGTGCTCTGGCTGCTGGGTTCCATTGCCGACCGTAGCCTGGCCGATGTCCGGCTGGTCCTACCCTTCGTGCTGCTCGGACTCGGCTTGCTGCTGGCCGCGGCGCCGGCCCTGACCCTACTGAGCCTCGGCGAAGGCGAGGCGAGCAGCCTCGGGGTGCACCTGTCGCGGGTGCGGGCACTGATCATCGGCGGCAGCGCCCTGTCGGTTGGGGCCTGCGTGTCCGTCACCGGCACCATCGGGTTCGTCGGGCTCGTGGTGCCGCATCTGCTCCGGGGTCTGGTGGGGCATCGACCTGGCGCCCTGCTGCTGCCGAGTGCCATTGGAGGGGCGGTGCTGGTGCTCGCTGCAGACCTTCTGATCCGCCTGCTCGATACGCCCAGGGAGTTGATGCTCGGCGTCGTCACCGCGCTGGTGGGGGCGCCGTTCTTCATGGCGCTGGTGCTGAAGAGCCGCGGGGGCATGCTGTGAGCCTGCTCTCCACCGAGGGGCTGACGGTGCGCATCGCCGGGCGTACCCTGCTGGATGGGATCGATCTGGACATCGACGCCGGCGAGCTGATCGGCCTGATCGGTCCGAACGGTGCCGGCAAGTCGACCCTGATCAAGGCGCTGGTCGGGCTGGTCGCGCACCAGGGGCGGGTGCTGTATCGAGGCCGCCCCATCACGCGCTTATCGCGGGGGGAACGCGCACGCGCCCTGTCCTACCTGAGCCAGGAGAATCAGGTCCAGTGGCCGATTCGGGTAGAGGAGCTGGTGGAGCTCGGGCGCTTTCCGCACCGCATGGGCTGGAGCGACCGCTGGATGGGTGGGCAAGCGGCCAGTGCGGCCGAGGCGGACCGCAGCGCCGTCGAGCGGGCCCTGCGCGCGGCGGACGTCTGGGACCTGCGCTCGCGGCGGGTGGATCGACTATCCGGCGGCGAGCGGGCGAGGGCACGGCTGGCGCGCGTCCTCGCGGTGGAGGCGCCCGTGCTGCTCGCCGACGAGCCGGTGGCGGCGCTCGACCCCAGACACCAACTGGAGGTAATGGCGCTGCTGCGGTCCCATTGCCGAGCCGGAGGCGGCGCCGTGGTCGTGCTGCACGACCTGACCCTTGCGAGCCGCTTCTGCGATCGCCTGCTGCTCCTGCATCACGGCAGGCGCATCGCCGCGGGCGAGGTGCAGTCCGTCCTGTCGATGCAGAATCTGTCATCTGTTTACGGCATCGAGGCCCTCTTCGGCCGTCACGATGGGCAGGACTACGTGGTCCCCTGGACCAGCGCATCCTCAGGGGAGCGAAAGGCATGAACCACGAGCCAACGGAGAACCCATTGAAAGCGAGTGCTGGGGGTGAGTTGCGACCCTGCCCGGCGCTGCTGGTGTCCGGGGTCGCCTCCGGTCAGGGCAAGACCACCCTGACCGCCGCGTTGGCGCGGCATCACGTCCGTCGCGGCCGGCGAGTACGGGTATTCAAGGTCGGACCGGATTTCCTCGATCCGATGATCCTGGGGCGCATCAGCGGTGCGGCGGTGTCTCCGCTGGACCTGTGGATGGTGGGCGAGGCGGAGTGTGCCCGGCTACTGTTCGAGGCTGCGGCGGAGGCGGACCTGATCCTGGTGGAAGGCGCCATGGGCCTGTTCGATGGCGACCCCAGCGCCGCGGACCTGGCGGAGCGTTTCGGACTCCCGATCGCCGCTCTGATCGACGCCCGCGGCATGGGCCAGACCTTCGGCGCCCTCGCGCTCGGGGTGGCCACGCGACGGGCCACGCTGGACGTGCTCGGCGTCGCCGCCAATCGGGTCGCCGGGGAGCGCCATCTGGACATGATCCGCGCCGGGATGCCGGAGTCGGTGCGGCTGCTCGGGGCCCTGCCGCGGCTCGACGCCACGAGCCTGCCCAGCCGCCACCTGGGCCTGGTGCAGGCCAGCGAGGTCGCGGACCTGGAGACGCGCATCGACGCGGTGGCGGACCTGCTGGCGGGTTCCGAGCTCGCGGTGCTTCCGCCCGAGGTGGGGTTCATCGCACCGCCGGGGTCCAAGCCGACCCCCAGTATGTTGGCCGGCAGGCGCATCGCGGTGGCGCGGGACGAGGCGTTCTCCTTCCTCTACGGCGAAAACCTAAGAGTGCTGCGCGCATTGGGCGCCGAGATCCTGTTCTTCTCCCCGCTGGCGGACAGCGACGTCAGCGCCGATGCCATCTACCTACCCGGCGGCTATCCGGAACTGCACCTGGACGCACTCGGCGGCAACAGCGGCATGCGCGCCGCCCTGCATGCGCACGTGGGCGCCGGCCGACCCCTCTATGCGGAGTGCGGCGGCATGCTCTATTTGCTGCGCAGGCTCACGGACAGGTCGGGCCGGGGCGCCGAGCTCGCGGGCCTGCTGCCCGGCGAGGCCCACATGCAGCCGAGGCTCGCCGGGCTCGGCATGCAGGCGTTGGCCACGGCCGACGGAGAGCTGCGCGGCCATAGCTTCCACCACTCGACCATGAGCGCCGACCTCGCACCCGTCGCCCACGCCCTGCGCCAACACGGCCGGCGACCGGGCGAGGCCTTCTACCGCCACGGACCCATCCGCGCGAGCTATCTCCACCTGTACTTCCCGTCCAATCCAATCGCGGCAGGTCGATTCTTCTTGCCCGATTGAACACTCGCCTCGGTGCTGGCGTCACTTGCCGATGCAGAACTCGGAGAAGATCTTGCCCAGCAGATCGTCCGAAGAGACGACGCCGGTGACCTCGCCGAGGCATTCCTGGGCGAGCCGTAGGTCTTCCGCCACCAGTTCCGGCGACTGATGCCGGGTGCTCGCCGCGTGGGCCGCGTGCAGGTGTGCGCGGGTGCGTTCGAGTGCATCGAGGTGCCGTCGGCGGGCGCTGAACTCTCCGCCCATATTGGCGCCGTCCCCCAAACCGACCCGATGCAGCAGCTCGGCGCACAGGGCATCGAGTCCTGCACCGGTGGTCGCGGAGCAGGCGATTTCGACCGCGGCGTTCGGGCTGGCGGCCAACCGGCCCGGCGCGCGCCCGCTGAGGTCGATCTTGTTGCGGATGCGCAGCAGCGAGGTAGCCGGTGTCAGGTCGATGCCCAGGTCGGCATCCGCTTCGGAAACCTGGTCTGTCTCGGCGTCGTCGATGAGCCAGAGCACCAGGTCGGCCTGTTCGATTTGCGCTCGGGCTCGACGAACGCCCTCCTGTTCGATCGGGTCCGGAGACAGGCGCAGGCCGGCGGTATCGACGACGCGCAGTGGCGTACCGTCGATGTCGATATCGGCGTGGAGGAGGTCGCGGGTGGTGCCGGGGATGGGGGTAACGATGGCCCGGTCGGAATCGGACAGCGCATTGAGCAGGCTGGACTTGCCGGCGTTCGGTGGGCCGGCCAGGACGACGAGTAAGCCGTCGCGCAGGCGTTCTCCGCGGCGTGCGGAGTCGAGCAGGGTGTCGAGCTGTTGGAGGAGGTCCGCGATGGCGCCCTGCGCGCGGGCGTCCAGGCCGTCCTCCAGCTCCTCGTCGGGGAAGTCGAGCGTGGCCTCGAGGTAGGCACGCTCGCGGGTCAGTGCGTCGAGCAGCGCATCCACGCGGCGGGCAAAGGCGCCGGTCAGGGAGCGGGCGGCGAGCTTGGCCTGGCGTTCCGTGCCGCTCGCGATGAGGTCGGCGATGGCCTCGGCGCGGGTCAGGTCGAGTTTGCCCTCGAGGAAGGCGCGCTCGGTGAACTCGCCGGGACGGGCCGCGCGGGCGCCGAGGGACAGGATGCGTGCAAGCAGGCGGTCTAGGACCACCGGGCCGCCGTGGCCCTGGAGTTCGAGCACGTGCTCGCCCGTGAAGGAGCGTGGCGCCGGAAAATAGAGCGCGAGCCCCTGGTCGATGACCTCGCCGTCGGTGTCGATGAACCTGGCGAGGTGGGCGCGGCGCGGCGCAGGTAGGGCACCGATCAGCGCCGGGGCGAGTTCGGGCACCCGAGGCCCGGAGATGCGCAGGATGCCGACGGCGCCGATGCCGGGGGCCGTCGCCACGGCCGCGATGGTGTCACGCTCGGCCATGATGTTGGCCTAGGTCGGGAGCAAGGGGGCGAGCGCTATCACGGTCCATCGTGCTTGGTCCGCCCGCCCGGGGTCGGGCAGGCGGACGGCGTAGCGCGGTGCGTCAGGCCTTGTGCTTGGCGGCCTCGGCCTGTTCGATCTGGCGCGTGATGTACCACTGCTGGGCGATGGACAGCAGCTGGTTCACGGTCCAGTAGAGCACCAAACCCGACGGGAAGAACGCGAAGAAGACCGTGAACACGAAGGGCAGGGCCATGAAGATCTTCTCCTGCATCGGGTCCGGCGGCGGCGGGTTGAGCTTCTGCTGGATGAACATGGACACGCCCATGATCAATGGCAGCACGAACCAGGGATCCGGCTCGGTGAGGTTGTCCAGCCACAGAATGAACGGCGCGTGGCGCAGCTCCACACTCTCGAGCAACACCCAGTACAGGGCAATGAAGACCGGGATCTGGACCAGGATGGGCAGGCAGCCACCGAGCGGGTTGATCTTCTCGGTCTTGTACATCTCCATCATGGCCTGGTTCAGACGTTCCTTGTCGTCGCCGTAGCGGTCCTTCAGGGCCTTCAGGCGCGGTGCGAGCTTGCGCATGTTGGCCATGGACTTGTAGCTGGCCTCGGACAGCTTGTAGAACGCGGCCTTGATCAGGATGGTCAGGATGATGATTGCCCAGCCCCAGTTGCCCACCAGGGAGTGGATCAGGTTCAGGAGCCAGAAGATGGGCTTGGCGATGATGGTGAGCCAGCCATAGTCGACGGCGAGTTCCAGACCGGGCGCGACCTCTTCGAGGGTCTCCTGCAGCTTGGGGCCCGCGAACAGACGCGTTTCGAAGGTGTGGGTTGCTCCTGGCGCGATGGTCGTCGCGTCGGAGTATTGACCGATGATGTATCGGTCCCCGCCGACGACCTTGGTATAGAAGGTTTGGGGTTCGTCGGCACCGGGGATCCAGGCGGCCACGAAATAGTGCTGGATCATCGCGATCCAACCGCCCGTGATGGTGACGTCCAGGGGCTCCTTCTCGATCTCCTTGAAGGTCTCCTTCTTGTACTTGACCTCGGGCCCGTAGTAGACCGCACCGGTGTAGGTGTGGATGAAGCTGGATTCGTTGGGGTCGTCCAGGGGGGTCCGCTGCAGTTGGTCGTAATTGCGCAGGGCGATGGGGGCACCGGTCCCGTTGATGATCTCCTGCTCGGCGTGGATGACGTAGTTGCCGCGCTCGAAGCGGTAGCGCTTGACGACCTCCAGTCCGAGCGCGTTGCGCCACGTCAGCTCGACCACCAACGAGTCTTGATCGTCAGCGAGGCGATACTCGGTGTTCTCGGCGGTGAAATCCGCCGTGTGCGTCGGCAGCCCAGCGTCCGCGGCCCCCAAGAGGCCGGATTGGACGATGAACATGTTCGGGGGCGCAGGTTTCAACAGTTGGAGAGGATCATCGGGCCGGTCGGCAACGGCGGGGTAGTCCTTCAGCCAGAGCGACTGGATAGTCCCGCCGCGGCTGGAAATCTGGGCCCGGACGACGTCGGTCTCGACCTCGATGATGCTCGCGGCATCCGCGACGGCGCCGGCAACCCCGGGGGAATCGGCAGCGGGGGATGGCACCGAGGGTGCGCTCGGCGCGTCCGCAGGCACGCCCGGCCGGTCGGCGGCTGTGCTGAAGGTGTCGGATCCGTCGGCATCCGATGAAGCGGGGGGAGTTGAGGCTGCGACCGGGGCCTGAGGGGCACGGCCGTAGTCTTGGACCCATGCCTGGTAGATCAGGAACAGGACCGCGCCCAGGGACAGGAGCAGGATGAGCCGGAAGTTGTCCATGAGGATGCTGCTGAGTTGGTTGTCGGCGATGCGGACCGCCGCAATCGGGCTGCAGGGCGGGAGGCATCGGTTTCATGCCTCTCCGTTGGGCGACCAATTTCAGGTACCCAGGTCCGCAGTCCGAGCGGGCGAGTTTGGCGATGAGGGCAGGCTGCCCGAGACGAACGACCCCGGCGCCATAGTTGCCGGGGAGGGCGATTCTACGCTGGGAACGACCTACCTGTGCGCTCGCGCCGTACGCGGACTCCGGCGCACGGATTTCCCCAGATATGCAAAATGCGTACGGAGCGACTCCCGGACCGACATGCGTGTGGCTCCCCGCACTCCCGCCCTTGCCACAACCACCACATCGAGCGCATCAGGGAAGGGCGCGTGGCGAAATGCCTCCCGCACGAGGCGCTTGATCCGGTTGCGGTCGACCGCACGCGGAAGTGCCTTGCGGGAGATAGCGAGTCCAAGGCGGCTTCCGGTCCCTGGGGCAGCCTGGCGCGGGGCGGCACTGATTGCAAAGAAGCGATCTGCACAACGCTCACCCTCGCGGAACACTCTGGAGAAGTCGGCCGCTAGAAGTAGCCGACGCCCCTTTGAAAAACGGTGATCCAGTGTTGGAGGCGCGTTCGAGGGCGCTGGCCGCACGGATGGGTAGTCGATCGTCGCCTAGAAAACCTTGTACCCAAGCGTCACAGCGAGCGGTTGGCGTTCCGTCCCGTCTTCCCGATGCCCCTTGCACAGGACCAACGGCATCACTCTCCGGGAAGAGCCGATTCTCACAGTGTCACTCAGACGCTCACGGTCCGGATGTCCGCTCAGGGGGTGAGGCGCGCGCGGCCCTTGGCGCGGCGCGCCTTGAGCACCTTGCGGCCGTTGCGGGTCGCGATCCGGGCACGGAACCCATGAGTGCGTGCCCGCTTCAAGCGGCTCGGCTTAAATGTCTGTTTCACGGCGATTTCCTATGGGGGCGTCGCGCGCCCTGGCTGGCGGAGATATGGTCCAGCACCAGGACGGTCCCTTAGTGCTAGATCGACATAAAAAAGACCATCAAGGGTATCACAGGGTGGCAACGCGAGCAATAGAATATGGTTGCTCCGCGCGAGCCGTGGCTGTGGATAAGCTGCAGGGATGTGGATAGAATGACCCCTAGATCGCTGGGCTCTCAACAGCGCCGAGGGGCGTGAGCCGAGATGATTCATCGCGCCCTCCCATTACTTGGATCGATGTCATCGTCGGACTCGATCAAAGCTTCACCGCAACGGCTTGGCCTCAGGCGACGGCGAATGGTGTGGCCGCGATAAGGTGTCGGCGCATGAGGTAGCGAGCGCGTGGCCCGAGGTGCTGGTTGGCCCGGCGGGCCGTCCAACCCCTTTCCGGTGTCCTGCCGAGCGACACACCTTCGCCGGTGTGGGCATGCCCCATTATCCCAGAAGGAACAGTTGAGCGGTCGCGGCGCGGTTCACCCAGCGGGTGGGTCTCAAGTAGACGAACAGGCAGTCACCAACAGGGGTATGCATCGACCATGAGCGAACTTTGGGAGCATTGCACCGAGGCACTCAAAGAGGACCTGACGGGCGCTGAGTTCACCACCTGGATCATGCCCCTGCAGGCACGGGAGGACGAGGGCGTCATGGCGCTGTGGGCACCGAACCGGTTCGTCAAGGACTGGGTCAAGCAACACTACGAGCAACGCATCACCCGGTTGTGTACCGACATCAGCAACGGGCGGGTGCAGCAGGTGCGCTTCGAGATCGGAACCGTCGACGGCGGGCAGGGTCGGACGGAGCCCGAGCCGACCAGGCCTTTACGCCGGCCCCAACCCGCCGTGTCGATCGATCGGCGTCGAGCCGAGAGCAATCTCAACAAAGAGTTCATCTTTTCGACCTTCGTCGAGGGCAAGTCGAACCAGATCGCACGGGCCGCATCGGTTCAGATCGGCCAGAACCCGGGTACGGCATATAACCCGCTGTTCATCTACGGCGGGGTTGGCCTGGGAAAGACACATCTGATGCATGCGGTCGGCAATACCATTTTGGATACCAACCCGGGCGCACAGGTGATCTACGTCCATTCGGAGCGCTTCGTATCGGACATGATCCGAGCGCTTCAGCACAACAAGATGGACGACTTCAAGGCACGCTACCGACGCGTGAACGCGCTTCTGATCGACGACGTGCAGTTCTTCGCCAACAAGGACCGTTCGCAGGAAGAGTTCTTCCACACCTTCAACACGCTGTTCGAGAGCAAGCAGCAGATCGTGCTGTCAAGCGATCGTTACCCGAAAGAGGTGAGCGGGCTCGAGGAACGGCTCAAGTCGCGCTTCGGATGGGGGCTCACCGTGGGCATTGAGCCGCCCGACTTCGAAACACGCGTCGCGATCCTGCACAGCAAGGCCTCGATGCTCAACATCGAGCTGCCCGAGGACGTTGGGTTCTTCATCGCCAAGCGGATGACCTCCAACATCCGGGAGTTGGAGGGCGCATTGCGACGGCTGGTCGCGAACTCACAGTTCATGGGCGCGACCATCGACATGGCCTTTACTCGGGACGTGCTACGCGACATGTTGGTCGCACAGGACCGGCAGATCACCATCGAGAACATCAAGAAGACCGTTGCGGACCACTACAAGCTCCGGGTGTCGGACCTGACGTCGGCCAAGCGCACGCGGGCCATCGCGCGTCCACGTCAGGTGGCCATGGCCCTGGCAAAGGAGCTGACGAAGAGTAGCCTTCCGGAAATCGGCAACGCATTTGGCGGCCGCGACCACAGCACGGTGATACATGCTACACGCAAGGTGGAAGCCTTGCGTGCCAGCGATACGATGATCGAAGAGGACTACCGCATCCTGTTGAGAACACTGACGAGTTAGTTGTGGACAAACTGTTGGCACTTTCGAGAGACTGGGTTGCCCACAGCTTGTCCACAGACGCCGGGGCCATTGTCCACGGGGTTTGAGATCCAGTAAAGGGCTGAACCAAATAGTCAAATCGCGTTCTGTCGGATTATCCACAGCGCTTGTTACTACTAAGATTCTTGAACGTTCATCAGTGCATAGGGGCGTGGCGTCGTGAAGATCGAGATCGCACAGCAAGAGCTTGCCGCAGTACTCGGGTCCGTTGCCGGAGTGGTGGAGAGGCGGCAGACACTGCCGATTCTGGCGAATGTGCTACTTAACGCGGAAGGTCAACGTTTGTCCCTAGCCGCAACGGATCTGGAGATCGGCGTGCAGACGGACACGCCTTGCCAAGTGATCGAGGCTGGTGCGTTGACGGTACCCGCGCGGAAACTGTCCGATTTCTGCCGCTCGCTGCCCGGAACGGCAACGGTGAAGATCAAGAACGACGGGGAGCGCTGTGTCGTCTCGAGCGGGCGGACACGCTTCACACTATCGACCTTGCCCGCGGCGGATTTTCCCGACATCGCCATGGAGGACGATCTGAATTCGTTTCAGATGCCGGTTGCCGCACTCAAGACCCTCTTGGACAAGACCGCGTTTGCCATGGCGCAGCAGGATGTTCGCTACTATCTGAATGGTGTCATGTTGGAGTTCGGTTCTAACGACCTGGTCGCCGTGGCGACGGATGGCCATCGTCTGTCCATGGTGCGCTCGGAGATCGATGTGCCAGAGGCGGAGCGGGAACAGATCATCCTCCCCGCGAAGACCGTCTCGGAGTTGCGCCGATTGCTGGCGGAGTCTGAGGAGCACGTCGCAGTTCAGTGGGGAGGGCGCTCCATCATCCTAACTTTCGGTGGCGTGGAGCTGCGGTCCAAGCTGGTGGATGGGAAGTATCCGGAGTACGAGAGGGTCGTACCGCGCGGGTTGCCCCGCAGCGCCGTAGTCGAGCGAGACGCGTTGCGAGCGGCGCTGCAGCGCGCATCGATCCTGTCCAACGAGAAGTACAAGGGTGTTCGGGTCAGTTTCGGTGCTGGCGGACTCGCCTTGCAGGCCCAGAATCCGGAGCATGAGGTCGCCGAGGACGAGGTCCCTGCCGAGTATGACGGCGAGACGGTGACCATTGGCTTCAATGTGTCTTATCTGATGGATGCCCTGCAGGCGATTGATTCCGATCGGGTGCAAGTGGGGTTTCAGGATTCTGACAGTAGTTCCATCTGGCGTGGCGAGGGTCGAACCGACGAGACCTTTGTCGTGATGCCGATGCGTCTTTGAAGTTTGGGGACCTGCGCCGAGCCAGCGCTTGTTGCTGACGCGTGACCGTTCTCGATTTCCTGCGGGTCCGCAACCTCCGGTGTTGTGAAAGGGTCGATACGGAGCTCCCTTCCGGCCTGGTCTGGTTTAGCGGGGACAACGGGGCGGGAAAAACGACGTTGCTCGAGTCGATCTACCTTCTGGATCGGCAGCGCAGCTTTCGAGGACGGCGGGCTGGACCTCTGGGCACGCGCGGCGGCGGGCATCCAAGCGTGTTCGGCCGATTGTCTCAAGACGGGCGTCCCCGAAGAGTGGAGTGGCCGAAACCAGTGGGCGTAGCTCGGCGACCGGCCTTCGTGCGATTCCTTGGCGGAGGCACCTACTCGCTGGTCGACGGTGATCCCGCTCTGCGCAGACGCTTTCTCGATTGGACGGTGTTCCACGTGGAACCCCGTGCAGGGCATCTCTTCTCCACGCTCAGGCGGACGCTGGCCCAACGCAATGCCTGGCTGCGAGCCGGAGGGCGAGGCCGTAACGTTTGGGACGAGCCCTATGCCGAGCACCTGGCTCTGCTATGGCAGTCGCGGGAGAGCCTCGCCAACACGATCGACGGACATCTCAAGGACTTCACGGAGCGGATCGTTGAACTGGATCCCATTGGATTCCGCTGGCGGGGAGCCATGACCGATCCTGTCGCGGTTCTCAACCGCTTGGCCGATGCGCTGAAGGAGGACGTCGCGCGAGGCTTCACGTATTTGTCCCCATCCAGGGCGGGATCCGTGTTCGAGCTTGGCGGCGATCCATGGGTCGGCTCCCGAGGAGAGAGCAAGGCGGTGGGAATGGGACTTCAAGTCGCCGCGCAAAGAGCTGTGGAAGAAGCCACCGGGGAGCGAACGCTCATGCTGCTCGATGATCCGCAGGCGGAGCTGGGCCGCCGCCTTTGCGGCCGAGTCCTCCGAGAATGCCTCTGCTGGTCGGACCAGGTGATCGCCACACACTTGGATAGTGGATCCCCCGATCCATCGGAGCCCGGCACGATGTTCCACGTGAAACAGGGCGCTCTCTCGCCGGCAAGCCCTCACCCCTGATTCCCCGGCGGCACCCGGCGCCCGCCTAGGGCGAGGTACAATACACGGATGCCTAGGGCCGTACAGGACCCGGTCCTCCTCTGCGGGAACCACCTCGCTCGCACGCCCCAGGCGAAGCCGGCCGCTGCGCGACCGTCCCAAGAAGACGACCCGATCCATGCGGCAGCTGATACCCAACCAGCGGAAGATCGAATCGCGATGACCTACGACTCCTCAAGCATCAAAGTGCTGCGCGGCCTCGATGCCGTCAGAAAACGCCCCGGCATGTACATCGGTGACACCGATGACGGCACGGGTCTACATCACATGGTGTTCGAGGTCGTGGACAACTCCATCGATGAAGCCCTCGCTGGATACTGCTCGCAGGTGGAAGTTACGGTCCACGAAGACTGCTCGGTTTCTGTCAGCGACGACGGTCGCGGCATCCCGGTGGACATCCACCCGGAGGAGAAGCGGTCCGCTGCGGAGGTGATCATGACCGTCCTCCACGCCGGGGGTAAGTTCGACGACCATAGCTACAAGGTCTCTGGCGGGCTCCATGGTGTCGGTGTCTCCGTCGTCAATGCGCTTTCCAGTCGACTGGAGCTTCGCATCGGTCGCGATGGGGGCCTCTATGAACAGGCTTTCGCCATGGGCGTGCCCGAGATGCCGCTGACCAAGGTCCGTGATACCGAAGATAGCGGAACCAACATCCGGTTCTGGCCCTCCGCAGACATCTTCTCCGATCGCGACTTCCACTACGACATCCTCGTGAAGCGGCTGCGAGAGCTGTCGTTCCTCAACTCTGGTGTCCGAATTCGACTCAAGGACGAACGCAGCGACAGAGAGAACAGCTTCGAATACGTCGGCGGCATCAAGGCCTTCGTCGAGCATCTCAACGACAAGAAATCCCCGATCCACCCGACGGTCATCTACTTCAGTGCGGAGCGGGACGGCGTATCGGTCGAGGTGGCCCTGCAGTGGAACGACTCCTACCAAGAGACCATTTTCTGCTACACCAACAATATCCCGCAACGCGATGGGGGTACCCACCTGGCGGGTTTCAGGGCTGGGCTCACCCGTACTTTGAATCAGTACGTCGAGCGCGAGGGGCTGGATAAGCACCAGAAGAGCCGCCCCGTTGGAGATGACGCACGAGAAGGACTCACCGGTGTCGTCTCCGTCAAGGTCTCCGATCCGAAGTTTTCCTCTCAGACGAAAGACAAGCTGGTCTCTTCCGAGGTCAAGCCGGTGGTTGAGGCCCTTCTGGTTGAAAACCTCGATACCTTTCTGGAGGAGCACCCCGCGGAGGCGAAGACCATCGCCAACAAGATGCTGGACGCCGCACGTGCCAGAGAGGCCGCTCGCAAGGCGCGAGAAATGACTCGGCGGAAGGGCGTGCTCGATGTCGCGGGTCTGCCGGGCAAGCTTGCCGATTGTCAGGAGAAGGACCCCTCGAAATCCGAACTGTTCATCGTTGAGGGTGATTCCGCCGGTGGTTCGGCCAAGCAGGGTCGGGACCGCGCCTTTCAAGCGATTCTGCCCCTCAAGGGCAAGATACTGAATGTCGAAAAGGCGCGCTTCGACAAGATGCTGTCGTCAGCGGAGGTCGGGACGCTGATCACGGCATTGGGCTGCGGCATCGGACGCGATGAGTATGACCCGGATAAGCTCCGTTATCACCGTATCATCATCATGACCGATGCTGATGTCGACGGCGCCCACATCCGCACGCTATTGCTGACCTTCTTCTACCGGCAGATGTCTGAACTGGTAGAGCGGGGCCACGTCTATATCGCGCAACCACCGTTGTACAAGGTGAAGCGGGGAAAACAGGCGGACTACCTGTTGGACGACAGAGAGCTCCAGGCGTCGCTCTTGCGGGCGGCACTGGATCGCGCATCGCTGCATGTATCCGAGGGGGCGCCGGCCGTCTCCGATGCGGCGCTAGCGCAGCTCGTCACCGAATTCCAGCAGTTCCGGAACATGCTGGTCCGCCTTCAGCGGCGTAACGATCCGCTATTGATGGAAGAGCTGATCAACCTTCCCCGGTTCGATCTACAACCAGACGCCGACCCGGCGGCCCTCGATGGTTGGGTGTCGCAGCTGAGTGAGCGGATGAACGAACGGACCGGGCCCGCGTTGCAATACCTCCTGAACTACGAGCCCGCGTCGGACGGTACCGATGCGCGTCTTCGCGTCGTGAGGTTGGTCCATGGGATCCCCGAGACGAACTATCTCCCCGTCGAGTTCTTTTCCGGGCCGGATTACGAACGCATCTCAGCCCTTGCCGACAAGCTCGATGGCCTGCTCGAACCGGGCGCCTATATCGCACGTGGGGAACGGCGTACAGAGGTCGACAGCTTCGCCGCCGCCTACGACTGGCTGTTGACTGAAGCGCGCAAGGGCTACCAGATCCAGCGCTACAAGGGGCTGGGTGAGATGAATCCGGATCAGCTCTGGGATACGACCATGGACCCGTCGACCCGCCGACTTCTGCAGGTCACCATCGAAGATGCCGTAGCGGCGGACCAGATCTTCACGACCCTGATGGGAGAGTACGTCGAGCCGAGGCGCGACTTCATCGAACGCAACGCCTTAGAGGTCGAGAACCTCGACGTCTAGGAGCGAGGGGTACATTGCCCCGGAGGCGCTGCACGGAAGACCCATAGCCAACGGCGAGGGAACGGACAGGCTAGACATTGGCATCGCCTAGTGTCCTAGCTCCAGCCATCAGGGCCCAGGGGCTCCGGGAGCCCCCTGACCGTCGCCGTCGAGCAGGGCAACGGCGGCATGCCAGAGATCTCTGTAGACGCGCACGGAGGCGAGATGAGTCGGAAGCTGCGCCAGTGACTTCTCACCATTGCCAGTGAGCACCAAGATGGGCTCGGCCCCGGCCGCGAGACCCGCCTCGAGATCGCGGAGCGAGTCGCCGATGAAAGGAACGCCAGTGAGCGGCATAGCAAGCCTCCGGGAGATCGCTTCGAGCAAACCGGGTGCCGGCTTCCTGCATGCGCAGCCGTCATCGGGTCCATGCGGGCAGAAGGCGATCAGGTCGATCCGGCCCCCGACGGCGGCCACCCTCGACAGCAGTTGTCGATGGATGGCGTTCAAGGCATCCATGTCGAAGTATCCGCGTGCTAGTCCCGACTGATTCGTCGCAATCGCCACTCGACACCCCGACTGTGTAAAGCGCGCGATCGCCTCCAAACTACCCGACAGCGGATGGAGGTCCCCAGGCGAGCGGATGTAGTTCGGCGAGTCGACATTGATCACGCCGTCACGGTCGAGGATGACCAGCTCCACAGTGACCTCCTTAGCTTGAGCCGACCGTTCCATGGGCTCCGCACCGCCGGGACACCGGCCGTGCGGAGCGCAACGTACTCACGGCTTGTCGGGAGACGGGAGCTTGGAGATATCGGCGATGCTCGAGAACAGGGCCCTTAGCCGATTGAGGAGGGCCAGGCGATTCCGCCGACGGTGCGGGTTCTCGTCCATGACCATGACCTTGTCGAAGAATAGATCGACATCCGGGCGCAGAGAGGCCAGAGTCGCCAGGGCCTCGCCGTAGTCCCGCTGCTCAAGCAGCGGAGCGATGTTGGCCGCGAGTGCGGACACACGCGCCGCCAGTGCCTTTTCTTCGTCTTCGACGAGGTGGGACTCATCGACTTCGGCGCCGATGGACTCGGGGCCGGACTTCTTCAGGATGTTTGCGATGCGCTTGTTGGCCGCGGCGAGTGCCGCGGCGGAGTCCAGCGCCATGAAGGTGGTGACCGCCCGAACCCTGCGGTCGAAGTCAGCTGGCTCCGATGCATCCACACCCAGTACCGCCTCGACGGCCGCGATATCGACCTGTTGCTCTGTGTAATAGCCCCTCAGCCGATCCATCGTGTAGGCGTAGGTCGATGCAACGGCATCCGAGGCCAAGACGTCGTCGGCGAAGGTCTCGGCGGAAGCCTGTAGGGTCCAGCGGAGATCGAGCACCAGGCGCTCTTCGATCATGATTCGCAGTACGCCGATGGCAGCCCGCCGCAGGCCGTAGGGGTCTTTGACGCCCGTTGGCCGCTCGCCGATGGCGAAAATGCCGAGCAGGGTATCCAGTCGGTCGGCGAGGGCGACGACGCGCCCGCAATTCGTCTCGGGCAGACTGTCGCCTGCGAACCGAGGAAGATATTGATCCTCCATGGCCGTCGCGACCGCCGGCGCTTCTCCGTCATGGGCCGCATAGTACTTGCCCATCACACCCTGCAGCGAGCCGAACTCCGACACCATCGCCGTCGTCAGGTCACACTTCGACAGCAGAGCGGCGCGCTCCGCCTCTGCGGCGTCGTAGCCCAGTTGATCGGCGATCAGGCGCGACAACCGCGCGACCCGTCGGACCTTGTCACCGATGCTGCCCAACTTGTGCTGGAAGACGATGCGATCCAGCTCCGCTGCTCGTTCGGCCAGCGGGGTCCGCAGATCCTGGTCCCAGAAGAAACGGGCATCAGTGAACCTCGGGCGAATCACGCGCTCGTTGCCGGAGCGAACCAGGTCCGGCTCACGGCTCTCAACGTTGGCGACGGCGATGAAGTTCGGCAGCAGCTTGCCGTCGGCGGAGCGCACGGCGAAGTACTTCTGGTGATGCTGCATGGTCTCGATGAGGGCCTCCGCCGGAACCTCGAGGAAGTCCTCGTCGAAGTGGCCGAGCAACGCGACAGGCCACTCGCACAGGGCGGTCACCTCATCGAGGAGGGCATCGGGCGTGCTCGCGACCCCATCGATGGACGATGCGAGTCCTTCCACCTGCCGCTGGATCGATGCACGACGAGCCCCGAAATCGGGCTCGACGAAGGCACTACGCAGGGCGGGCAGGTAGTCATCGGGCGCCCTGAGGGGAATCGCCTGCGGGCGATGGAAGCGATGACCGCGCGTCTCGGGGCTGCTCGCGATGCCCAGCACGCGTCCGCTAACCGGCTCATCCCCGAATAGGATGCAGGCCCAATGGACCGGTCGGACGAAACTGACGTCGCTGTCGCCCCAGCGCATTCGCTTCGGAATCGGTAGCTCGCCGAGGGCGGCACCGATCATGTCGGGCAACAGCTCGGTGGTCGTGCGACCCGGGACCATGCTTCGATACTCGAGCCAGCTGCCCTTGTCCGTCTCCTCGCGCCCGAGCTCCGAGATCTCGACGCCGCAGGAGCGGGCGAAGCCCAGCGCCGCCTTGGTGGGCTCGCCGTTGTCGTCGAACGCGGCGCGCACGGCCGGGCCGCGCCGCACCGATTCCCGGTCGACCTGCCCGAGCACGAGCCCGCGCACGATCAATGCCAAGCGTCGGGGTGCCGCGTAACGCTCGACATCGCCATACGCCAATCCGGCAGCATCCAGTTGGGCCGCGAATCGCTCCGCAAAGGCCGAGGACAACTCGGGCAGCGCCGTGGGCGGAAGCTCCTCGGTACCGATCTCGACCAACAGATCCCGCCGATCAGCCACCGTGTTCGTCTCCTTGGTTGCGAGCCATCGGGAAGCCCAGCGCCTCCCGACTGGCGTAAAAGGCCTCGGCGACTGCACGGGCCAGGGTACGGACCCTCAGGATGAAGCGCTGCCGCTCGGTCACGGAGATGGCACCGCGGGCATCCAGAAGATTGAACACATGCGAAGCGCGCAGCACCTGCTCGTACGCCGGCAGGGGAAGCCCGTTGTCGATCAGGTGCCCGCTGAGGGCCTCGGCGCCGTCGAAGGCGGAGAACAGGGCGGGCACGTCCGCGTATTCGAAGTTATAGGCGGATTGTTCCCGCTCGTTCTGGAGGAAGACATCGCCGTAGCTGACCGGGCCCTGTGGTGTATCGGCCCACTTGAGATCGAAGACGCTCTCGACGCCCTGCAGATACATGGCGATGCGCTCCAGGCCGTAGGTGATCTCCCCCGTGACGGGGCGACACTCGAGGCCGCCGACCTGTTGGAAGTAGGTGAACTGCGTCACCTCCATGCCATTCAGCCAGACTTCCCAGCCGAGGCCCCAGGCGCCGAGGGTCGGTGACTCCCAATTGTCCTCGACGAAGCGGATGTCATGCACCAGGGGATCGATGCCGAGCATGCGCAGCGAGTCCAGGTACAACTCCTGGATGTCGGCAGGCGAGGGCTTGAGGATCACCTGGAACTGATAATAGTGCTGGAGTCGGTTCGGGTTTTCACCGTACCGTCCGTCCGTGGGGCGGCGGGACGGCTGCACATAGGCGCTGTTCCAGGGCTCGGGCCCGATGGCCCGCAGGAAGGTGGCAGGGTGGAAGGTCCCGGCGCCCATTTCCATGTCGTAGGGCTGCAGGATGACGCAACCGCGCTCGGCCCAGTAGGTCTGGAGGCGGAAGATCAGTTCCTGGAAGGTCTTTGGAAGGTCGGCGTTCAAGCGGACGGTCCGTCAAGCTAAAAACAGGCATTCTAGCGGCAATCAGCAGTCTTGGACCACAGCCCCCAACGATCCCCCCCAGGTGATCCCCCAGGCGATCCACTACTGCGTTCTCAAGGTATCGCTGGTCCGTATCGCCGGCGGCGCTGCAGAGAAGCCAGGCGGCCCGGTTTTCGCGTGCGCGGCGCCGTGCCCAACCGACACAGGCGGGCGGGTGTTCGAGTCAGGGGCGCTGGGTCCCGACACGCCTGTTTCGCATCCACCCCACCTGCTGACCTGTCCGCCACGGACTGATTCAGCCCGCCCCCGAGAGGCGTCGTCGTCCAATCGAGGTCTATCATGCAGTCACAGGACAGAGCAGCGGTGACCGGTTCCATCGACCCCGTCGATCGTCGTCGAGCGGTCACCCGAACCGCCTTGGCCGGCGCGATATCCAATCTGTTGCTCTCGGCCCTCAAGGTGGGCGTGGGCTGGGTGGGCAATTCGCACGCCCTGGTGGCGGACGGCATCCATTCCCTGTCCGATCTCGCGAGCGATGTGCTCGTCTGGGTTGCGGGCCACCACGCCAGCCGCGGACCGGACGAGGAGCATCCCTACGGCCATGCCCGCTACGAAACCATGGCCACCCTCGCCCTCGGGCTCTTGCTATTCCTGGTTGCCCTCGGGCTCGGCTGGGATGCGGTCGAGCGCCTGTTTGCGCCCGAGGACCTGGCTCAACCGGCCTGGATCACGCTCTACGCGGCGGCACTGTCCATATTCGTGAAGGAGTGGCTGTATTGGTATACCCGCGCCTACGCCATCCGGGTGAAGTCCGACATGCTCCGGGCCAATGCGTGGCACCATCGCTCCGACGCCATCTCGTCGGTGGTCGTGCTCGTGGGCGTTGCGGGAACGCTGGCGGGCCTGCCCTATTTGGATGCGGTCGCGGCCTGCATCGTCGCTGCCATGATCGCGAAGATCGCCTGGGATCTGGGCATGGATGCGGTGCGCGAGCTCGTCGATACGGGGCTGGAGCCCGAGCGCCTGGCCGCGGTGCGCGAGACCATTCTCAACGTGGGCGGTGTCCGTGACATCCATCTTCTGCGCACCCGCACCCTCGGCGGCACCGCGTCGACCGACGTGCACGTCCTCGTCGACCCCTACATCAGCGTCTCCGAAGGGCACATGATCAGCGTGCAGGTAGAGCGGGAACTGAAGCGCAAGATCGACGAGATATCGGACGTGACGGTCCATATCGATTCAGAAGACGATAGCTCCACGGCGCCGACCCAAGATCTTCCCGGTCGTCGCGCGGCGTTGGCTCGACTCGCGGCGCTCTGGTCCGATGTGCCGGGGCTCGCCTCCCGGGAGCGCGTGCAGCTGCACTATCTGGGCGGTCGCATCCAGGTCGAGGTCTTCCTGCCGGGTTCGGACGCTCAACAGGCCCGGTCCGCGGATGCGCTCTACGAACGCGCCCTTGAGGCCCTGTCCAAGGACGCCGTGTTCGGGGACTTGAGGATCTACTACGGTGGCGCGCCCGACAACGGTGCCTGAGCTCGGCGCATGTTGGTGCGTGCGGAGACGGCGTGGCGCATCCCGCGCGCGATGCGGAGTAAGATGCCGGGATCGACGCGGCGCACAGTCCCTATCCGCCGGCCGACATCACCGACCCTCTACCACTCGACGGGAGATTGACAGTATGGCATCGAAGATCCTGGACACCATCAAGAACGAGGACGTGCGGTTCGTCGACCTGCGCTTCACCGACACCCGTGGCAAGGAGCAGCACGTCTCGTTGCCCGCCGGTGTGGTCGACGAGGCCCTGTTCCAGGACGGCAAGATGTTCGACGGCTCCTCGATCGCCGGCTGGAAGGGGATCGAGGCCTCCGATATGGTGCTGATGCCCGAGGCGGATACCGCGGTTCTCGATCCCTTTGCCGATGAGAACACGCTGATCGTGCGTTGCGATATCCTCGAGCCCTCCACCATGCAGGGCTACGAGCGTGATCCGCGTTCCGTCGCAAAACGTGCCGAGGCCTATCTGAAGTCCACCGGTGTCGCCGATACCGCGTTCTTCGGCCCCGAGCCCGAGTTCTTCGTCCTTGATGACGTCCGCTGGGGTGCCGACATGAGCGGCGCCTTCTACAAGGTGGACTCCGACGAGGCGGACTGGAACTCCGAGCGTGTCTTCGAGGACGGCAACATGGGCCATCGCCCGGGCATCAAAGGGGGCTATTTCCCGGTGCCGCCGGTCGACTCGCTCAACGATCTGCGCGCGGCCATGTGCCTGGCCCTGGAAGAGATGGACGTCCCTGTCGAGGTGCACCACCACGAGGTGGCCACCGCCGGCCAGTGCGAGATCGGCACCAGGTTCAGCACCCTGGTGCAGCGTGCGGATTGGAACCAGATCCTCAAGTACTGCGTTCACAACGTGGCACACGCCTATGGCAAGACCGCGACCTTCATGCCGAAGCCGCTGGTGGGCGACAACGGCAACGGCATGCACGTCCACCAGTCCCTGGCGAAAGACGGCCAGAACATCTTCGCGGGGGACAAGTACGGCGGCCTGTCCGAGACCGCGTTGTACTACATCGGCGGTATCATCAAGCATGCGCGCGCGTTGAACGCGCTGACCAACGCCTCCACCAACTCCTATAAGCGCCTGGTGCCAGGCTTCGAGGCGCCGGTCATGCTGGCCTACTCCGCCAAGAACCGCTCCGCGTCTATCCGCATTCCGCACGACCCCAACCCGAAGGCCACCCGCATCGAGGTGCGCTTCCCCGACAGCATGGGCAACCCCTACCTGTCCTTCTCCGCGATGATGATGGCGGGTCTCGACGGCATTCTGAACAAGCTCCATCCCGGTGATGCCATGGACAAGGACCTGTACGACCTGCCACCCGAGGAGGAGAAGGCCATCCCGCAGGTCTGCTACTCCCTGGACCAGGCCCTGGACGCCCTCGACAAGGACCGTGAGTTCCTCACCGCCGGCGGCGTCTTCACCGATGACGTCATCGATGGCTACATCGCACTCAAGATGCAGGAGGTCACGCAGCTTCGTATGACCACGCATCCTGTCGAGTTCGACCTCTACTACAGCCTGTAGGCTGGCCTCATGCGGCCGCCGATCGGCGGCCGCCCACCGCGCATCCCGCCCCGTCCTTCTGCGCTCCCCAAGTCGGCATCGCGATACAGAGCTCCGATCGCCCATTCTCCGTTCGGCAGGTGACCTGGCGCGGGCGATGAAGCTGCGTGGCCCGTCACCTCCGAGTCTTCCATTGTGCCTCGATCCGGTGCTCAAGATCCGGCACTGGGCGGATGCCTGATGTGCGTCGGCGCAAGGCCTGAGTCCGGCTGTTTTGCCATCGTAACGATGGTGCACGAACCGCACTATATTGGTGCATAGCTGGCATCGCTCCCCGACCGCTCTTCCCGGACCTGCGCGCGCACTCTGGCATCTGCCGATGCCGTGGTCCAGACTCTACGTGGCGCGACTCTTGCTTGTCTCTTCCTACCGCTGCCTATGCCCGATGTGCCACCCGGCGCATCGACATCCCTTGGGGTCGGCGGTCTCAGGTCGAAGACCCCGGTGAAGCGTTGTCGCAAGACGTCAGCAGATGTGCTCTTTGGGTCCGATCCACGCTTGGAACGAAGTCTGTCGTATGCAACAGAAAATAAGGGAGAACAGAGCTCTGGCGTCGTCGATCCTGAGCAATCTCAATACCGCAGTGCTGCTCTTCGACGCCGACTTGCGGCTCACCTATATCAATTCTGCGGGCGAACTCCTGCTGGCCGTCAGTGCCAACGCCGTCCTGGGCCGGGAAGCAGGCGGGCTCGTCCCCTGTCCGTCGGAGCCGGTGGAGAAGCGCCTCAAGGAGGCCCTGCGGACACGGCATCCCTTCACGGAACGTGAGGTAGAGGTGCGTCGCCCCGATGGAGAGATGATCCGCGTCAATTGCACCGTGCTTCCGGTGCACCAAACCGAGTCAGAGACCGATCTGTTGATGGAACTGCGTCAGGTGGACCGCCAGATCCGCATCACCCGAGAGGAGCACCTGATCTCCCAGCACCAGGCGACACAGGCGCTGTTGCGCGGCCTCGCGCACGAGATCAAGAACCCCCTCGGCGGACTACGCGGGGCCGCACAGCTGCTGGAGCAGGAGCTGCCGAGTGCGGATCTGCGCGAATACACCCGCATCATCATCGATGAGGCCGACCGGCTGCAGAGCCTGCTCAACAGGATGCTCGGGCCGAATCAGCTGCCGCAGGTGCGGGAGGTCAATATCCACCACGTGCTCGAACACGTGCGCGGCCTACTCAGCGCCGAATACCCGAACGGGCCCGAGATCATGCGCGATTACGATCCGAGCATTCCGGACCTGCATGCCGATCCGGACCGATTGATCCAGGCCCTGCTGAATATCGGCCGCAACGGTGCCCAGGCCGCCGGGCCCAAGGGCCAGCTGACCTTCCGCACCCGGGTCCTGCGCCAGTTCACGCTCGGCAACGAGCTGCATCGGCTGGTGTTGCGGGTCGAGATTGCAGACACCGGGCCAGGTATCCCGGAGAAGCTGATCGATCGCATCTTCTTCCCGATGGTGTCGGGGCACCCCGGCGGCACCGGGCTGGGATTGCCCATCGCCCAGGAGCTGATCAACCATCACGGCGGACTGATCGAATGCGAGAGCCGGCCCGGCAGCACCGAGTTCTTCGTCTATTTGCCGTTGGAGACCGGTGATGAATAGGTTGCCAAAGGTCTGGGTCATCGACGACGACCGTTCAATCCGCTGGGTCTTGGAGCGCGCGTTGCGCAAGGCGGACATGGACGTGACCTGCTTCTCCAACGGCGTCGGCGTCATGGACGCGCTGCAACGCGATCGGCCGGACGTCATACTGTCCGACATTCGCATGCCGGGCATCGACGGGCTCGACCTACTGCAGCAGGTCAACGGCCGTTACCCGAACCTGCCGGTCATCATCATGACGGCCCATTCCGATCTGGATAGCGCCGTGTCGGCCTTCCACGGGGGAGCCTTCGAGTATCTGCCGAAGCCCTTCGATCTCGACGAGGCCGTCGACCAAGTGCGTCGCGCCTGTCTTGCTCAGGAGCAGGCGGAGGCCGACGGTGGTGACACGCTGCTGGAGAGCGCCCCGGACATCATTGGCGAGGCGCCGTCGATGCAGGAGGTGTTCCGGGCAATCGGCCGCCTGGCGCGCTCGAACATCACGGTCCTGATCAACGGCGAGTCGGGCACCGGCAAGGAGCTGGTCGCCCGCGCCCTGCACCGCCACAGCCCGAGGTCTGCCGCGCCCTTCATCGCGCTGAATATGGCCGCCATCCCCCGCGACCTGATGGAGTCCGAACTCTTCGGCCACGAACGCGGCGCCTTCACCGGCGCCCAGGCGCGCCGCGAAGGTCGTTTCGAGCAGGCCGACGGCGGCACGCTGTTCCTGGACGAGATCGGCGACATGCCGGCGGAACTCCAAACCCGGTTACTGCGCGTCCTGGCGGACGGCGAGTTCTATCGGGTGGGTGGGCTCACGCCCATCAAGGTCGATGTCCGCATCATCGCCGCCACGCACCAGAATCTGCAGGACCATGTTCGGCAGGGTCGCTTCCGCGAGGACCTGTTTCACCGTCTCAACGTCATCCGCATCCACCTGCCGCCCCTGCGCGAGCGGCGCGAGGACATCGGCCTATTGATGCGCCACTTCCTGACCCAGGCCGGCAGCGAACTGGGCTGCGAGCCCAAGAGCATTTCGAGCGAAGCCGTTACCTACCTGGAGCGCCTCGACTGGCCCGGCAATGTTCGGCAGCTCGAAAACACGGCCCGCTGGCTTACCGTGATGGCGTCGAGCAAGGAGATCCGAGTCAATGATCTGCCGCCCGACCTGTCCGAAGCCGAGGGCGACAGCGCCGATGGTGAGGAGTGGGAGGCGGTGCTGCGGGCCTGGACCGGGCGTCGGCTGCGGCAGGGAGATATGGCCATTCTCAACGCCGCCATGCCGGCCTTCGAGCGTATCCTCATCCGAACTGCGCTGGAACACACCGGTGGGCGCCGCCAGGAGGCGGCAAAACTCCTCGGCTGGGGCCGGAACACCCTGACGCGCAAGATCAAGGACCTGGACTTGGATTTCGGCCCTGCGCCGGTTTCCGACGAGGACGACGACGAGGCCTGATGGAACAACTCGGTTGGCCCGGAGTTGTCGCCCGGTTCGCGCCAAATCGGCGGAGGACTGTCGATCCCCGAAACTGCAAGACCCGCCCCGAAGGAACCGAGGGCCCCAGACTGCGGGCAAGTCCGCGACCAAGTCCAGGGGCATTGATTGCGGGCGATCCGGCATCGACATAGTGGGGCTGTCAGTTTCCGAACCGATCGCCCATCCACCCATCTTGCTCGAGGCCGCCCTTGGACAACACCAGTATTCAGCTCGCCGACTCGCAGGTCTCCGGGATCACTTCCTCGACCGACAGCCTGCGGGTTCGATTCTCCAAGGCCATCGTCATCAAGACCATGACCGGCTCAGTCGAGCGTACCCTCTGGTGGCAGGCCGGCGACATGGTCCTAGACGAGCCTCAGATCCAAGGCGAACTGCCCGAGGGCGAGCTGACCTGCTCCGGTGGCGACATCGACGACAACATCTACACCTACCGCGACATGATCCCGCTGCCCCTGGAGAGTCGGGGTGCGATCCGCTGCGAGCTGCATTGGCAAGGGGATGCACCGCCCCTGATCGTCTCCGCCAGCGCGATCCGCCTGGAGATGGAAGCCACTCCCAAGTACCAGCGACACCTGCGCGACCGAGCGTGACACTACGCCGCCGCCTCAGGGGGCTTGCGGGGGGAGCCGGGTGCAAGGCACCCCCGAATGCGACGCATGCAGCGCCCTCGATGCCAGCCCCCGTGACACGGCGCCGTGCCGGTCCACGGCGGCAGTTCTTTGCTGGCTAGCCGTTTCGTGCTATGCTGCAAGGTCATGCCAGAATAACGACACCAGCGCATCAATGCGCTACCCCAGCAGCCGCGGCTCGACCCAGGTCGCCGAGCGCTCCGCACCTACTCGCTAGATAGCCGGCCAAGCCGCGCAGCCACCTGCAACAGCACTTCCATGGTGCGCCCGCTGTTCCGGGCGCCCCGACGCGCCCGTGAGCGTGCAATCTGTCATCGCGCGCCCTGGGTACCGACGATCAGTGCAGGAAGGAGAGCAACCATGACAGTGACAAATCTGCGGCATCAGACGAATGGCGGCACTGCTTCGCGAAGCACGCCGCGTCCGTTCCGCGTATTCACTCAGCGCGATCTCGACCGCATCACCGCGATCCGCCATCTGCCCGCAGATCAGCGTTTTGCCATGAAGGTGGTGTCGACGGTGCTTCCGTTCCGCGTCAATGAGTACGTGATCGAGCAGCTCATCGACTGGTCTCGAGTTCCGGACGATCCGGTTTTCCAACTCACCTTCCCGCAGACCGGGATGTTGACCGAGCAGCACTTCACGGACGTAGCGGAACTCCTTCGGCGCGATGCCGACAAGGAGGAGCTCAATCGGACCGTCGCCCGCATCCGTCACGAGCTGAACCCACACCCTGCTGGGCAGCGTGAGCTGAACATTCCGAGGCTTCCGAACGGCGAGGAGGTCACGGGCCTGCAGCACAAGTACCGCGAAACGGTGCTGTTCTTCCCGAGCCAGGGCCAGACCTGTCACGCCTATTGCAGCTTCTGCTTCCGTTGGGCGCAGTTCATCGGCGACAAGGCACTTCGCATCTCGACCAACGAGCAGCGGGGGTTGCACGCCTATCTCCGCCAGCATCGCTGCGTGTCCGACCTGCTCATAACTGGTGGTGATCCCATGGTCATGAAGACGCGGCACCTGACGGACTACCTTGAGCCCCTGCTGCATCCCGACTTCGATCACATCCAGACCATCCGCATCGGCACCAAGGCCCTATCGTTCTGGCCACAACGATTCGTCAGCGATGCCGACAGCGACGGGCTGCTCGAGCTGCTCGAGCGACTCGCGTCTGCCGGCAAGCACGTCGCCCTCATGGCCCACTTCAACCATTGGCGTGAGCTGGAGACGGATGTGTGCGAGGAGGCCATTCGCCGAATCCGTGCGACGGGCACGCAGATCCGCAGTCAGGGTCCGCTGCTGGCGCATATCAACGACGAGCCCGACGCCTGGGCCCGCCTCTGGAAGACTCAGGTTCGGCTCGGCATCGTACCCTATTACATGTTCGTGGAGCGGGATACGGGTGCGCATCACTACTTCAAAGTACCCCTGGTGCGCGCCTGGGAGATCTACCGCGAGGCGATCCAGCAGGTATCCGGCCTGTCCCGTACCGCGAGGGGGCCGAGCATGAGCGCTGGGCCGGGCAAGGTGGAGGTCCAGGGCGTCGCCGACATCCGCGGTGAGCGGGTGTTCGTCCTTCGCTTCCTGCAGGCGCGCAATCCCGACTGGGTCAACCGGCCGTTCTTCGCCAAGTTCGACCCGGAGGCCACCTGGCTCAATCAGCTCGAACCCGCCTTCGGCGAGGACTCGTTCTTCTTCGAGTCCGAGTATCGGGAGCGTTGGCTCGGCGCCTTGCACTGATCGGGTCGCCGGGTTCGGGGCGGCTCGCGGCATCGGGCTGCCGGCCGTCGCACCCCTGTCGGTGCAGCTCCATGGTTGGCCCCAAGTACCGAGGCGATTTCTGTCATGAAACACACCACCTGGCTTGTCTTCTCGCCCGCCGACCTTGTCGCGCCAGCCCCCACATAGAACGACTATGCGGGGGTCGGCGCTTCGCGGAGGCGAACGAGCATCCGGCGCCATGCGGTATGTTTCATTCCGGCAATCGCCTAAGAGACCCCGCGTCGGCGATGCCGGCGCGGGGTCTGACCCTTCAGCTCCGCTCGTCCTCGGGGTGTTCGGGAGAAAGCGGGCTCGAAGCGGAGGTCGACGACGACTCAGATGCGGGAAGAACCGACGATCTCGTGGGCGATGTCGACGACGCGGTTGGCCATGTCCATGTATTCCTGCCGGTAGTCGGCGAGCAGCCCTTCACTCGAGGCCCAGTAGTCCTTGCCGGTCACGCCGTGCTCGTGTTCGTGCTCGATGAACTGCTTCTGCATCTCGAGCATCTTGTCGATCAGCTCTTGTTTCTCTTTTTTCAGTGCTGCGATGTCGCTCATCGTCGTCTCCTCATGAATGTCGCTGTGGCTGGGCCATCGCGGCCCGCCGACATGGTATTGAATGCCACTGGGTAAGCGCCCGGGATCGACCCGGCACCGGACCAACTCGGCGTTGCCCGTGATCTGACGCGCGAGTGACTGCCTCGTTCTGGCGTGTCGGCTCGGATTCGCTGGTGATCCGGAATATGCAGAAACTTTAATATATCACGGTTTTTCCGACCGTCGTCAACGCAAACCCGATTTCCCTACGCGGTCTTACCGGCGGTGTCCTCGCGAGCTGTCACGATGTTCCATGTCATCCTTCACCGGCCCGAAATCCCGCCGAACACCGGCAACATCATCCGTCTGTGTGCTAACACCGGCGCCATGCTGCACTTGATCGAGCCCCTGGGGTTCGAGCTCGACGACCGCCGCCTGCGCCGCGCAGGCCTGGACTATCACGAGTACGCTCGGGTGCGCGTCCACGCCGGGCTAGTCGATTGCCGTCGCGTGCTTCCGTCGGCGCGACTCTACGTCTTCAGCACCCGAGGACAACGCTGTTACGCGGATGTGCGCTACGAGGCGGACGATGCGCTGATGTTTGGGTCGGAGATCTCGGGTGTGCCGCAGGATGTGCTCGACGCCGTGCCGCCGGAACTCAGGCTGCGTTTGCCCATGCGTCCGGACAGCCGAAGCCTCAACCTGTCCAACTCGGTCGCAGCGGTCCTGTTCGAGGCCTGGCGCCAGAACGAATTCGCCGGCGCGGCGCGTTGACGGCTGTCGGGAGCAGGCTCAGTCCAACTCGGATTTGCTCGCCCGCTCCAGCAGCCTCTGTGTGGCCTCGGTGGGGGTTCTGCCTTCGTAAAGGACGGAGAAGACCTCCGAGGAGATGGGCATCTCGACACCATGAGTGGCGGCCATCGCATGCACCGCCCGAGCGGTGACGACGCCCTCCACCTCCTGGCCGATGGTCGCCATGGCCTGCTGGGCCGTGCGACCAGCGGCAAGGGCCAGGCCGAGGCGTCGGTTACGGGATTGGTCGTCCGTGCAGGTGAGCACCAGATCACCGAGACCAGCGAGACCCATGAAGGTCTCGCGGCGGGCGCCGAGCGCATCACCCAGCCGGATCATCTCGGCGAGCCCGCGGCTAATGAGCGCGGCGCGGGTGTTCGCGCCGAAGCCGAGCCCATCGGCGATGCCCGTTGCAATAGCGATCACGTTCTTCGCCGCGCCGCCCACTTGGACACCGATCAGATCGCCTTGGGTGTAGGTCCGGAACCGTTGTCCGTGCATCAGATCCGCGAGCTGCTTGGCGTACTGCGGGCTGGAGGCCGCGATGGCGACGGCGGTCGGCAATCCACGGGCCACCTCGGCCGCGAAGCTTGGCCCGGAGAGGATGCCGAGCGGCCGGGGGCCGAGCGTCTCTGCCGCGACCGTACTGAGTAGGCGCCCGGTGTTGGGCTCGAACCCCTTGGTTGCCCAAGCGAGCCCTAGGTCAGGCGCAATGTGCGGCGCGGCCTGCGCCAACACCGATCCAAAGAACTGGCTCGGCACGACCACCAGCACCCCGATGGCAGCCGTCAGGGCGTCCGCGAGGTCGGCCGTGGGTGTCAGGTTGTTCGGCAGTTCGAAGCCTGGCAGGAACGCGCGGTTCTCGCGATCCCGCGCCAGTGCGGCGACATGATCTGTTTCGTGTCCCCAGAGCCGCACCTCGTGCCCATTACGGCACAGCAGGAGCGCCAGCGCCGTGCCCCAGGAGCCGGCACCGAGGACCGCAACAGGTTCGCTACCTTTGGTGCTCAACTTGCGCCTCAGTGGGTCGTCGGCGCCGCGGCGCCGTCCGAGCCGGGCTGCTTCTCGGCGAGCTTCTGCGCGTAGATGGCGTCGAAATTGATGTGCTGCAGCACCAGCTGCGGGAAGCCGCCCTTGGCCACGAGGTCACTAACGGCCTGCCGCGCGTAGGGGAACAGGATGCTGGCGCAGTAGACGTAGAACAGGGGTCCGTACTCTTCCTGCGAGAAGCCATGGGCCGACACCACGCCGGCTTGCTGCACCTCGACGACATAGGCGGTCTTCTCGCCCGCCTTGGTCGTGACGGTGACGGTCAGCACGACCTCGTGCGTCTGACCGTCGAGGTTGTTCACCTTGATATCCAGGTGCAGGGAGGTCTCCGGCTTCCATTCTCCCTGGGATTGGAAAATGGTCGGCGCATTCGGGGACTCGAAGGACATGTCCTTCAGGTAGACGGTGCGGAGGGCGAACTGGCGCTCGTCGGCGCCCTGGCCTGCGGCGTTGGGCTCGGGGGTGTTATCGGTGGCCATCGAACTGCTCCGGTCGTAGAAGGGTCGGAATGGGGTGTCGTCGGTGCGTCGTCGTGACGCGCGGGTCGGTCGAGCGCCGTATCGGCACCCGGTGTCAACGCTTCTTTCGCGTCAGGGGCAGGCTGGCGCTTTCCCAGGCGAGTACGCCACCCTTGAGGTTGTAGACCTCGTTGAACCCGGCCTTGCGCAGGACGTGACAGGCCGCCTGGGACTGGGCCCCGGATCGGCAGGTCACGACGATGGGTTTGTCCTTGAACTTGTTCAGACTCGCGGTCTGGTTCTTGAAACCGTTCATGGGAATGTTCACCGCGTGCAGGATATGCCCCTTCGCGAAGTCTGCGGCCGGGCGTACGTCCACGACGGCGGCGTCCTGGTGGTTGATCAGTGCGGTGGCGCCCGTCGGATCGACGGAGCCCTTGTCGCCGACCAGCAGGTTGTAGGTCAGCAACCCGAGGATGACGCCCAAGGCGGCGAACAATACCCAGTGATTGCCCATGAACTCGAAGATCTGTGCCTGCATCGAAGCTATTCCGGAAAGGGTTGTCGCGCGGGAACTCGTGTCCCGAGGGTCGCTAGGAAGACGATCCTGCGATGCCTCTTCAGGACGAGGCCGCGAGTATAAAGAGGCTGCGGTGTCGGGTCACGCCGCGAGTCGGCGGCGCCTGGTCCGGCGACGTCCTGCGTCGCCGTTTTGGTGCGATCAGCGCGTGTGTTGGCAGAAGACCTCGCGCATCATGCCAATCAGGCGCAGCGTGCGTGCGTCCCCCACGCGGTAGTAGACCCGGTTGGCGTCCTTGCGGGAAGCCAAGATGCCCTTGTCGCGTAGGATGGCGAGGTGTTGCGAGATGTTGCTCTGCGAGGTGCCCACGTGTTCGACGATATCCTGCACACTGACCTCCTCGGCCCCGAGAGTGCACAGGATCTTGAGTCGCAACGGGTGCGACATGGCCTTCAGCGAGCGGGACGCGCGTTCGATATCCGCATCGTCCGCGAACAACTCGACCGTGCCCTCGTCTTCGTTGAGCACAGGTGTCGTCGGGCGTGAGATGAGATCGGCCATACCCGAGAGTCTATATCAATTCATCATCATTCGATAATAAAGCATCATCCTGAGATGCTCACCCAGCCGCGAATGTCCATGCCCACCGGCACACAAGCGCACCACGGTGCCTTACTCCCAGGGCGTCGTGGCCCGCGCCGACGTGCGCCCTGCCTGGTCAGGCTGGTGCTGGGTGTTCGTGTGGGCCTGTTGTGTGGGGCGCTTGCCGCATCGCTCCCGTGTCAGCTCGCCGGCGCGAGTACACCGGAACCGCTGCTCGAGGTGCAGGAGGCCGAGTTGCGGGAGACCGAACAGCGTCTCGATGCCTTGCGCGAACGGCTCACCGACCGGGAACGCTATCGGGAAGCCCTCCATAGCGAGCTGGAACGCGCCGCGCGGGAGGTGAACGAGTTGCTCCGCACCGAACGGGAGCTCGCTCGCCGCGTGGAGGCCCAGGACGCCAAGGTGGCCGGTCTCATGGAGCGCCTCGTGCATACCCAGGACGAACTGACCGCCGCCCGCGCCGCGCTCGTCGAATTGATCCGCTCCGCCTACCAGTTCGGGCCAGGCGATCGCTTGCGCCTGATACTCGATCAACAGGACCCTGGCCGCATGGGCCGTCAACTGGGCTATTACCGTGCATTGGCCCGGGCGCGTGCGGCGCGCATCGTCGAGGTGAAACGACTCGCCTCCGAACTGCAGGATCTGAAGCGTCTCGGCGAGCGCGAGTCGGAGGAGCTCGCGATGCTGGCCGAGCACCAGCGTCTCACGCGCGAGGCCCTTGAGGGTGCCCAGCGTGCGCGCACTGCCGTGCTTGCGGACATGGATGAGGCCATCGAAGACGATCGTGCACGTGTCGAGGAACTCGACGCCAATGCCACCGCCCTGCGCGAGCTGGTGGAGGAACTACGCCGGCGCGCGAAAATCGCCGATGAGATCGAGATCCACCAGGCGCCGATTATGGATCGATTCGGTAAGCTGCCGCTGCCGGTCACAGGCGCGACCCTGGTCCAGCACTTCGGTCGTGACGCGCAACCGGGCGATTTGCACGCCGACGGGGTCTTGTTCGCAGTTCCCGAGGGCCGCGAGGTGTTCCCGGTCCATCACGGCCAGGTCGTGCATGCGGATTGGCTGCGCGGCTTTGGCCTGTTGCTGGTAATCGACCATGGCGATGGCTATATGTCGTTCTACGGACACAACCAGGCCTTGTTCAAGGAAGTCGGCGAGTGGGTGGGACCCGACGAAGCCGTCGCCCTCTGCGGTACCTGGCCCGGCGGCCGGCCGGCGGTGGCCCCGGACGCGGCATCGGTCGCCGAACCCGAAGCAGCCGGCGGACGGCTATACTTCGCGCTCCGCAAGAACGGCGCGCCCGTTGATCCGGCCGGTTGGTTCGGCGGCGGCCCCGGTTGAGGTCACCGACGCCATGCCAGGTCCCACGCACCGCGACGGGTCGACCGGAGCAAGGTGTGCCGCGGTTGCCCGGCCCAGAGACCGCGTGTCCACAGCCCGCCCCATGCTCTCGAGCTACCTTCGATCGGTGGCTCGATCCTAGGGCTTGATCCGTCCACCGAGCAGCGGATCGATCTGCGAGTGGCCCCAGGCCCAAGACACAGCATCCATGCGTTGAGACATGCTAATGAATCATCCTCAGCAACGTCGGGCCGGCTCCATCGGCCTGCTCGTTCTTCCGCTCCTGTGCCTGGTCGGCTCCCTCGTCGGCGCCGCCGAGCCCGCGGATACCCCGACGGCCGATCCGGCGCAGAACCAAGCCCAGCCGAGCGCCGTGCCTCACCAACCGCCGGCCCCGGTCGACCCACCCGTGGAATTGCCCTCGCCGCCTGCCGCACCGGCGGCGGAACAACCGACCGTCACCGAGCAGCCCACCCCCGCCGCGACTCAGCCGACGCCCGATGAACCTGTCCCCGATGAACCTGCCGAGGAGTCGACTGACGAATCCGACCCGGACGCCCTAGCCGCCGACGAAGACGCCGCCGACGGGAAACAGTCCGACGGCCTGCCGCTCGACGACCTGCGCACCTTCGCCGAGGTCTTCGGCCGCATCAAGAGCGATTACGTGGAAGACGTCGACGACCGAGAACTGCTCGCCAGTGCCATCCGCGGCATGCTCGGCGGTCTCGATCCGCATTCGTCCTACCTGGACCCGGACGCCTACCGTGACCTGCGCGTCGGCACCACGGGCGAGTTCGGCGGACTCGGCATCGAGGTCGGCATGGAAGACGGCTTCGTGAAGGTCATCGCCCCCATCGACGACACGCCCGCACAGCGTGCGGGCATGCAGGCGGGCGACCTCATCGTGCGCATCGACGGCAAGCCGGTGAAGGGGATGAGCCTCAGCGACGCCGTGGCGCTGATGCGCGGCAAGCCGGGGTCCAAGATCGAGTTGACCGTGGTGCGCGAGGACGCGGGCAACCCGCTCAATGTCACCATCATCCGCGACGTCATCAAGGTCGCGAGCGTCAGAAGCCGCACCCTGGAGCCGGGCTACGGCTACCTGCGGATCTCCAACTTCCAGGCTCGCACCACCGAGGACCTCCTCGCCGAGGTCGCCGAGCTCAAGGCCGCGAACGTAGACGGCCTCAAAGGCGTGGTGCTGGACCTGCGCAACAACCCGGGTGGCGTGCTCAACTCCGCCGTGGGCGTCAGCGATGCCTTCCTCGACGAGGGGCTCATCGTCTACACCATGGGTCGCGACGAGGAGGGCAAGCTGGAGTTCAGGGCCGGCCCGGATGACATCCTTGACGACGCGCCGCTTGCGGTGCTGGTCAACGGCGGCAGCGCCTCGGCGTCCGAGATTGTCGCCGGTGCCCTGCAGGATCAGCGCCGCGCCGTCATCATGGGCGAGAAGACCTTCGGCAAGGGCTCGGTCCAGACCATCGTGCCCATCGACGACCGCACGGCCTTGAAGCTGACCACGGCCCGCTACTACACGCCCTCCGGCCGCTCCATCCAGGCCATGGGGATCGAGCCCGACATCGAGCTCGCCCGTGGCAACCTGGACGTGCAGACGGAGCCGGACGTGGCGCCGTTGAAGGAGGCCGATCTGATGCGCCACCTCGAAGACGCCGAGGACTCGGACACGGAACAGCTGGACGCGAACGACGCCGAGAACCCAGCCGATGGGGACGACGCGACGCCTCTCGCGGCCGAGGACTATCAACTCTCCGAGGCCCTGAATGTGCTGAAGGGCCTGAATCTGTTCCGCGGCGCCTCGGCGCCACAACCCTGACCTTCGATACGGGAGGACCACATGGCGCGTGCGCTGGTTCCGCTGGCCGAGGGCTGCGAGGAGCTCGAGGCCGTCACCATCATCGACATCTTGAGGCGCGCCGGTGTCGAGGTCGTCTCGGCCGGGCTCGACGCCGGTCCAGTGACCGCGAGCCGTGGCACCGTGCTGCTGCCCGACAAGATCCTAGCGGAGGTCCTGGACCAGGACTTCGATCTCATCGCCCTCCCCGGCGGCCTGCCCGGCGCCAACCATCTGGACGCGGACCCACGCCTGCGCGACCTGCTGGTGCGTCAGGCGGAGCGGGGTCGTTGGTGTGCCGCGGTCTGCGCGGCACCGCTGGTGTTGGCCAACGCCGGCCTACTCACAGGCCGGACGGCCACGAGCTATCCCGGCGCCCTGGACCCGGACGCGCTGACACAGACGCGCCTCGTCGAGGAGCCGGTGGTGGTGGACGGACGCATCGTGACCTCCCGCGGGCCTGGGTCGGCGATGGATTTCGCATTGCAGCTGGTGGAACTGCTCGAAGGGTCCGCCAAGCGCGATGAAGTCGAGTCCAAGCTCGAACGCCCGCCGAGGCGGTCGGCCCAGCTCGCCTGAGGCGATCGCGCGCAGCATGCCTTTGCTCACGTCCATGGATCAGGCGGCGACGGCATCGCCGTTGCTCGTGGTCCTTCCGGCACTTCTGGTCTCCTTCCTCCTGGCCGCCGGTTTGGTCGGACTGCTCAAGCGTAACGCGATACCGGGGCTGCGCATCCTCGATCACCCCAACGACCGCTCCCTGCACCAGGCACCGGTGCCCAGAACAGGTGGAATAGGGGTCCTGGTGGCGGTCGTGATCCCACTGTCGGCAGTCCTACCCTGGCTGCCGCCGTGGCAGTTGTGGCCGGGCGGCGCCGATCCGACGTTGACCAGCATGGTGCCGGCCATCCTCGCGGCCCTCATGCTGGCCACACTGCTGCTGGCGGCCGTTTCGCTGCTTGACGACCGCGGGCACGTCGCACCGCAGTACCGACTCGCCACCCAGCTGCTGGCAGCCTTGCTCCTGTATGCGGTCGGGCTGCGATGGGACAGCGTCGGCCTGCCCGGGATCGGCGAGCCGATTCCCGCCTGGCTGACCCTGCCGCTGACGCTGTTGTTCGTCGCTTGGATGACGAACCTGTACAACTTCATGGACGGCATGGATGGTCTTGCCGGGGGGATGGCCGTGTTCGGCTTCGGCGCGCTCGCGGTCTTCGGTGTGCTCGGCCACGCCTGGGGCTATGGGCTCATCAATGCGGTCATCGCTGCTGCGGCCGCCGGATTTCTGATCCACAACCTGCCGCGCGCGGGGATTTTCCTCGGTGACCTGGGCTCCGCATTGCTCGGTTTCTGGGCCTCGGGGTCCATCCTTGCCGGCGTCCGTCTCGAGCTCTTTCCGCTCTGGGCGGGGCTTTTGGTCTTCTCGCCCTTCATCGTCGATGCGACCTGGACCTTGATCCGGCGAGCCACCCGCGGGGTACGGGTCTGGCGCGCGCACCGGGAGCACCACTACCAGCGCCTGGTGCTCGCCGGTTGGTCCACCCGCCGCACCCTGCTTCGGGCCTATATCCTGATGGCCGCGGCGGGCGCGACGGCCATCGCCGGGAGTCGGCTGCCGGTCTCGGAGCAGTGGCTGCTGCTCGCCGGCTGGGCCGCTATCTATGGTTTGGTCCACCTGCGCGTTGAACTGGCGGAACGATCCGATTCGGCGGCGTCGACCGAGGGCTGAGGCGGCCATGGCCATGAATCCCCTGTTCGATCGACTGCGCTCGCGCACAGCGGCCTTCGCCCATGATCTACTCATGGTGCCTGCGGCCTGGATGCTCGCCTATTGGACGCGCTTCAACCTGGAGCGGATTCCACCCGAGTATCTCGATACCGCCCTCAAGACCCTGCCCTTCGTCATGGCGCTGGCCGCGTCCGTGTATTGGGGCTTCGGGCTCTATCGGGGCGTCTGGCGCTTCGCGTCTCTTCCGGACCTGCTGCGCATCCTGAAGGCGGTCGCGGCGACCACGCTCGCGGTCGTGGTCGTGCTCTTCGTCTTCAATCGCAGCGAAAACCTGCCGCGGTCCGTGCCCCTGCTCTTCTTCGGTTTCCAGCTGCTGCTCCTGGCCGGACCTCGGCTGCTCTACCGCTGGCTCAAGGACCACCGGCTGAGTCTCGGTGGTGGCACCCGGGTGCTGATCATCGGCGCCGGGCGGGCCGGAGAGATGTTGGTGCGCGATATGCGCCGTGGCGGCGCCAGGCAATACGAGCCCGTCGCCTTCGTCGACGACAAGCTGCGCCGGCACGGTGCCGACATCCATGGCGTGCCGATCCGCGGCGGCACCTCGCTGATCCCGACGCTGGTCGAGGAGTTGGCCATCGATTTGATCCTGCTGGCCGTCCCGAGCGCCTCCGGCAAGGAGATGCGGGACGTCGTGTCCCTCTGCGAACAGACCGGCAAGCCCCTGCGCACCGTACCCCAGCTGGAGAGCCTGATGACCGGGCAGGTCAGCATCAATCAGCTGCGACCCGTGTCCATCGAGGACCTGCTCGGCCGCACCCCGGTGCAGCTCGACTGGGCGGGGCTGCGCCAGGGCCTCGCCGGGCGCGTGGTGCTGGTGACCGGCGCCGGCGGGTCCATCGGCTCGGAACTCTGCCGCCAGGTCGTGGCCGCCGGGCCGCAGCGCCTGGTGTTGGTGGACCACTGCGAGTACAGCCTCTATCGGATGGAGCAGGAGCTGCTGGAACAGCATCGGGGCCTGGAGTTCCGGCGCTACCTGCTCGACGTGGGTGACCGCTCCGGGGTCGACGCCCTGTTCCAGCGCGAGCGGCCGCAGATCGTCTTCCATGCGGCAGCCTACAAACATGTGCCGCTCCTGGAGGATCAGCTGCGTGCCGCGGTGCGCAACAACGTGCTGGGCACCGGCATGGTTGCCGACGCGGCGCAGCGATATCGCAGCGAGCGATTCGTGCTCATCTCCACCGACAAGGCCGTTAACCCGGCCAATGTCATGGGTGCCACCAAGCGCGCCGCGGAGTTGACCTGTCAGGCGCTCGCCGAACACGCCGAGACGCGTTTCATCACCGTGCGCTTCGGCAACGTCCTGGGCTCTGCCGGAAGTGTGGTGCCGCTGTTCCAGCGCCAAATCGAGCGCGGAGGACCGGTCACCGTGACCGACCCCGCGGTGGAGCGTTACTTCATGACCATCCCCGAGGCCTGTCAGCTCATCATGCAGGCGGCGGTCATCGGCGGCGGCGGCGAGATCTTCGTCCTCGACATGGGCGAGCCGGTCAAGATCCGAGACATGGCCGAGCAGATGATTCGCCTCGCAGGGCGGGAGCCCGGTGCCGAGATCGAGGTCCGCTATATCGGTCTGCGCCCCGGCGAGAAGCGCTTTGAGGAGTTGTTCTACGATGTCGAGGCCTTGGCGGAGACGACCCACCCGAAGATTCGCGTCGCCCGCCGGGAACACGTCGATGCCGAGGTGATCACGGCCTGGCGTAGGGATCTGCAGATCTGCATCGAGCGTTGCGATGCCGGTGCCCTCGCGGCTCGACTCCACGAACTGGTGCCGCAGTGGACACGCGGCCCCGAGGCGGTGCCATGCGCGAGCTCGCAACCGCTCGACCCGGACCCCAGCCCCGATTCGACCCAGGAGCCGAGCCATGTCTGACACCACGGATCGACATCGCCCCGCATCGACGGAAGAGGATGCCTTGCCGTGGGCGTTGCGAACCGCCGACGTCGCGGCGACCGAGCACGCCGGTGCTTCTGTCCCCACAGAGCACGATCTGGACCTGAACTTCGACTTCGAGTCGGAGCTGCTCGACGGCGAGCCCGAGCACCGGGCGCCCCGGTTCGAGCCGCTCGAGGCGGAGGACCTGGACCAGCCAGACCCGGTCCACCCCGCCGAGCCGTTGCTGCAGCCGGACTGGGAGGAGCACGTGTTGGGGGCGGATTCGGCAGCCGTTGCCGCATTCGACCCGGAGCAAGGGCAGGACGGGACACTCGAGCCGCGGCACCTCGTATCCGAGCCGCTCGCGCTGGATCTCGAGGAGGACCCGCCGGACGACCGTGACTCGGGGGCGTATCCGGAAGGCCTGACCGAGGACATGCCGTCGGAACCGACGCAACCGCGGCAGAGACCCGCGCTGGGTCCTCAAGCCATGATCGCGGCTGGGGCACTCGCAGAACCGACCGCCGCCGAGGAACCGGCCGCTGCCGCCCTGGACGACGGGCTGCCGCAGGCCGAGCCGGCCCTGATGCCCACTCAGATTCCAAGCAACGATACCGCGGCGGAACAGGCCGTGGTCCGCTACCTGCGCGAGCGCGGTCGGCTCTCCGATGGCGACCTGGCCCGGGCCGGCAAGCTCGCCGAGGATAGCGGTGATCCGCTGCGGCTCATGCTGGTGCGCCTTGGCCTGGTGTCGGACCGCGATATGGCCGCTGCTTTCAGCGCCGTACTCGGGCTCGAATCCATCACCGCGGAGGCCTACCCGGACGACCCGGTACCGGACCTCGACCTGAGTCTGAGGTTCCTCAAGGACGCGCGCATGGTGCCACTGCGCGACGACGGCCAAGCCCTGGAGCTGGCCGTGGCCGATCCGGTCGATTCCTCCGCGGTGCAGGCCGTCGAAATGGCCACGGGCCGCGACGCCAGGTTATGGGTCGGTCTGCCCAATGAAATCGACGCGGCGCTGGAGCAGCTCTACGAGAAGCCCGAGGCGGAGGATGCGCAGTCGGACCTGGACGCCGACCTGGGCAACTTCTCGGAAGAGGACATCGAACACCTGCGAGACCTCGCAAGCGAGGCGCCGATCATCCGGTTGGTGAACCAGATCCTGCAACGGGCCGTCGAGTCCCGCGCGTCGGACGTCCATATCGAGCCCTTCGCCGACGAGTTGAAGGTGCGCTACCGCATCGATGGCATTCTGAAAGAGGGCGAGCGCCCTCCCGTGCGTTCCACGGCCGCCGTGATCTCACGTATCAAGATCATGGCCAAGCTCAACATCGCCGAGCGGCGCCTGCCCCAGGACGGGCGCATCCCGCTACGCATCCAGGGCAAGGAGCTGGATCTGCGTGTCTCGACCGTGCCGACCATGTTCGGCGAAAGCGTGGTCATGCGCCTGCTGGACAAGGAATCCGTCAGCTTCGACTTCGACGCGCTCGGCTTCGACGGCCCACCGCGCGAGCGGGTGCTCGACATACTGGATAAGCCCTACGGCATCTTCCTGGTGACCGGTCCGACCGGCAGCGGTAAGAGCACGACCCTCTACACCGCCCTGTCCAGGCTCAATACCGGCGATCGCAAGATCATCACCGTCGAGGACCCGGTGGAGTATCAGGTGGCCGGCATCAACCAGATCCCGGTCAAGGCCAGCATTGGTATGACCTTCGCGCACGCGCTGCGCGCCATCGTCCGTCAGGATCCCGACATCATTATGGTCGGCGAGATGCGCGACCTCGAGACCGCCCGCATCGCCGTCCAATCGGCCCTCACCGGCCACGTCGTGCTTTCGACGTTACACACCAACGACGCGGGGAGCGGCGTGACCCGCCTGATGGATATGGGCGTCGAAGACTATCTGCTCACCAGCACCATCAACGGTATCCTCGCCCAGCGCCTGGTTCGGCGCCTGTGCGAACACTGCCGCCAGCCCTTCACGCCGCAGCCGGAGATGGCCGCGCGGTTCCTGCAGCTCCCCGGCGTCGACGAGAACAACCTGACCCTCTATCGGCCCCACGGCTGCGACGCCTGCAACCACAGCGGCTACCGCGGCCGGCTGGTTATCGCCGAGGTGCTGCTGATGACCGACCGCCTCCGTCAGGCCGTGCTCAATCACGCCACCGCCACCGAGCTCCAACGCATCGCCACCGATCAAGACATGCTCACCATGTACCAAGACGGCCTGCGCAAGGCCGCCGACGGGCGCACCACGGTGGAAGAGGTGCTGCGCGTGGCCGCGGTGAGCGACGACTGATCCAGCCGCGCGCAGATTCCACAGTCTCGGACTGGCACCATCTTTGCTTACACACCGTCGGGCGCACGATGTATGCGCTATGAGCGAACCGGGCGCGCGGCCGGGTTTTCCCGCTGGAAGTGGGCAAACTCAACGCCATGCCGGCGTTGTCCGACCGTTGCGGAAACGATCGCGTGGTGGGCGGTGCACCGTAGTGGTGCAAGCTGCCTCGGCGTGGCCTCATCCGGTGCAGACCCGATGTGCCCTCGAGAACCTTGGATGACTGGTCCGTAGTCCTTCCGGATGCCTCGGTGCTGGAGCCACCGCGTGATCACTCCGGAATCGCCCCTGGACAGGCTCCACAGTCGTTGTCCGGCCCGGCCCGAGCGCCCGCGAGGGCAAGCCGGCCGGCCAGGATTCCATCGCTCGCATCGATCAGGGCTTCGGCCCGAAAACAGACCAATCTTCGGAGATCCGAAATATGAAGAGTAAGTTGGAGTACATCTGGTTGGACGGTTACAAGCCGACCCAGAGCCTTCGCAGCAAGACCATGGTCCGCAAGGATTTCAGCGGCAAGCTCGAGGATTGCCCGATGTGGTCGTTCGACGGTAGCTCCACCGAGCAGGCCGAGGGCAACGCGTCCGATTGCCTGCTCAAGCCGGTGATGATCATCCCCGATCCGGGCCGAAAGAACTCCTACCTGGTGATGACCGAGGTACTGAACGCCGACGGCAGCCCGCACGTCTCCAATGGCCGGGCCACCATCGACGACGATGACGATGACTTCTGGTTCGGCTTCGAGCAGGAGTACTTCCTATGGGATCCGAGCACCAACCTGCCGCCGGGCTTCCCCCCCGGCGGTTACCCACCGCCCCAGGGTCCTTACTATTGCTCGGTGGGCGCGCGCAACGCCTACTGCCGTGACTTGATCGAAGAGCACCTCGACATGTGTCTCGAGGCCGGTCTGAACGTCGAGGGTATCAACGCCGAGGTCGCCGCGGGCCAATGGGAGTTCCAGATCTTCGCCAAGAGTGCGGCCCGCGCCGGTGACGAAATCTGGCTGGCGCGCTACCTGCTGGAGCGCACCGCCGAGAAGTACGACCTGGCAGTCGATTGGCATCCCAAGCCCCTAGGCGACACCGACTGGAACGGCTCGGGCATGCACGCCAACTTCTCCAACGGCGCCATGCGTGAAGCGGGCGATGAAGAGATCTTCACCAAGGTCTGCGACGAGTTCGCCAAGAACATCCCCGCCTGCATCGCCGTCTATGGCGCGCACAATGAGCAGCGCCTGACGGGCAAGCACGAGACCCAGTCCATCGACCAGTACAGCTACGGCGTATCCGACCGCGGTGCCTCCATCCGCATCCCGATCGCCACCGTCGACGACGGCTGGAAGGGTCGCCTTGAAGACCGCCGTCCGGCATCCAACGCCGATCCGTACAAGGTGGCGTCGGTCATCGTCAAGGTGACCAAGTCCGCACTCGCCTAGTCGGTCTGTCGTCGATTCGGCCGAAGAAACCGGGGCGCCCAGCGGCGTCCCGGTCTATTTGGTCCTTGATGAGGGCCGTGGGAGCGGCATTCCCGCCGCGACGCTCGGTCCAGACATGGCCATCGCGGCTGGAGACCCCTCTACCGGGACCAGCGTGATGGTGCCGCGGCGCAACGAGAGCGCAGCGCTGGCACCGCGCCCAGGCTCAACCCTTGCGTTTGAAGCCGATCAGGTCGCTCGCCCAGTCTTCGTTCAATAGAGTCACCATGTCCTTCATGGTCGGGCGTTTGGCCGGGTCCTTCTGCAGGCATTGCATGCAGAGCCGCTCCAGTAGCCTCGGTACCGGGTACTTGGCAATGCTGGACGGTTCGGCGGGTTCCTTGTTCTCGACCCAGTCCAGGACCTCGTAGGTCTTGTCGCTGTCGAACGGCGGCTGCCCGGTGAGAACCTCGTAGAGCACGGTGCCCAGGCTATAGACATCGGTGCTGACGTCGATGTCCGAGTCCCGGCGAATCTGCTCCGGCGACATGTGACACAGCGTCCCCTGCAGCTTGCCGTGTCCGGTCATGGACTTGTCGCGCTTGGTCGGATCAGGGGTCGGGTCTCTGGTCAGCTCCTCGTCCTGCGCGTCGGTGGAGGTGCCATCCTTGTTCCAGACCTTGGCCAGTCCCCAGTCGAGCAGCAAGACCTCGCCGTAGGGTCCTGCCAGGATGTTCTCCGGTTTGATGTCACGGTGCGCGACGCGTCGGGAATGGGCATAGGCCAACGCCAGGGCGATCTGCTCGATCACCTCCACCAGCTGCGTCAGGTCGTAGCGATCGCGGAAGTCCAGGAGTTGCCTCAGGGTGTAGCCGTGCACGAATTTCATCGTGAAGTAGTAGTTGCCCTTGCGATCGCGCCCCAGCTCGTACACGGGCATCGTATTGGGGTGCTGCAGCATGGCCGACACCCGCGCCTCGCGCAGCAGGCGACGCTGTTCGATCGGGTCTTGGACGAACTCCGGCCGCAGTGTCTTGTAGGCGACCACGCGGGCCAGGTGTCTGTCCTTGACGGACATGATCAGCGACTTGCCCCCCTTCGCGATCTCACCGAGCGGCATGTACCGCGTACTGGGATTCAGCACCTCCGGCAACGGGCGGTCCGTATCTTCGAGAAAGACGTTCGACGATTCTCTGGGGGGCTGTTGAAAAGTTCGCATGGAGCTCGGTCGCAGTGCTGGAGGACGACACCGACGATCCTACCGCGCCGCACCGGCCCGCTGCTCGGTGGTCTTCTTCGCTGTCGGTTCGCCGGACTGGTCGACAGAGGATGTACGTTCGACGGCCACCCAACCCAACGTCGGGCCAATCGCTTTGGCGCTAGACACCTCGCCGACGAGTGGCCTGCGTGGGCGCTTGGTCTAGCTGCCCGAGCGTCTCGGAATTCCAATCCCGTTCCTTTACCATGATTTGCCCCGTCGCGCCGTAGCGACGCCTCGTCGGAGTTCCAACCCGTGGCCGTACATGCCTGCAACCGCGCCCCCGTTCGCCGTCTTCTCTTCGCCCTGATACTCGGCGCACTGCCCATGCTGTGCCTCGGCGCGGGCATCAGTCCCGAGTCGGAGCACCCGGCATCGGCGACGCATATCGCGACCTTCTCCATCGTTGCCAGGGACCCGGAAACGGGCGATCTGGGCGTTGCGGTGCAGAGCAAGTACTTTGGCGTCGGCTCCGTTGTGCCGCACGCGAAGGCGGGCGTCGGTGCGCTGGCGACCCAGGCGCGTGGGAATATCCTCTATGGGCCGCAGGGGCTTGGGCTGTTGGAGTCCGGCGTCGGACCGCAGGAGGCCATCGAGCGACTGATCGCGGAAGATCCGCTGCGCGAACAGCGCCAGGTCGGCCTGGTAGCGGCGGATGGCTCTGCTGCGACCTTCACCGGTGGCGAGACCCTACCCTGGTCCGGCGGTAAAACGGGCGACAACTACGCGGCCCAGGGCAATCTGCTCGCGGGCCCGGAGGTGGTGGAGGCCATCGCGGCGGCGTTTGAGACCACCGACGGCGACCTGTCGACGCGGCTGGTCACCGCCATCGCCGCCGGTCAGGCGGCCGGCGGCGATGCTCGCGGACGCCAATCCGCGGCGCTGCTGGTGGTGCGTGCCGGGAGCGGCTACATGGGCGCGAGCGATCGACTGGTGGATCTTCACGTCGAAGACCACCCGACACCCATCAAAGAACTCTGGCGACTGCTGGGCATCCGACTGTCGCAGATCGCCGTGCACGACGCGCGCATGGCCCTCGCCGCCGCGGCCCGCGCCGGCGGTGAACCGGACAAGGCCGCGGCGGCCGTCGCCGAGGCCCGGCGGTTGGCCCAGGAGGCGGTGGAGCGCTACGAGTTCGGCGACGCCGGCTGGCTGGTGCTTGCCGATGCCGAGGCGCAAGCCGGCGATATGGATGCGGCGAGCGAGGCCGCGCGACGGGCGCTACTGATCAACCCGCTGCTGAAGCGCTATTCCGTGATGCCGGAGACGGGTCTCGGCATCGATCCGGCGCAGCTTGAGACGCTGCTCAACGACGCGGACTTCCGCAAGGTCTGGGACGCGCTGCCGGGCGAGGACGACGTGAAGGTCGAGGCGACGGTTGCGGAGCCGACGGAATGACCTCTCCGGTTCCGACCGAGCGTACCCGCTTCGCCGAGCACCTGGATAGCGGCTACTGCGACATGGTCGCAACCCGGAGGTCGGGGTGCCTATACTCCCCCCAGGATCTCCCTTCGACAGACCCTAAACCGTGATCGAGTCCTCGAACCGGCAGCTGCCCTCATCGACGATTGCCCATGGGCGAAACCGGGAATGTCCCGCTGCGGGCGCCGGAGCCGATACATGACCGATCGGCCACAGCCGCTGATGCTCGGGCACGATGGCTTGGCCCATGACCTGGGCGGGTTGGGATACCGGGCCGCCGACATCGATCGGCCCCGCGCGTTGGTGGTGGACGACGACCCGGTGTTGCGCATCAGTATTCGGCGCTTCGTCGGGAAGCAGGGGTTGTCGACCCTGGACTGCGCCAACGGCCAGGAGGCGGTGGATCTGCTGAGCACGACACCGGTGGACATCGTCCTGCTCGATGCGGAGATGCCGGTCATGGACGGCTTCTCGGCCTGCGCCGCCATGCGCGCCCTGCCTCACGGTGAGCGCGTGCCCATCATCATGATCACGGGGCATCAGGATGCGGCCAGCGTAGACCGTGCCTTCGCCGTCGGTGCCGACGAGTACATCACCAAACCCGTGCATTGGCCCGTGCTGCGCCACCGCCTGCGCCAGCTCATCGCTGCGGCCCGGGCGGAGCAGGCCCTACGTGACGACCGGGCCTTCCTGCAATCCATGGTCGATGCGATCCCGGACCCGACCCTGGTGTGTGATGCCATGGGTGTGCTGGTCTGGGCCAATCGAGCCGCGCGCCAGAGCTGCCTTATGTGCGATGCGAGGGTCGGCCAACGGCTCCGATTCGCAGCGCAGGTCCATCTAGCGGACGATGCGGACGTCGACGGTGATGCGCTCCTGTCGTCCCTGCTGAAGTCGTTGATCCGTGCCAGTCGCCCCGAGCAGTGCCTGCTGGTTCACCGCGCGGTCGGCCGCGATGCCCTGTTCGCGGAGCTGCATGCACGGCCGCTGCTCGGCGCCCTCGGGGCCTCGCGGGGCATGATCCTGCGCCTCCAGGACGTGACCGAACGCGAGCGCGAGGGGCGCAAACTGCGCAGCGAGGTCTCGCGTTTCGATCAGCTCGCCCACGAGGATCCGCTGACGGGATTGGCGAACCGCCGGCTGTTCGAGCGGAGACTCGGTGAGGCGACGCGCGAGGCCCGCGAGCGCGGCACGACGGTCGCGGTGCTATTCATCGATCTCGATGGCTTCAAGGCCATCAACGACACCGACGGCCACGAGGTCGGAGATCAGGTCCTCAAGGCCATCGGCGAGCGGCTCACCAAGCAGGTCAGGCGCAGCGACACGGTCGCCCGCTTCGGCGGGGATGAGTTCGCGGTGATGATCGTCGGTTGCCCTGACCTGGAGCTACTCCTCAGAATCGGCCGGAAGCTGCTGGTTGCCATCTCCGCCCCGCTGCCGGCGGACATCACCCGCTTCGGTGTCGGCGCCAGCGTCGGTGCGGCGCTCTACCCGGCCCATGCGGCCACGGACAGCGAGTTGCTGCGTGTCGCGGATGCGGCCATGTATCGGGTCAAGCACTCCGGCAAGGGGGCCATCCGCCTCGCCGATGAACCGCCAGACCAGGCGGTGCAAGCCGAGACTGGACACCGAGGCACGGCATAATCGCGACCGGTGCGGACTGTCTCTAGTCCTGGAGCCGAGCGCCTCCATCAGCGCCGTGTCGTCGAGCTTGGGGTCGTGGGTCGGAGCGACGACCGCGCAACTTCGGCCAGCCGTCGCGCACCGAGGTGCTGCCACCGGTGAGTTGCTGACCGACCAGCCGGCTGTCGATGCCGCAGCGGCACGAGACGCGGTCCATGACGACACGACATTGGCTTGTTCGTCGGTGGGCCATGGACGGATTCCTGAGCCGTCGCAAAGCGATGCGTCGACAGACAAGACCATGCTCGCGTTCCCCGATCTACCCACGGCTCTGATCCTGCTGTTGTCCGCCTTCGTCCATGGCGCCTTCGGCTTCGGCTTCCCCATGGTCGCAACACCGCTGCTGGCGCTGTCGCTGGACCTGCGCGAGGCCTTTCTGCTGACGCTGCTACCCACCATCGCCATCAACCTCGCCAGTATCGCCGGAGAGCGGCGGCGTACCGAGGCCCTGCGGCGCTTCTGGCCCATCCCGGTATTCACCTTCGTCGGTAGCCTGGTGGGGACCCAAGTGCTCCTGTCGACCGATCCGGAGCCGTTCCGGGTGCTACTGGCGCTGGTGCTGATCGCCTACCTGCTGGCGGACCGTCTGCACGGCGTGGAGCGCGAACGCCGGGTACCGCCCTGGGGCCTGGCGCTGCTCGGGCTCGGCATGGGGTTGCTGGCGGGGGTGGCGAACGTCTTCTCGCCCATCATCGTCGTCTTCGCGCTCTACACCCGGATGCCGGCAGCGCTGATGGTCACGGCGTTCAACCTGAGCTTCGTCACCAGCAAGACGGGGCAGCTCATTGGTTTTGCGGGGAATCAGGCGTTGGACCCGGTGGTGCTCGGGCAGGCCGTCGTCATGCTGCCGGGCGTGCTGGCGGTGCTCTGGCTTGGCATGCGCATTCGCCGGAGGCTAGCGGCCGAAACCTATCGGCGGCTGCTGAAACTGGGTCTCTGGGCCATCTCGGCGGCGCTGCTCTGGGATGTACTGACGGGGTGAAGCCCGCGGCTGGCTGGCTGCGGACCCCAGCGCAAGCCGGAGGCGGCGCTCAGCCGCCGTCGCGTGTCATCTGCTCCAGTCGCCCCTTGGCCAGGCGGCCCTCGGTGGTGTCGGGGAAGCGCTTGCTGACGGCCTGCAGCATGTCGCGGGCCTGATCCAGGTCTTGCTGCTCCGCGTACACATAGCCGAGCTTGAGCATGGCGCTCGGCACCTTCGGGCTGCCGGGGTAGTCGCTGATCAGCCGGCTGAAGTGCGTCAGTGCAGCGGCGTAGTCCTTGTTGACGTAGCCGATCTCGCCTAGCCAGTAGACGCCGTTGTCTGCGAACTGGCCCTGCGGGTAGCGCACCAGCATCGCCGCGAACTGTTGCTTTGCCGCCTCGTAGTCGCGGTCCTTGAGATGCTCGAACGCTGTGCGGTAGGCGTCGCGCTCGCTGCCCTCCAGGGTTTCAGGCGACGGCAGCGCCAGGGTGCCGCCGCTGTCGCTGCCCGCGCCGAGGGCGCCGACACCGGTCTTGGGTGGTGGTGCGACAGGGACAGCAGCTGCATCGACACCGGCGGCCTCCGTCGGCTCGGTGCCTTCGCCGGCGGCCTCATCGGGCGACGCGCTTTCCGCCTCGACCTTCCGCCGTTCCGCATAGGACTGCCCGAGCTGTGGCAAGGGCGCGCCGCTTCGGCGGAGGTGATATTGATGCAGTTCTACCTGACCGCGCAGGTCCTGAACTTCCTGCTGCAACTGCTGGAGCTGCAGGACGAAGTCGGACAGGCTCTGATCGTTGAGCATCCGCTCAAGGCGTTCCAGGCGTTGCGCCAGGTCGGCCGTCGTCGGGACATCGGTGCTCGCCGATGCGCCGCCGGAGAGCGTCGATGTGTATCTCGGCGCGAGCAGGTCGTCGCGACGCTGCTGTGCATCGGCCGTGATGCCGGCGCCGAGCAGCGCCAGGCCGATCGACAGGACAAGCACTCGGCGGGCAGGTGATAGGTGCTTGCGTTGGTTCATGTCAGTACACCAGTTCGACGCGGCGATTCAGGGCCCAGGCACGCTCGCCGCTAGCCGGGGCTGCGGGCCGCTCCTCGCCGTAGCTCAGGCGGCTGAGCTTCGCCGGCGGCACGCCCTCGGCGACCAGGAATCTCTGCACCGTGTCCGCGCGTCGATCGCCCAGGGCCAGGTTGTAGCCGCGGGTGCCGCGCTCGTCGGTGTGGCCCTCGACGGTGACCGACGCGCCGGGGGTGTTGTAGAGATAGCCGGCGTGCAGCTTGAGCAGATCCGCGCCGTCCGGGGGGATCTCGGCCGTGTCGTAGTCGAAGTAGATGACTTTCTTGTACAACGGGTTGTTCGGATCATCCAGCGGTGAGAGGGGCTTCGCGGGCTCGAAGTCGATGGCGACACCTTGGGGGGCGCCGCTGGTGTTCGGCGTCATGGCGTCGAGCTCGGCGGCACTCGGTGAGCCGGTCGGCGGCGACGGCTGGGTGGAGGCGCAGCCGGCGAAGAGCGTCGCAGCGAGCATGAGCCCGGCGGCGGGAATGGGGCGCGGCGTCACGATGGTCTCCTGGGTGATTGGCTGGCGTTGCGCGAGTGGGGAGGTGGCTGCGGACGAGTTCCGCCGTCGGTCGGGCTGAGGCACCAAGCCCGACGATCAGCGTGTCATCTGACGCACGAGCGCCGGACCTCCTGGTGGCGGCCCGATCTAGGATGGGCCTGTACCGATGCATGCGTTGCAGCCCCGGCGCGATCGAGCGCTGTGATCAGCGGAACAGTGGCGACCAGGCCGGCTCGCGCACCTCGCCGGCATCGCGGGACAGGCGGTGGCTTGCGCCGGAGGACACCGGCGTAGCAGCGAGCACGCCGCGCCCGTTATTCTGGGTCGCGTAAATTATCATGTTGCCATTGGGCGCGAAACTCGGCGACTCGTCCAGGCTGCCGCTGCTGATGTAGCGCCGCGAATCACCGTTGGCATCGGTCATGACGACGCGGAAGCGGCCCCCTTCGCGGGTCACCATGGTCAGCGCGTTGCCGTCCGGCGAATAGGACGCGTCGGCGTTGTAATCGCCCTGGAAGGTGACGCGCTGCGCCGGTCCGCCGGCGGCGCCCACACGGTAGATCTGCGGCTTGCCGCCCCGGTCGGACGTGAACACCAGGTTGCTCCCGTTCGGTGCCCAGGCGGGCTCGGTGTCGATGGCGTAGTGGTCGGTGAGCTGGATCAGCTGGCGGGTCGCGAGGTCGAGCACATAGATGTCCGCGTTGCCCCCCTTGGACAGACTCATGGCCAATTTGCTGCCGTCCGGCGAAAAGGCCGGCGAACCGTTGATGCCCTGGTAGCTCGCCACCCGCTCGCGGCGGCCGCTGGAGAGGTCCTGCACGTAGATGGCGGATTGGCGCCCCTCGAACGATACATAGGCCAGCCTGTTGCCCTCCGGCGACCAGGCCGGGGCCATGATCGGCTCCGCCGAATCGACGATGGTCTGCGCATTGTAGCCGTCGGAGTCCGCCACCCGCAGTGCGACCCGCCCCGCTGCGCCGGCGGAAGTCACGTAGGCGATGCGCGTGGCGAAGACACCCGGTTCGCCGGTGAGGTCCTCATAGACCTTGTCCGCGATGCGGTGCGCGGCGTTGCGCAGGCCCTTGGTGGTGGAGCTGACGGTGCCGGCCAGGAGCTTCTTGCCGCTGAACACGTCGATCAGCTCGAAGCGGATGTCGTAGCCGCCGCTGGTCTTAGGGCTCACCTCGCCCACCACCAGGCTGTTCATGGCCAGTAACTGCCATTCGCGGATGTCGACGTCTTCCTCGCGATGCGGGGTCATCAGCATCTCGCGCCGCGGCATGGGCTTGAACTTGCCACTCCGGGCGAGGTCGGCGCCGACCACCGCGGCGATGTCGACGTCCGGCTTGGCCCCGTCGACATTGCCGAAGGGTACAACGGCGATGGGCTGGGCGCCCTCGACGCCACCGGTGATTTCGATGGTCAGCTTGGCGGCGGCGTTGCCGGCCAGCGCGCAGAGCAGTAGTGAGAACAGCGTCGCGAGTATGGCGCTTGAGCGCATAGTGTGGGCGCGCATGGTGTCGGGGTGCATGGCGTCGGCCTCAGGGTCGGAAACGGAAATTGAAGTCCTGGAACATCTGCTCGAACTCGGCGCCGTCCGGCACGGGGAGCGGCGAGGACTTGTAGACGGCTGAGATCACGGACTGGTCGAAGGCGCCGTGGCCGCTGCTCTGCACCACCTTGACGCTACCGGGGATCACGAAACCGCCGGGCTCCAGGCGCAGGTTGACCACGGTCTCGATCCCTCCCGGACTGCCAGCGGGCCGCACCCAGAAGCTGCGGATGCGGCCCTGGATCTGCGGCACCCAACGGCTCGCGACCTGCTTCCGGGCGGCGGCCTGCCGGGCCTGTTCGGCGGCGGTGGCGCGGCGCTGTTCTTCGGCCTCCTGTGCCTGCCTCTCGGCGGCAACTTCTGCGGCCAGTTCGGCAGCTAGCGCTGCCTCGAGCTCGCGCTCACGGCGTTCGATCTCCTCGGCCTCACGGCGGGCCTGCTCTTCCGCCCTGCGACGTGCCTCGAGCTCCGCCTGCCGCTGGGCCTCGGCCTCTCGTCGTGCCGCTTCTTCGGCCTCGCGGCGGGCACGTTCCTCGGCCTCGCGCCGGGCGGCGAGCTCGGCGGCGCGGCGCTCCGCCTCTTGGCGTTCACGCTCCGCCCGGGCGGCGGCCTCGGCCTCCGCGGCACGTCGGCGGGCCTCCTGCTCGGCGCGGCGTTGCGCCTCCTCGGCGGCGCGGCGCTCGGCCTCTTCGGCCACCTGACGACGGACTTCCGCTTCGGCACGGCGGCGTTCGTCGAGCTCGGCCTGGCGTTGGCGTTCCAGTTCCTGCTGGCGCTGCCGTTCGGCCTCCGCCGCCTGGCGTTGACGCTCCAGCTCCGCCTCACGGGCCTGGGCCTGCCGGCGCGCCTCTTCCGCGGCGAGCGCTTCGGCCTCGCGCAGGGCTTGCTCCGCGGCCTGTCGTTCAGCCTCCTGCTGGGCTTCGAGCTCGGCCGCCCGTTCGGCTTCGAGGGCGGCCCGTTCGGCCTCGGCTCGTGCTTTGGCGATGGCCTCTGTGTCCACAGGAGGCGCCGCGTCCGCGCTCGGCACGAATGCGCGCAGCTCCTCGACACGGCGTTCGATGTCCGGCGTCGCCGGCAGCGAGGCCTGGATCATGTTCTCGAAGGCCCCGAGCTCCTGGTTACGCACCATCCAATCGATGCCGAAGAGCATCATCGCGGCGAGTGCGAGGTGCAGCAGCAGCGACCATCCGAACGCCTGCCGGTATCGGGTCCAGACCTCCCACATGGCTTCTCGGCCGGCCTATCCCTGACCGGGGCCCGGCGGCGGCCGGGTCACCAGACCGACGCTGGGGGCGCCGGCGGCCTGGGCGGCGACCATGGCATCGACCACCAAGCCGTAGTCGATGCTGGCATCGGCGCGAATCTTGATGGGGGTGGCAGGGGCGTCCGCCAGCAAGTCGACGAGGCGCTCGTACAGCAACTGCTGATCCACCGGCAGGAGGTCATTGTTGCCGAGATCGAGATAGGTGTCGCCGAAGCGATCGATGTGGACCACCACCGGCGGTGCGCCCTCGCCGGGCTGGGGGTTGGCGTCCGCCTGCGGCAGATCCACCTTGACGCCCTGGGTGATCAGCGGCGCCGTGACCATGAAGATCACGAGCAACACGAGCATGACGTCGATGTAGGGGACGACATTGATCTCCGCCATGGGTTTGCGGCGGGCGCGGCGTTCTTTGCGTTTCATGGCGTCGTCAAAGCGCCGATCTAGACGGTCGCGGCGCCGCTACCCTGGCGCTGCAGCAGGGTCGAGAACTCTTCCATAAACTCTTCGTAGCGGTTGTTGAGGCGCTCGACCTGATTCGAGTAGCGATTGTACGCCACCACCGCCGGAATGGCCGCGAACAGGCCGATGGCGGTGGCCACCAGCGCCTCGGAGATGCCCGGCGCCACCAGCGCGAGGGTCGCCTGCTGTACGTTCCCGAGGGCGTGGAAGGCGTGCATGATGCCCCAGACGGTGCCGAAGAGACCGATGTAGGGGCTGGTGGAGCCGACTGTCGCCAGGAACGGCAAGTTGCTCTCCAGGCGGTCCATTTCCCGGCTCAGGGCGACGCGCATGGAGCGCTCCGCACCCATGATGACGGCCATGGTGTCGTCGGGGGTGGCCTTGCGCAGACGCGCATATTCTCGGAAACCGTTGCGGAAGATGGACGCGAGCCCGGTGAGGCCCTTCTTTTCTTCCTGGCCAAGTTCGCGGTACAGGGCGCTGAGGTCGCCGCCGGACCAGAAGCGCCCCTCGAAGTCGTCCGCGGCGCGGCGGGCAAACTTCAGGACCCGCGAACGGTCGATGATGGCCGCCCAGGACAGCACCGAGGCGAGCACCAGGATCAGCAGCACCAGCTGCACCATCAGGCTCGCTTGCAGGACCAGGTCGAGCAGTGACAGCTCAGCGCCCATCGGCGGTCTCCAGTGGCAAGGCGTTCATGAGATCTTGGGGGATGCGTGTCGGGCGCATGCGCTCGGCGTCGACGCAGGCGATGTTGATCCTGGCTCGGCAGCAGGGGGTGCCGTCCGACGCCTGCAGCACCTCCTGTTGGAAGTCGAGACTGGCGCGACCGCGATGGACCAGCCCTGCCGTGACGGTCAGTAGGTCGTCGAACCTCGCCGGATAGACGAAGGACACGTCTGCTCGACGCACGGTGAACAGCACGCCCTGGTGGTCGCGCAGCTGCATCTGCTCGAAGCCGAGCTGGCGCAGCCAATCGGTGCGCGCGCGCTCCATGAATTGCAGGTAGCGAGCGTGGTAGACGACGCCACCGGCATCGGTGTCCTCGTAGTAGACGCGCACATTCAAGCCGAAGCGCGACAGCTTGGTTGCTTCGGTTGCCATCAGGGGGATTTCGCCATCAAAAAATCGCTTCAATATAGCGCAACGCGTCGCATCGAGCCCGCTCGATTTGACCGGCACGGCATTTCGCTGTCCAAGACGGCGATGGCTTGACGGGCGCAGGCGGACAGGCCAAGGTTCCGCACTCCATCGGCGCCGCCGGCCTGCCGGTTGCAAGATACCCGCGGTGTTGCTTTGATTCGCCGCCCTCGTTGCGTTCCTCCGCGAAACCATGGCAATCGACCGCCTATGCTCCAGATCGGTCCCCGGCTCGCTCGGGCTCGTCGTCGTCTTGGCCCTGCTGACGCTGTTGCTATGGAATGCGGACGGGGCGCGGTCCTGGGCGCAGGCCGCTGAGACTGAGGCCGAGCCCCTGCCGGATCCGCTGACGCTGCAGGCGGCGCTGGCACGCGCCGATGGTCACCCGCGGGTCGCGCTCGGTGTCGCGGGTGCCGCCGGACTGCCCGCGCCTCCGAGACCCCTCTACCTCGCCTGCCACGACATCGCCTACGACGGCACCCGCCGCGGCGACTGGCAGCGCAACGGCGGCTTCGACGCCCTGTCGCCGCCTGCCGCGGCGCAGCGCCTCGAGATCATGCAGCGCTACTTCGACGTGCTGCTGGCCGACCTCAGCTATATGCGCGACAACGAGGCCATGGCCGTCGGCTACATCCAGTACGACCGGGCCGAGGCCCGACGGGGACTTGGCCAGTTCTCACCGCTGGCGGTAGCGGAACTGGAAGCGGCCTACCAGCTCATTCGACGGCAGCGCGCCGCCAGCGACGCGGCGCGGCGGGTCACGCGATCGCTGCTCGCCCAGGCCGTCGGCACACCGCAACGGCTGCCGAAGACCCTGGTGGAGCCACCGCCCGCGCCCGCCGTCGAGCCGCCGTCGCTGGACGAGATCGTCGCCGATGCGCTTGCCCAAAACCCGAGGGTTGCCGCCCTCGGTGCCGATGATGCCAACCGCTCGGCCCTGGTGGCCATGCGCGTTCGTCAGCGCGGGCTCGAACTCCTCGAGCGTCTGGAACTGCTCGACGTGGCGGCGGAACAGACCCGCATCGCCGCCGACTGGCGCGACCTCAAGCTCGACCAGAGCCGAACCCTGTACGAGATGGAGGCCACCGCCGATCTGGGTTACTCCATGAGTCAGCAGACCAAGGCACGCCGTGACCAGACCATGGTCACCCTCTGCCGGCACCTGACCCTCGCCGAACTGGACGCGCTACGCGGCCTGCCGGTCCTGGTCAGCACCGCGACGTCCGACAACGATTAGCATCCCTTCTCAGGCTGCCCGAGCATGCACAGCATCCGACCATCCTTCCGCGCGTCCATCCTTGCCGTCGTGCTGCTGATCGCGGCCGCGGACGTCGCCGCGCTGCAGCTCAGTGGCCGGCTGGAGTGGCAGCACCGGGTGGAGTTACGGGCCGTGGAGAGCGGCGTGGTGGAGCGCGTCTTCGTCACCACAGGCCAGCATGTCGAGGCCGGGGAGTTGCTGCTGCGCATGAACCAGCGCGAGGCCAAGGCGGCGCTGCTCGAGGCCAAGGCCCGGCTCGCCCGCGGTGCCGTGGCGGTGGACGACGCCGAGCGCGAGTTGGCGCGCGCTCAGGAGCTATTCGACCGCGGACTCATCGCCATCGAGGAGCTGAAGGACGCGGAACTGGCGAAGGCCGTCGCCGTCGCCGAGCAAGAGTCGGACCGCGCGGCCGTGGCGGTGGGAGAGGTGCTGCTGGAGCGCACCGAGCTCCGTGCCCCGTTCGACGGCATCGTGGTGGAGCGCAACGCCTACGACGGCGCGGTCATCTACAAGACCCTGCAGGCGGCGCCCCTGGTGGCGGTCGCACCCACGGAGCGCATGCTCGCGCGCGCGCTGGTGACCGCGGACGTGCTGCGCCGCTACCGACCGGGACAGTCCGCGGCGGTGCTGGTGCGCGGCGAGCGCCGGTCGGCCGAGGTCCACAGCCTCGGCGTCGAGGCCGTGCGCATCGACCCCGACGGCGCCGTCTACGAACTGGACGTCATCTTCGACGCGCGACCGGACGAGATCCTGCGCCCCTCCGAGTTCGTGCGGGTGATTCTGCCGTAACGACGTTCGTGGTCGGGCCCGATGGCCAGCCCCGAAGACCATCGATGGACAGGCCCTCGCCTCGCACATCCCCGGCGGAGCATGCATCAACCCGCCCTGGGATGACCGTCCGATACGGCGCGGTATGGCATGCCCGCGCGGCTGCGCGTTAGCCGGCCGCCGGCAGGCGAAGCTCGCCGGTGCGCAGGGGCAGCTCGACACGCTGCACAGTGCCGCCGAGTAGGTGCCAGTCGATGGCCAGGGCTTCGGGGGCTTGGATATCCGGCAGGTAGGCGCTGCCGATCCAGCGTGCGCCGGCGGCGAGCTCGATGTTGCTCAAGTGCTGCATCTGGAACCGCCGATCGCGGGAGGCCTGTTCCTGCCGGGCGTTGGCGCGGGCGGCGCCGGAGAGCAGGCCGACGACCGTGCCGCCGTAGGGGATCACCTGCCCAGCCGCGATGCCCGCACCGCGCGCCGCAATGTCGCCGGCGACTTGGGCTGCGACATCCGGCGGCGCATCCAGATCGGAGACGTCCTCCGCGCCGGCAAACCACCGGCCCTCGCTGCCGCGCACTTTGACGGCGTGGATCATTAGCGGCTGGTCGGAGCGGTTGGTGATCTCGATACGGTAGTCGCGCCACCCGGGCGCCTGGACGACGGTGCCGGGGGAGCCCGCGGTGAGCACATCGAGCACGCGCACGGAGAGCTGTCGGGTCACTAGCTCGGCGCCGGCCGACGGCGACGGCGTCGGCGTCTGCGCCGGGCGAACGGCAGTTGAGTCCGTGCAGCCAGGCAACGCGGCGATGAGGGCAGCGGCGACCAGGCCCAAGAAGACCCTGCGGGAGCATGCAGTGGTCGCGATGTTCGGTCTTCGCATGGTTGTGCGCTCGTCCCAATGCTTGATGAGCAGGATGTCATCGTCGGCCAGGGCCATCGGGCGCCCTTTCCCTTCGCCAGAAATCAACTGCCGGGTCGGGCCAAACCCTTAGGACTTCACCCCTCTTGCCGGCCGTGACCATAGTTGGAATCCCAGCGGAACCAATATCCCTAGTCTATACTCTGACATTACAGGCGCCGATCGGCGCCGGCTCGCCGGGCCTCCCCCTCCCGACGAGCCCTTATCCCGGCAGAATCGGGAACGTGGCCCCGGCGGCTTTCCCCCGAGCCCCGGGGCCTCTTTTGTACCTCACACGACAGCCGGGCCAGGGCGCTGACTCACCCGCCCGCCGGCTTCACCGCCGCAACCGGCGCGGTGTGCAGCAGTCGGTCAAGACTGTGCAGCCCCCAGCGTTGGCTGAGCTCTTCGATGGCGAGCGCCGCGCGGACGCTATTGCCCGCCTCGTCCAGTCGCGGCGAGTAGGCGACGATGGCCCCCCAGCCCGGCACCACCGCCACAATCGCACCACTGACACCGCTTTTGGCTGGTAGGCCGACGCGCGTCCACCAGCTGCCGCTGTCCTCGTACATGCCGGCAATGACCATCACCGACAGGACTTGGCGTACGGTCTCCTCGGCGAGCACCCGCTCGCCGGTGCGCGGCTGCACGCCGCCCGCGGCGAGCACCGCGCCCATGCGTGCCAACTCCTCCACCGTTACGCCGACGATGCAGGCCTCCAGGTAGCGCTCGGCGACGTCGTCCACGTCGCCGTCGAGTCGATCGAAGGACTTCATCTGGTACGCCAGGGTGTAGGTGAGCGCCCGCGGCTCGGCGCGCCAGTCCTCCTCGATGGCGAGCGATGTGTCGGCCATGGTGGAGTAGAGATCCACCACGGCGCCGATCTTCTCCTCCGGGCCCGCGCCCTGGATGAAGCTATGGGTGGCGATGGCGCCGGCGTTGACCAGCGGGTTCTGCTCCGTGGTGCCGCGCACCTCGCCGGCTGCGACCTCGTTGTAGGCCATGCCGGTGGCGACGAGGCCGATCTTGTCGGCCATGAAGTCTCCGCCGCGCTGCTCCACTGCCAGCGCGTAGCTGAAGGGCTTGGACACGGACATGAGCGGGAAGCGGGTCTCGGCCCTGCCGGCCTCGACGGTGCGCCCGTCGATCAGCGCCACGGCGATGGCGAGGTCATCCGGGTTGGTGCCGTCGACGGCACCGGAATAGACCCGGCCCTCGGTGTTGTCCGCGAGCTCTGCGATCACCCCCTCTGCATCCCGACGCAGGGCACCAAGGTCGAGACCCCCGAGCGCGACTGCGGCGGCCTGGTCAGCGGGTGCGGAGTCCGGCGCCTCCAGCGAGGCGACGGGTGCCGCGGCCGCGTATGCCACGAGCACGAGCAGCAGCTGGAGAGATGGGCCGAGTCTAGGGTTCCTAGACCGGTGGGCTGGGGGTCGGGGCATGGCGGACTCCGTCTATGGATGGCGGCCTGGAGATGACGTCCAAGATGATCCCAGATTCGCGACACCGCCGCATGCCCCGCAGAGGGCCCACCCCGATGGCAGTGGGCCGCTCGCGGTCGGGCCGGTGTTACATGGACATTTCCAAGTCCATTTGAACGGCTTCGACGCCGGCCTTCGCGCACTCCTCGTCCGTCTCGCCGGCGGGCGCGCCGCTGACCCCGACGCCCCCGAGCAACGCGCCGCCGACAGTGATGGTCGCGCCGCCGGCGGACATCACCAGGAAGTCCTGTCGGCCGACGGCGGTGTCGGCGCGTGCCTCGAGCGCCGAGGTGTCGGCGTTGAAGTTCACCGCCGTATAGGCCTTCTTATAGCTAATCGGCACCGTGATGGGCGCGGCGATGGTGTCGCGCAGCTGCGCCTGGATCACGCCGTCGCGGTCCACCACGGTCACGCCGATCTGGATGCCCTTCTCCCGGCATGCAGCAACGGTTGCCTGCGCGACCTTCAGCGCGGTGTCCATGGACAGGCGCTTGACCTCGACGGTCATGGGGTCTTCGGCTAGGGCGTGGTTGGCGGCAAGACCCAATAGGGCGGCGGCGAGGGCGGTGGAACGCAGGCGGTTCGGGTGGCTCATACGGTGACTCCTCCGGATCCAGTGTTGTTGGGATGCTGATGCCCGCGCGGGATCGGGCCCATATCCGCGGTGCGTCAGTCTGGCAAACGTGGGCACGAATGTGCCTGGCCAAAGGGGGCAAAAGCCCAGCGCGACCGCGCGGGCTCGCCCCGGATGTGGCCCCGTCCGCGCCGGAGGTGCCGGTCGGCACCCAACGTCTGTCCTCCCTTACGACGATGCCGGTGCACACACGCGCGCCATCGAGCGCGTTCGCGGCTCGATGTGGTGCGCTGCGATTGCGGATGCCAGCGACCCATTCGGAGCCTGGCTCGTCAGCGCCCAAACCACCGGCGTAGGGGTCGGTCGTGAACGCCTACCCCGCCGAATAGCGCTCCGCCACGTACTCGTTCACCATCTGCTTGAAACGCTCGGCGATGCCCTCGCCTTTGAGCGTCGTGACCTTCTGGCCATCGATGTAAACGGGGGCGGAGGGGTGCTCGCCGGTGCCGGGTAGGCTGATGCCGATGTTGGCGTGTTTGCTCTCACCGGGGCCGTTGACGACGCAGCCCATGACGGCGACCTGCATGGTCTCGACGCCGGGGTGGGTGGAGCGCCAGAGCGGCATCTGCTCGCGCAGGTAGTCTTGGATGTCCTCGGCCAACTCCTGGAACACGGTGCTGGTGGTGCGCCCGCAGCCGGGGCAGGCGGCGACCATGGGCGCGAAGGGACGCAGTCCCATGGTTTGCAGCACCTCCTGCGCAACGACCACCTCGCGCGTGCGCGACTCGCCCGGTGCCGGCGTCAGGGACACGCGGATGGTGTCGCCGATGCCCTCCTGCAGCAGCACCGCGAGCGCGGCGGTGCTGGCGACGATGCCCTTGGAGCCCATGCCGGCCTCGGTGAGCCCCAGGTGCAGGCAGTGGTCGGTGCGCTCGGCGAGCATGCGGTAGACGCTGATGAGGTCCTGCACGCCGCTCATCTTGCATGAGAGGATGATGTGGTCCCGCGGCAGGCCGAGCTCCTCGGCGCGCAGGGCGCTGCCGACGGCCGATTCCACCATGGCCTCGCGCATGACCACGTCGGCCTCCTTGGGCTCGGCGGACTTGGCGTTGGCGTCCATCATGCGCACGACCAGGTCGGGGTCGAGGCTGCCCCAGTTGACACCGATGCGGACCGGGCGGTCGTAGCGGCAGGCGATCTCGACCATGGTGGCGAACTGGCTGTCGCGCTTCTCGCCGCGGCCGACGTTGCCGGGGTTGATGCGGTACTTGGCCAGGGCCTCGGCGCAGGCCGGGTAGTCGGACAACAGCCGGTGACCGTTGAAGTGGAAGTCGCCGATCAGAGGCACGCCGGCGCCGAGGGCGTCCAGGCGATCGCGGATCCTCGGCACCGCGGCGGCGGCGGTTTCGTTGTTGACGGTGATGCGCACGAACTCCGACCCGGCTCGCGCCAACTCGGCACACTGGGTGACAGTGGATTCGATGTCCGCGGTGTCGGTGTTGGTCATGGACTGCACGCGGATCGGCGCGTCGCCGCCGACGCCGATGCCGCCGATCTGGACCGGCACGCTGCGTCGGCGCCGGATTACGTCTGTTGGACTGCTGTTCATGTCGATATTGACCTGAAGTCTGGCGTTGCGCGCCGGCTGCTGTGCAGCGAGGCGCGGCTCAAGATGGTTGCGCCCGCTCGGATGGCAATGTCGCCCGCAGGCCCGTGGCGATGGCCACGTAGTCCGGGTGCCGCGGCGTCAGCAGCCCGTGGCGGATCAGGAAGTCGATGATGACGAGATTGCAGTTGAGCTTGAAGTCGTCGGTCTCGTCGATGATGCGCATCACGTCGAGCGCGGACAGCAGCTCGAAGGACTCGACCTCGTCGTCGTTGCACTTGGGCTGGACGTCCTCGGGCAGTTCGAGGTCGTAGCAGTAGATGGTATCTGGCTTGAGGCCGCGCTCGGAATCCCGGCAGTAGGACACGATGCCGACCGGGTGGGCGCGGTCGGCGATGTCCGCCGGCAGCGAGGCTTCTTCCCAGCACTCCTTGCGTAGGTTGTCCTCCAGCGAGATGCCCCAGGGCAGGCCGCCGGCCACCATGTGGTCGAGCTTACCGGGCTCCACCCGCCGATTGCCGGAGCGTCGGCCGACCCAAAGGTGCAGGCCGTCTGTCCTGCGCACGTAGCCGTTCAGGTGCTGGCCGAAGGCGCGTATGCCGAAGTAGGGCGCCACGGCGCGGTCCATCAGGAAGCGCGCCTCGCCGGCATCGGTGAGCACCGGATAGATCTCGCCGTGTCGATGGCTGATGAGATCGGCGCGGTCCAGCTGCTCGGCGATCTCGCCGAACGCCTGGGTACGGGCGTCGAAGGTGTCGGGGGCGCCGCGCCAGTGCAGCGCATCGTCCGCATGCACGAAGTCTGCATGGATCGCGGCGAGTGTCTCGGCGAAAGAGCGCCGCACCCGCCCGAGCACCTCGCCGGCGATGACGAAGGGCTGAAAGGCCGTCGGGTTCCAGCGGTTGCACGCGGAAATGTGTCTTAGGAAGCTCATGGCGGTTTAGGTGGTGGCGCCGAGCACGGTGCAGCACACCCGGCGATCGCTGCGTGGCCCGTCGAATTCGCAGAAGAAGATGTTCTGCCACCTGGACAGGCCGAGCCGGCCATCGACGATGGGGATGGACTCCGACGGGCCGACCAGACCGGCCTTGAGGTGCGCGTCGCCGTTGCCGTCCTGGGCATCATGACGCCATACGCCCTGGGGAATGAGCTGGCGCAGCAGCTCGACGACATCGCTCTGCACGCTGTCGTCCCAGTTCTCTTGGATCATGACGGCCGCCGTGGCGCCCTGGGCATAGACGTTGACCAATCCGTCGCGAACACCGCTGCGCGCGACGATGTCCGTCACCTGCGGGGTAATGTCCAGCAGGGTCTCGCGGGTGCGGGTGACGAGGTTAATGGTATCGCGCATTGCGAAAGCTCGGAGTTCGGAGTTCGAAGGGTGGACTATGAGGCCGTTGCCCCGGCCGTGCCGATATGCTCAGCGCTCCTCGTGCTTCACGGTCTCCCAGAGGCGTTCCATGTCGTCGCGGTGTTCCGGGGCCGGTGCCTTGCCGGCGGCACCGAGGCAGACCTCGACGCGCATGAAGCGGCGCTCGAAGCGGTGGTTGGCGGCGCGCAGGGCCTGCTCTGCATCCACGCGCAGGTGGCGGGCCAGGTTCACGGCGCTGAACAACAGATCGCCGACCTCGTGCACGCGGTCCAGGGGGTCCGCATGGGCGCTGAAGGTCTCCTCGCACTCGGCGAGCTCCTCGCGCACCTTGTCGGCGACGCCGTCGAGGTTGTCCCAATCGAAACCGACGCGGGCGGCACGCTTCTGGAGCTTCTCGGCCCGCACCAGGGCAGGTAGCGCCTGCGCGACCCCCTCCATGACGCTGGTGCGCAGGCGCTTGCCCTTGGCCTCCCTCTCGGCGGCCTTCATGGCCTCCCAGTTCTCGCGGACCTCCTGTTCGCTGGCCACCTCGGCGTCGCCGAAGACGTGTGGGTGGCGGCGGATCATCTTGCCGGTAATGGAAGCCACCACGTCGCCGAAGTCGAAGGCATCCCGTTCCTTGGCCATCCGCGAATAGATGGCCACCTGGAACAGCAGGTCGCCGAGCTCTTCGCAAAGCTCGGCCATGTCGTCGTTCTCGATGGCCTCGGCCACTTCGTAGGCCTCCTCCAGGGTGTAGGGGAGGATGGTGCGCGGGGTCTGTTCCAGGTCCCAGGGGCAGCCGTGTTCCGGGTCACGCAGCCGGGCGACCACGGTGAGTAGCGCCTCGATGGTGCGCGGGTCCATCCGGCGGGCATCGGGCGCCGGCGCTTCGCCGCCGGTGGGGTTGGCGTCTTGCGGATCGGTCATGGTCGAGCTGGCAATTGCTGGTTGGAGCCGGGAAGCGCCCGCGCGGGCGGGATGCGGGGCCGAACCCCGGCCGCAGAGGCCCGCATTATCACCGCTCGAGCGGGAGCCGTCAGGTTGTATTGATCGGGCCGCTGCAGCCGATCCCCAACTGCGCCCGTGTTGACCTGTCTGATACGCCTAGCCTCACTGTGTGCCGAGCGAGGTCCGGATACCGAAGACGTCTTGCTAAGGCGTCACGAGCCCGCCTAACAGCAGGCCGAGCAGCACGGCGGCAATGCCGCCCCATTTCCAGTAGGCGATGGGGATGCCGACCAGCTCGTCCGGCTTGGAGCTCGCCGGGTCGCGCAACACCTGCCACAGATGCGGCCCGGCCAGGAACCAGGGGATGAAGCCGAACATGACCGGGACCGCGACCCAGAACGGCAGCGGCTGGTTGATGTAGACCAGCACCAACAGCCCGGGCCAGAGGATCAGATAACCGGCCGTGAGTTTCGCATCCAGGGTCTTGTCCCGCATCCGTGCGAAGGCGATGACGGCGCCCGCGGCCCACAGGGTCGCCAAGGCGATGAGTACAAGGCGCATGGTAATCCCCTCAGCCCGCAGTGGCGTCCCGCAACGGACGGCCCGAGATCATTCGAAGGTCACCTGCTCCAGGACTTCGACCGGTCGTTCCTGTTTGATCTTGCGCACGGTGATCAGCGGCGAGACGGCCACATCGACGAACTGGGCGCAGTCGCCGGGCTGTGCCGTGAACCGGTTCATATCGTCGCCGATGGCGCAGCGGCCGGGGTCGGTGATGCCGATGTAGTCGATCTCGTCGCAGCGGATCTGCATGAAGGTCGCTTCGCGGTACTGTTGCTCCGTGGGCTTCACCTGGGTGAAGTTGCGCGTGATCGCGTCGTACTCGACGTTGCCGCGGATGTAGGCCGTCATCCGGATGGACAGGTTGGTGACCCGGATATCCAAGTTATTGGTCAGGGTCATGCCCAGCATGCAGGCGTCGGGAAACTCCTTTCTCACGTGGAAGCTGAGTACCACGGCCTTGCGTCCGGTGTTGGTGACCACCTCGCTACGGGTGATCTTCGGCGCGTTGGGGTTGTCCGGCGGCTCGGTCTCAAGGCCAACGGCGCGCTTGAAACCATCGGTGGAGCATCCGCTCAGCCCAGCCACGGCAGCGGCCAGTAGCGCGACGGCGAAGATCGGCGGCTTGGACATAGACGACACTCTTGGGATCAGCTCTGCGGGGGACGGCTAGCGGGATCGCGACTAGCGCCTTCGGAGGGCTCCGCGACGCCACAGCGCGCATGGTAACCAAGGCCCCTGCCCATGGTCTATTCGCCAGCGGCGACGGGCGGGACAAATGGAGCTAAGGGCCGGACGGGCGCCACGGGTCGCATACGGCCACCCCGGCCGCCTGGAAATCGGTTGTGTCCCTTGTGACCACGGTGAGCCCATGCCGCGTCGCGCTCGCGGCGATCAGCACGTCCGGATGGCTGAAGGTGTGGCCGCGCCTGCGCCCGGACTCGATGATGAGGCGCCACTGCAGCAAGGTGTCTTCGCACAGGGGCAGGATGCGGCCTTCGAACATGGGCCGCAGGCGATGGTCGAGCCAATGGGTCAGGGCGGCGCGTCGCTCGGCGTCGTCGAGCAGCTCGATGCCGTAGCGAATCTCGGCGAAGGTGACGGTGCTGACGTAGAGTTGGTGCAGCGGCTGGGCGGCGACGAAGTCGATCACCGCGGGCGCGGGCTGCTTGCGCCGCAGCTCGGACAGGACGTTGGTGTCCAGCAGCCAGCCGCTCACAGCGCGATATCGCGCACCGGGCCACGGCTCTTCGCGTGCTCGAACGCGACGTCGTCGAGGTCGGTCTCCGCAAGCAGCCGGACCAGGGCGTCGCCCATGGGCTCGCCGCGCAAGCGCCGGTAGTCCTCGGCGGAGAGGACCACGGCCTTTTCCTTGCCGTTGACGGTGACGTGCTGCGGGCCGGCCTCGCCGGCGAGCCGGACCAGCTCGCTGAAGCGGGCCTTGGCGTCCTGGAGCTTCCAGGGGCCGGGGGGCTCGGCTGTTTCGGAAGGGGCTTCACTCATGGTCGGAAACAAGGGTCTGGTCAGCTTGACCAGATCCTAGTCCCTGCTTCCTACCTCCGCAAGCCCCATGGGGTTGAGGAGACGGCCGTCCTGACTGATGCTCCCGACCCCGCTTCGGCTGCCTGTCGCCGGTCGGCTGAAGCGCGCGAAACCTGCGGGCAAAGACATTGATTGCATGGCGCTGGCGGCGCCGTCGCGTAGCATCACCCCGGCGACTCGACCTCGAAGCCCACCACCGTGCGCTGCTCGCGGCTGAACTCGGCGCCGATGAGGTGGATCGGCCGGTCTTCGCCGCGGTACTTGTCCGCGTAGCCCTTGTCCTTGAGCTGCTGCAAGGCACGGCCCTCGGGCGCGAGTTCCACCACCTTGAATTCGAACAGGTAGACCTGGCCGTTGAAGCGCAGCGCCATGTCGAGTCTGCCCGCGTTGCTGGAGTCCTCCGGGGTCAGGTCCAGGCCCAGCGACGCAAAATAGGCGTAGAAGACGCTTGCGTAGTAGCCCTCGTACTCGGCAATGGGGTTATTGCGGGACCAGTCGTGGGGGATGCTGGCAAAGAAGGCCGTGAACAAGGCTTCCATGCCCGCGAAGTCATTGGCCAGCAACAGATCGTATAAGCGTGCGGTCTGCTCGCCGGTGGACGGATCATGCCCGCGCAGGGGCTCCAGCAGGGCGGCGTTGAGGCTGGCGAAGACCTCGCGGTTGGGGTAGCGCAGCCGATACTGGATCAGGGCGCCGAGTTGGCGGCTGGAGTCGATGGTGAGATAGCCGGTCTGAAACAGCAGCGCCTCGGTGGCGATGCGCTCCACATCGAAGCTCGAGAGCAGCGCCTCGCTGGCGATGGCCTGTCCGAGCTTTGGCACGAACACCTGCCGCTCGAGCAGCAGGTCCACCAGGAAGGTCGGCGTCGCGGTCTCGAACCACCAGGGGCGAAACTGGCGGGCGTCGAACAGCAACAGGGCGTCGAAGGGGTTGTAGACCGCCTCGCCGGTCCAGTTGTAGCCGTTGTACCAGTCGCGGACCTCGCCGCGGTCCAATCCCTCCAGCTCCGGCGCGAAGACCGTCTCCAGATCGGCCTCGGTGTAGCCGCAGATGGCCGAGTAGCGGGCATCGACGGTGATGTCTTTGAGGTTGTTCAGCCCTGAGAACAGGCTGACCTTGCTGAATTTCGACACCCCGGTCAGGAACGCGAAGCGGATGTGCGCGTCGCTGTCCTTGATCACCGAGTAGAGGTTGCGCAGACCGTCGCGGATCTCGCGCGCGGACTCCGGGCGGGTCAGATTGTCCAGGATGGGCTTGTCGTATTCGTCCACCAGCACAACGACGCGCTCGCCGGAGCGCTCGTGGGCCTGACGGATCAATTGCCGAAAACGCCCCGAGAGCGTCGGCACCTCGGCAGCGAGGCCGTGATCGCGCTCTTTCTCCGTCAAGAGCTCGCCGATCTTCGCGGTCAGCTCCTCGGCGCTGCGCAGTAAGCCACCGCCGAAGCTGAGCCGAATCACCGGATACCGCCGCGACCAGTCCCACCGCCTATGCGCCTCAAGCCCCTCGAACAGCGCCTCGCTGCCTGAGAACAGCTCCGCCAGCGTGTCCAAGAACAGCGACTTGCCGAAACGTCGCGGACGCGACAGGAAGTAGAACTTTCCCTCGTTATCAAGGCGCAGCGCGAAGCCCGTCTTGTCGACGTAGTAGTAACCGCCCTCGCGGATCTCGCGGAAGGTCTGGATGCCGATGGGCAGCTTCTTGCGTTTGGGCATGGATGCGTCGGCGGCCTGTCCCGAGGATGCCCGGCAAGTCTAGCGCGTTACTGGCGCCGACGGCGGAACTGCCGACACTGAGCCGCCGGCGATCGGCAGCGGCGGTGGAGCCCATCGGTGCGGACGCCGGACGGGGTGCAAGCGCGCCGATGCTGGTCCAGAATCTTGTTATCGATTGATTCTCCCGGCCGGAGGCGACCATCTCGTGCGTCTCAACGACAGCGAGCGCCAAGCCATTGCGCAGGCCGCGCGCTGTGACGGTCAACTGCTTGCGCAGGTGGGGCAATGACTCAGGCTGATCCGCTCGCAACCGCCGTCTGGGAAGGGGACCGGCACCTGGCCGTGCTGGCGCCAGATCCGCAACCAGCTCTCGCATGAGTACCCGGAACGCCCGGAGATCCGCTTCGCCGGATTGACGGCGGAGGTGGCGGCGGCCGACGAGCTGTCTCAGGCATATCAGGACTGGCGCCAGCGGCTTGCGACCAGGCAGGGGCCGGCCTAAGGCTTCAAGCATTCCCTGTCCAGAGGGCGTGCGCCTGACGCAATGCTGGTAGACCTGCGCCGGAGTGACGCCAACTCGTCTTGCGCGCTACGAAGCCCGCCTCCGTGTCGGTTTCGGCGTCGCTTTCGGTATCGGAATCGATGTCGATGTCGATGTCGATCCCGACACCGATCCCGACACCGATCCCGATTGTTCGCCATACGTTGGCGCCGCTGTACTCGCCGCGTGAACAGTGCACGCGGCGCTCCCTCAGCCCCCGCTCATGAACATGTTCATCATGAGCTTGTTGAGGCGGCCGACGAAGGCCGCGGGGTCATCCAGCTGGCCGCCCTCGGCGAGCTGGGCCTGGTCGAAGAGGATCATGCCGAGATCATCGAACCTGCCCTGATCGCCCTCGGCCTCCAGGCGCTTGACCAGCGGGTGGTCCAGGTTGACCTCCAGGGTCGGCTTCATATCGGGCGCGTCCTGGCCGACGGCCTTGAGCACGCGGGCGAGGTTGGCGCTCATGTCGTGCTCGCCGACGACGATGCAGGCGGGGGAGTCCACCAGGCGGGTCGAGACCCGCACGTCGCTGACCTGCTCTCCGAGGCTGATCTTGAGCCGCTTGAGCAGGTCCTCGTGCTCCTTCTCGGCCTGCTCGGCCTTCTCCTGGTCCTCCTTGTCCGCCAATTCGCCGAGGTCGAGCTTGCCTTTGGTGACGGACTGCAGGTGCTTGTCCTTGAACTCGTGCAGGTGGTTCACCAGCCATTCGTCGACGCGGTCGGACAGCAGCAGTACTTCGACGCCCTTCTTGCGGAACACCTCCAGGTGCGGGCTGTGGCGGGCGGCGGCGGGGCTGTCGGCGGTGATGTAGTAGATGTCCTTCTGGCCCTCCTGCATCCGCTCGATGTAGTCGTCGAGGGAGACGTTCTGGGTGTCGTTCTCGTTGTGGGTGCTGGCGAAGCGCATGAGGCCGCCGATACGCTCGCGGTTCTGGAAGTCCTCCGCCGGGCCTTCCTTCAGCACGCGGCCGAACTCGCCCCAGAACTCCTGGTACTTCTCGGGCTCGTCCTTGGCCATGGACTCCAGCATGCCGAGCACGCGCTTGACGTTGGCGCCGCGGATGGTGTCGATCTTGCGGTTGTGCTGCAGGATCTCGCGGGAGACGTTGAGCGGAAGGTCGTCGGAGTCCACCACGCCCTTGACGAAGCGCAACCAGTGCGGCAGCAGCTTGTCCGCCTCGTCCATGATGAACACGCGCTTCACGTACAGCTTGACGCCGTGCTTCTGGTCGCGGTCCCACATGTCCCAGGGGGCACGCTTGGGTAGGTACAGGAGTGCGGTGTATTCGTTGGTGCCCTCCACCCGGTTGTGGACCCACGCGAGCGGCTCCTCGAAGTCGTGGGAGATGTGCTTGTAGAAGGCCTTGTAGTCGTCGTCGGAGAGGTCGGACTTGCCCCGCATCCAGAGCGCGGTGCCCTTGTTGACCTGCTCGAATTCCGGCGCCTTATCGGCCTTATCCTTGTCTTCGCCCTCGTCGTCGTCACCGCCGAGGTCCTCTTTGACCATCTCCACCGGGATGGCGATGTGGTCCGAGAACTTGCCGATGACGGTGCGCAGCCGCCAGGCGTCCAGGAACTCCTTCTCGTCGTCCTTCAGGTGCAGGATCACATCGGTGCCGCGGCCCGCCTTCTCGACCGTTTCCAGGGTGTAGCTGCCGCGGCCGTCCGACTCCCAGCGCACGCCATGCTCGGCGGACAGATCCGCGCGGCGCGAGAGGACGCTGACCTTGTCGGCCACGATGTAGGCGGAGTAGAAGCCGACGCCGAACTGGCCGATCAGCGCATCGCCGCTGGCCTGCTGCCCATCGGACTCACCGTGCGCGGCCTGCAGCGCCTCGGCGAACTGCCGCGTGCCGGAGCTGGCGATGCTGCCGATGGTGTCGATCATCTCCTGGCGGCTGAGGCCGATGCCGTTGTCGGAGACGGTGATGGTGCCGGCGTCCTGATCCAGCAGCACGCGCACGCGCAGCTCCGGGTCGTCTTCCAGTAGCTGCTCATCGGTCAGGGACTCGAAGCGCAGCTTTTCGGCGGCGTCGGAGGCGTTGGAGATGAGCTCGCGCAGGAAGATCTCCTTGTTGGAGTAGAGCGAGCGGATGACCAGGTCCAGGACCTGGCTCACCTCGGCCTTGAATTCGAGGGTTTCCTTATGGGCTTCGACGGTCATGGGTCTCTTGTATCTGTGTTGATGTCGGTCGGTGGGGTCATCGCGGCGCGACGCGGCGGTGCGATGCCGTAGAATTCGCGCCCGAGCGAGGGCTGTGGGCGCCGCAGTCCATGTAGGCATACCTCTGCAAAATCAAGGGGAATCAGGATGGCATCCACTCGAGTCAGCACAACGCCGTTCGACGGCCAGAAGCCCGGCACCTCCGGGCTGCGAAAAAAAGTCCGGGTCTTCCAGGAGCCGCACTACCTGGAGAACTTCGTCCAGGCGATCTTCGACACCCAGCGCGGCCTGGAGGGCGGCATCCTGGTGGTCGGCGGAGACGGTCGCTACTACAACCGCGAGGCGATCCAGACCATTCTACGCATGGCCGCCGCCAATGGCGTGGCCAAGGTCATGGTCGGCCGGGGCGGCATCCTGTCGACGCCGGCGGCGTCCTGTGTGATCCGCAAGGCCAAGGCCCAAGGCGGCATCATCCTCTCGGCCAGCCACAACCCGGGTGGGCCGGACGAGGACTTCGGCATCAAGTTCAACATCGACGCCGGCGGGCCGGCGCCCGAGGGCGTCACCGACGCAATCTTCGAGCGTACCAAGACCATCGACCAATACCTGATCAGCGACGCGGCCCCGGTCGATCTGGATTCGCTCGGCGAGCGGGAGCTGGACGACATGCGGGTCGAGGTCTTCGACCCCGTCTCCGACTACGCGGCACTGATGGAGGAGCTGTTCGACTTCAACGCCATCCACCAGTTGTTCAACTCGGGCAGCTTCCGCATGCGCTTCGATGCCATGCATGCGGTCACCGGACCCTATGCGGCGGAAATCCTCGAGAACCGCCTCGGCGCCGAGCCCGGCACCGTGATCAACGGCCGCCCGCTGGAGGACTTCGGCGGCGGCCACCCGGACCCGAACCTGGTGCACGCCCATGAGTTGGTCGAGCTCACCCGGGGCGCCGGCGCTGTCGACTTCGGCGCCGCCTCCGACGGCGACGGCGACCGCAACATGATCCTGGGCCAGGACTTCTTCGTCACACCCAGCGACAGCCTGGCCGTGCTCGCCGCCAATGCCCACCTGGCGCCGGGCTACAAGGCGGGCATCGCCGGGGCCGCGCGCTCCATGCCCACCAGCCAGGCCGTCGACCGGGTGGCCGAGGAGCTGGGCGTGGATTGCTACGAGACGCCGACCGGCTGGAAGTTCTTCGGCAACCTGCTCGATGCGGGCCGCATCACCCTCTGTGGCGAGGAGAGCTTCGGCACCGGCTCGGACCATGTGCGCGAGAAGGACGGCCTCTGGGCGGTGCTGTTCTGGCTCAACCTGCTGGCGGTGCGCAAGCAGTCGGTGGCCGAGATCGTGCGCGAGCACTGGCGCCGGTTCGGCCGCAACTACTACACCCGACACGACTACGAGGCGGTGGACGCCGACGCCGCCGGCGAGCTGATGGACCACCTGCGCATCCTGCTGCCGGATTTGCCGGGCAAACGCCTCGGCGACCTGACCGTCGCCTACGCCGACGACTTCAGCTACACCGACCCGGTGGACGGCAGCGTCTCCAGCGGGCAGGGCGTGCGCATCGGCTTCGAGGGCGGCTCGCGCATCGTCATGCGCCTGTCCGGCACCGGCACCCAGGGTGCCACGCTACGCGTTTACATCGAGCGCTACGAGCCCGACCCGGCGCGACACGACCAACAGGTGCAGGAGGCCCTGGCGCCGCTGATCGTCACCGCACGCGAGCTAGCGCAGATCGAGGCGCGCACAGGTCGCGCGGAGCCGGATGTGGTCACCTGATAGGGTGTTTGCGAACCTCAGGGGTGGGGTTCTAAGCATCCAGTAAGCAAACGCCGATTGTTGGCCATTCATGGCCGACAGCGTGGTTTCCGCTTGCCTTCTTTGTCAGCGATTTGCGGTGCGGATAATCCCGGGGCGTCCTGCCCCGACCGTGAAACACCGATGAATCGGCGGTTCCCCAACGCACCGGTGCTCGACGGTCGCGTCTTCCAGGCAAGCCCCAAGACCAAAGCCCCGAAAGCTATGGTGTTGTATTGGTCGAAACGGGTCTGCACCTCGGTTTCACGCCGGCGGTGACCGGCGCCGAGTATTTGCCAACTCCACGAAGGTAAGCAGCCATGACCAAGACCCCCCTGACCCTCGCCGCTGTCCTCCTCTTTGGCCTGATGCTGAGTGCCGGCGGTGCCGTCGCCGGCGACCGCTCCTGCGGCGGCAAGAAGAAGGACGAGGGTGGCAGCGCGCTCGTGATCACCCCGGCCGACCGCCTCGGCTGAGGCAGCCTGGAGTCGCTCGCCGCTCCCGACGACCGCGCGGCTCTCTGCAACGCCGCGGCAACCGAGCCCCGCCAGCCCCCTGGCGGGGCTTTTTTTTGACCAAGCTCCCGCCCTAGCCGCCCTGCACGAACGCCCCCTTCCCGGACTCGCCATCGTCTCGGACGAAGGCATCCTGACAATGGATCGTCAAAACCGATCAAAATCATTTGCTCAATCCATTTTGCAAGTGGGCGAATCGACCTCATGATGCGGTGCGTGGTCGAGCCCGCAGCTGCTCGCCCACACCCAGTTTTCCAACATTATGGAGTCTCGAACATGCAAGATCGCACCGGCCAGGCCGTGCCCCAGGTCACCTTCCGCACCCGCACCGACAGCGACTGGAAGGACATCACCACGCACGAGTTGTTCCAGGGTAAGACCGTCATCGTCTTCTCGCTGCCGGGCGCCTTTACGCCCACCTGCTCCTCGACCCACGTGCCGCGTTTCAACCAGCTGGCGCCGGCCTTCAAGGCCAGCGGCGTGGACGAGATCGTCTGCATGTCGGTCAACGACGGTTTCGTCATGAAGGCCTGGCAGGAGGACGAGAACGCCGACAACCTGACCTTCATCCCTGACGGCAACGGTGAGTTCACCGAGGGCATGGGCCTGCTGGTCGACAAGGACGACCTGGGCTTCGGCAAACGCTCCTGGCGTTACTCCATGCTGGTCAAGGACGGCGTGGTCGACAAGATGTTCATCGAGCCGGAAGAGCCGGGCGACCCCTTCCACGTTTCCGATGCCGATACGATGTTCGCCTACGTCGCGCCCGACGCCAAGAAGCCAGCCGACGTCACCGTGTTCACCCGTCCGGGCTGCCCATTCTGCGCCAAGGCCAAGGCGATGCTGGCCGACGCCGGCATGCAGTACGAGGAACTGGTGCTGAACCGTGACTACACCGAGGAGACGCTGCGCGCCGTCGCCGGTGCCACCAGCGTGCCCCAGGTCTACCTCAACGGCGAGAAGATCGGCGGCTCGGACGACCTGGAGCGCTGGATGGCCAGCCAGGGCGCCTAGGACGCCGACAACCCGGCTCCCGCGCCCGGTCGCTGATCGGGCTCGGGGCGCGGTGCCCATGGCAGCGGCCGCCTCGTCACCCCCGACGGGGCGGCCGTTTTCGTGCCGGGGTTCCCGTTTCGCAGCCTCAACCGTCGGCGCTGGATTGCCGGAGCGCATTGCAGGCCGTCGCGGCCGGCACTGAAATAGCACGATCACTTTCTCACCATCGCGGGCCGAAGCGGCCCGACCCTTCCGGAGACAGCAATGGACAATCACTTCGATCTCATCGCCATCGGTGGCGGAAGCGGCGGTCTCGCGGTCGCCGAGAAGGCCGCCGCCTACGGTAAACGCGTCGCCATCGTCGAGCGTTCCAAGCTCGGGGGCACCTGCGTCAATGTGGGCTGCGTGCCGAAGAAGATCATGTGGTACGCGGCCAACCTGGCCCAGGACGCGCGCCACGCCAACGAGGTGGGCGTCGAGGTACAGCTCGACGGCGTCGACTGGGCGAAACTGGTCCAGGGCCGCGAGGGCGTCATCGGCGGCATCCTCGACTACTGGAGCGGCTATGTCGCCGGCGAGGGCATCACGCTCATCGAGGGCGATGCGCGCTTTGTCGACGCCCACAGCATCGAGGTCGGTGAAGCCCGCTACACGGCGGACCACATTGTCATCGCCACCGGGGGACGCCCCGTCGTACCGCCGGTGCCGGGCGCGGAGCTGGGTATCACCTCGGACGGCTTCTTCCAGCTGCGTGAGCAGCCGGAAAAGGTCTGTGTCATCGGTGGCGGCTATATCGGCGTGGAACTCGCCGGCGTGCTGCGCGCGCTGGGCTCGGAGGTCAGCGTGGTCGCGCTGGAGCCCAAGGTGCTTGAGACATTTGACCCCATGGTCAGCAAGACCGTCGCCGATAACATGGCCCACGACGGCATCGAGCTACACCTGCCCTTCGCTGTGGAGGCCCTGGAGCGGCGCGACGACGGTCTCGCGGTCAAGGCCGCCGACGGCCGCATGCTGAGCGGGTTCGACAGCATCCTCTGGGCCGTCGGGCGCCGGCCGAACACCGATCAGCTCAACCTGGAAGCGGCCGGAATCGAGGTGGAAGGCAACGGCGTGGTGCCGACCGACGCCTTCCAAAACACCGCGGTAGCGGGCATCTATGCCCTGGGCGACATCACCGGTCGCGCGCCCCTCACCCCGGTCGCCATCGCCGCCGGCCGCCGGCTCGCGGACCGGCTATTCAACGACCAGCCGGAGCGCCGTCTCGACTACGAGAACATCCCAACCGTGGTGTTCGCGCACCCGCCCGCTGGCGCCGTCGGCCTCACCGAAGCGGCGGCGCGCGCCAGCGGCCGGAAGGTGACCGTGTATGAGACCGACTTTCAGCCCATGCGCTATGCGCTGAATCGCAGCGGCCCGCGTACGGCCATGAAGCTGGTCTGCGTCGGCGACGAGGAACGGGTGGTGGGCATCCACATGGTCGGTGACGGCGTCGACGAGATGCTGCAGGGCTTCGCCGTGGCCGTGAAGATGGGTGCCACCAAGGCCGACTTCGACAACACCGTTGCCATCCACCCGGTGAGCGCGGAGGAGTTGGTCACGCTCAAGGAGCCGAACCCGACCGAGGACTGATGCGCCGAGGGCGTATCGCGCGGGGCCCCTGTCGACCGGGATGTCGACACCTGGTCGACTCAGCGCGGTGTCTGCATCCCGGATGTCTCCGCCGACCAGGCCTGCAGGGCCGGGAACTCGCGGAAGGCCACGTCGATCGGGATCGAGACACCGAAGCCCCGCTCCTCGGCGTCCGGCCCCGGCGTCGCCTTCCAGGTGTTCACGCCGACGACCGCACCGCTCTCGACCACCAACGGCCCGCCACTGCTGCCGGGCATGATGCGGGCGTCCGTCACCAGCATGCCGTCCTGCTCGCCGGTATAGGTGCCGGCGGTGACCGTGTCCTTGATGCCGAGTGGGCTGCCGATGGCATAGACGGCCTCTGTCTGCCGCGGTCGGGTGCCGAGCTGCGGGCGCAGGTAGGGCGTGCGGTAGCCCGAAACCCGCAGCAAAGCCAGGTCGTGTTGGGTACTGAGTTCCACCAGGTCCGCGGTGACGGTCTCGCCATCCTTGAGCTGTACCTTGAAGGCGCGCCGCAGGAGCGCCGCGTTGCGCTTCATGTCCAACTCCCGCTTGGCCTGCCGATAGGCTCGGCTACGTTCGCGCAACAGGCGTCGGCCGCGATCGTAGTCGTTGGGGTCCGAATAGCGGTCACGCGGCAGCGCCAGGCGTTGCTCCAGGGCATCCAGTGTCTGCTTCAACGCCTCGAGTGCTGCCCGTTCCTCCGCCGCCCAGTCGTCCGCCGGCCGAATGACGTGCCGGTTGGTCAGCAACAATCCATCCGCACTGACGAAGAAGCCCGAGCCCGAGCCCAGCTCGGATTCGATGGTGACCACCGCCAGACTGCTGGCCTCCACCGGCGAGGCCGGGCGGAAGCGTTGCATCAGGCGCGCCTCGATGTCCCGTTCCAGATCAGGCTCGGGCTCGGGGGCCGGCGCGGGTCCTCCGGCGGCCGCTAAGGGAGGCGCGGATGGGGCGGTCTCGGGCGTAACGGGGCGGCGTCGCTCGATCCGGTCGTCGCGGCCGGGTGCTGATCCCAGGTCCGAAGGCCGGAGCCGCACGGTCGGGGGCGCCAGCTCGGACTGCGCGGGTCTGAAGTCGGGGACCGGCCATCTGCCAGGCTCCGGCGGAGCACGACGGGTCAGCGGCGCCTGCTGCCCCTCGCCCCGGATCGGCCTGTCCTGCATCGATCCGCCTCGTATCGGCGCGCCGTAAACCGTCGTCGGCGCCGCATGCCAACCTGGGCGGGATCGGGCGTCGGTGGCGGGCGGGGGGGGACGATCGGTAAAGATCCAGTTGCCCTGTGCGTCCTGGTAGCGGTAGATCTCCGCGTCGGCGCAGGTGGGCCACAGCGCCAGAGCCAGCATCAGCGTCGGCGCTGGCACCAGACAGGCGATGCTGGTCGGGACGACTCGTTCCTGCTTGACCATTGGCTCGGACACGGGCTGGAAACCAGCTTCTAGGTTGAACGGGTCCTCTTGCAGGATCGATTGGCCTGCTTTTCCAGGCACACCGGACGTGCCGTCGCCGAGGCCGATGCCCGGAGCGACAGATACTGTTCCTAGGAATCATTTTGCACCATCCTGCCCGAGAATGTGCTAATCGCGGTGTCCGCGCGGCCACGCATCCCCCCGCGTACCCCTGATGCCTCGCAAATCCAGCCGGGCGGGCCCGATACGAGGCCCGGTCGTGCGGATATCCAGGCAGTACCTCGAATCTGGATTCGGACAGTTCCCGCTAATCGCAGGATTGGCTATCTCTATCGGTGGTGTCGTTGTCTTTGTTCCGGGCTTGCTTATGCTTCGGGGATCGCCCGACGTAGCGCTGCGCTTGTTGTCTGGGAAGGGAACATCAAGGGCCGTCACCTTGTGCGCCGATCGGAGGTAGCGACCACGCCGCCGGCAGTGAGGTACGTGCTATGTGTTCAAGTCCCCGCCTCACCAGTCCGCGCCGGGATCGTTGCTTGGCCGCGACGGGAAATAGGATCGGAAGCACGGCGCAGTCGAACCGCCGTCTAGGGAGACGACATGATGCGACCCCCACCAAGGCCAGACCCACTCAGCACCGCCAAACGCCAGAGTCGCGGTCCGGGCGCGCGCCAACCAGGTGCTACCGGACCCGGCGCCATCAGGCTCGGCACCATTAGCCTCAGTACCATCGGATCTAGTGCCACCAGGACCAAGGCCACTAATGCCACCGCCGCTACTGAGCGCTACCCAAGCAGGAACGGATTCACGCTGATCGAGGTCATGGTGACCTTGTTCATCATCGCCATCGGCGCATTGGGCGTCGCCGGCCTACAACTGGCCAGCATGCGCAGTAACCACAGTGCGTTCTTGCGCTCCAACGCGACCCTGGTCGCGTCGACCCTCATCGACCGCATCCGTGCGGACCCTCAGAGCTTCGTCGGCGTCAAGCTCGACACCGATCGTCCTGGCGATGATCCGACCTTCAAGGCCTGGGCCAACGAGTTGAAGCGTCTTCCGCTGAACCCGCCCACCGATGGCTCCGCACTCGGCTCCCTAGATTGCTCCCATGGAAACGCCTGCAATACGGGGCACTGCGCTATCACCATCCGATGGGAAGACTCCCGCGCCGTCGGCTTCGGCGGTGCCATGGCGGATGCGTCCAAGCGGGCCGAGACCCTGCAATTCCAGGTCTGCACCAGGGTGCCGTTGTGAGGGCATCAGAGGTCTTCCCGTGTCGGCGTTCTACCGCACTCCGCATCCAATCGGGCCTGTCCCTGGTGGAGGTGATGGTCGCACTGACGATTGGCGCGATCGTTGTCTTCGGGCTCGCAGAATTGCTCGCCAACACCAGCGTGACCTACTCGCGTGAGGCGGCCTTCGGGCGGTTGCAGGAGAACGGGCGCGTTGCCGCTCTGATCGCGGCCCGGCAGATGCGCCAGAGCCGCAGTAGCGAGTGCAAGAGCATCTCCCTCCACGAGTTCTCCGGCACCCTCACCGTCAAGTCCTGCGGCCTGATGGAGGACGATACCCGTTGTCGTGGCGACCATGTGCTGCAGATGGACAAGGCCATGGGCTACGACAACAGTGAGGACCTATCTTCCGCAGGTACCCTCGACGACCTACCGGACTCGATCGCTCGCAATGTCAGTGATCGCTGGGCCCTGGGCGATATCTACGTCGCCTGGGGGGTCGATCCCGACGGCGTCGCCGTGGTCGGCACCCTCGGCGATGGCTCCACGGAGCCAGCCGATGGCGAGTCTGTCAATGGTGCGAGCTCCGATGCGACCGGACGCATCCATGTCGCTCGCCTCCCCGATGGATTGGGAAAGAGCGACATCGCGATGATCTCGAATTGCCGGTCGGCGCATATCTTTACGGTCAGCGAGCGCTCCAGCAACTCGTCTGTGGAGCACGGAGGGGAGCTCAACGCCGAGGACCACCTGAAGGGCTCGGATGTCTACGCAGGCAGCGCGGTCTATAACCGGGATTCGAATGACCCTCGATCCTTGCTCCACCCAGTGCATTACCGGGTGTTCTACGTCTGCTGTATGAAAGGGGGTTCATTGCAGAGGGGCGAGAGCGTGAATGGCTGCCGCCCCGGCAGCGGCTCCTACGAGCCCGACCAGTACCGCCCGGCCCTGTGCGCCTTCGATATCAACGACGCTGGCGGAAGGAGCCAGGTCTTGGTGCCGGATGTGGCTGACATGCGGATCACCTATACCGGCGACAGCAACCGCGATGGCCGGGTCGATTTCTTCGCGGACGGCCATGAGCCGGATGTGCCCAACGCCGCCTGGGTCAGTAAGAAGAATGCCTGGGCCTATGTGCGCTCGGTCTCAGTCGAACTCCTAGTGGCCACCGAGGACGCCCACACGGCCGTGTTGCCCGGTGCTGTTCCCGCCGACTGGCGACCGGACGACTGGCCGGACATCGGCGACGACATCCTGGGAGCCGACTACGATCAAGATGACGACCGCATCTTTCAGCGTGTCCGTTTCGATGTCGCGCTGCGCCCCTCTACGCCATGGGCCATCTGGGACTGAGGGCCATGGCGACCCGTCAACACAAGACAGTTCGACCCCATGGGTGCCAGGCAGCGGCGCCGGCACAGCGCGGCGCCGTGCTCGTGGTCGGCCTGGTCATCCTGCTGATCATCACCATGCTGGGCATCTCGGGGCAGCAAGGCACCCTGCTCCAGGAGCGCATGGCCGGCAACATGCGCCAGAACGACATGGCCCTGCAGGCGGCCGAGGCCGCGCTGACGGCGGGGCTCGCCTACGTGGACGAACAGGATGGGCCCGTCCTGGCCACGGTCGACGGCTCGAACCTCGTTTGGACCGGCTGCACCGTCGGGGACGTCGGGACCGCCGGCACGGACAACAATCACCCCTGCAATCGCATGGACTCGGTGCTGGCGGATTGGAAGGAGAAGGCGTCGGACGAGGTTACCATGGGCCACAGTTACGAGGAGATCGCGAGCAAGACCGAGGCCGATTTTGGTGGCGACATCCCCGACGTGATCGCGCAGCCGCGAGTTCATATCGAACTCCGATCAGTCCTCTCAGACGACCCGATGGAAGCTGCCAGGGGTATCGGTACCCATTTCTATACTGTCAGCGCGGTCGGCTTCGGTGCCAACGAGCAAGCCCGCGTAGTCCTCCAGTCCACCATTGCCAAGCAGTTCTACCGATGACGCTCGGCAAAAAGATCGAGACGCGCATCGTCTCGATACCCTCGCGTCCATACCCTTACAGACGCAAGCTCGGCGCCTTAATGGCCCTCTTGCTCTCCGCCGGGACCGCATCGCTGTCGGCGAGCAACGTCGTCGATGATACACCCCCCTACCTTTCGGTAGGAGCCCCCCCCAATCTGGTGGTCACGGTCGATTTCTCGGGCTCCATGGAGAGGGGGTTCCTGCCGGATCAGGACGTCTTCAAGGGTGCAATTGATGACAAATACGCTCTTAGGGCAGGGCTGCGTAACTGGTACACCTCACCGGACGTCAATACTCTCTATTTCGTCCCGAACGACGACGGCTCAGGGCCGGACTACGACCCCGGCGCCTACGCCGACGGGAGCGCACTGCCGAATTCCGATTTCAACAACGCCAATCGATTCCCCTACGGTAACCCGAATGGGTGTTCCCCGACGAACGTCGATCTGAGCAGTGATTTCGGGCCGATCCAGACCGAAGACTTGGACTGCAATCTCGTCCCTGCATCGAGGGCCTCGGGCGACGCGGCATCCACCTACAGCGGCGCCTACTACCACAAATACGATCCCGACAGACAGTACGAAGAAGTCACCGTCGCTCCCGGTCTCGACCCCTACGACACCTGTGATCCAGGTGACGCCTGCATCCAGTGCGGCACCGCTTTCCCCGAAGGTCCCACCGCGGAGACGCCCGATGAGTGTTTCGAGTTCTCCGCGGTGACGAACCCCGCCGAGCAGCAGCGCTTTGCGAACTGGTACACCTACTACCGGACCCGCCTTTTGGTGGTACAGACGGTGCTGAGCCAGACCATGCTAGGCCTAAACCATAGTATCCGGGTCACCTTCCAAGACGTTTCCGACGACTCCGGCTTCAAGTCTGGCACCAGTGCCTTCAACGCGTTGGACGCTGGCTTCGACGAATATGCCGACAACCAGAAGCGCTTCTACCAGTGGTTATTCGAGACGACGACCACAGAAGGTACCAATCTAATCGCCGCGCAGGTCCGCGCGGGCGAGTTCCTGTCGCAGGGTAGGGCGCTTTTCGACGACCTCGACGCGAGCACGGCCAACAACATGGAAGGCGTCCAGTGCCGCAACAACTTCCATCTGATGCTCACCGACGGCGCCTGGTCGGATGATGCGAGAGTCTTGGCTACCAGACCGACAACCGATGGCACCGCAAACTGGCTTCAGACCAATCAGGACGGCGGTTTGGCTCGTACCCTGAACCCGAACCCCTTCGGTGTCGACGCGTACTCCCCCGCCAACCCGGACGCCGCGCTGTTCACCGACGCTAGCACCGGCATGCTCGCCGACGCCGTCTTCTATTACTGGGTTCGAGACCTATATGGCGATTCCGAGGATGATGCGGTCCCACCAATCCTCAGGGACATCGATGAGGACGGCGAGAGATTCGATGAGGTCAACTTCTGGAACCCCATCAACGATCCCGCCACCTGGCAGCATTTGACCTTCTTCGCGGTCGGCTTCGGTGTGGAGGGTGAGGTCGCACGGGTGTCGGACGCGGATGGGAATTTGATCGCTCCCTATGGCACCTACGCAGCGGGAGGGAGAACGCTGGTCGACGATGGCTTCCCACCATGTAACAGAGACTACCCGCAATGGGGGACTTCCCTCGACTGCAACTCAACGGGGATTGCGGGCTTCCGCAGTCCTCCGGAGTACGCCCTCATCGACGACCTCTTCCACGCCGGCCTCAACGGCCGTGGCGGCTACTACGACGCCTCCAACCCCGGCTCCCTGCTGACCGCCTTCAACGGCATTTTGGAGACCGTCTCGTCGATTGTCGAACAAGACGTATCCGTCGCCTCCGTGGCCATCAACGGCAGCGGCCCCTTGAGCGACCACACCCGGATCTTCCAGACGCTGACCGATTCCGAAACCTGGAGCGGTCAGGTGCGGTCGTTTCGAATGTCGCGCGGATACGGCAGAGGCAACTGCCCGGACAAGCCCCGTGGGGCGCTCTGCGACGATCTGGGCGACCCCTACCAGACGACCCGCCGCGACGGTTCCTTCCCTGCGCCCGATGAGCGGGACGTTTTCACCATGGCGAACGGTGAGCCCGCGGCGTTCGAGCGCGACTCGCTCTTCCCGTTGTTGTCCACGCGCCAGCAGCGGGGCTTGATGGCGCGATGGTGCGACGACAACCCCGACTGCGATGCACCCGGCGGGCTCGCCGGCGCCAATCCGACTCGGCAGAAGGCCGAGGCGGTCATCGCCTGGTTGCGCGGCGAGGACGAGCCCGCCATCGACGGCAGCGTGCCCAACCCGCCGAAGTTCCGGGAGCGAGAGACGGTGCTGGGTGACATCCTCTCGTCGGGTCCGCTGCTGATCGGCCCACCCCGGCAGCTGTTCGACGACGATGACTACACCACCTTCAAGACGACCCATAAGGGCCGCCGGGACATGCTCTATATCGGCGCCAACGACGGCATGTTGCACGCCTTCGATGCCGGCCCGTCGAAGGCCAAGCTGGAAGAGGTCTTTGCCTATGTGCCCGAGGCGATCTATCCGAGGCTCTCTTGGCTCTCTGAGCCGGAGTACGGGGGCGGCTTGAACAAGAAGAAGGCTTTTGTCGATGGGCCCTTGAGCTACTCCGACGCCAGGTTCACCGGCTCCGACGGAGACGGCGGATGGCACAGCGTACTCGTCGGAGGCTTCGGCGCCGGCGCACAGGGCGTCTATGCTCTGGATGTTACGGACCCGACGCCGGAGTTGGCCAGTGACCTGGTGCTCTGGGAGTTTACGGACGCGTCCGGGAGCGACAGCGACGACGGCAGCCTGGATGGCCGTGACCTAGGCTACATCCTGGCCCCGCCGGCCATCGTTCAAATCGACGGCAAACTGACCGACACCGCCGAGCCCGAGTGGGTCGTCCTGCTCAACAACGGCTACGACAACCGTGATCCGGATGGCGAGGACGCAGCCGCCTGCGTGGATGGTAATCGCGACACGAACTGCACGATCAGCCAAACGGGCAACGCCGTGCTCTATGTGCTACGCCTCGGCGGGGACGATGATCGCCGGATTCTTGCGCGTATGGACACCGGCGTCGGCTCCATCGATGATCCCGGCGGAACCGGAGACGCCAACGGGCTCTCCGAAGTCACGACACTGGACGAGGACGGCGACCTGGTTGCCGATCGCGCCTATGCGGGTGACCTGTTCGGCAATGTCTGGCGTTTCGACCTGCGGGATACCAACAGACCGCCTGAACGGGTGTTCCACGCCGATGATGGCTCCGGCAATACTCAACCCATCACGTCCCGCATCCTGACCTATCGGCACCCCAACGGCGGCCATATGCTGCTGTTCGGCACAGGCCGGCTCCTGAACGTGAGCGACAGATCGGACGCCTCCGTCCAGACCTTCTACGGCATCTGGGACGACGACGGCGTGGTCTATTCGGACCGCGCCGCCCGCTCGGGCCTGCTCGAACACGTGTTCGAAGAGAGGGCGCCGATGAAGGACCCGGCCACCGGAGCCATCGTCAGTGTCGGGCGCACCAGCACCAAGACGCCGGTGAACAGGCCTGCTGAGGTGCGAGGATGGCTCATCGACCTAAAGCTGAAGGATGCGGACCCCGAAGGCGAGCGCGTGGTCGTCGCGCCCCAGGTGCGCAACGGTCGTGTGTTCTTCGTGTCTATGATCCCGGGCAACCTCTGCAGTTCCGGAGGGAGCAGTTGGATCACGACACTGGATGCGCTCGATGGCTCGCGCCTGGACTACACGCCGTTCGACTACAACTTGGATGGCGGCTTCGACAACAACGACCTGCTCAAGGTGGCCGACGGCACCCATGTCGTGGGCAGCAGCATCCGTGCGGTCGACGCCAACCGCGCGGGCATCTATTCACCGCCATCGCTCTTGAGCCTCGGTGGCGGGGAGGTCACGAGCATCGTCTCGACCTCCGGTGGCGGCCTGGTCAATCTCAAGGAGAACAACGGGCTCAGCTGGCGTACCTGGCTGCAACGCTGATGTACGAGTTCAATGCCATACAGAGGTGCCAGGCGTGAGGGAGACACAACATGATCAAGACACGAATGTCCGCAACCAGTGGATTCAGCCTCATCGAGCTATTGGTCGTGGTCGCGGTCGTCGCCATCCTCGCGGCCGTCGCCTACCCAAGCTACCGGGAGCAGGTGGCCTCCGCGCGCCGCTCGGACATGAAGGCAGAGCTCATGCGCCTCGCGCAGCACATGGAGCGTATCTATACGGAGACGGGCTGCTACAACCCGGACGTGAACAACAAATGCACGGGTTCGGGAGGTACGCCGACCATCGGCACCACAAGCGACCACTACAGTGTCGCATTCACCAAGGGCGAGCCCACGGCCAGCACCTTTGCCCTGGAGGCGACTCCCAAGGCGGACGGCCCCCAGGCCGAAGACGGCATCATGGGCATCAACCAGCTGGGCCAGCGTTACTGGGATGAGAACCACAACGGAAAGATCGACAGCCCGGCCGAAGACGATTGGGAGCGGGGCTGACGCGGGAACATGGATGGCACAAGCGCTGCGGTTCCACCCAGCCCGTTGCTACGACATACCCACCGGCCTCTGCCTGGCCCCGGGCGTCTGGCCGGACAACGCGGTCTCGCCGCTTGTTCCCTGGTGCGCCCCGCGCCGCACGAACCTCAGCGTCAGCGCCAGCATCGCGGGCATGAAGGTCAAGGTCACCAGGGTGCTGAACAGCAGCCCGAACAGCACGATAGCGCCGAGTCCTCGGTACAGCTCGGTGCCGGCACCCGGATTGAACACCAGCGGCGACAGCCCGGCCACCGTGGTCACCATGGACATCATGATGGGCCGCAACCGCACCCGCACGGCCTCGGTAACCGCCTGGTAGATCTCCATGCCTTGCTCGCGCAGGTTGGCCACCGCCCGTTCCACGATCAGGATGGGGTTGTTGACCACGGTACCGATGAGCACCAGGAAGCCGAGCATGGTGATCATGTCGAAGGGCTGCTGGATCGGGTAGAGGCCGATCTTGTCCAGGTGTCCGCCGGCCCAGTTCAGCAGCGCCAGGCCCGCCACGCCGCCGCTCACGCCAATGGGCACGCTGGTCATGATCAGCAGCGGCCAGCCCCAGTGGCTGAACACGGCCACCATGAGTAGATAGGCGATTAGCAGCGCCACGGCGAAGTTGCCCGCCAGGGCCTGGAGGGTCGCCTGCAGGCGGTCGCTGGCCCCGCTCAGCTGCAGGCGGATGGAGTCCGGTAACTCGCCGCTGGCCGGCATACCGCTGATGATCTCCTGCTGCACCCGGCGCACGCCCTCCTCGAGGGCGACGTCGTCCGGCGGAATGATGCTGAGCGTAATGGTCCGGTCGCCGTCCACGCGGCGGATGGTCTCGGTGTTGACGCTTTCGTGCAGCCGAGCGACAGCGGACAACGGTACGATGCCGCCAGCAGGGGAGTAGAGCATCAGCCGTTCCAGATCCTGCGGGCGCTCGATGTTACCCGCAGTGCTGTACAGAAAAATATCGATCTCGTCGTCGTCGAGGAAGAACTCGTCCACGAAGGCGCCGTCGGAGTAGGCCCAGACCGTGTAGCCCAGGTCGCCCGGCGAGATGCCGAGCTCCGCCGCCCGCTCCCAGTCCGGCAGCACCTCCAGCATCGGCTGCCCCAGGGTCAGCGCGGAGGGGTCCGCCTTGACCCGTGGGCGATCGAAAACGGTCTTGGCCTTGTCCTGCACCCTGGAGGCCGCGTCGAACAGCGACGCCAGGTCCGGGCCGCTGATGTCGATATTGATGGCGCGGGTGCCGCCGAAGTTGCCGGCGAAAATGGAGCCACGGCTGGAGAAGCTACGTAGCCCGGGCAGCTGGCTGGTCTTCTCGGTCGCCACCCGCATCAGTTCGCCGGTGTGGCGACGGTCGGTGGCCTCGCGCACCGCGAAGACCCGCGACTGGGTCGCGAAGCCGATGGTGAAGTTGAGCGCCGGCACCTCGGCCTCGCCGTTGTCGAACAGGGTCGGGTCCTGACCCACCGCCGGGTAGAACTCCGCGTCCACCCGCTGGAAGGCCTCGCGCATCATGTCGATGTTGTAGCCTGGCGGCGCGAACAGCAGCGTGAAGACCTTGCTCTCCTCGCCCTCGGGCAGGTACTCGGTGTCGGGCGTCAGGCTCCAGAGGATGGCGCCGGCGCCGCCGAGCACCAGGGCGATGACCAGCAGCGGGCGGATCACGCCGTGGGCAAGCCAGCGCACGAGCCCCAGCACCAGGGCGGAGAAGGCGGCGCCCAGGCCTGTCAGCCGCCCCCGCCTGACTCGTGGCGGGCTCAGCCACCGGCCCGCCGCGGCGGGCACCAGCGTGATGGCGATGAGCATGGACATCAGAATGGACGACGCAATCGCGATGGCGATGTCCGAGTAGAGCTGTCCGGCCTCCTCGCGGATGAACACCACGGGCAGGAACACGGCAACTGTCGTCAAGGTGGAGGCCAGCACCGCCGGCCAGACCTCGCGCACGCCGTCCAGCGCCGCCTGGAGCCGCTGTTTGCCCAGACCCAGGTGGCGGTAGATGTTCTCCAGCACGACGATGTTGTTGTCCAGCGTCATGCCGATGGCGAAGGCGACACCGGCCAGCGAGATCACGTTGATGGTGCGCCCGGCCAGCATCAGGCCGAGGAAGGCGGCCAAGGTACAGATCGGGATGCCGATGGCGCCGATCAGGGTCGCCGATCCCGAGCGCAGGAACAAGAACAGCACCAGGGTCGCGAGCAGGGCGCCGATGGCGAGGTTGCGCTCCACGACCTGTACCGCGTCGGTGACATAGACGACGTCGTCGGCGGTGCGGACCAGCTTCAGGCCCTTGGGGTTCAGGAGCGTCTCGTTCAGCTCCGCGACCCTCGCCAGCATGTCGCGCTTGATCTGGATGACGTTGCTGCCGATCTGCCGGCTCACCGCAAAGCCCAGGATCGGCTTGCCCTCGGAGTAGGCGTAGCTGCGCACCTCCGCGTAGCCCAGCTTCGCATGGCCGACGTCGCGCAGGCGCGTGAAGGCGCCGTCGCGCTCGGCGATGACCAGCTCCTCCAGCGCCTCGGGGCTGTCGAAGCGGCCGATGGTCCGCAGCAGATAGCGCCGCTTGCCGCTGTCGAGGTCGCCGCCGGAGACGTCTCGGTTGCGCGCGCGGATGGCCTCGCGCAGCTCCGTCAGCCGGATGCCGCGTTCGGCGAGCTTCACCGGGTCCACGTAGACCTGGAGCTGGCGCTCCGCCCCGCCGCGCAGGCCGACGCTGGACACCCCAGGCACCCGTTCCATCGGCTGCACTACGTACTCTTCCACCCAGTCACGCAGGGCCAGGATGTCGTCCTCCGCAAAGGCGCCGGACTCGGGCATGAGCCGGAAGTACATGAAGGCGTTGCTGGAGAAGGCCTCCGCCTTGATGCTCGGCTGGTCCACATTCTCCGGGTAGCCGGGTACCTGACTCAGGGCATTGTTGACGTTGAGCAGTACCTCCTCCATGGGCACCGAGAAGGGGAACTCCAGCTCGATGTCCGCGCTGCCGGTGCTGGCGGTCGAGAGCATGCGCTCCAGGCCTGGAATGCGGCCCAGGTACTTCTCCTGCTCGATGACGATCTCCTTCTCGACATCCTGCGGCGCCGCCCCGGGCCAGCTGGTGCGGACCGTGACCACGCGGGCGTCCAGATCCGGGATCATCTGCACCGGCACGTTGAAGATGGACAGGACCCCGAACAGGGTCAGGATCAGCACCGCGACGGTGAGGATCACCGGCCGCTCGATGGCGAACTTGAACATGGTGGGTGGCCTGCGACTCGATCCGGATGCCGCGGCGCGGCGGTGCAAGAGTCCGCCCTAGTTGGCGCCGGATGGCACCAAGGCAATGTGGTCGGGCTGAGAGATCGCCGAGTGGCACTCGGCTCCGCGCTCGTCGAGCGTCGGCGCTGGAACTCGGTGTGCAGCTGAGTCGGGGCTGGGCCGACCTGGAGGTCGGCCCTTCGGCCGGGACGGCCACGGCTTTCTAGGGGGCAAGGGGAGGTCGGGTCGGCCCGAGGGTAACCCGATCCTGGGTGGAGGCGATTAGTCCACGCCGGAGATCTCTTTCTCGGTCATCTCCTTGGCCTGTTCCTCTTGCATCTTGAGTTTCTCGACCTGCGCCTCGGCTGCGGCCTCTGCCTTCTTGGCCTCGGCCTCGGCGGCTTCGTCCATCTTGGTGACGGCGTTCTCCATGTGCGAGTCGGCCTGTGCGAATCCGGCTAGGGCCAGAAGGCTGCCGGACAGGATCATGGCGCTGATACGGGTGCTGGTCTTCATGGTCGATCGTCCTCTCAAGGGTTGGGTCGGGCGGTGTATCCCGCGTGAGCGTGTCTTCTGTGCGCTGATGGCGCGGCACGCTAGTGCGGAGTCAAGCACATACGGGGCTGGAATTCCACGGTCGGACGCGTAGTTAGGGACCAGATCAGTTCACCGCCGCCGTATCGGGCTCTGTCGCGCTCTGCCGCGGCTGCACGCTCTGGCCCGGCTTCAGGCCCTCGTTGCCGAGCATCACCACGGCGTCGCCGACGCGCAGGTCTTCGCCCTCGACCTCCAGTCGGTCGCCGCCGGCGCGGCCGACTCGGACGCGCACCGGATAGGCCTTCTGAATGCCGTCCTCCTGGCGCACCCGCCACACCTCGCGCGTGCCGTCGGCCCTGGCGACGATGGCATCACGCGGCACCGTCAGCACGCGGCCCTCGCCGCCGGCCAGGTCGACGCGGACGCGGGCAGACATGCCGGGCGCCAGCAGCCGGTCCAGGTTCTGGATGTCGATGAGTACCGGGAAGGTGCGGGAGCGATCGTCACCGCTCGCGACCCGCGCGAAGACCTCGCCAGGAAAGGCCCGCCCCGGCAGCGCATCGAAGCTGACCTCGGCCCGTGCGCCGCGGCCGACGCGGGTGTAGTCCCCCTGCGGCAAGGTCGCACGGACGCGTATCCGATCCAGCGCAACCAGTTCCACCGCCGGCTCGTCGCGCTTTGCCCACTCGCCGACCTCGACGGCCCGAGCGACGACCATGCCGGCAAAGGGCGCCGTCAGCCGGTGGCGACGCTTGACCTCCTGCGCCCGCGCCAGCGCTGCGCGCTCCGCAGCCAGTGCGGCGGCGGCCATGTCCACCCGCGCCTCGGCGGAGCGGATGTCGGTCTCCGAGGCGTGTCGGCCCTGCTTCAGGCGCAGTAGCTCGTCGCGGATGCGTTGGGCATCGCTGTGGCTCGCCTCGGCCTCCTGCACCTGCGCCTCGGCGGCGTCGACCGCATGGGCCTCCAGCCGGTCATCCAGCGTCAGGATCGGGTCGCCGGACTGCAACAGGCTGCCCTCGTCCACGAACAGCTCGGTCACCAGCCCATCGACCTTGGGCGACAATGCCGCCCGTCGGTGCGCGATGGCGGTGCCGGAGAGCACGGCTTGTTCGTGCAGTGTTTCCGCGCGCACCTCGGCTAGGGTCACGGGCACGGCCTCGGCGGCGATGGAGGAGTCGGTCCCGGCCGAGGAGAGGACCAGCAGCAATAGCGGCGCCCATGGTGAAGCGTGCCGCGGCCGGCGACGATGGGTTCCGGCGGGAGTCGAGTCGAACTGTCGGGTCAGGGCTTGCGTCAACATGTGCTGGAGCGGGAGGTTTTGACCGGAATTCCGTCGGTCCTTAGGTTGTGCCGGCCGGCGCGGTTCACGACCCCGCCAGGGTCAGCCTGGCGCGCGCTGCGCCCCGGCCGAGGCGCCGACGTCATAGGCTGCCGAGATAGGTGTAGCCATAGAGCCCGGCCTTCAGCTCCAAGTAGAGCCGTTCGCGCTCGGCACGGTCGAGGCCGGCGGAATCGACACGACACCGGTAGCGCGAGAGCAGCTCGCGCGGGTCGAAGTGGACGTAGCTCAGCAGCTCGTCGGCGGTGTCGCCACGCTCGGGCTCCGATAGCCGGTAGCCGTCCGGGTGCTCCGGGTCCAGCGCGACGTTCACCGCATCGGTGTCGCCGAACAGGTTGTGGATGTCGCCGAGGATTTCCTGATAGGCGCCGACCATGAACACGCCCAGCAGATAGCTCTCGGCGCGGGGGTCGAAGGCATGCACCGGCAGGCTGGCCTCGATGCCGTCCTCGTCCACGTAGCGGTCGATGCAGCCGTCGGAGTCGCAGGTGAGGTCATGGACCACACCGCGTTCGGTCGGCGCCTCGTCGAGCCGTTGCAGCGGCGCGATGGGGAAGATCTGGTCCAGTGCCCAGACATCCGGCAACGACTGGAACAGCGAGAAGTTGCAGAACAGCTTGTCGGCGAGCTCGGCGTTGATGCGGTCCAGCAGTTCGCGCTGGCGGCGATTGGCGTGAGACAGCCGCGGGCGCAGGGCACGACACAGGGCCGCGAAGCACTCGTCCGCGCGGGCACGCGCGGCCAGGTCTAGGGTGCCGGCAGTGAAGCCCCGCCGGGCGTTGAGCAGCGCCGCCTCCGCCTGCTCGAACAGCGCCAGCGGCTGCGCGGATCCTGCGCTCGAATCGGGCTGCTCCAGCGCCTGTTGCAGTGCCCGCTCCAGCTCCGCGACCGGACCGCTGGTGGTCTTCGTTCCGGGCAACTCTGCGGACAGCCCGCCGGCGCGCTCGCGATCCACGACGTCCGTGATCAGCACCGCGTGGTGGGCCGTCAGCGCGCGGCCGGACTCGGTGATCAGGTGCGGGTCGGGCAGGCCGGCGCCACGGCAGACCTCGGCGGCGGTCTCGACGATGGCGGTGGCGTAGTCCTCCAGGCCGTAGTTCACGGAGCAGTAGGCGCGCGTGCGCGTGCCCTCGTAGTCGACACCCAGCCCGCCGCCGATGTCGAGGGTGTCGACGCCGCAGCCGCGCTCCGCCAGGGCGCAGTAGAAGCGGGCCAGCTCTTGGGCGCCGGCGCGAATGTCCGAGAGGTTCGGGATCTGCGAGCCCAGATGCGCGTGCAGCAGCCGCAGCCAGCCGCCCCCCCCGACGGCGCCTAGGCGATCCACCAGCCTGAGCACCTGTGGCGCCGAGAGGCCGAACTTGGCGCGCTCGCCGCCGCTGTTCTGCCAGTTGCCGGCGGCAGCGGCGGCGAGGCGCACGCGCACGCCGAGCAGCGGCTCGACGCCGAGGCGGGTGGCCTCGTCGACGACCAGCTCCAGCTCCGAGGGCTTCTCGATGACGATATGCACCGCCAGCCCCAGACGGCGACCGATCAGCGCGAGGCGGATGTACTCGCGGTCCTTGTAGCCGTTGCAGACCACCGTGCCGCCCGACGGCGCCATGGCCAGCACCGCCATCAGCTCCGGCTTGCTGCCGGCCTCGAGCCCGATGCCGCCGGCGCCGAGGATGGCACGCACCACGCTCTTCTGCTGGTTGACCTTGATGGGGTAGACCGGTCGATACTCGGCGCCCCAGTGGAACCGCGCCATGGCGCCCTCGAAGGCGCGCCGGATGCGGCGCACCCTGTGCCGCAGGATGTCGTCGAATCGCACCAGCACCGGAAGCGACAGCCCCTCGTCCCGCAGGCGACGGGCCAGCAGGGCCAGATCGATCTCGGTCGGATCGGACCCACCCGCGCCGGACCCACCCGCATCAGACTGGGCCGGATTCGATCGCGCTGGGCCGGAAAGGTCCGGATTCGGGCGCACCGCCAGGTGCCCGGCGGCGTTGATGCGGAAGTAGCCCTCTCCCCAGCGGGGGATGGCGTAGACGGATTCGCAGGCGGGAGGCGTCATCTCGGTTCCGTGGAGGTCCTGGGCCGATGCGGCGGCCGCGCGGAGCAGTGAAGGCGATGCCGAAAGACAGGCTCCCTGCCGATGGTCGGCGTGCGCCGCGAGAACGTGTTGTTCGCTTCGCTTCATGTTTCAGCGACATTCTTCGCCGACGCTGGCGGGGCATCCTGCCCCACACGGGAAGCGCCGATGCATCAGCGTTTCCCTAACCTAGCCCGAGTGACGGCGCTTGTCTGCGAGAATGCGCTAGCGTTGTGCGCCTGAATCCATCGCGCCCGGGCAGCCCCGGAGCGATCCGCCCCAAACTAGCCCCCAACCAACCTCGAACGATCCCAGGGCCCATCCATGCAACTCAACGCCCCCGACCGATACCATACCGCTACCGAGATCGACACCGTCGCCGAGCTCATCGACATCCGCGGCGCCCGCGTCCTGGAACTCGGCTGCGGCGCGGCCTCCACTACCCGCGCCCTGGTGGAGCGCCTCGGCGCTGGGGAGGTCGTCGCCACCGAGGTCGACCGCATCCAGCACGACAAGAACCTGACCATCTCGGACATGCCCGGCGTCCGCTTCGTCCTCGGCGGCGCCGAGGCCATCGACGCGCCGGACAGGAGCTTCGATGCCGTGTTCATGTTCAAGTCCCTGCACCATGTCCCCGCGCATGCGATGGATCAGGCCCTGCGGGAGATCCACCGGGTGCTGAGGCCCGGCGGCGCGGCGCTGTTCTCGGAGCCCGTCTATTGGGGCGTCTTCAACGAGTTGATGCGCGTCATCCACGACGAAAAGACCGTTCGCCAGGCCGCTTTCGACGCACTGCGCTCGGCCGTCGACGCCGGCCTGTTCCGGGCAGAGGCCGAGGTCTTCATCGAGGTGCCTGGCACCTACGCGGACTGGGAGAGCTTCGCCGGTCGTTTCCTCAGCGTGACCCATACCGAACTCGACCTCGATGCTGCCCGCCGCGAGCGTATCCGCACCGCCTTCGAAGTCCACATGACCCCCACGGGCGCGTACTTCATGAAGCCGCATCGGATCGACCTGCTGCGCAAGGGCCGATCCTAACGACCCGTCGCCGCGAGCCTTGGTTCAATCCAGCGCACCCTGCGCTCGCAGGAGCGCATCCAGCCGCGCGGCGATCACCGCGTAGCCCGCCGCGTTCGGGTGTACGCCGTCGGCCTTGAGGTCCGGGTCCGACAGCACCTCGGTGAGGACGTCGTTCTCGATGGCCAGGCCCAACTCGTCCGCCAAGTCCGCATAGACCGGGTGCGGGCGCAGGCCGAGACCGAGGGTCGGCACGGCCAGCAACACCACCTCTGCGCCCGCGGCATGGGCCGTGTCCACCATGTGTCGTAGGTTGGCGCGCATGGACCCGGGGCCGTTGCGGCGCAGGATGTCGTTGCCGCCGTGGCACAGCAGAACCAGGTCGGGGCGGTGCTCGGCGAGCAGGGCTGGGAGACGCTCGCGGCCAGCGGCACTGAGCTCACCGGAGACACCGGCGTTGACGACCCTGAGGCCGGTGAGGTCGGCGAGCCGACTCGGGTAGTCCTCGCCCGAGCCGGCGCCCTTGCCCGCGGTGAGGCTGTCGCCGAACGCAAGGACGGTCGCATCAGGTGCCAATGCGCCGATCCGCGGCCCGCTGTCGCAAGCCGCGAGGGCGAGCAGCAATAGGCAGGCGGCCATCGATGCAAAGGTGCAAAGCAGCGGTCGGCGCCGCCGCTGCGGGTGGGGTCGGAGTTGGTCTGACATAGCTTGACTCGCGGGCGTATCGGTGTTTCGCCTGTGATCGGGCGGCCATTGTCGCGGCCGAGGGCCGAGGTGTCGGACGGGTCGTGGTTTGTTTCCAATGAACTCGTCTATCCCGTGCTCCCAAAGCCGCCACGTCTCGTACCGTCCCTTTGAGCATGTTATCGAACGCCGCTTCCGTCGCCACCCGGTTCCCGTCGCCGTCGAGTTGCGCCGATATTGCGCAGGACGGGTGCCCGCCAAGGCGATCCGCGACGACATGCCTTGGGTTCCGCCGGAACCGCGATTGCGTTCCGACCTGCGCGTCGGGTATCCAGGGCATCATGCTAAGCTGATTGGGAATTTCGCACAGCCTTGGTCGAGCAGTGGGGCGTCGATTACGCCGACGGGAGACCTGGAAGGCTTGCGATTGTCCTTGAGAGCCCTGTCGTGGAGGTCGAGTCGATGGAGGCCCACAAGCCGGAGACGGTCGCGGATTTGCTGGCGAATCCCGAAGAGCGGGTCGAGCTGATCGGCGGGGAGATCGTCCGAAGACCGATGGCGCGCGGTGAGCACGCCAGCGTTCAGTTGCGAACCGGCGTGGAGCTAGGCCCCGTCGATCGCGACTCGGGTCCCGGAGGCTGGTGGATTGCCACCGAGATCAGTGTCGCCTACGAGCCCCACGAGTGCCCGACCCACGATCTCGCCGGCTGGCGGAAGGAGCGGATGCCCGGGCTTCCGCGCGGTGTCGTCGAGCTGATGCCGGACTGGGTTTGCGAGATCGTCTCGCCTGGCCACGAGCGCAAGGACACCCTGACGCTGTTTCTGCTGCTGCAACGCCATCGCGTGCCCTACTACTGGCTGATCTGGCCGGAGAGCCGTACCCTGATCGCCTACCAACTCGACGACGAGCATTACCGAGTCGTTGCCACCATCACCGAGCCCAGCCGCATCCGCGTGCCCCCGTTCGATGCCGTCGAGATGGACCTGGGCTACGTCTTCGGCGAATAGGCAAGTCGGATCAAGTCCACTTCCTGGCGTCCAGGCGGGGGTGGCGAAGCCTGCGGGTCGAAGCGCCGCGTCGACGCCGCGCCACCGGCTAGTCTGCGATGGGCACAGTCCCCGCGTGCGGGTCTTCCAAGCGGCTGTAGAACTTGCTCTTCGAATGCAGTGATGGAGGCGGTTTCGGCTTCCGGATCAGCGGCCGGGGAAGATGTTCTCCACCAACGGCATGGCCCCAGCCTGGGCCGCGTGGCACTGGGTACAGAAGTACCGCCTTGGCGCGACCGACTCGGTGCGCTGACCATCGCGGTCGAAGAAATGGCTCTCGGCGACCACCGGAGCGCGATTGGCTTCGTAGGTGGCAGGGCTGTGGCATTTGAGACAGCCGTTCTGGCGCAAATCGATGCTGTACTTGTCGATGGGGTGCGGGATCATCGGCGGCTGCTCTTCCCAGGCGACGTCGAAGCCCCCTGGCACCGCCAGCGTCGGCCTGTTGATGACGGCGTCGGAGTCATCAGTAACCGCATGGCCACGCAAGGATGACAGCTCCTCGGCGGCGCAGAGGTTGGCGGCGAGCAAGGCGGCGCCGGCGAGCAGCGTGGCAATCGGTCGTTTCATGGTGTCCACCCTCAGCAATACCCTCGAGAATTTGGTTCGGTGTCCTACGAGAAACGCTAGATTGTGGGCGTCTCTAGGCGGCGCGCTTGGCGTTCGCGACCGCCGCAGTCCTGGCGTCTCTGGCGAGCACACCATTCGCGTCGACGCGTCCTAGGGTGAACCCGAAGACATCGCGGTCGCACACCTCGATACAGCGTCCGCACTTGGTGCAGTCGATGCTGTCGATGACGGGGCCATGGCCGGCATGCGCACCGCGCAAGGCTGGTTTGATTACCTGTGGCTCGGGGCAGACGTTGAAGCAGTCCATGCAGTCGTCGCAGCGCTCCCGGGCCGGCGCGGCGACGTGCACCGGCGCCTTTGTGCCGATCAAGGCGTAGCAGGTACCCATGGGGCAGAGGTGACCACACCAGCCGCGTGGCACGATGAGCAGGTCGTAGAGGAACACCGCGCCGATCAGCAGCCAGGCCCATCCGAGCCCCCAGACTCCTCCGAAGATGAGCCCCCGGTGCAGCATCGACACGGGGTTCAGGTACTCCCACACCATGGCGCCGGTGAGCGCCGGCAGGAGCATCACCAGCGCCAGCAGCCACCAACGCAGGTTGCGCGAGAGGCGCCCGCCAGCCTTGATGCCGAGCCGGCGCCGGACCCATGCAGCGAAATCGGTGATCAGGTTCACCGGGCAGACGAAGGAACAGAACACGCGTCCGCCGACGACCGCATAGAACGCCAGCACCAGGGCGGCGCCGATCAGCCCTGTGGTCGCCGGCCAGTTGCCGGACAGCATGGACTGCGCCAGCAGCAAAGGGTCGGTCAGCGGCAGTACATCCAGGGTCATGCTGGAGGAGAGGTTGCCGGTGACGATCCAGACGCCGAACAGGGGCGGCAGCATGAACAAGGCCAGAGTCCCGAGCTGACTCGTTCGTCGCAGCAAGAGCCATCGGTGGCGTGCGAGCCAGGGCTTGGTGGATGCCGACGGGCGCACCTGTTGTGACGCATGCAACGGCATCAAACCAAGCTCCGACTTTCACGCAACGATGCGACTGGCAACGGACGCAACGTGAGGCGCGGAGCCGCTGCGTTGTGCGCGTCGCCCGTTGCGCCGTTGCGTGCCTCACTTCTGCCGCTCGAGATGCGGTTCACGAGTTTCTGCATCACAACGCCCCGCCGCGGTTGAGCGTATCGAGGGGGTTGTCCGAGAAAGGCACCTCGGCCTTGTCTTCGATCAGCCCCTCGCCACCGTGGTCGTAGCGCATGCCCTCGGGCAGGTTGTAGCGGTGCTGGGCATCGGGCGTCACCAGCGCGCCGCCGGCTTCGTGCTGCTGTTCCCAGCCGAGACGATAGTGCTCGCCGAGCTTGCCCTGGATCAGGTGCCGCGGCAGGACCTTGATGGCCGCCTCTTCCAGGATGCAGGCCTCCTCGCACTTGCCGCAGCCGGTGCAGTGGTTCGCGTGCACCACCGGGATGAATAGGGCGTGCTTGCCGGAGCGTTCGTTGTGGCGGTACTCCAGCGTGATGGCCTCGCCCCGGATCGGGCAGATGTTGAAACAGACCTCGCAGCGCAGCCCCTGGAAGGCGATACAGGCGTCCTGATCGCTGACGATGGCGAGCCCCATGTCGGCGTCGTTGATGTCCGTAAGCCCGTGGTCCAAGGCGTTGGTGGGACAGGCCTTGATGCAGGGGATGTCCTCGCACATCTCACAGCCCGCATCGCGGGCAATGAAATAGGGTGTGCCCGTGGGGATGTCTTGGCCGAACCGCGCCAGGTGCAGCATGTCGAAGGGGCAGTCGCGCACGCACAGCCCGCAGCGGATGCAGGCGCCGTCGAAGTCGTCCTCCGGCAGCGCGCCCGGCGGACGCAGCGCCCAAGCCGGCAGGCTCGCCGCGCGCTGGCTGTAGAGGCCGAGCCCGAGCCCGATCAGACCCACACCGGCCGCGGTCTTCGCGACGCCGGTGATAAAGTCCCGGCGCGAGCGGTCGTGTTTTCGGCCTAGGCTAGACATGGCGTTGATGCCTGCTTTCCTGGTGCTTGTTCACGCAACGACGCGACGAGCAACGCATGCCACGCAGGACCTCCGCGGCTGCTCCGCCTCGAACCACTTGCCGCTTCGCGCGCTTGATCAATCAATGCGATGCCTCTCTGCCGGCAGGTCTTGGGTTGCGCCCGTCGCCCGTTGCGCCGTCGCGTGAAACCGGACGCTTGTTCACGCAACGGCGCAACGAGCAACGCCCGCCACGGGACGCCAGTACAGACGCGTGCGTCGATTTGCGCGGTATCTCCTCGGCTGTGCCGCCTCCAACCAATCGCCGATTTGCGCTTTTTTGCTCAATGCGGTGCCTCTCTGCTGGCACGTGTTGCGTTGCGTCCATCGCCCTTTGCGCCGTTGCGTGCCCCCGGACTGCCGAGGTCGCCTGCCAAACTTCACACTTCGAACTTCACACTTCTAAACCCGCTCCACCCTACAGGCGCACTTCTTGTAATCGGTCTCCTTCGACAGCGGATCGGTGGCGTCGAGGGTGAGCTTGTTGACCAACCGGTTGGCGTCGAACCAGGGCACGAAC
>JANQFX010000065.1 GCA_028277725.1 Thiohalocapsa sp.
GATCAGAAATCCATCTTGCCGCCGAACTGCAGCATCCAGATGTCATTGATGCGATGCTCGATGTCGAGCACCGTGGTCGGCAGACCGTCATTGTTGCCCGCGTTCAGGACGGTCTGCGTCCTGACCTCCGGGTCGAACTGGCGGTAGCTCAGCCACAGCTTCAAGGAGGCCCGGTCGATGTCCTGCACCATGCCGAGGCCCCAGCTGTTCACGTGCGACTTGGCGATCGTGGTGCCGTTGGCGCAGACGTTGCTCTGGGCCGCCGTGCCGACCGTGCCCGTCGACTCGGCCAGGGGGCAGAGCGTGGCCGCGTTCTGGTTGTTGAAGCCGAACGGCGACTCGCCCGTGAACCGCCCGGCATTGTCGACGCCCGAGGTGCCGACGCGCCAATCGTTCCACTCCTGATACTCGCCGTAGAGCACCGTGGCGCCGAGCTCGCGGAACAGCATGCGCCGCTTGATGCCGAGCTGCAGGTACCAGTGCGTGCCGGCATCAGGCTCCCCATCGCCGCCACCGGTGCGCAGCCCCTGGATGTTGCTCGCCGGGATCTGACCGCCGTCATCGAAGGTGCTGAAGTCGCTGTAGCTGTCCCGATGGCCACCGAAGTAGGCATACAGGCCCGACGGCGTGTGCATGGCCGCGAACGAGCCGGCGAGACGCTCCAGATCGAAATGATAGTCGCGGCAGGCGGCATTCACGCTCGACGCCTGCATGGTCAGCGGGTTGGCGATACCGGTCGGGATGCCTGGATTGTTGATGCTGCTGTTCTGCAGCGCCGCATTGTTGCAGGCCAGCGAGAGGGTGGCTTCGTTCTCGTCCGTATCCCAGGAATAACCGATGCCGCCCAGCACCCTGATCGAGTTCCACTCCTTCTCGTAGCGCACCGCCACGTCGAACAGGTCGTCCTCGCCCCAGGACACGGAGAACACCAGACCCATCAGTTCCGGCGTGTTGTAGCGGATGATCTCGGCACGCCGCGTGTCGCCGTCCGGCGCGATATCACCCAGCCGGATGTTGTACAGGCAGCCTTTGCCCGCGCAGCCGCCGGTCCCTTCCGGTGCCCGCAGGAAGAAGCCCTTCCCCGTGTCCAGCGTGGCGTCGACATTGGGCAATTCGGCGATGTTCGCGTCGGTCTTGATGTCCTTGGTCGCCGGCGCATACCGTCCCATCCAGACCTCACCGAGGCGCTCACTCTTGACGTACCAGGCCGCGAACTCCAATTCCACCAGGCCGTCGGCGTTTTCGTTCGGCGCGCCGTCGCTCACCTGGTCGAACGTGTCGGACGCCGCCGCAAATGTCGTGATCTGCATGACGAAGCCCGCCGACCAGCCGGGCTTGAACTTGGCTTCACCCTCGAACACGAAGATGGTCTCGTCCTCGAGGTTGTCGCCGATATAGACGTCGCTGTTGCCGCCGTCGTCCCAGTACAGCATCACGTAATCGATGTGACCTGCGACCGACAGCGAGACCTTGCGATTGCCCTTGCGCACCGCGGTCGCCTCGAGCTCTGCAACCCGCTCTTCCAGATCCGCGCAGCAGTCTCCCGCGAGATCGGCCGCCTGTGCCGGTGTCATAGCCA
>JANQFX010000080.1 GCA_028277725.1 Thiohalocapsa sp.
GGTTGGACGGTGGTCAGGGTGCGTCCCGCGGGCCGTCCAGCGAGGCACAACGACGCGGAATAGTCTCTCTATTCCAAGAAGTTGTAACAAAGCTGGGCGGCCCGCGGGGCGTGCCCTGGCGACCGTAGCGCCCGTCACCCAGTGGGTGATCCCAGGTTTGCCGCGGAACCAGAAACAAGTCAGCGCCTTACATAGAAATCGGCGCGGTCAACTGCTCCATCTAGGTTCAAACGCCCGAACGTAAGAGCGACTCGATGGCCGCGAGGAATGCCGGCGGGTCATCGGCGTGCACCCAGTGGCCGGCATTGGCCACGGCTCGCAGTCGCACGAGCGGGAACAGGGTCCGCAGCGGCGCCAGGGCATTCGCGCCGATGTAGGCGGACTTGGTGCCGTAGATCACCTGCGCCGGTCCCGCGAACTGCCGGCCGTCGGCGACGGGGAAGTCGAGTAGCCTGGGCAGGGCGTCATCGATCACCGCGAGATTGCAGCGCCAGCCCCAATCACCCGCCGCATCTCTGCGCAGGTTCTGCAGCAGAAAGCCCCGAACCCGCGGGTCCTGCACCGGACCCGATGCCGCGTGCGCGAGTCGGGCATCCGCATCGGCACGATCGCGCACGCGCTGCAATGGCAGGGACCTCAGCGCCGCCACCAGCGTCTCGAACCGCGGCGGGTAACGCACCGGCGCGATGTCCACGACCCCCAGGGCGGCGACCCGTTCCGGCGCCGCCAGCGCTAGCCACATGGCAGTCTTGCCGCCCATGCTGTGGCCGATGACCAGGGCCCGCTCGATGCCTTCGCCGTCCATGAGCGCCAGCACGTCGGCCGCCATCTCCGGATAGCCCATCCGCATGCTGTGCGCGGAGGCGCCGTGGTTGCGCAGATCGGGCGCAAGCACCGGATGGCGTTCCGACAGCGCTTGCGCGACCGGGCGCCAATTGCCGCCGTTGCCGAACAGCCCGTGCAACAGGACGACGGGCACCCCCGGCGCACCGGAGCCCTGTCGATGGACGTGCAGCCCGAGTGTTCGGGTATCCGCCTGTGGCATGTGTCAGCTCCACGGCACTGAGGTGTCGCCGTCAAATCTGGATGGAGTCGTTGGACGGTCGTCAGAAAACCGAAACAAAACAGCGGTCTTCATCGCATCTTCATGGTTTCTCAACCTGGATGAAACAATCCCGCGCGACCATACAGGGATTACCCCTATGACGCAGATCGCTTTGCGATGAGCACAGTGTTCAAGACCGCGGAGACCCTCGGCGCGCTCGCCGCGAGCAAGCCGGGCATGTCCCGATCGACGACCGGTGGCCGCGTCGAACGGCTCAGTCCGCTGAAGTACCGGAGTATCTGGATCTCCGATGTCCACCTCGGTTCTCGTGGTTGCCAGGTCGGCTTCCTGCTCGATTTCCTGCAGGCCACCGACTGCAAGCAGCTCTACCTGGTCGGCGACATCATCGATCTTTGGGCAATGAAGGGCGGTGTCCACTGGCCCCAGGCCCACAACAACGTCGTGCGCGCCGTACTCGACAAGGCCCGTTCGGGCACGGAGGTCATCTACGTCCCCGGTAACCACGACGAGTTGCTGCGGGCGCACATCGGCACCGACTTCGGCAACGTGCGCATCCGAGACGAGGTGGTGCACACGAACGCCGATGGGCGCCGCTTTTTGATCCTGCACGGCGACAAGTTCGATCACGTGGTGCAGAACGAGCGCTGGCTGGCGGTGCTCGGCGCGCATGCCTACGATCTGCTGTTGGCGGTCAACCACCGGCTGAACTGGGTGCGGAGGCGACTCGGGTTGGGCTACTGGTCGCTGGCCGCGTATCTGAAGCAGCGCGTCAAGAACGCGGTCAACTACATCGGCGACTTCGAGCAGGCCGTCGCCGACGAGGCGCAGGCCCAGGGCGTGGACGGGATGATTTGTGGGCACATCCACCACGCCGAGATTCGCGACATGGATGGCGTCGTCTACTGTAACTGTGGTGACTGGGTCGAGAGCTGCACCGCGCTGGTCGAGCACCACGACGGCAGTATGGAATTGTTGCGCTGGACCGAGGCGTTGGAGGTCCTGGCCACCGAGTGGCCATTACCCGCGGCGGCCATAGCCAAGGCGGGCTGACCGAGTCGTTGTTGCTCGGGTCTGGCCCGAGTCGGCCGAGGCCGTCCATGCGGTGCCCGCGAGCGCCGGTCTAGCTCTCTTGCTCGAACCCCGATGCCGCCAGCATCTCGCGCAAGCGTGCCCAGTCGAAGGCCGGCCCCGGGTCTGTCTTGCGCTCCGGCGCCACGTCGCTGTGGCCGACGATGCGCCCGGTGGTGATGCGCGGGAAACGGCGCATGATCTCGCGCGTGAGGTCCGCCAGGCGCCGGTATTGGGCTTCGGTGAAGGCGATGTGATCCGTGCCCTCCAGCTCGATGCCGATGGAATAGTCGTTGCACTCGACCTTGTCCAGCCAGCGCGATCGTCCGGCGTGCCAGGCCCGCTTGGTCAGGTCGACGAACTGGATCGCCTCGCCGTCCCTGCGGATGAAGAGGTGGGTCGAGAAGTCACCGTTGGCGATGTCGGCGAAATAGGGGTGCGCATCGGCGTCCAGGCGACCGCAGAACAGCTGTTCCACCCAGGGACCGCCGAACTCGCCCGGCGGCAGTGAGATGTTGTGGATCACCAGCAGGTCGATCACCGCGTCGGCGGGGCGCTCGCCGAAGTTCGGTGTTGCTACATGGCGCAGGCCATCGAGCCAGCCGATGCGCTGCGGGGTGTTCCGGGGCGTCGGCTTGCTGTGCGTCATGATCAGTCGTGCTCCGTGGCCATGCTCTTGATCACCAGTTCGGTCATGCCGACGATGCCGATGACCTCGCCGGTCTCCATGACCTCGGCGATGGTCTCCAGGATGCTGCGCGACAGGTGTTTCCCGACCAGCAGGCGATCAGCCCGAAGCCGTCGAGCAGCGGGCTGCGGTCCGCGATACTGCTCGATAGACCGAGCCCCAGGGTCGCCACCAGTGGCACCGTCACCGTCGACGTGGCGACATCGACCGAATCATACGCCGGCGCGATCAGTGCCTTCGGCGCAAGGGCCGCCTGATGAACTCGGGCGCCGTCAGCTGGTGCGCCATCAGCCCACCAAGCGGGAAGATCCCAGTCTTCAGTCCGTGCACGAACAGCGATAGCCCGATGACGAACATGGCGGCCCCGAGCAATGGGTAGACTAGGTTCGGGACGGACCCACGCAGCACGAACGTCTGGGATACCGCAATCACGAGCACGATGGGTGTCAGTATGATCGGCCGGATTCTTACACGGAATCGTAATAGACTGGCCGGGACAATCTCCGGCGGGCAGGCGAAGGCTCGCGGTCTAGGGCAAGAACCATGCTAACCGATCCTCCCGGCCCTCGTGCGGGACGCGTCAAGGACGCCTTGACAACCGATCTCAAGCACATGCTCGGCAGGTGCAGCGAGCTGATGCAGAGCGAGTTTCCGCCCCTTGTCGATCGCGCGCTGCAGCGGATCGACGATACGCTTTACGACTTCGCGGACAAGGCCGAGAGCGACCGCACCTACTTCGCGCATTTCGATGCCCAGCGGAGGCTGAGACGCGAGCGCGCAAACCTGAAGCGGCGATTCCTCCGCAACATGGCCGATACCATCGAGTTGTTCCAGGAAGGGGCGCGCACCCGGGGAATGGCCGAGGAGCAGAGCTTCGATTCGGAGAGTCTGACGCTCGTCGGCGACAAGGACCTCGAGGAGTCCTTGGTGCTATCGAATATGGTATCGAAGGCCGATAGCCGCTACCTGACCCAGCTGACGGCCTTGACTCGGCACTTCGCCGCCCTCCTCGGACGGCCTGGTCTTCGGGACAAGGACACGCCGATCAGTCCAACCGCAATCACCGATGCCTTCGCTTCGGCCCTGCGTTCGCTGGAAGACCTCGATCTTTCCACCGTGCTGGTGGTCCACAAGATCTTCGATCAGCAGGTCATGGACGGGCTCGGGGCCTACTACGACAGGTGCCTCGCGTTCGCGGTGTCCCAGGGGCTCGATCCCAGCGTGCCCGGGCATGAGATCATCAAGCATGCCGATCGCGATGCCCCGGCAGCCGAGCCCGATGAGTCGCCCGCGGATGCACCTGCCGCCCGTCGCCCCGGTGTCCAGTCCACCTCGGATCAACGGCAGAACACCGCGCCCGGGCGGGCGCCCGGCGGTGGCTCGGAGCCCGCGTCGACCGGCCTCGGAGCCCCGGCATCCGCGTGCAACTTCGAGACCCTGCGCCGGGTGCTCGCCGAGGCGCGTCAGATGCCCGTGGAGCGTCCGGACGTCGGGACCATGGCCACCGCCGACCTCATCGCACTGCTCTCGAACGTGCAGCCGGAGGTGGCCCTCCAGGCCGCAGAGTCGGCGCTGACGCCTAGTGCGCTGCGCAGTGTTGTGGGCGACCGACTCAACGCCAGCATGGACCCGCGAGCGCCCAGTCAGCTGGCGCCGACCGACGAGGACACCCTGGATCTGATGTTTCTGTTGTTCGAGCAGTTGCTCGTGAGCCAAGACATCCCGGACCCGATCAAGATCCTGGTGAGTCGATTGCAGATCCCCTACGTGAAGATTGCACTGCTCGACCGGCAGTTCTTCGACGACCCGGATTACCCCGCGCGGCGCCTGCTGAACACGGTGGCACTTGCCAGCATCGGTTGGAGCGAGGCCGGGCCGGGGTGTGACCAGGAGCTCTACCCGCTCATTGAGCAGATCGTCGGGCGTATCGTTATGGCACCGGATATCGAGCCCGCCCTATTCGTGACGCTGGAGCGTCAGCTCTCCGAATACGCCCGCGCCGAGCGCGACCGGGCCGCGGCGGTGGAGCATCGGACCTTACGGGATGCCGAGGCCCGCAGCCTGCGCACGGACGCGCTGCGCCAGGCGCGCTCGATGATCGACGCACAACGCAAGACGCATGGTGGCCTACCCGCGGTGGTCGATACCATTCTCGAACGGGGCTGGACGGATGCGATGGTCCGTGCGTACGCCGAGTCCGGCCGCAAAGGGCGTGACTGGCTGGATGGAGAGCGCATCCTGCGGGATTTGCTCTGGAGCGTCGCGCCGAAGCGCGATCCTGAAGAGCGTCGAGAGCTCTTACGCCGCATTCCGGAGCTGTTGCGGGACCTGGGCGAGCAGTTGTCCGCAGCGGTTGTGGATCAGCAACTCATCGCTCGGTGGCTGAAGGAGCTCAGGTCCGTCCACATCCGCGCCCTGCGTGGCGAGGCCCCGTCGACGCTCTCCGCCTCTGCGGGTTCGGCCGGTGCGCGTGCCGAAGTCCCCAGCGACGACCGCGGTCCCCGTTTGGCACTCGCGGGTGAATCCGCGCACCTCCCACCGGGTTGCTGGCTGGACATCGTCAGCGACGATGGCTCCACGCAACGCTTCAAGCTGGCCTGGCGCGGAGTCGACGACGCGGGGCCGATGCTGTTCGTCGACCGCGGCGGGCGCAAGGCCTTCGAGTTGCCAGCTGCGGAACTCGACGCGCTGCTCAAGGAGGGCTTGGCGACTGTCATCGGCACCGGAGAGGAGCCGTTGGTGGACCGTGCCATGGTGGCCGTCCGCCAGAGCCTGAGTATTCACTGAGTGAGTGGCCGGTGCTCCGGTCCTCCACATTCCACCATCCGCACCGGGTCCGATCCTCGTCCAGGCCCCGGTCCTCTGCCTGCATCGAGACTCACAATGACTGCATCATCCGATGTCCCGGCGGTCGACGCCGAGCTCGCGTCTGCCATGCCACCCATCGACCATGTTCGGGCCCATGTCCAGGCGAGCCTGGATGAGGACGTCGGGGGTGGCGATGTCACGGCGCAACTGCTATCGGACGACAAACACGGGGCAGCGACCGTCATCACCCGCGAGTCTTCGGTACTCTGCGGACAGTCCTGGTTCGAGCTTGCCTTCACCCTCACCGATGCGCGAGTGCAGGTGCGCTGGCTCGCCCGCGACGGCGAGCGCCTGAGCCCCGGTGCGCACGTCTGCGAGCTGCAGGGGCCCCTGCGGGCCATCCTGACCGCCGAGCGCACGGCACTGAACTACCTGCAAACCCTCTCCGGCACGGCGACCCGGGCGGCCAGATATGCGGAAGCCGTCGCCGGCCTTCCGGTGCGCATCCTCGATACGCGCAAGACATTGCCCGGGCTGCGCCGGGAGCAGAAGTACGCGGTGCGTTGCGGCGGCTGCCACAACCACCGCATGGGCCTCTTCGATGCGATCCTGATCAAGGAGAACCACATCGCTGCGGCGGGCTCCATCGCTGCGGCGATCACGAACGCACGCCGTTGTGCACCGGCGGGGGTCGGCGTCGAGGTCGAGGTGGAATCCCTGGTGGAGCTGGAAGAGGCCCTGGAGGTCGGTATCGAGCGCGTGCTGTTGGACAACTTCGACCTGGCCGATCTCCGCACGGCGGTCGCCTCGAATGGTGGCCGTGCGCGTCTGGAGGCCTCCGGCGGCATCAGGCTGGAGCGGCTGCGCCACATCGCCGAAACGGGCGTCGACGACATCTCGGTGGGGGATATGACCAAGAGCGTCGAGGCCGTGGACCTGTCGCTGCGGCTCGATATCGATTGATCCTGACGATTGCAAAGGGGTTTTCAATAGAAAAATAAACTTTGGTAATTTAGAAAATTCTAATATTATGGACCCTGCTGCTGCAGACGCTGCACAGCGCTTGCAAACCCAGAAAACCTCGGAGAATACAGATGAAAAAGCTTGCTACCGCCGCCGCCGTCGCTGCCCTGCTGGGTGCCTCTGCTTCCGCCAGTGCTTGGTGGGGTCCGGGTTGGGGCGGCCCGGGCTACGGCAATGGCTGGGGCGACGGCATCGGCGACATGTTCAGCGACATGTTCGGTGACGGCTACGGCGACTTCAACATGAGCATGTCCGGTGGTGGTCGTGGTTGGGGTCGTGGTCGTGGCTACGGCCGTGGCTACGGTAACGGCTACGGCAACCCCTACTACGGCGGCTACGGCTACCCGTACTACGGCGGCTACGGCTACCCCTACGCCGCGCCCTATGGTGCTCCGGTCGTCCCGATGGCTCCGGCTGCCCCCGCCGCTCCGGCTCAGCCCGAAGCGAAGTAAGAAGGCTCCGCCCTCTGCCACCCTCGCCGGTCTCCGGCGGGGGTGCTGAACGCGACATGATGCTGCTGACGCACGGACGCGTCGCCTCTCTCCACTGGACGCAGCCCCGGCCAAAGGCTTCCGGGAAGAGCTCTCCGTTCGAACCCGCTCCCGCCTCCCCCGACGTTTTCCTTCCCTAAGCCGGTTCCACGGCCCTCCGTCTCCTGGCAGCCACCGTTGCCAGCCATTCTTCTATACCCCTGTTCGCCGATCCAGGTGCCGCCTGTCGTGCGGACCTAGTTGTCGTTCGGTTTCTCGAAGCGCTTCGCGATCAGACGCCGTTGCTCGACGCCTCCGCGGCCCCTTGCTCCAGTGCAAGGCCGCTGCTCTTGCCCGCATTTCGCCACAGCGCCAAGTCGCTGAGCCGTTCTTCCAGGCCCTCGATGACCCGGTGCCACCCCAGTGCTTCTGCCGTTGAGCGCGCAGCGTTTCCCATGCGTTTGAGCCGCTCGCGATCGGATGCCGCCGAGAGAGCGGTCGCGACAAAGGCGTCGCCGTCGCCGGAGGGTACCAGCCAGCCGTTCTCGCCAACGCGCACGTGCTCATGGGCCGCCGCCTCGTCGAAAGCGGTGACGGCCACCCCGCTCGCCATCGCCTCTGTGACCACGTTGCCGAAGGTCTCGGTGAGGCTCGGGAACACGAACAGGTCGCCGCTGGCGTAGTGCCGCGCGAGGTCCTCGCCGGTCTTGGCGCCGACGAACAGGCAGTCCGGGTGTGCCCGTTCCAGCCTGGCACGTTCGGGACCGTCGCCGACGAGCACGCAGCGGACCTTGTCGCGACGCTCGATCAGGGCACGCATGGCTCGCAGGGCGAGGTCGATGTTCTTCTCCGCGGCGATACGCCCGACATAGAGCGCGACCATGCCTTCATCCGGGCAACCCCAGTTGCGTCGCAGGGCGTCACAGCGCCGGCTCGGGTTGAAGAGCTCCGTGTCGACGCCGCGGCTGAACACGTGCACATTGTGGAAACCGGACGCGTCGAGTTGGCTGCGCAGGGTGCGGGTTGGCACCAGCGTCGCATCGGAGCGGTTGTGGAAGTGCTTGAGGCTGTTGACGATCGGTCGCGTCAGCAGCCCGAGTCCGTAGTGCCGGCTGTACTGGTGGAACTGGGTATGGAAGCCCGTAACCACGGGGATCTCTGAGCGGAGCGCGGCGTTGAGCGCTGCATGTCCAAGCGGCCCCTCCGTTGCGACATAGATCACGTCCGGTCGCAGGCGCAACCACAGGTGACGCAGGCGCCAATAGACCGGGAGGCCGAAGCGCAGCCCGCGATAACCCGGGATGGGCAGACCGGGCACGAGAAAGGTCCCGCGCGGCGCGCGACGACCTCGGTCCGCCGCCTGCCGCGGGCGCACCAGCAAAACGTGGTGACCGAGCCGGGACAAGCCGCCGACTAGATGACGCATGGTATTGGCGACGCCGTTGATCTCCGGGGGAAAGGTCTCGGTCACGACGCCGATGCGAAGTTGACGTGTATCGCCCATGTTCATGTCCCATCACCAGCGCGCGGAGGCCGAGCGGCGGTATCCGTTTCTGTTTGAGGTCCGGATCGGGCGGCCGCGGACGCCGCCGGGCAGTGCGCGGCGGGCCGCTGCAGCATCGCCTCCGCAATCGCCGTTCGACAGGCCTCCGCGAGCTGTCGCCGATTCAGGCCCGCCGCGGAGATCGGCTCGAGAAAGGTCACGGTGACCGATAACCCCGGGTGTTTGAGGATGCGCGACAGGTGCGCAACCAGGGTGTCGTCGCCGATGAAGGGCGCGATCGGGTCCGGCTCCGCGGCGCGGCCATAGCGGATCGCCACCGGCAGAATGCGGGCCTCATCCTGTTCCACCGCGGCGAACAGCCGGGCATGGAAACGGCCCAGTGCGCGGCCGTCGTGGGTGGTGCCCTCGGGGAAGATGGCGACCAATTCGCCCCGCTGCACCCGAGCGCCGATGGACCGAGCAATGGCCGACGCCTGGTGGCCTCCCCGTTGCAGGAAGATCGTGCCGGAGAGCCCCGCGAGCCAACCCACCAGCGGCCAAGCGCGCACCTCCGCCTTGGACACGAATCGTGCTGGCGCCAGGCTTCCGAGCACCGGGATATCCAGCCAAGAGATATGGTTGCCGACGAGCAGTCCGGCGGCTTCCGGCCTGCCGATGGCCCGTATCTCGAGCGACAGACACCGGCACAGGCCCCGGTGCCACCAGATCACCAGGTCCCATAGCCAGGGGTGCGGCAGCTTCAGCGCCATACAGGCGGCGACGCCGGTGCCGAGTATCGTGCCGGTCCCCAGGTGTGCGCTTAGGCGCAACAGGCGCCAGGCCGGCGTCAGTCGATCGATTGCCGTCAATGCTCGCCGACACGCTCCAAGAAATGCCGTGCGTAGGCCGGATTCAGGTCAGTCAAGTCCAGCAGCATCAGCGCGTCTCCGACCTCGAAGTCTGGGTCTCGACAGGCCTCGCCGCAGACCTTGGCACCCAGGCGGACATAGGCCCTCAGCAATGCGGGCAGGGGTGCGTCCAACACGCCCGTCGGCGTATCGCACAGGAGCGGTTGCCTTGGCGTCACGCGCAGGTCCGTTGGTGAGAGCGCCTGTCGGCGAAGACGGTTCATGATGGCCGCGGCCTGTAGGTCGCCGTCGCCGAGGGGCATCGATGCACAGCCGAACAGGTAGTCGATGCCGTGCAGCTGAATATACCCCGCAATGCCCGACCAGAGCACCGCGATGGCCGCTCCATGGCGGCAGTGGGCAGAGATGCAGGTGCGCCCGACCTCGAGCAGGTTGCCCGGCAGCTGCGGGATACGGCCGAGGTCGAACTCGCCCTCGGAGTAGAAGCCGCCGATACGGCGCGCAACTCGTCCGTTCAGCAGTCGGGTGCAGCCGATGACCTCCCCTGTCTTGGTCTCGCGGACCAGCAGGTGGTGGCAGTGCTCGTCGAAATCGTCCGCGTCCAGGCCCGCCGGGCCGTTCTTGAGTCGGGCGCCCAATTCCTCTCCGAACACTTGGTAGCGCAGGGCCTGCGCCTGACGCACGGCCTCGTGCCCCGCCGCAAGCTCCACGAATAGCCGTTCTCCGCGTCGGGCCGGGAGCGCGGATGCGTTGAGTCCCATGACCTCACCCCGTCGATCAATCTCAGGCAATAACCCACCATAGCCCATCAAGTTTGCAGGGGCGTGAGGGATGGATGACGGATTGATGACGCGGGGCACCAAGGGCTTTGGCCCCTGGCGCCGATGTGCTGTGCCCTGGGCGGTCACTCGGGTGCGGCGTGCAACGACAGCATGGGCCAGCCGCGCGCCCGCGCGGCCTCGGCAAGGTCCGGGTCCGGGTCGACGGTTATGGCGTGGTCTACGCGTTCGAGCAGAGGCAGGTCGTTGATCGAGTCGCTGTAGAAGGTGCTACCCGCGAGGTCCTCGTCGCGTTCGCTCAGCCAGGCCTCCAGGCGGGTGACTTTGCCCGCCTGGAAGGCCGGTATGCCTGCGACGCGACCAGTGAAGCCGGTGCCGTCGCGCTCGGGTTCCGTCGCGATCAGGTGCCGGATGCCGAAGCGCTCCACGATCGGCGCTGTGACGAAGGCATTGGTGGCGGTGATGACCAGCAGCGTGTCGCCACGGCGGCGATGCTGATCCACCAGATCCAGCGCGGGCTGGCCGATGCAGGGCTCGATCCGTTTGGAGAGGAACTCGCCCCGCCAGCGGTACAGGTCAGCGGGATCATTGTCCCGGAGGGGGCGCAACGCGAACGCCAGAAAGGCGTCGATGTCGAGCCGACCCGCGCGGTAGTCCTCGTAGAATTGCGCGTTGGCGCGCTCGTAGTCGTCCCCGTCGACCACACCGAGCTCCACCAGGTATCGGCCCCAGAGGTAGTCCGAGTCGCCGGAGAGCAGGGTGTTGTCGAGATCGAAAATGGCGAGGGGCATGGGGCTGTGTGTCGGCGTCGGAAAATCGGCACGCTAACGAAATGCCGGCCCATCAGCAAAGGCTAAAATGCGCGCGGGTTTGCCCGGTTGCGCCCGGTTGTGGAAAAATGCGCTCGCACTCAATGAGGTACGCCGCCTTGATCGACCCGGACGGTTTTCGGCCCAACGTCGGAATTATTCTGAGCAACGAACAGCGTCGGCTGTTCTGGGGCCGGCGTATCGGTCAGAACTCCTGGCAGTTTCCGCAGGGCGGCATCCGCTCGGACGAGACGCCACTGGAGGCGATGTATCGGGAGCTCGAGGAGGAGGTCGGCCTGAAGCCGGCGCACGTCACCGTCCTCGGCAGCACCCATGGCTGGCTCCGCTACCGATTGCCGCGGCGCTTCATCCGTCGGCGCTGCGGTCCCACCTGTATCGGCCAGAAACAGGTCTGGTTCATGCTCCGCATCGACTGTTGCGAGAGTACCTTCTGCCTGGACGGCTGCGACAAGCCCGAGTTCGACGCCTGGCGCTGGGTACGCTACTGGTATCCCTTGCGCGAGGTCGTCTACTTCAAGCGCCACGTCTATGCCCGCGCCCTGGAGGAACTCGCGCCGCTGATCTTTCCGGACGGTGCGCCCGCCCCTGATATGGCGGAGGTCGATGGGCTCGCGCCGACGCCCGCTCGTCCCAGGCTTCAGGTGGCGGCCGCCCTGCGGCAGCGCCGCCGCTAATCGACCGACGTCGCCCCGCCGCGGGCGCCGGGGTCCGCTCACGCCCACCCATGCTCGATACGCTGCGCCGCATCCTCGAAGCCGTCGATCGCGCCACCTCCCTCAACACGGCGCTCAATATCATCGTCCACGAGGTGAAGCGGGCCATCGGTGCGGACGTCTGCTCGGTCTGGCTCACCGACACCGAGCGGCGCGAGCACGTCCTCCTGGCCACCGACGGCCTGCCGACGTCCGAGGTCGGCAGATTGCGGATTCCGCTCAACCGCGGGCTCATCGGCCGCGTCGCCGAGCGTTTCGATATCCTCAATCTCGACGATGCGCCCAAGCATCCCTGCTACCTGTCCATTCAGCACAGTGCGGAGGCGCCCTACCACGGTTTCCTCGGCGTCCCAATCATTCTGCATCGCAAGGTCCTGGGTGTGCTCGTGCTGCGCCGCCGGATGCCGCAACGCTTCGCCGACGAAGAACTGACCTTTGTCGTTACCCTGGCCGTGCAACTCGCTGGCGCCATCGCGCTGGCGCGCAGCAGCGGCGAACTCAGCGGCGTCCCGACGCCGTCGGGTCTGCCCAGTCGGTTTCTGGCTGGCATCGCCGCGGCACCGGGTGTCGGTATCGGCACGGCCTACGTCGTCTATCCCACCGCCGATCTCGATGCCGTGCCGGATAAGCCCTGTCCCGAGACGGCCGCCGAGATCGATGCCTTCCGGGCCGCAGTCGATGGTGTCGAGCAAGACCTGGGTCGGGTCTGCAGCCGCCTCCGGGGCATGCTGCGTGACGAGGACCAGGCGCTGTTCGACGCCTGGCGGCTGATGCTTCGCAGCGATACCTTCCTCGGCGCGACCATCACGCGTATCGAGGCCGGCAATTGGGCGCAGGGTGCGCTGCGCGAGACCGTGACGGAGCTGCTCGCCGAGTTCGACCGCATGGACGACACCTACCTGCGCGAGCGCGGTGCCGACGTCCGCGATCTCGGTCGCCAGGTCCTGTTGCGCCTGCAGCCGGCCGACGCCCAACAGCACGAGTTCCCCGCGCAGACGGTGCTGGTGGGTGATGAGATCAGCGCCATGCAGATCGCTTCCGTCCCGCGCGAGCGGCTGGCAGCGCTCGTTAGCCGAGCCGGGTCCGTGTCCTCCCACGTCGCGATCCTGGCCCGTGGCATGGGCATCCCCACCGCCGTCGGCGTGCAGGATCTGCCGGTGAGTCGGCTCGAAGGACGGCCCGTGATCGTCGACGGTTATCGCGGCCGCGTCTATGTGCAGCCGACCGCGGTGGTCAGCGCCGAGTATCGGCGTCTGGTCATCGAGGAGCGGGCCTTCTCCGCGGAGCTGGATACGCTGCGCGGGCAGCCCGCCGAGACCACGGACGGTTACAGCCTGCCGCTCTATGTCAACACCGGACTGGTGGTGGAACAGCGCCCCGCCGGTGGCGACGAGGCGGCCGGCATCGGCCTGTATCGCACCGAGCTGCCCTTCATGATCCGCGATCGTTTTCCGGGCGAGGAGACCCAGGTGGAGCACTACCGCAAGGTGTTGCAGAGTGTCGCGCCCAAGCCGGTGAACATCCGCACCCTGGACGTCGGCGGTGACAAGTCCTTGCCCTACTTCCCCACCGAGGAGCCGAACCCCTTCCTGGGTTGGCGCGGCATCCGATTCACCCGCGACCACCCCGAGATCTTCGGCACCCAGGTGCGCGCCATGCTGCGCGCCGCCATCGGACTCGACAACCTGCAGCTGCTGCTGCCCATGATCACCACCGTCGACGAGCTCGACGACGCGCTGCTGCGCATCCAGCGCGCCGTCGACGAGTTGCTGGAACAGGGGCATCCGGTGCGGATGCCGCCGGTGGGCTTGATGATCGAGGTGCCAGCCGCGGTCTACCAGGCGCAGATCCTCGCCAGGCGCGTGTCCTTCCTGTCCGTCGGCACCAACGACCTGACCCAGTACCTACTCGCCGTGGACCGCAACAACGCACGCGTCGCCGCCCTCTACGATGAGTTCCACCCGGCGGTGCTGCGTGCGCTGGTTCAGGTGGTGGAGGCCGCCCGTGCCGAGGGACGCGAGGTCAGTGTCTGCGGAGAGCTCGCCGGTGATCCCAAGGCGACGCCCCTGCTGCTCGGCATGGGTGTGCACAGCCTCAGCATGAGCGCAGGGAGCCTGCTGAGGGTCAAGGGCGTCGTGCGCAGCATGAGCCGGTCGCGGGCGCGGGAACTGCTGCGCGAGGCGCTGGGCTGTGAAAGCGGCGAGTCGGTGCGGCGGCTGCTGACGGATGCCCTGGAGGAGATCGGCCTGGGCGGACTGGTGCGCGTAGGGCGCTGAGTCATGGGCCAAGAGCCAGCGAAACGACTCCGGTCGCGCGATCGACTCACTCAGTGAGCAAGGGGTAGGTGAGGCGCAGCTGTTCCAGGGGGCGCGACGCACCGGTCGGCGAAAGCGGTGCATAGCGCCGAATGGTCGCTGCATCCATGCCGCCCGCGATGCGATGCAGCTCCGTCAGGCGGACGCCCTGGCGCACCAGGTAGGCCAGGTAGGTATGGCGCAGCAGTGCGGGCGTGACCTCGTCGGCATGCGCGATCCCGGCGTCGAGCGCCAGCAGCTCGATGCGGTGGCCGAGCTCCTTGGCCTCCGCGGCGTCCCGCCAGGCGGGTACCGACCCCCTTCGTTGACGCTCCGCAAGGAGGGCGGCCATCAACGCCGGCGGCAGGCATAGGGTCCGCCCGTCGTTGGGGGCCCGCACCTGGTTCAGATCGAGGTCGAAATCGGCGTCGGTGAGGGCGGCGATCTCCGGTTCGTCGAGCCCGCACAGCAGCAGCCCCATGAGCTGGCGCTCCGCGTCGTCGGCGATCTCCCATAGCGCCTCCACCTCGCCGGCCATGAGCTGCCTGGGAGAGGCGCTGGGGAGCGTTCCTGCGAACGCATCGGGCAGGGCCGGAGACGGTCGCGGCGAGGCGCCGACGCCCGCAAGCAGGCCATCGCCGTGTCCGAGTCGTTCGGACGGTGCGCCGCCGCCCGGTAGGCCGCCCGTCGCAGGCCGACGCGCACCGTCGTCGTAGATCCGCACCCCGGTCATGGGGCCGGCGCTCCGGGGGCGGCGTGCGTTGTCGAACAGCAGCAGACCGAGCATCGCCAGCAGCCCGGCGGCGCCAGCGGCGAGGATGCTGTACCCCAGGTCGCGCAGATAGAGCGGCCGCACCGGGTCGCGGGGCGGGTAAGCGGGCTCGATGACCTCGATCTGCGGGTAGTCATCGATGGCGCGGGCCTCTACCGAGACGCGCTCGGTCTCCGTCTCACGCTGCATCTCTTCCAGGGCCGACAGGTCTTTCTGTAGGGTTTGGTATTGCTCGAAGCTCGCACTGAAAAGAGCGGCCCTGCGCTTCTGTTCGGAGAACTCCCGCTGCAGCCGCAGCAGGCGATCCGTTGCGGTGTTCGCCTCACGCCGGGTGTGCGTCAGTGCCGCCTGTACGCCCTGGCGGCGCAGCGTGTCGATTCGGGCGCGCACCCGCGCGAGCTCCTCCGGTAGCGCACGCTTGTCCGGGTCGTTCTCGATGAACATCTCGGTGTAGCGCTTGCGTAGCTGTGCGACGCGCACGCCGAGCTCGGACTCGCGTTGCTGTAGCGTCGCCAGTGCCTGGGCCTGCTCCTCGGCGATGACCGGCTGGTCGCTCCTGCTCGCGGCCTCCACGGCGGCGACCCGGGCGCGGGCCTTGATCTGCGCGTCCTCGGCATCGGCCAGTGAAGCCTGCAGGGTATTCAGGCGCTTCAGGGCGCGGTTGCTATCGCGCTCCAGGGTGACGATGTCGTGGCGCTCGCGGAACAGCTTCAGCGCGGCGCGCTTGTCGGCGATCTTGAGCTCAAGGGCGTCGGCCTCGTCGCCGAGCTTGGCGAGCTGGGTGCCGACCCGGGCCTCGATCTCGGTCTGGCGCAGCCCCTCGTAGGCGTCAAGCCAAGCATTGACCAGGTCCGCCAGGAGCAGCGGTTGTCCGCCCTCGGCGCTGAGTTCGACCAGATTGGTGCCGGGCACCGCATCCACCCGCAGCATGGGCCTCAGGTCGTCTGGGGTGGGTGGCCGTGCCGGGGCGTCGTCGTCGACGCGCTCGAGCAGATCGGCCAGCAGCTCGCGACCGAGCAGGATTTGGCGCTGGATGGCGACGTGCTGGAGATCGGCCTCGTTGCTGCCGGCGCCGCTGCGCGAGGCCGGCACCGTGGTCAGCACCGTCGCAGTGGCGCGGTAGACGGGCTCGCGGCTGAAGTTCCAGGCCGTCGCCGGCAGCAGCACCAGCGCAAAGGCGGCGAGGAACCAGAGCAGGAAGGAGACCGGTCGACGCGGCGGCACACCGGAGCCGGGACGCGGCTCGTGGCCGGTCACCACCTCGATGCGTGGCCCGACGCCGTCCCCCGGCGGTGGTCCCGAACCCGGGCCGGCGACGTCCCTGGAGAGGCTGCCGGCAAAGGGCCCCGGTGGGTTGGGGGTGAGCGGCTGTCGACCGTTGCTCGCCATGGACTCGTTGCCCTCGTCATAGCGCCGCCGATGGCCGACGGCCAGTCGCCCCTCCCGGCGGGGTGCGGGCGGTCGGCCCTAGGCGCCGGCCCATGAGGCACCGGCTCATGGCCTCACGCGACCGCTCCAGGGGCAATGGGCCGGGGTCGACCCGACCCTGGTGCAGAAGCGAACCCGGCTCAGACCGATGCGTGGTAGGGGCGGCTCAGCTCGTGAACCGCGTCTACCATGACAGCCGCGTGCTCCGGGTTGGCGTCCGGATGGATGCCGTGGCCCAGATTGAACACGTGGCCGGAGCCGGCGCCGTAGCTCGCCAACACGCGCCCGACCTCGCGGCGGATGCGCTCCGGGGAGGCGTACAGGGTGCAGGGGTCGAGGTTGCCTTGCAAGGCCACCTTGTCCTTGACCATGCGGCGTGCGTCGGACAGCTCGGTGGTCCAGTCCACGCCGAGGGCGTCACAGCCGGTCTCGGCCATGCGGTCCAGCCACTGGCCTGCACCCTTGGAGAACAGCACCACCGGCACGCGGCGACCGTCGGCCTCGCGGGTGAGTCCGTCGACGATGCGCTCCATGTAGCGCAGCGAGAAGTCGCGGTAGTCGCCGGGCGACAGCACACCGCCCCAGGTGTCGAACACCATCGCCACCTGCGCACCGGCGGCGATCTGTGCGTTGAGATAGAGGGTCACGGCGTCGGCGACCTTGCCGAGCAGTGCGTGCATGAGGTCTGGACGGTCGAACATCATGGCCTTGCTGAGGGCGAATTGCTTGGTGGTGCCGCCCTCGATCATGTAAGTCGCCAGCGTCCAGGGGCTGCCGGAGAAGCCGATCAGCGGCACGCGGCCGGCGAGCTCGCGGCGGATGACGCGCACGGCATCCATGACGTAGCGCAGCTCGTCCTCCGGGTCGGGCACGCGGATGCGCTCGATGTCGGCCTCGGTGCGCACCGGATGCTCGAAGTGCGGCCCCTCGCCCTCGGCGAAGTAGAGCCCGAGCCCCATCGCGTCCGGCACGGTGAGGATGTCGGAGAACAGGATGGCGGCATCCAGCGGGAAGCGTTCCAGCGGCTGGATGGTCACTTCGCAGGCGAGCTCCGGGTTGCGGCACAGGTCCATGAAGCTGCCCGCCTTCGCGCGCGTCTCGCGATACTCCTTCAGGTAGCGCCCGGCCTGGCGCATCATCCAGACGGGGGTGTAGTCCACGGGTTCGCGCAGCAGGGCGCGCAGCAGGGTGTCGTTGGCGAGTTCAGTCACGGGCAGTTTTCCGGCGATGGTCGTGGTGTGCTTGGTCGTCGTGTGCTGGGGACAGCGCTGCGCGGGTCAGCGAGGGTCGATGGGGCCGGCCCACCGCGGCGCGTCGGCGTCGAGCAATGGCGCAGCATCGGCCGTTGGAAACACGTGATCTCGAACGGCGCGGCTCGGAGGGCCTGTGCGGCACCCCCATATGGTCCTTGACAGCAGGGCAGCATACTACAGGGTGCAGGAGCGCAAACAATGCCCTCGCTCATGCAAACGGCCGCGTTGTGCGCCCGCGGCTCGACTCGCCGCAACTGTCAGTACAATGCCGGTATGGACGTATCCCATATACTCGATCCCCTGAACGACGCCCAGCGCGCCGCCGTGACGGCGAGCCAGGGCAATCGGCTGGTGCTCGCCGGCGCCGGTTCCGGCAAGACGCGCGTGTTGGTGCATCGCATTGCGTGGCTGATCCAGGTGGAGCAAGTGCCGCCCTACGGGCTGCTGTCGGTGACCTTCACCAACAAGGCCGCCCGCGAGATGAAGCAGCGCACCGAGCAGATGCTCGGCCAATCCACCGGCGGCATGTGGGTGGGCACCTTCCATGGACTCACGCACCGCTTTCTGCGTGCCCATTGGCAGGATGCCAGGCTGCCGCAGCAGTTCCAGATCCTGGACTCCGATGACCAGTTCCGTATGCTGCGTCGCATGCTCAAGGAACTCGAGTTGGACGAGGCACGCTGGCCGCCGCGCCAGGTGCAGGGGTTCATCAACAAGCACAAGGACGAGGGGCGCCGCGCCCAGCACATCGACGGCGGCGGGGATTTCTACCAGCACCAGATGATCGACATCTATCGGCGCTATCAGGACGCCTGCGAGGCGGCCGGCGTCGTCGATTTCGCGGAGCTGTTGCTGCGTGCCCATGAGGTGCTGCGCGATCGCCCGGACATCCTGCACCACTATCGCGAGCGCTTCCGCCACATCCTGGTAGACGAGTTCCAGGACACCAACGCCATTCAGTACGCGTGGCTGCGCTTGCTGGCCGGGGAGCGCGACAACCTATTCCTGGTGGGCGACGACGACCAGTCCATCTACGGTTGGCGCGGTGCCAAGGTGGAGCACATCCAGCGCTTCCAGCGCGACTATCCCAATACCGAGGTCGTGCGCCTGGAGCAGAACTACCGCTCTACCGGCAACATCTTGAGTGCCGCCAACGCGCTCATCGCCCACAACCCGACGCGCCTGGGCAAGAACCTCTGGACCGACGACGGCGCCGGCGAACCCATCCGCCGCTATGCCGCCTTCAACGAGGTGGACGAGGCCCGCTTCGTGGTCGAGCGCATACGCAAGTACTGCGTCGACGAGGGCCTGACCCGCTCGGAGTGCGCCATTCTCTATCGCACCACGGCCCAGTCGCGACTGTTCGAAGAGTCCTTGATCCAGGCTGGGCTCCCGTATCGGGTCTACGGTGGGCAGCGCTTCTTCGAGCGCGCGGAGATCAAGGATGCCTTGAGCTACCTGCGCCTGCTGGTGAACCAGCACGACGACGGCGCCTTCGAGCGTATCGTCAACCTGCCGCCTCGGGGCATCGGCCCGCGTACCGTCGATGTGCTGCGCGAGCAGGCGCGGGCGACCGGGACCTCGCTGTGGCATGCCGCCCAGGAGGTGCTTCGCCAGCAGGTGCTGCCGCCGCGCGCCCTCGGCGCAGTGCGCCGCTTCGTCGACCTCATCGAGCACTTGCGCGGTGCCGCCGAGACCGATGCCGCGGATCTGCCCGAACTGATCCAGGAGGTGATCGAGTCCACCGGGCTGCCGGATCACTACCGCAAGGAACGTGATGGTCGTGGCGTCGACCGTATCGAGAACCTGGAGCAGCTCGGCGAGGCGACGCGGCGCTACGGCGCGGAGGTGGCCGACGACGAGGGCGATCTGCTCGGCAGCTTCCTCGCCCATGCGGCGCTGGAGGCGGGTGATGCGCAGGCGGACGACGTACAGGACGCGGTGCAGCTGATGACCCTGCACAGCGCCAAGGGGCTGGAGTTTCCGGTGGTCTTCGTCACCGGCGTCGAAGAGGGCCTGTTCCCGCATGCCATGTCTGCTGACGACCCTGCGCGGCTAGAGGAGGAGCGCAGGCTCTGCTACGTCGGCATGACCCGCGCCAAGCAACGCCTGTATCTCACCCACGCCGAGAGCCGGCGCCTGCATGGGCGCGAGGAGTATCCGATGCCGTCGCGCTTCCTGCGCGAGGTACCAGTCGAGCTGTTGGAGGAGGTGCGTGCCGGCGGCATCGCGAGACCCGCCGCCAGCTCGGTCGGGGCCGGCACTGGTGCCGACGGCTTTCAGCTCGGTCAGCAGGTGGTGCACCCCAAGTTCGGCAGCGGTGTCGTACTGAGCACCGAGGGCACTGGCGGCCAGGCGCGCATCCAGGTCAATTTCGAGTCAGTCGGTGCCAAGTGGCTGGTGCTCGCCTATGCGCGCCTGGAGCCGGCCGGGTGAAGGTCACGCGGCGTCTACCCGGCGTCCGGGGCTGTGGCTCCTGGGGATTGCGCTCTGGCCCGTGCGCCTCCCTGCGGCCCGCCTCGCCGAGGTTGGCCGCAGGGTCCATGGCCAGTCGGGCGTGAATGCGCTCTGGGTCTTTCGGATCGCTCTGGTCCTGGTGCTCTGGTACTTCCTGGCCGGCCTAATCTTCTCGCGCTGGCTGCAAATCTGGCCCGCGGGGTTCGAAGAAGAGGGGTTCTTTCTGGTGAGCGCTGCGTTGCCCTGGTCCCTGCTGACGCTGGACTTCTATCAGCAGGCCGATTCCGCTTTGGGTGCGGCGGTGCGCGATATCCTGTTCCTGCTAGTGCTCGGGTTCGGTATTGCCGCCAACGTCACCATCGCCGCACTGGCGCTCAAGACCCTGGTGTTGCGGCTGGCCCTGGACCACACCATTCAGCGTCACCTGCGGGCCATGGCTCGGCCGCGTTCGCCCACGTTCTCGCCGCCGATCTCCCCCCGCCGCGGGTCAGTTCCCGACCCAGCCCGGGGCCGGGGGCGCCGATGAGCAACCGTCGGCTCTTCCTCGCGGCGTTGCTGACACTGCTCGCCTTCGCGCTCCTGGAGCGCTGGATGCGCGAGCACATGGCTCAGGTCCCGGCGGTGCTCGACCTCACTGGGGTGCTGCTGGCGGTGGGGTCCTTGCCCTGGTCCCTGGCCGCGCTGACCCTATTCCGCCAGACCACCTCGCCCCTGGTGCGCGTGTTGCGCGACGTCGCCTACCTGCTGGTTCTCACCGGTGGCGTGGCGCTGAATCTGGTGTTGCTGCGCTCCGCGCTAGCGTGGATCATTTCCCGGTGGCGCGGCACCTGAAGTACGCCGGGCCGCGCGCAGCTGAACAACGACGAGGAGCACTCTTATGCAACGCCGTACCTTCATCGCCGGCGCGGGCGCCGCCACCGCCGCGCTGGGCGCCCGAAGCGCCTGGGCCAAGCCGGAACACAAATGGAAGATGGTCACCACCTGGCCGAAGAACTTCCCCGGCCTCGGTACCGGCGCCGAGAATCTGGCCAAACTCATCGGCGAAATGAGCGGCGGCCGTATTCAGGTGAAGGTCTACGGCGCTGGCGAACTGGTGCCAGCGTTCGAGATCTTCGATGCGGTGTCCCGTGGCACGGCCGAGATGGGCCACGGCTCGGCCTATTATTGGAAGGGCAAGAGCGAGATAGCGCAGATCTTCTCCACCGTGCCCTTCGGCCTCACGGCGCAGGAAATGAACGGCTGGATGTACCACGGCGGGGGCCTGGAATTGTGGACTGAACTCTATGCCGGTTTCGGTCTGGTGCCGGCACCCGCCGGCAATACCGGGGTACAGATGGGGGGCTGGTTCAATAAGGAGATCAACTCGGTTGCCGACCTGCAAGGGCTCAAGATGCGCATCCCTGGCCTCGGCGGCGAGGTGCTCAAGCGCGCCGGCGGAACGCCGGTGAACCTGCCGGGGGGCGAGCTATTCACGGCCCTGCAATCCGGCGCCATCGATGCCACCGAGTGGGTGGGGCCTTATAACGACCTAGCCTTCGGGCTCTACAAGGCCGCCAAGTACTATTACTACCCGGGCTGGCACGAGCCGGGCACCATCCTTGAGGCCATGATCAACAAGGACGTCTACGAGTCGCTGCCGGCGGACCTCCAGTCCATCGTCATGAATGCCTGCAAGGTGGTCAATCAGGACATGCTGGCCGAGTACACGGCGCGCAATCCGGCTGCGCTCGAGACCTTGGTTAGTCAGCACGATGTGGAGCTGCGCAAGTTTCCGGATGGGGTACTAGCCAAGCTGCGCACCCTGTCCAACGAGGTGGTCGCGGAACTGGCCGGGCAGGACGCCTTCTCCCAGAAGACCTTCGCGTCCTACCAGAAATTCCTCAAGCAGGCGAAGGCATGGAGCGGGATCTCGGAGCTGACCTACCTCCAGGCGCGCGATCGGCTCGACCAGCAGACCGACGACCAAGCCTGAGGCCGATGACCGAGGCGTCGCGTCGGCGTTTCGAGGCCGGCGCGCCGCCGCTCTCGCTGTACGTGCACATGCCCTGGTGTGTGCGCAAATGTCCGTATTGCGACTTCAACTCCCACCGCGTCGGCGAGGCGCTGCCCGAGGCGGCCTATGTGGACTCGCTGCTTTCGGACCTGGACGCCCAACTCGCCTCACCGGCGGCACGGCGGACCATCCGCTCCGTCTTCGTCGGCGGCGGCACGCCGAGCCTGTTCTCCGGCGAGGGTCTGTCGGCCCTGCTGGATGGCGTGCACGCCCGCTGCGAGCTGGCGTCGGACGTGGAGACCACGCTGGAGGCGAATCCGGGCGCCGCGGACAACGCGCGCTTCGCGGCCTATCGCCGCGCCGGCGTGAACCGGCTATCCATCGGCGTGCAGTCCCTGAACGCGAAACACCTGCGTCGGCTCGGACGCATCCATGATCCCGTTCAGGCGCGAGATGCCCTGCGCCAGGTCCGCGCCGCCGGCTTCGACAACATCAACCTGGATCTGATGTTCGGTCTGCCGGGGCAGGACCTCGACGAGGCGTACACGGATCTGGCGCGACTGATCGACCTCAGTCCCGAGCACATCTCGTACTATCAGCTCACGCTGGAGCCCAATACGGCCTTCGCGCAGGATCCTCCACCCCTGCCGGATCATGATCTGCTGGACGAGATGCAGGAGCAGGGCATCGAGCAACTCGCTGCCGCCGGCTACATGCGATATGAGGTCTCGGCCTATGCGCAAGATGGCCGGCGCTGCAGGCACAACCTCAACTACTGGCGCTTCGGCGATTACCTGGGCATCGGCGCTGGCGCCCACGGCAAGCTCACGGACGTGGTGGCCGGCAGCGTGGAGCGGCAGACCCGCAGACGCTCGCCGGCGGACTACCTGGCGAGCGAGGACAAGCAGAGCGCCAGGGTCCTGCTCGATGATGCCGATTTGCTCGTGGAGTTCGCGCTCAACGCCTTGCGGCTCTGTGCAGGGGTCGAGAGCACGTTGTTCGCCTGGCGTACCGGCCTCCCCGGGCGAATGCTGACCTTGAGCAGGGCGCGCGCGACGGCACTAGGGCTGCTGCGGGAGGACCCGGCAAGACTCGCCCCGACACCCCTGGGCCAGCGCTTTCTCAATGATCTGGTCGCCCTGTTCGCCGAAGGAGCTGACGCAGAAAGCGACAGGTGACGCCGATGCGTCTGACCCATAAACCCTCGTCTGTGCGTCCAAACGGATCGAGGTCTTGCCCAAGCGGTGGTCTTGGGGTATGCTGCCAGGTTTTCCGCCGGTCTTTTGGGGCTGGCGATTCCACCTGACTCAACAGCGGGGCCACCTGGCCATGAAAGCCGACATCCACCCGAACTATCAGGACGTCAAGGTCGTCTGCAGCTGCGGCAACGAGTTCACCACGCGCTCGACCCTCAGCGGTGAGTTGCACGTCGAGGTCTGCTCCTCCTGCCACCCCTTCTACACCGGCAAGCAGAAGATCCTGGACACCGGTGGTCGCGTCGACAAGTTCCGCCGCCGCTACGGCCGCTGATTCCATGCCGATTGCCGGCCCATTCCTCAGGGGCGAGGCAGGCCCTCGGCGCCCCCTTCCCCTCTTGCGCTAGGCGGGCGTCGCGCTTATGACATTCATCTGCTGACCGCCTATCCCCCCGTTGGCGGCGTCCATTCTAGTCCACACGAACGAGTCCGCTCGGCTAGGGCCGCTGCTGGTGAGCTTGTGGTTGGCCCATTTCCCTCCCTTTCTACAGGGGTTCTGCGCCCCTGATCCTTCCTCCTCGGGGCGGCGGAGCGGCTGTCATCGCTGATGTCATCGTCGTGTCCGCGGCGCAATATCAATGACTTGCGCCTAAACTATTGATTAGTCCAATGCTCGCCATAGCGGCGGATGCCTTGCGGACCTGGTCCAATTCGGGACATGCTTGTTCAATCGCAGGGCCGGTAGTCCTGGGAACCCCGTCCCGTGCCGTGCTCGCGGCGCAACGGGCCCGACCCGGCCGCGCCCCTTCGTCTTGCCACCCGAGTCCCAACCATGTCGAACCCCGAGAGCTTTGCCCACGCCGATGCGCAGCTGAACCAGGAGGCGTTGGTCTATCACGCGGCACCGAGTCCCGGTAAGACCGCCATCCACATCAAGAAGGCCGCCGAGACGCAGAGGGACCTGTCCCTTGCCTACACGCCAGGCGTCGCGGAGCCGGTGCGCCGCATCGATGCGGACCCGGGGACCGCTTATCAATACACCAATAAGGGCAACCTGGTTGCGGTCATCACCGACGGCAGCGCCGTGCTCGGGCTCGGCGACGTCGGACCGCTGGCAAGCAAGCCGGTCATGGAAGGCAAGGCGGTGCTGTTCAAGCACTTCGCGGATATCGACGTGTTCGACATCGAGGTGCACGCGAAGCATCCGCAGGAGTTCATCGAGACGGTGCGCCGTATCGCGCCGACCTTCGGCGGCATCAACCTTGAGGATATCGCCGCGCCGCACTGCTTCGAGATCGAGCAGATCCTGATGGATGAGCTGGACATCCCTGTCTTCCACGACGATCAGCACGGTACGGCCATCATCATCGCCGCCGGGCTGCTGAACGCCCTGGAACTGCAGAACAAGGGGCTCGAAGACGCACGCATCGTGGTCCTCGGCGCCGGCGCGGCGGGCATTGCATCCATTCGCTTGCTGATGACCCTCGGCGCTCACCGCAACAACATCTTTGCCATCGATCGCCAGGGCGTGATCCACACCGGACGGCGCGACCTCAATCCCTACAAGTTCGGCATTGCGGCGGACACCGAGAAACGCACCCTCGCCGATGCCATGGAGGGCGCCGATGTGTTCATCGGCGTCTCGGGGCCGGATCTGATCTCCGCCGAGGTGCTTTCTGCCATGGCGCCGCGCCCCGTTGTCTTCGCACTGTCCAATCCGGTGCCGGAGATCCGCCCCGAGATCGCCCATAAGGTGCGGGACGACATAATCATGGCGACCGGCCGCTCGGACTACCCGAACCAAGTGAACAACGTCCTTGGCTTCCCGTTCATCTTCCGCGGCGCCTTGGATGCCCGCGCCTCGCGCATCAACGAAGACATGCAAATCGCCGCGGTGTATGCGCTAAAAGATCTGACGCACGAGCCCGTGCCGCAGTCGGTGCTCGATGCCTATGGCCTCGATACGCTCTCGCATGGCCCCGAGTACATCATCCCGAAGCCCTTCGACCCGCGTCTGCGCGACCATGTGGCGCCGGCGGTGGCGCGTGCCGCGGTGGAGAGTGGCGTCGCCCCCAAACCCGCCGACTGAGTTTCGAGGCGCGCACCGGCCACGAGTCGGCTCAATCGTAAGTCGTTCCGGGTGCATCGCCCGGTGCGCGGCGCATTCTGCGGTCTTTGTCTTCGAGGGGACGTCAGATCCCCGCCCACAACCAACCAGTCCGCCGGGTAGCGCCCGCCGGGCGAGCAAGCGGAGGAGAAACCGTGCAGAAGATCAGCATCGTCGGCGCAGGTCGAGTCGGGGAGACCACGGCCCAGATACTCGCCGAAGAGGAGTTGTGCCGGGAGGTCGCGCTCTACGACGTTCGTGAGGACGTGCCCGAGGGCGTGGCGCTGGATATTTTCCAGACGGCGCCCTTCTTCGAGTTCGATTGTCGACTGTCCGGCAGTAACGACCCGGCCATCCTGGCCGACTCCGATCTGGTGGTCGTCACCGCCGGCTTCCCCCGCAAGCCGGGCATGTCGCGCTCCGACGTGCTTGCGGCCAACGTCAAGATCGTCGACGACGTCACCGACCACATCGTCGAGCATGCGCCCAACGCCATTATCCTGGTGGTCTCGAACCCGGTTGATACGCTTACCTACCGGGTCGCGCAACGCACCGGCTGGCCGCGCTCGCGGGTCTTCGGGCAGGCCGGTGTGCTCGACGCCTCGCGGATGGCGGCGTTCATCGCCGAGGAGACAGGGTTCTCGGCGCTCGATATCACCACCATCGTGCTCGGCGGGCACGGCGACACCATGGTGCCCATGCCGCGCTACTGCACCGTGAATGGCGTTCCGGTGAGCACGTTCATTCCGGCCGATCGGTTGGAGGCGATCATCGAACGGACGCGCAAGGGCGGTGCGGAGATCCTTGCGTTGCGCAAGAACTCGAGCGCCTACGACGCCCCGGCGGCCGCCGTCGCAGCCATGGTCGATGCCATCAGTAACAACCGGCGACGCCTGATGCCGTGCGTGGCCCTATTGGAGGGCGAGTACGGCAAGCACGACATCGCCATGGGGGTCCCCTGTATCCTCGACGAGAGCGGGCTCAGAAAGGTCGTGGAGCTGGAGCTCAACGAGCGCGAGCGCGCCGACTTCGAGCGTTCCTCGGCCGCCGTACGCGAGGACATCGAGCGCTTGGCGTCCATCGTCTGAATCGATGCCCGAGCCCCTGCCCTCGGATGCGGCCTCGATCGACGGGGTCGCTGGTCCGAGGATGACTTGGGGCGGCGCAATTCTTGCAGTACCCAGAATCCTTAGGTGGAGTAGTTGGACGGTTGTCAGGGTGCGCCCCGCGGGGCGTGCCAGGGCGATCGTAGCGCCAATCACCCAAAGGGCGATATCGGATCTTCCACGGAACCGGAAGCAAGTCAGCGTCTTCCAGAGAAGTCGGCGCGGTCAACGACTCCATCTAGGATAATGCAGCGCGGGCGGGGAGACTCGGTGCCCGCGCCGGGGCGACAGGTGCCCGCGCCAATCGAGGGCGCGCGCAGTACACCGGTGCGGGACGGTCGGACGCGACCGGACGCGTCACCTCGTCGCGCACCAATGCAGTGCGATTCGGCACACATCCGGCCCGATGGAAACGGGTCGGTTCGCAACCACTCGGACCCTTGGAGTCACGTCCATGACCGACAAGACCGTCACCCTCGTCGACAATACGGACAACAGCAGACACGAGTTTTCCCTGCGCGAAGGCACCATCGGGCCCCCGGCGCTGGATATCTCGACGCTCTACCGTGACGCGGGATTCTTCACCTTCGATCCCGGGTTCATGGCAACCGCGAGTTGCGAGAGCGCCATCACCTACATCGACGGCGAGAAGGGCGTACTGCTCTACCGCGGCTATCCCATCGAGCAACTCGCGACCAAGGCGAGCTTCCTGGAAGTGGCCTACTTGCTGCTCTACGGCGAGTTGCCGAGGGAGCGTGAGCTGGTGGACTTCGAGCAGGTCATCACCAACCACACCATGCTCAACGAGAACCTGAAGGACTTCCTCAACGGGTTCCATTACGACGCCCATCCGATGGCGATTCTGTGCGGTGTGGTCGGGTCATTGTCGGCCTTTTATCACGAGTCCATCGACGTCAACGACCCGCACTACCGCGAGATCTCCGCTCATCGGCTCATCGCCAAGGTGCCCACCATCGCCGCGGCTGCCTACAAGCACAGTGTCGGTGAGCCGATCATGTACCCGCGCAACGACCTGCGCTACGGCGCGAACTTCCTGCACATGATGTTCGCGACCCCCTGCGCCGACTACGAACCCGGCTTGCTCGCCGAGAAAGCGCTGAACCTGCTGTTCATCCTTCACGCCGATCACGAGCAGAACGCCAGCACCTCCACCGTGCGGCTCGCGGGCAGTTCGGGGGCCAACCCCTTCGCTTGCATCGCCGCCGGCATCGCCTCGCTCTGGGGTCCGGCGCATGGCGGCGCCAACGAGGCCGTGTTGGACATGCTGACCCAGATCGGCGACGTCTCCCAGGTGCAGACCTACGTCGATAAGGCGAAGGACAAGGACGATCCCTTTCGGCTCATGGGTTTCGGCCATCGCGTGTACAAGAACTACGACCCGCGCGCCAAGATCATCCGCGAGGTCTGCCATCAGGTGCTCGAGGAGATGCCCGACGCCGCGAACAGTCCCATGTTCGAACTCGCCCTCAAGCTCGAGGAGATCGCCCTGCACGACGAGTACTTCGTCGAGCGCAAGCTGTACCCAAACGTCGATTTCTATTCGGGCATCATCTACAGCGCCCTGGGTATTCCGCGGAACATGTTCACGGTGATGTTCGCCGTCGCGCGCACGGTCGGCTGGGTGTCGCACTGGACGGAGATGATGAGCGACCCGGCCAACCGCATCGGTCGGCCGCGGCAGATCTACTGCGGTCCGCAGCAGCGGGAATACGCGCCCATCTCGAGGCGCTGAGGCCACGCCCGCCGAGATGGCACTCGGGCGGGCTGCCGTGGCCCGCCCTAGGGCGCTGCTGCGCCCTCGGAGAGCAGCGCCGAGAGCTCATCCACGCCGAGGCCGCGCTCCGGGCGGTCCGATACCGGGTCCAGCGGCGGCTGTCGCAGGGCGCGCCACGGCAACACCTGAAGCGCCATCGGTACGTCTCCGGCGACGAACTCGAACACCGGGTGCGTCTGCACGTTGCCGCCGGAGAAGCGCTGCGCCTCGTCGCGCTGCTGCCAGGGGATGCGTCGTTCCATCAACTCCATCAGCACCTCCTCGGGGCTGTCGGCAAACAGACGTAGTTCCACGCCGTGCTCCAAGGTCGCCGTGCCGCGCAATGCGGCGCCGATCAGCCGTGGGCGGAAGTCCTCGAACTCCCGCATGGCACGCAGCGCATGGCGGCGCAGGTCCGCCAGGTCTTGGGCCCGCTCCTCGGGCTCGAACAACGCCTGGTGCTCCAGCAAGGCGTCGTTGATCTCGCCGTTATCCGGCCAGCAGCGTTTGTCGGTCATGCCGAGACGCGCCGCGGCCTTGCGCCGCGCGCGATCGAACTCTGAGGGGCCTTGGTCGGCCAGAATCCTGGCGGACTCGTAAGCGAGTTGTCTGCGTTGTGCGCGGCAGCGCGCTCGCAGGTCCGCATTGTCGCGCCTTGTCGGCACGCCCGTGTTGGCGTGGCGTTTGGGGCGCCGCGCGGAGGCGGGGGTGGCGGTGGCTTTGGTTCCCGATCGCCTGGGCATGGGCTCATTTCGCTTCGGTCACGGCGCGTTCCAAAGATGATAACCCAAGCAAGCCGGGGCAAGCCTCGCGGCTGATGCTGCGTCGAAGGCGCATCGCCGCGACGGGGAACGGGGGTCGGGCCTGGGGGTTCCACGACCCGCGGCTCTCGGCTGAACGGTCGGCCGGAAGCGGTTCCAAGGGGCGGTTCGGACTTATCAAACTGCTTTCATATGATATAGTTATAGATGAAAGTCAACCCGCTTTATGAGATCGTCCGCCGCCACCGATTACAACGCCCATGTTCGGATTCGGTCGACAACAGAAGGCACTGCTCGGTTTGGACATCAGCTCCACGGCCGTCAAGCTGATCGAGTTGTCCCAAACCGCTGGTACCGCCGCCGAGCTCTTTCGGGTCGAGGCCTTTACCGTCGAGCCGCTGCCGGTGAATGCGGTGGTGGAGAAGAAGATCTCCGACGTCGACGCCGTCGGGCAGGCGGTCCAGCGCGCGGTCGCGCGTTCAGGCACCAAGACGCGCCGGGCGGCATGTGCGGTGGCTGGGTCGGCGGTCATCACCAAGGTCATCTCCATGCCGGGCACGCTCTCGGATGCAGAAATGGAGACTCAGATCCAGCTCGAGGCCGATCAGTACATCCCCTATCCCCTGGAAGAGGTCAACATCGACTTCGATCTGGTCGGCCCGTCGGCGACCAACCCGGACATGGTGGATGTATTGATCGCCGCCTCGCGGCGGGAAAACGTGGATGATCGTGTCGCGGCGCTGGAGCTGGCCGGGCTGACCGCCGAGGTCGTCGACGTGGAGGCCTATGCGATGGAGGCCGCGTGCGCGCTGCTGCTCGGTCGCTTCGAGGACGAACGCCAGGACCAGACCGTCGCCGTCGTCGATGTCGGAGCAACCACCACGACGTTGCAGGTCTTGCACGATGGCAGGACTGCCTACACGCGTGAGCAGAACTTCGGGGGTAACCAGTTGCTCGGTGAGATCGAGCGGCGGTATGGCCTCACCCGGCCGCAGGCGCTCGAACGCCTGGAACAGAACAATCTGCCCGAGAACTGCTCGACGGAAGTGTTGGGACCCTTCAAAGAGGCCCTGTCGCAGCAGATTGCCCGCGCGCTGCAGTTCTTCTACTCCGCGAGTAGCTTCAACCGGACCGATCAGGTGATGCTGGCCGGCGGGGCGGCGCGTATCGACAAGATCGATGAGCTCATCGAGGAGCGGTTGGGCTTTCCCGTCTCAGTGGCCAATCCGTTCGCCGCCATGGCACCCGGCCCTGGTGTCGATGCAAGAGCGCTCATGGCGGCCGCGCCGACCCTGATGGCCGCCACAGGGCTGGCGCTGAGGGCATTCGACTGACATGGCACGTATCAATCTACTTCCCTGGCGCGAAAAAGAGCGTCGCAGGCGACAGCGGGACTTCTTCATTGCCACGGGCGCCGCCTTGGCTGCGGTGCTGCTTCTGGCCGTCGGCGTGCGCCTGCAGATCGAGAGCATGATCTCGGCGCAGGAGGCGCGCAACGCCATGCTGGAGCAGGAGATCCGCAAACTCGACCTGCGCATCAAGAAGATCGAAAAGCTCGAGCAAACCAAGGCCGACCTGATCTCGCGCATGAACGTGATCCAACAGCTCCAGGAGAGTCGCCCCGAGATTGTGCACCTGTTCGACGAACTCGTGTCATCGATCCCTGAGGGCGTATTCCTGACCTCCGTGGATCAAACCGGTAGCAAGGTCGAGGTCGAGGGGCGGGCCCAGTCCAACGCCCGGGTGTCGGCATTCATGCGCAACATCAACGCCTCGGCCTGGATCACGGATCCGCAGCTATTGGTCATCGAGAACAAGGATCAGACGGGGACAGGTCTCAGCCACTTCCGGCTGAGCTTCAAGCAGCAGCGCGTCAGCGCTGATGCGGAGCCGGAGATCGGGCTGATCTCCCCGCCGGAGCGCAGGTTGGTGGGCGAGGCTTGAGTATGCGTAGAGAACAGGGCCCGTGGAACTCAGCGACCTGAACGAACTCAACCTCAACAACATCGGCGAATGGCCGGTGGTGGCGAAGGTCGTGCTGGTATTGGTCCTATGTGCCGCGGTGGGCTATGGCTGGTACCACTTCATTACCCGCGATCAGATCACCCGCTTGGACCGGAGCGTGGCGAAGGAGGTCGACCTGCGGGCGTCCTTCGAGAAGAAGCAGGAAAAGGCTGCCAACCTTGGGGGCTACGAGCAGCAGCTCGCAAAAATGGAGGAACGATTCGGCGCCATGGTTCGCCAGCTGCCGGACCGAACCGAGGTGGCGGGACTGCTGGTCGACGTCTCCCAGACCGGGCTCGCCGCGGGTCTGGAGTTCGAGCTGTTCCAGCCGTCGACGGAGCAGCAAAAGGACTTCTACGCGGAACTGCCCATCCGCGTGCGTGTCAACGGCCGCTATCACGAGTTCGGTCGCTTCATCAGTGGCTTGGCGGCGCTGCCGCGTATCGTCACCATCCACGACGTCAAGATCGACGGCGGTAGGTCGGAGCAGACCGGCGCCGAGCCCCGTCTCGCCATGGAGGCGACGGTCAAGACCTATCGCTACCTCGAAGAGGCGGCGGTCGAATGATGCGCGCCTTTCGGCACGGCATCGGTGCCCTGGTGGCCTGCGGGCTGCTCGCCGCCTGCAGTCAGCCCAACCTGGACGAGCTCGAGACCTATGTCGCCCGTGTCAAGGAGCGTCCGCCGGGGCCCTTGGAACCGATTCCGGAGCCGCCGCAGCCATATAGGTTCATCTACGAGCCCGATAACCGGCGCGACCCCTTTGTCATGGACGATCGCACGGCCCAGGCGACCATGCCGCGCCAGGGCACCGGCATCGCGCCGGACCCGCTGCGGCGGCGCGAGGCTTTGGAGAACTACTCGCTCGACTCCCTGCGCATGGTGGGTACGCTGGAGCAGAACGACACGCGTTGGGGGTTGGTCATGAGCCCCGACGGGATACTGCACAAGGTCGGTGTCGGTGACCACATGGGCAAGAACTACGGCGAGATCAGGAGTATCAGCGCAGAGGGAATCGCCTTGAAGGAGATCGTTGGCGTTGGCCCAGGGGGCTGGCGGGAGCGAGATGCGAGCCTGTCGCTACGGCAATAGGATCCTTAAGGGGACCTTGAAAAATTGCCGTCCTGGCAACTTTTCAAGACGCGAAGCGAAAACGCGGTTTCCGCTTCGCTCCATTTTTCGAGCGCTTGGGCGCTTGAAAAATGGCGGGG
>JANQFX010000041.1 GCA_028277725.1 Thiohalocapsa sp.
GGGGCGAACCGGGGCACAAAGAAGTTGTCGCCAAGGACCGAGTCCTTGCGGCGGCAGGACGCCCCCGCAAGGTATCACGAGGGACACGCGACACTCCTGAAGGCCCTAGCCGACCGCCCGACACAGAGGGACAGAATCCGGCTCCGGCTTTGAGCAAGCTGAGCCAGTCGTTATGCGATCCCCGATCCGATAGCCATCCCGGATCGACGAAGGACTCGTGCTGTGAAGCCACGGCGGGAGTGGACCTCGATGCTGTTCGGAGATGATCCAGTGCGACCGCGCTCAACCGGCCGTGCTGGCCGAAGCCGACCCGTAGGCATTGAAGTCGGTCAAGCAGCACCTCCGGCATACCCACTCGAAGCCTTGACCCCGAGACCATCACGACCACCGGGCATTGCATTCTGGGAACCGACTTGCGCGCGTTTCGCGAAACGCGAGCCCCCAGTCCTCCAGTTTTCTTCATATCAATCTGTTTTAATTGAAAAAAGTTTTCTGGCACGAGAGGTGCTTAATCATCGACGAACCCCCAAGTTTCGATGCCCCCTCGGAGCCAACGATATGAAGATCCTGACCCTCAGCATCCTCCTGACCTTCGCGCCTGTGTTCGGCTCCTTCGCCGAGGCCGCGACCAGCGTCGACACACTGCGGGTCACCAATAGCTTCGATTACGCCAACGACCGCCCGGTTTTCGTGCGTGTGCAGGTCTACGATCACCAGGGCTTGCCGGCATCGAATCGCCTGATCGAGGTCTTCGACCCGGCCGGCGGCGATCTGCGCATCGTCAGCGGCATGACCGACGACTTCGGCGTGTTCGAGGGCAGCGTGACCCTGCCCAACCACCTGGACCAGGTGCTGGTGCGTGGGAATGTGCTCGGCATCGATAACGAGGCCGTCGTCGGCGTGCAGGAGCAGAGCATCGATCAGGTGCTCCGCTGAGCAGGCACCAGCGCAGGCCATATGGCGACCGAGTCACGCACAAGTTTCTTCACGCGCCGCGGCGCCGGACCTATCGAGGCATCCACGTGAACAAGATCAACTACGCCCCGCTCTACATTTCCTTGGTGGCACTGCTCAGCGGCAACACCGCGGCCGATGATCGCTTCGACAACTATCACTTCGACGCACGCACACCGGCCGCCGGGGGGACAATCTACGAGGCCAATCACGACCATAGGGGTATCCCGCTAGACCTCGAGATGAGCACCGAGGTCTCCGTGGAGTTGATGGACCGCATCAACCTCGCGCTGCCGGAGCGTCGCGACGTGCGCGACGCGGACGTCAGCCTGATCACCGATGACGCGGGCGGGAACATCACCATGCGCGAGACGGGCGACGTCTTCGTCACCTTCCTGCACGAGGGGGCCGGCTACAAGAACAGCTTTGGATACATAGCCTATCCGGTGAACGACCCGCCGCAGACCCCAGAGGAGATCGAGCACACCATCGTCTTCCCGAATGCTTCATACCCCTGGGCCGGTGGCAGCGACGCGGGCCTGCGCACCGGTGATCAGGTCTACCTGGGGCGCTTCGAGGCCGGCACGCGCATCAGCTTCTTTGTCGTGTCCAACGGTTGGACCACCGAGGGCGTCCGCCCGAACTGGGACCATTGGGTCTTCTACACCCTACGCGGCCTGAACCCGGAGACCGCCGAGGATGACCTCAATGCCCATACGGTACTGCTCTACGACCCGGACGAGGAGAAGGTCGTCCTCGGCATGGAGGACATCAAGCGAACCAACGACGGCTGTGACCACGACTTCAACGACCTGCTCATCGCCATCGAGTCGAACCCGCCCGAGGCCATCCAGTCGGAGGACCTGCTGGTCATAAACGAGGTCTCGGACCGCGACGGCGACGGCGTGCCGGATGAGGAGGATGAACTGCCGGATGACCCGCTCGGCGCCTTCGTGGCCAGCTATCCCACGGCCGACGGCTACGCCACCCTCGCCTTCGAAGACAACTGGCCCTGGCGCGGCGACTACGATTTCAACGACCTGGTGATGCGCTACCAACTGGACGAGATCCGCGACATCAACGGCGATGTCACCGCCCTGCGCGGCAACTTCGAAATGATGGCCCGCGGCGCCGGCTACCGGGCGGGCTTCGGCTACTACTTCCCGGAGCTCGACCCAGGACTGGTCCACAGCGCCACCATCACCATCGACGACGGTGAGCCGATGGAGTTGGTGCCCGAGGAGACGAACGAGGGGCTCAGTCTGGTGCTCGTTCCGGACGTCACCGAGCTCGGCCTGCACAGCCACTGGTGCTGGTACTTCAACACCCAGAATTGCGCCGAGGTGGAACCGACGCCGTTCAGCATCGAGTTGATTCTGGCCGAACCGGTCCCGCAGGCGGACTTCGGCGAGGCACCCTATAACCCGTTCCTCTACCTGGTCCAACACCGCCACCACGAGATCCATCTGCCGAATCAGGTGCCCACCAGCCGGGTCGGCTCCTTCTTCTTCGGCACGCGTGATGATGCCAGCAACCTGGATGAGGGTGTTTCTTACCTCAGCACCAACGGACTGCCCTGGGCACTCAACCTACCCGTCGACTGGCACCACCCGATGGAGCACATCGAGATCACCGATGCCTATCCGGAGTTCGCGGCCTGGGCCGAGAGCGGCGGCACCGAGCATAAGGACTGGTACCTGCACGCGGACCCGACCAAGCTGTTCCTGCGGACCATCACCTTCGGACAGTGACGGAGGCCACTTGATCGGCGGCCAGTTGATCGAAGGCCACTTGAGCGATGGATGCCGACGGCCAAGGACGGCCGCTGTCGTGGTCTTCTCCTCTTGCGCTCAATCTGCCGCGATTGCTGCGGTCGGCATATCCTTGCGGGGCCTGACCTGGGCGGGGATGCCCACCGCGATATGGCTCGCGGGCACGTCACGGATGACCACCGCGTTGGCGCCGATGAGCACATCGTCGCCTATCTTGATGGGGCCCAACACCTTGGCCCCGGCACCGATGTCCACCCGATTGCCGATGCGCGGCGAGCCCCGCTCGTCGCGGCGCAGCAGCCCCACGGTAACACCATTACGCACGACGCAATCGTCACCGAACACCGCGTCGCCGCTGATGATGATGCCGCTGAAGTGCTCGATCAGGAAGCGCCGCCCGACGGTGGTCTCGCAGGGCAGATCGATCCCGCTCAGGATCTGGCTCAGGAGTTTGAGCAACTTGTAGAGTAGCGAGAACGGCAGCCGCAGCCATTTGTTGCGGATGCTGTAGCGCCAGCGCCCGAACCGATACACCAGCATCACCCAGAAGCCATGGCGCTGAATGTCTCCCTCGTAGGTGCGCCAGTCCTCCTTCACGCCTTCGAACATCGGCCGCTCCACTCGTTGTCGTTGGGATCAGGTTGGCGCCAGGGTTTCGTCTTCACCAGGGCTGGGGTGGCGAACTGCGTCCGTGCTCGGTCTCACGCCAGGCCTGCCGCCATAGGGTCTGGATCACCGCGGACTCCTCCGCCTTCTCCCCCGCACCCGTTAGCCTGTTGCGCAGGCCCCGCAGCCAATGCCAGCCACGCTCCAGTTGCATCGACAACCAAGCCCTCATCAGACTATGGTGCTTGCGGTAATAGAGCGCCTGGCTACGCATGCGCCATAGGGTGAGCTGGTTGCCGCTGCCGGAGAATGTGAGCCGCTTCAGCGTCCGCGACGACTCCCCGCCGATGTGGACCACACGAACGTCCGGCCAGTAGCGGATGCGATAGCCGGCCGCCTGGACACGGCGGCACAGGTCGACCTCTTCGTAGTACAGGAAGAACCGCTCGTCGAAGACGCCGACCCGCTCGAGCGCCTCGGTCCGGATGATGGTAAAGGCACCGGGCACCCAGTCCACATCCGCCGGCAGGTCCTGGTCTGCCCAGGTCCGGTCTACACGGCCGAAGAAACGGGAAGTCGGGCGCTTGGCAGAGAGCCCGCTGATGGTCAGGAACTCGTTCAGCAACGACGGGAACAGGCGCGCCGAGGGCTGCCATTCACCGTCGCGTCCCACCAGCCTGCCGCCGGCGAGGCCGGTGTCCGGTTCCTCATCCATGCGTGCACAGGCACGCGGCAGGGTATCGGCATCGACGAAGGCGTCGGAGTTCAGCAGCACGACGTAGCGACCGGTGGCCGCCTCGAACCCGCGGTTGTTGGCCGGGCCGAAGCCGAGGTTGACCTCGCTGCGGATGAGCGCGGCCTTCGGGAACTCGGTCGCCACCATGTCCGCCGAGCCGTCATCCGAGGCGTTGTCGACAACGATGACCTGCAGCCGCAGCGGACCAGCGTGGCGATACAAGGTCTGCAGGCAGTCCTGCAGGAGGTCACGGGTGTTGAAGGACACCACGATCACGGACAGATCGGGCTGGGCGGGCTCAGTCATCGCGTCATGGCTCGTTCGATTCCCGGTCGGTGCGCACCCAGGCGGCACCGCTGCCCCCGGCGCGGGTGATGGCCGGCAGGAGCGCCAGCTTCCACAGGACATAGAAGGGCGCGGCGGCCAGCACCCCGAGTTCCCGCAGTCCGCCACCGCCGACGCGCACCGCCACCAGCACATGCAGCGCCACCACCGTCAGGCCCGCCAGACCATAGACCCTCGCCAGCCCAACCGGCAAAAGCAGTGCGACGAAGAGCAGGGTCACGTGCAGGCTGAGCGGCAGCAGAAGCAGGTCCAGCGCGGGCTCCAGCAAGCGCCCACGGCCGGCGACCGCTCGTCTCAGCAGCGACGGCACATGACTCAGGATCATCCGAAGCCGACCGCCCTCCCAGCGCGCCCGCTGGGTGCGGCTGCCGCGACCGCCGGTGGGCATGTCCGCTTTCACCCAGGCGCGGTCGGCGAAGCGCACCCGCCTGCCGGCCTCGACCAGCAGCAGGTGATACTCCAAGTCCTCGACCACCGACGCCGCACCATAGGGCACGGCCCGCAGGGTGTCCGCGGACAGCGCAAAGCCGTTGCCCAGGATACCGGCAGACAGCCCGAGCGCCGCGCGCCCGCGGGGCCGAAGCACATTGAAGGCCATCAGGGCCAGGTTCATTAGCCGTGTGCGTAGGGAGGCATCGGCGTTGAGGGTCGTGTAACGGACCTGCACGGCATCGGCACCATCGGCCATCTGCGCCGCAATGTCGGCGAGCAGATCGTCGCTGACGACGCTGTCGGCATCGACCACGACGAAGGCATCGAAGCCCTCCGGCAGCAACTGCGCGAAGGCGAAGTCCAGCGCGTAGCCCTTGCCACGCCGCTCAGGGTCGGTGCGCTCGAGTACGCGGGCGCCGGCCGCGCGCGCTAGGTCCGCCGTCTCGTCCTCGCAGTTATCCGCGACGACGATGAGTTCCGCGTCCGCGCTCTGCGCCGCCTCGGTGAGGCTCCCGATGCAACGCTCGATGTGCAGACGCTCATTGTGCGCGGGCACCACGATGGCCAGACGCAGACCGTCGATCACGCGCTTCGATTCCGGCTCGCGATAGAACAGGCCGGCCAGGGTCAGCAGCAGCAGCTCCAGGGTACCCGGGAGCGTCGCCAGCACGAGGGCGAGTGCCAGCAGATGCAGCAGCAGGGTCATGGACGGCCCCCCTCACCCGCGGGTTGCCTGGGGGATTCCGCGGCCAGTCGCGCGCGGAAGATGCCGGCCAGACGCTCGGTGTTGCGCGGCAGGTTGTACTTCTCCAGCACACGCTCGCGCCCGGCCCGGCCCAGGTCAAGGCGCAGCTGCTCGTCCGCCGCCAGCCGGGCGATGGCGCCGGCGAGCTCGTCGATGTCCGAGGGCATGACCAGCAATCCATCGACCCCGTCGCGGATCAGCTCCGGGATGCCGGTGATGCGCGTCGAGACAGCCGGAATCTGCATGGCCATCGCTTCCATGAGCACGATGGGAATGCCTTCGGCGAAGCTCGCCAGGGCGAAGATATCCGCCCCGCGATAGAGTTCCCGCACCCGGTCCGCGTTGACCGCGCCCTCGAAGATCACGACGTCATGAAGTCCTAGGGCGGCGACCTCGCGCTCCAGAGACGCCCGGTCCAGCCCGTCGCCCACCACCCGCAACCGCACCGGGGCCCGGTCTTCCCGCAGCCGCGCCATGGCGCGCACCAGGATGTGCTGCCCCTTGGCGGGCACCAGCCGGCCGACGCAAATCACCTCCACCGGGTCGGGGGCGGTACGCGGCGACACCGGCTGGAACCGCTCCGGGTCGACGCCGAGGGGGCAGACCTCGAACTTGTCCCATTGCGTCGGGGGCGTCAGCTTCATCAGCTGGCTGCGCGCGTAGCTGCCGATGGCCAACACGAAGTCGGCCCCTGCCACCTTCTCTACCAAGCGGTAGCCGGGCGCGTCGTAGAATTCGTCAGGCCCGTGCACCATGAAGGAGAAGCCGATGGGAAAGATGCGCCGGGCGATGAGGCCCACGGTGGCGGCCGGCGTGGCGAAGTGCACATGCAGATGGCCGATGCCCTCGCGCGCCAGCCAGCGGCCGACCATCAGCGCCTCGATGAAATAGAAGAGCCCGTAAAGCCACTTGCGGATGTCCGTTCCGCCGAGCTGGAGGGCGAACCAGAGCCCCTTTAGGGTCGCGCCCGGCCGCTCCCTTAGGGCCCAGCTCAGCGCTGACAGAGCCCCGCGCGGGCCGTCTGCTTTGACGTAGTAGGTGGCATTGGCCTCCTCGATCTCCTCCGCCGTAAAGGCGTCCGGCTTGCGATCCGCCCCGTTGATGGAGGCCACGGCGATGCGGAACCCCTGGCGGCGCAGGGAGCGGACCTCGTTGAGGATGAACGTGTGGGAGATGGCCGGGTACTGGGAGACCAGATAGCCGATCCCCGGTGATCTATCCGATGAATGGGCCGATGCGCTCGAATCGGGGTTCTGCACGGTCATCCCGCTCTCCCATGTCATGGCTTCGCTAGTCGCCGGTGCAGGGCCCGCTGTGCCGAAACACCACCCGGAAACCCTCGTCCGCCACACTCTAGGGGACCTTGCAAAATTGCCGTCCTGGCAACTTTTCAAGACGCGAAGCGAAAACGCGGTTTCCGCTTCGCTCCATTTTTCGAGCGCTTGGGCGCTTGAAAAATGGCGGGG